>NZ_FNKZ01000001.1:1250000-1850000 GCF_900104255.1 Pseudoxanthomonas sp. CF385
GCCAGCCGTCCACGGAGGACGCGGCGCGCATCAAAGCGCCGTTGTTGCTCCACTTCGCGGCGCTCGACACGCGCGTGAACGCCGGTTGGCCCGCCTACGAGCAGCAGCTGAAGGCGGCCGGCGTCGACTACACCGCGCATGTCTATCCCGACGCGAACCACGGGTTCCACAACGACACCACGCCCCGCTATGACGCGGCCGCTGCCGCGCTGTCGTGGGAGCGCACCCTGGCGTTCTTCCGCAAGCACCTGGACTGAAGCGTCCGGTTGCGGCACGGGACGCCGATCAGGTCACCACGGCAGGCGACATGCGGGGTGCGGGATGGGGACGAGGGTGCCGGCGGGCACGCCGGGTGCGGCGATGCCGCGCCTCGGGCTCGAGGACGTGGATATCCAGCGACTCGGCATGGCGGCGCTGCGCCTGGTGCGCGTCATCGAACAGGGCGACATCGGTGCGCTGTGGGACGCAGCCTCGGCGCTGGTGCGCGCCTCGCTGTCGCGCGATGACTTCGTCGCGTCGCTGACCGCACAGCGCCGCGCCTTGGGATGGGGCACCGAGCGCCGCTGGGTGGCGATCCGGATCGATCATGCACGGGAGCGCGGTTCGTTGCCGGCCGGGACCTACGCGATGCTGGAGTTCTCCAGTCGCCTGGGCGAGGGTCGGTCGCTGTATCGCGAGCGGGTGACGCTTCGGTACGAAGATGGGGGTGTCTGGCGCCTGGCCGGTTATCGCGCGGACCCCGAATGAGCGACGCTCAGCCGCGCGGCGTGCCGTCCAGGTTGTGGTCGATCATCCACAGGCCGGCCCAGAGCTTCGCATCGAGTTCGTAGCCTTCGGCCATCTTCTGCGCCAGCCACGCGGCGGCACGCGCACGCGGAATGGCGTGCACGGTGATGTCCTCGTCGCCATCGCCGCCGCCGTCGCCCACCTTGCGCAGGCCGGTAGCGCGGACGAAGGCGATCTTCTCGCTGCTGCTGCCCGACGACGTGGGACCGATCATCAGCACATCGGCCTGTGCGGCGGTCCAGCCGGTCTCTTCCTCCAGTTCCCGGATCGCCGACACCTCGATGGATTCGTCGGCGTGGATGTCGCCGACCAGTCCGGCCGGCATCTCGATGGTCAGCGCCTGCAGCGGCACGCGGAACTGCTCGACGAACACCACCTCGTCGTCCGGCGTGACCGCAATGATGATCGCCGCCAGCCCGCCGGCATGCGCGCGCTCCACGTACTCCCAGGTGCCGCGGACCATCATCCGCTGGTACTTGCCTGACCAGACCACCTGCGGCGGCGCCTTGCGCTTGTCGTGTTCGTCCATGACCCGATGCTAGCCGCTGGCGATGACGATTTACAGGCGGGGCGGGCCGCCGTCTTCGAGTCCGGCGGCCACGCGCAGGCGTCGCCGCGTCATCGGGCCGAAGCGCAGGGCATCGGACAGGCCCGCGAGCATGTCGCCGTCGGCCTGACCGCGCGCGTGGCCGTGGGCGATGTCGCCGAGGGGCGCGTCCAGCGCGATGGTGGTGAGTTGACGCCAGAGCAGGGCGTGCTCGCGCTGTTCGCGCAGGCGCGTGGCCATGGTCGCGGCGCCGCGCAGCCGGAGGAAGGCCACTTCGTCGATGCGGGCGAGCAGGGTGTCGAGATCGCCGAAGTGGGCGAGCAGGATGGCGGCGGACTTCGCGCCGATGCCGCTGACGCCCGGGATGTTGTCCACGGCGTCGCCGGTCAGGGCGAGGTAGTCGGCGATCTGCCGCGCCTCCACGCCATGGCGCGCCTTGACGCCCGCCATGCCCCAGCGCTGGCCGCGCGCGAAATCCCATTGCTCGTCGTGTTCGCCCAGCAACTGCGACAGGTCCTTGTCGGCCGACACGATGACGCCGCGGAACGCCTGCGGCCGCGCCGCATGCAGGGCGCTGCCGATGAGGTCGTCGGCTTCGTATTCGCCGTGCGACAGCACGCTCAGGCCGAGTGCGGCGCAGAGCGCCTTGCAGTGGGTGAACTGCCGGCGCAGCGCCTCCGGCGCGGGGTCGCGGTTGGCCTTGTAGGCCGGGTACAGGCGGTTGCGGAAGCAACTATCCAACGCTTCGTCGAAGGCGATCGCGATGTGCGCGGGGCGCTCCTTCTCCAGCAGTTCCAGCAGGAAGCGCGCGAAGCCGTGCACCGCATTGGTGGGCCAACCGTCGGCATCCTGGAACTCATCCGGGATCGAATGCCAGGCGCGGAAGACGTACAGGCTGGCATCGACCAGATAGAGGGCGTGCACGCTGGCGACCTCAGGGCGTCCAGTCGGTCAGCAGCGCGGACGGATCCGGGCGGTCGCGTTCGGGCGCGTCCACCTGCGGCGTGCCGATGTGGATGAAGCCGGCGACGCGTTCGTTGGGCGCGAGCCCGAGCGTCGCGGCGATGGCTTCGTCGTAGGCCATCCACCCGGTCAGCCACTGCGCGCCGAAGCCCATCGCCTGCGCGGCCTGCAGCAGCGCGAAACACACGCTCCCGGCGGTCAGCAACTGCTCCTGTTCCGGCACCTTGTGGCCGGCGGTCAGCCGGGCGACGACGGTAACGATGGTGGGCGCGTGGGAAAAACGCGCGCGATCCTTCTCGACCACGGCGTCGGCGGCATCGGGGTCGAGATGCAAGGTGCGTGCCGCAAGGCGTTCGCCGAGCGCATGGCGGGCTTCGCCCTGGATGCGGATGAAGCGGAACGGCACCAGTTTGCCGTGGTCGGGCACGCGGACCGCCGAGGCGAGCATGCGGTGCAGGGTGGCGTCGTCGGGGCCGGGGTTGCCGAGCTGCTTGGAGGGCACCGAACGACGGGCGTCGAGGAACTGCAGGGGGGAGGGGAGCGACATGCGTCAAGTTTAGCGTGTCACATCTTGTTGCATGGCACTAAAATGCCGAGGCCATCACGGTTGCCTGCACCACGGATTTCCTACGATGGCAGTGCGGATTCCGGTCCGCCTCCCCCGAACTCCTTTCGCCTGCCAAGGCGGGGAACCTTGTGCATGTCGAACGTCCTCAATATCGCCGATCGTCCCGGCCGGGAAACGCGCATGCTTGATCAGGCGCGTGAAGCCGCCATTCCGCCGTTGGTGGACGCCTTCGCGGTGGCGCTCGGCCGTTTCGACGATGCGCTGTTCGACCGAGCCGAGCGCGCCGGCCCCTCGCAGATGGCGTTCCTCGACGCCATGCGCGAGCTGCGCCGCCGGCGCGAAGACATCATCGTGCGTTTCCGTACCCACCTGCAGCTGGCGTGGAAAGCGCTGCAGGACGGCCAGCCGCTCTCCATGGAGGACGCGTTCGCGCAGTCGGGGGAGAACGCACTCACCCTGATGACCGATCAGGAGCTGGAATCCCGCCTGGCGGTGCGCAACCTGGCCAGCGTGATCCTGCGCGACTGCAAGCCGGTGCTGATCCGCCTCGACCGTCGCCTCGGTTACCTGGCCGGGCAGTCCACGCTGGAGCCGGAATTCAATCCCGTCGGCCCCGAACACATCGGCGTCGCCGTGCACCAGGGCTTCGCGGCCTGCGATCTCACCGCCGAGGTCCGGCTGGTGGTGATCAAGCTGTGCGAGCGCGACCTGGTGCCCGCGATCGCGCGCGTCTACACCGCGCTGGACCAGCGCCTGGCGCAGATGGGCGTGATGGCCGATCTGCCGGAGCCTCCGGCCCGGCGCGCGCCGAAGCCCGACGTGGCGCAGGAACTCGAAGACCTGATGGGGAGCGAAGAGCCCGGTGCGCCCGCCTGGGCGGCCCGCTTCCTCAACCGCATGGCCGGCGTGAACCGCGGTCTGCAGGCGACGCACGCGGCGCCCGCGCCCGCCGCCGGCTTCGGCGATGTGCCGCCCGGCTATTCCACGGCACCGGGGACGCAAGGCGTCCTGCTGGAGGCCCTGCATCATCTGCTGCAGGAGTCGCGCCGTGGCCGTGACGTTTCGCAGGAGCCGTCGCGTCCCTCGCATCCGCAGCGCGATCTCTCGCAGCGCGAGATGCTCTCCGTGCTGTCCCTGTTGCAGGCCACGCCCAGTGCAACCCTGCGCGCCGCCATCGGCGATACCGGCGAATCGCTCTCGCAGCGCCTGAAGAACGAAGTGCTCAGCAGCGCCATGCAGCTGGGCGTGGATCCGTCGACGGCGCGCCTGGCACCGGTCGACGAGGACGCCATCGACCTGGTCGGCATGCTGTTCGACGTCATGCTGGACGAACGCGACCTGGACGGCCGTCCGCGCGAACTGATCGGGCGCCTCGTGGTCCCGTTCGTGAAGGTCGCCCTGCTGGACCGCCGGATGTTCGTGCAGAAGACGCACCCTGCGCGCCGCCTGCTCAACGTGCTGGCCGAGGCCTGCGAAGGCAACAACGGCGAGAGCGCGGCCGAGCGCACGCTGCTGACCAAGGTCGAGGAAGTGGTCGACCGGCTGGTGGCCGAGTTCAACGAGAACCTCGCGATCTTCCTGACCCTGGAAGAGGAGTTCCGCTCCTTCCTGGAGCAGCACCGCCGCCGCATCGAGATCGCCGAGCGCCGTGCCGCCGAGATCCAGCGCGGCCAGGAGCGTCTGGAAGCCGCGCGTGCGCGGATGAACGGCGAACTGGACGAGCGTCTGGCCGACCGCACCGTGCCGCAGGCGATCGAGGACTTCCTACGCCAGCCCTGGGCGCATCACGTCACCATGACGGTGCTGCGCGAGGGCGAGGAAGGCGAGGGCCTGCGCGAATCGCTGGCGCTCGCCGACGGCGTGCTCGAGGAGCTCACCGAAGCGCAGCGCCATGTCATCGGCAAGCCGTGGCTGCAGGCATGGCGCCCGGGGTTGCTGAAGGTCTTTTCCAGCGTCGGCATGAACCTGGACGCTGCCGGCAGTGCGGTCGATGCGCTGCACGACACGTTGCAGGCGGTCGCCGCCGCCCGGCCGGATCTCGAGAAACCCCTGCCGGAACTGCCGCAGGTGGTGCTGCCCAAGCCGGCCGTCGACGAGGAGACCACGCCGATCCAGCTGGTCGCCGGCGCCGACACGCTCGACTTCGACCACAGCGATGCCGACCACTTCCGGGGGCTGGCCATCGGCACCTGGCTGGACTTCATCGACAAGGACAACAAGGTGCAGCCGGGCAAACTGTCGTGGGTCAGCCCGATCTCCTCGCGCCTGCTGTTCGTCAACCGCCGCGGCGTGCGCTTCTGCGTCGCCTCGCCGGAGGAACTGGCCGCGATGGTCCGCCTGGGCCGCCTGCGCACGCACCAGAGCGAGGACGCGTTCGACAGCGCCATGCAGGGCGTGATCGAACGCCTGGAACCGGTCCCGCCTGTCACACCAACCCCGCTGACCTGAGCCTGCGCGGCTCCGCCGCGCTCTGCTAGCATCGTCGTACGGTTGGCTCAACGACGAGGGGCGCATGGCGGTCGAAGTGCGGGTACTGAAGGAGTCCGCGGCCGGCGAACGCCGCGTGGCCGCCACGCCGGAAACGGTGAAGAAGCTGATTGCGGCCGGTGCGCATGTCGTCGTCGAACGCGGCGCGGGCACCGGTGCCGGCTTCGTCGACCAGGCGTATGCCGATGCCGGCGCCAGCCTGGATGGCGGCGAAGGCCGCGCGCAGGCCGAGGTGGTGCTCTGCGTGCAGGCACCGCCCGCCGAGGCGATCGCCGACCTCAAGCCGGGTGCCAGCCTGGTCGGCGTGCTTCAGCCCACCGCCGATCCCATCCGCGCCGATGCGCTGCAGGCGCGCGGCCTGCAGAATTTCCCGCTCGAGCGCCTGCCGCGCACCACGCGCGCCCAGGCGATGGACGTGCTGAGTTCCCAGGCCGGCATGGCCGGTTACAAGGCCGTGCTGATCGCCGCGCAGCTGGCGCCGCGATTCTTCCCGATGCTGACGACCGCCGCCGGCACGATCCGCCCGTCGAAGGTGTTGATCGTCGGCGCGGGCGTGGCTGGCCTGCAGGCCATCGCCACGGCCAAGCGGCTCGGCGCGCAGGTGGAAGGGTTCGATGTGCGACCCGAGACGCGTGAGCAGATCGAATCGCTGGGCGGTCGCTTCCTCGACCTGGGCGTCAGCGCCGCGGGCGAGGGCGGCTATGCGCGCCAGCTCACCGACGAGGAGCGCGCGCTGCAGCAGCAGCGCCTGGCCGATCATCTCAAGGGCATCGACGTCGTCGTCTGCACGGCGGCGGTGCCGGGGCGCCCGGCGCCGAAGATCATCAGTGCGGCAATGGTCGCCGGCATGAAGCCGGGCAGCGTCATCGTGGACCTGGCGGCGGAGACCGGCGGTAACTGTGAACTCACGCGACCGGGCGAGACCTACGACCAGCAGGGCGTCGCGATCGCGGGCCCCTTGAACCTGGCCAGCCTGGGCGCGGTGCACGCCAGCGAGATGTACGCGCGCAACGTGTTCAACTTCGTGTCCTTGTTCATCAAGGACGGTGCGCTGCAGTTCGACTGGAACGACGAGCTGCTGGCCAAGACGGTGTGGCCGGAACGGCCCGACGCGCCCGCGCAGGCGGCCTGAGGCGGGCGCAAGCCGCGGTCAGCGCTCTTCCCGCGACGGGCGGCGGCGCGGCGCGTTCTGTTCCATCCACGCGTCGCGCTGCTCGGGCGACATCTTCTTCCATTGGTCGCGCAGTGCGTCGCGCTGCGCGGGCGCGAGTTCCTTCATCCGGCCGTAGAGCGCGCGGGCCTGCCGGCGCTGTTCGGGATTCATGCCCTCGAAACGCTTCATCCCGTGGCGCGCCTGCGCGCGCTGTTCGGGCGACATCGACTGCCAGCGCTGCGCGCGCTCCAGCATGCGGGGGCGTTCGTCCGGTTCCCGGTTCCAGCGGTCGCGCAACGGCGCGATCAGGGCTTCGCGCTGCTGCGGCGTCAGCTGCTCCCAGGCGGGCAGGGGCGCGGGAGGTGGCGCCGACTGCGCGAACGCCTGGACGGAGGCGAGCAGCAGGCCGAGGGCGAACAGGCGGGCGGTACGGGATGTCATCGGGTCACTCCATCGCAAGAGGCTGCGCGTCCGCGGAGGCAAGCCACAGGTACAGGTCGGGATCTTCCTCCAGCGCGCCGGCGGAGGCTTCGTCCAGCGCCGTCTCGCCGTCGGTCACGGCCACGGGCGTCGCCGCGCCAGGCGCCGGGGCGGTCGAGGTGCGGGGCAGGAACTGCAGGCCGATGCCCACCGCGAGCACCGCGCTGAAGGCGGTCGCGGTCAGCCAGCGCCACGAGCGCGCGCCTTCGGCGGGCGCGGCGCGCTGGGCCTCGTGGCGCGCCGTGCGCAAGCGCATCAGGGTTTGCGGGGACACTTGCGCGAGCGAGGCGCGGTGGAGCCCGCGGGCCTGCGCATCGAAGCCGGTGTCGTCGTGGGGATGGGCGGGGTTCATCGGAATTCCTCCAGTTGCTTCTGCAGGGCTTCGCGCGCGCGGGACAGGTGGGTCTTCACCGATCCCTCCGAGCAGCCCATGACGCGGGCGGTGTCCGCCACGTCCAGTTCTTCCAGCACGCGCAGCGTGAACGCTTCGCGCTGGCGTGCCGGCAATGCGCGCATCGCCTGCACCAGGCGCGCGTAGGCCTCGCGCTGGTCGTGCGCCTGCGACGGTCCGGCGCCCAGGTCCGGCGCCCAGTCCACCGGGCTTTCCTCGCCACGATCGCCGGTGGGCAGCAGCCAGCGCAGGCGGAAACCGGCGCGGCGCTGCAGGTCGACGATCCGGCGGCGCAGGATGCTCCAGAACAACGGCGTCCATTCGGCCGCGGGCCGATCCCGGTACACGAGCATCTTCATCATCGCGTCCTGGACCACGTCGAGTGCGTCGTCGCGGTGGCGTAATCCGGCTTCCGCGAAGCGAAAGGCGCGCGGCCCGATGTCGGCCAGGAACAGCTCCAGCGTCGCCGCCGGAGCGGGCGAGGCGGGCGTGTCCATCAGCGGGTTCGGGGTCGCACTCACCAACATAGCTTAGCGACCGGTACTGTGAATCGACCGCGATGCGCCGGTCGGGCGGCGGGGCGGGCCGTCGGCGGGGACTGTCGGGCACGGCATGGTCGGTTCTCCGTGGGGGTCGCGGAAGGGAACGCGCCACGCGGCGCGCGGTTGACATGGCGTGGCCGCGGTTCCCGCGGGTTAAGGTGCGGTTATGATGCGGAGACGCCCCGCCCTGCGCGGCGGCGCCCACAATGCGGACAGGATGGGGGAGCGGATGAGCGACGGGTTCGTAGCGCTGTACATCTTCATGCTGGCGGCCATCGCCGGGCACGTGATCATTTCGCGGGTGCCGGTGATCCTGCACACGCCGCTGATGTCCGGTTCCAACTTCATCCACGGCATCGTCCTGATCGGCGCGATGGTCGTGCTGGGCCACGCCGACACCACGCTGGAGAAAGCCATCGGCTTCATCGCGGTGCTGCTCGGCGCGGGCAACGCGGCCGGCGGCTACGTGGTCACCGAGCGCATGCTGGAGATGTTCAAGAGCAGCAAGCCCGCGGGTGGCAAGTGACGAGCGGCGCACCTGTCATGTCGGCGAGCACCCGCACGAACGCACGCGATGTCTTCCAGTGGCTGAGCTACCTGCAGTACCCGGCGCTGCTGGTGGCGCTGGGCTATGCGGCCAAAGCGGGCTGGTCGCTCTCGATGGCCGGCGCCGACAGCGGGGCGACGGTCTTCGACGACTTCAACTACGTGCTGCTCTACGCCGGCATCGGCATCGGCCTGTCCTCGCTGCAGGACCCGACCCGAACTCAGAACGACGTGTCGCGACGCGTCTGGCAGGACCCGCGCAAGGGACGCTGGATGCTGATCCTGCTGTCCTTCTACACGCTGGCCTCGATGGTGGCCGGGCTGGTCGGCGCATACCTGGCCGACACGACGGTGGTGAACCAGTTGTCGCTGGGCCTGGTCGCGTTCGGCCTGGGCATGGTGGGCCTGTTGAAGACCGCCATCGAAATGCGTGAATACCATCGGTTGGACAAGCCATCCACGTCATCGGAAGGGAGCCGGGCATGAGTGCGTTGACGCTGGTGAAGCTGAGTTACTTCGTGGCCGCCACGCTGTTCCTGCTGGGCCTGCAGCGCATGGCCAGCCCCAAGACCGCGCGCAGCGGCATCCAGTGGGCCGGCGTGGGCATGCTGATCGCCACCGTCGCGACGTTCTTCCTGCCGGGCCTGCACAACATCGGCCTGATGATCGCGGCCATCGTGATCGGCGTGGGCCTGAACTGGGTCTGGGGCAAGAAGGTGGCGATCACCGACATGCCGCAGATGGTCGCGTTGTTCAACGGCATGGGCGGCGGTTCCGCCGCGGCGATCGGCGCGGTGGAACTGGTGCGCTATTCGTCCGGCGAACCCGCACCGTCGACCTTCACGCTGTCGCTGGCCGTCATCGGCGCGCTGATCGGCGCGGTGTCGCTGACCGGCTCGGTGATCGCCTGGGCCAAGCTCGACGGGCGCATGGACAAGCGCTACACCTTCCCGGGCCAGCAGTGGTTCAACGCCCTGGTCGCGCTCGCCGCGGTCGCATGCGGCGTGATGGCGCTCACCACGCTGGCGATGCCGTGGATCGTCGCTTTCTTCGCGCTGTCGCTGGCGCTGGGCGTGCTGATGACGCTGCCGATCGGCGGCGCCGACATGCCGGTGGTGATCTCGCTGTACAACGCGTTCACCGGCCTGGCGGTCGCGTTCGAAGGCTACGTGCTGGGCAACGAGGCGCTGATCATCGCCGGCACCATGGTCGGTGCGGCCGGCATGCTGCTGACGCGGCTGATGGCCAAGGCGATGAACCGCAAGATCAGCAACGTGCTGTTCTCCAATTTCGGCGGCAGCAGCGCGGCGATGCAGGAGATCGGCGGCTCGATGAAGCCCATCGAGGCCGCCGACGTGGCCGCGATGATGGCCTTCGCCGAGCGCGTGGTGATCGTGCCCGGCTACGGCCTGGCCGTGGCGCAGGCGCAGCACAAGATCTGGGAACTCAGCCAGAAGCTGATCGATCGCGGGGTGAAGGTGAAGTTCGCCATCCACCCGGTCGCCGGCCGCATGCCCGGCCACATGAACGTGCTGCTCGCCGAAGCCGGCGTGCCCTACGACCTGATCGCGGACATGGACGATATCAATCCCGAGTTCGCCAACACCGACGTGTCGCTGGTGATCGGCGCGAACGACGTGGTGAACCCGGTGGCGAAGACGGATCCGGCCAGCCCGATCTACGGCATGCCGATCCTCGACGTGGTGAACTCGAAGAACACCATCGTCATCAAGCGCGGCAAGGGCACCGGCTTCGCCGGCATCGAGAACGCCCTGTTCTACGCCGACAACACCCGCATGCTGTATGGCGACGGCAGCGAGATGGCGAACGCACTGGTCAGCGAGCTGAAGGCGCTCGACGACGGGCACTGACGCGTCCCATCGCCGCCGTGCAGGGCAAAGAAAAAGCCGGGCGATGCCCGGCTTTTTCGTGTCGCGTGTTGTCCGGCGTCAGAAGCTGACCTTGGCGGTGATGCCGTACGCGCGCGGCTGGCCGGCCACGAACGTGGGCGTACCGAACTGGCGCCCGGTGTTGCCCGCATCGATCAGGTATTCCTCGTCGGTCAGGTTGCTGCCCCACACGCCGATGTCCCAGCGGCCGTCGGCCAGCGTCACGCCCATCCGCAGGTTGAACAGGCCGTAGGCATCCTGCTCCAGGCCGGGGGTGTTCTCGTCCTCGAAGTACACCTTCGATTTCCAGCTGTAGGACGGGCGCAGGTAGAAGCTGGCCGCGCCCATCGGCACGCGCCAGTCCATGCCGATCGCCGCGGCGTGGTCGGGGGTCAGGCGGAAACGGTGGCCGGCGTACAGCTGCGCGTTGCCGTCGTCGTCGCGATCGTCGAAGCGTGCGTGCGTCCACGCGTAGTTGGCGAACATCACCAGGCCGTCGGCCACTTCGCCGGTGATCGAGGCTTCCACGCCCTTGGCGGTGGCATTGCCGCCATTGGTCGGGATCAGGAACGGCGTGCCGCCGCTGGGGTTGGGGATCTGCGTCTGGAAGTCGCTGTAGTCATACCAGTATGCGGAAACGTCGTAAGCCAGGCGGCCGCCCTCGGTACCGCCCTTGATGCCCACCTCGTAGCTGTTGACGATCTCCGCCGGCAGCACCTGGCTGCCCTGCGGCGTGATGTCGATGACATTCGGACGGCGGCCGCGCGAGACCGTCGCATAGCCGCTCAGCGTCGGCGAGAACGCGTAGCGGGCGGCCAAGCGACCGACCACAGAATCGAAGTCCTCGCTGCGCTCCAGTTTGCCGGCGGTGGCGCTGTTGAGGATGTTGTTGCCGGCCAGCGGCGCGGGTGCACCGGCGCCCAGTCCGTTGAACAGGCTCGGCGCGTTGCCGGCGAACCCCTGGTAACCCGCTGTCTGCTTTTCCCACGTCGCGCGCAGGCCGGCGCTCAGTTCCAGCGACGGCGTGACGCGCCAGGTGCCGTCGACGAACACGTCCCAGGCCTTGGTCGTGCCGTAGTTGGCGAAGGCTTCGCGATGGTCGGGGTTCAACAACGTGTGCAGGCCGCCGGGCAGGGTGTAGCCGGTGAGCGGATTGCCGTCCGGCCCGAACAGCGGGATGGCGGGGAACGGAATGCCGCCCAGCAGCGCGCCGATCTGCTGACGGAACGCGGCATTCTGCGAGAGCAGGGCGAGCAGGCTGCGTTCGTCGGTCGCGAACGGCACGTACTGCGATCCGTCCTCGACGAAGTAGCTGGCGCCGAAGAAGCCGGCGAAGGTCTCGCCGTTGTCGAAGTTGAAGCGGACTTCCTGGCTGAACTGGTCGCCTTCGGCGATCTCGGCGAACTCCATCGCCTTCAGGCGCGAGCCGTCGGCATCGAATTCCTCGTGCGAATCGAAGCTGCGCCAGCCGCCGACGGTGTCCAGCGTCCACGTGTCGCTGAGCGAGAAAGAACCCAGCGCGGTGAGGCTGCGCACGGTGCGGTCCAGGCCGAGCTGGTCGCCACGGTTGAGTTCGGCATCCGCGTACGGGCTGGTGCTGCCCTGGCGATTCGGGATGGTGCCGCTGATGAAGGCGGTGCCCGGCGGCGTGTCCTTCTGGTAGTTGGCGATCAGGTCGATCCGGCTGGCCTCGCCGATCATCGCGCCGAGGCTGGCACGGACCGCGGTGGTGTCCTTGCCGTTGAGCGTGCCGCCGGCCGCGTTCTCGATGCTGCCGTCGCGTTCTTCGTGGAAGACCGCCACGCGCGCCGCGAGCGCTTCCGGGGCGATCTGGGCATTGAAGTAGCCGCTGGCCAGGCGCTGGCTGTCGCTGCCGACGCCCAGTTCGAACGCACCGCCGGTGTCGTCCCTGGCCTTGTTCTGGATGTAGTGCACGGCGCCGACCTGCGCGGCGCGGCCGAACAGGGTGCCCTGCGGCCCACGCAGTACTTCCACGCGCTCCATGTCGAACAGCGCGGCGGAGGCGCCGCGCGAGCGGCTGATCGACACGCCGTCCTGGAACACCGAGATGCGCGGCTGCACGTTCGCCTCGCCGCTGTCGGAGGTGATGCCGCGGATCACGTAGCCGGGATTGTTCGGGCTCTGTTCCTGCACCTGCAGGCCGGGCACGAAGCCCGCCAGGTCGCCCAGCGTGGTCATGCCCTGGCGATCGAGGAAGTCGCCGGAATAGGCGGTGATCGCGATCGGCACTTCCGACACCTGCTGCTCGCGCTTCTGCGCGGTCACCACGATGGTGTCCAGCTGGGTGGCGTTGCCGGCGTCCGGCGCATCGGCTGCTTGCGCGAAGGCGGCGGCAGGGCTGGCCAGCGCCACGCAGAGCGCGACGGTGAGGGAACGATGGGCGGGGTGGCGCGCGGTGCGGGAACGGAGGGTCATGGCAGGCCGTGGTGGGAGGAAGGAAGGCGATGCCTCGCACGCGACATACGGCGAGGCGACGGCACAGGCTGACCGCTCGATGTTGCTGCGCCATGACGGGCGCCCTTGCCACATCGCCGCAACGTCGGCCGGCGAAGCTGCACGGCTTCGCGATGTGGAGCCCCGCTTGAACGCCTCTGATCCTGCCGTGCCGCGCGCGTCGCGCCGCGCTTTCCTCAAGCTCACGCTGGCCACGGCCACGCTGCCGTTCGCCAGCCGCTGGTTCCCGGCGCATGCCACGCCGATAGTCTCGCGCCAGGGCTTCCCGCAGTCCGTCGCGTCGGGCGATCCGCGGCCGGATCGCGTGCTGCTGTGGACGCGCGTGCCGGGCACGGCGGGCAGCGACGATGTCGCCGTGCGCCTGCAGGTGGCCGATGACGCGGCGTTCTCGCAGTTGCGCATCGAACGCGAGCTCAGCGCACGCGCCGACCACGACCACTGCCTGCGCGTGCGCGTGGAAGGCCTGCTGCCAGGCCGTCGCTACCACTACCGCTTCCTGCGGCGCGACGGCGCGGACTGGGTGTCGTCGCCGGTGGGGTTGACCCGCACGGCACCAGCCGCCGACACGCCGACGCCGGCGCTGCGGTTCGCCTTCATGAGCTGCCAGGACTATGGCGGCCGCTGGTACAACACGCTGGTGCCGCTGCTGCAGGAAGACCTCGACTTCATCCTGCACCTGGGCGACTTCATCTACGAGTCGATCGGCGACAGCAGCTTCCAGCGGGCGGACGGCGGTCGCGGCATCGCCTTCGACGATGCGGCGGGCGCGTTGCGGGTCGGCACCGGCGATGGCGCCTATCTCGCCGCCGCCAGCCTGGACAACTACCGCCAGCTGCACCGCGAGTACCGCACCGATCCGGTCCTGCAGGCCCTGCTGGAACGCGCACCACTGGTGGCGATCTGGGACGACCACGAGTTCAGCGACGACTGCTGGCAGGACAACGCCACCTACGAAGACGGTCGCCGGCCCGAGCGCGATGCGCGTCGCCGCCTCAACGCCGAGCGCGCCTACTTCGAGTACATGCCGGTGGATGTGGACGTGGGCGAGGTCGATGCCGGGGGCACGCAACGCGTGGACGAAGCGCGCCTGCACCCGCATGGCGCCCTGTGGCGACGGCTCGACTTCGGTCGCGATGTGCGCCTGCTGCTGCTCGACTACCGCAGCCATCGTCCCGACCATCCGATCCCGGAGGATGCCTTCCCCGGCGCGCTGGCCTACGACGAACCCGCGCTCCGCCGCCTGGCGCCCCGGATCGGCATGGAGTGGCCGGCGCTGTCCGCCGCCCTGATGCCGTACGTGGACCTGGCCGACGACGCATGGGCGCCACTGCGCAAGCCGCTGCGCCGCGCCCTGACCCGCGCCTATGCCGATGCCGGCGCGGACAGGAAGGACGCCGCCGCGTGGGCGACCGCGCTGTCGGCGCAGCCGATGGCGGTCTACGTGCTGCGCGACGTGCTGCGCCGCTACAACGAGGCGGTGCCGGGCTTCATGGGCGTCGCGCTGCCGCCCGAAGCGGACGAGGCGTACCTGCGCGGCCTGCCGTGGCTGGCGTTGGGCAAGAGCGGATTGTTCAGCCACCTGGGCAGCCGCTACATGGTGGTGAAGGACAGCTACGACCTGCTGCTCGCATTGCGTCAGGCCGACGGCGCGCTGCCGCCCGCGCTCGGTGCCGCGCAGCAGGCGTGGCTGGCGGAGCAACTCGCGGAGAGCGCAGGGCGTTCGCTGTTCGTCGCCAGTTCGGTGTCGATGACGCCGATGGTGCTGGACCTGTCCGATCCCGCGCTCGACGCGCCGCCGCTGCTGCGCCGCAGGTTCTATCTCAACGTCGACCAGTGGGATGGCTTCGGCCTGCAGCGCGACGCGTTGGTCGCCGCGTTGGACCGCGCCGGCGGCGCGGTGGTGCTGTCGGGCGACATCCATGCCAGCTTCGCCACCCAGCATTCGGCCAAGACCGTGGAGTTCACGGCGCCGGCGATTTCATCGTCCACGCTGTCGGCCATCATGGCCGACGCGGCGAAGGCGGACCCGGCCACCGCCGAAGCCGGCCTGCGGCTGGTGGCCGCGCTGGACGTGTTGCTGGGCCGCGGCGATGCGCGCGTGCGCCATGTGCAGACCTCGCAGCACGGCGTGGGTCTCCTGCAGCGCGACGCGGCGGGCGATTGCCGCGTCGAGTTCCGGCTGTTGCCGTCCGGGCTCTGCGCGGAGAGGCTCTACGACGACGCGGCGCGCATCGGCGCGGAAACGACGCGGCTCGCCTTCGCCATCACGCCCGGGACCGCGGGCGGGCGGGGACTGCAGGCACGCGGATGACGCGACGCTAGCGCGACCACCAGGCCGCCAACGCAGGCGCGGCCGCCAGGGCGATCCAGTCCAGCGGCGTGGTCGCCAGCGCCAGCAGCGTCCCCGCGTGGTGGAGGCCGAGCTTCAGCGCCGAATCCCACGGCGTAAGGCCCATCGCGAAGCCCAGCTGGGTCGCGACGATGCTCCACAGGGACACCGCGCAGATCGCCACGGTGGCCAGCAGCGCCAGGGCGGCGCGTCCCTTGCCGGCCGGCATGCCGGCCAGCCGCAGCACCACGATCACGTCCAGGGCCGCCAGCAGGGCCATCCAGCCCGCCTGCCGCTGCAGGTAGAGGGCGACGGTCACCCAGATCAGGACCAGGCTGGCGCCGCCGAGCAGCAGCATCACGGGAACCAGCCAGCGAAAGGAGCGACGTGCGGCGGGGGGCATGGGGACTCCATCAGGGTCGCCAAGGATACGGCCTCGGCCCGGCCCCGTCCCCGGGGGTGGGGGCTACAATAGGTCGCCTTGCAGCGCCCCACGCGCGCCCCCATCTGATCCGGCATGTATTCCCGCAGCAGCGAACCCGTCCAATTCTCCCGCGACTGTGCGGCCGTCCTCGTCCCCCAGGGCGAGCTCGTCACCCTGCCGGCCGGCAGCTACGGCTACATCACCCAGGCGCTGGGGGGCAGCTACACGGTCTTCGTGGAAGGCAACCTGTTCCGCATCGCCGGCAAGGACGGCGACGCCATCGGCAAGGAGGCCACCGAACCGCTGTCGCTGCCCGACAATGCCAGCGACGAGGAAGTCGAGGCGCTGGTGTGGAACCAGCTGCGCACCTGCTTCGATCCGGAAATCCCCTTCAACATCGTCGACCTCGGCCTGGTCTACGAAGCCAACCTCAGCACCCGCGACGACGGCCAGCGCGGCGTCGAGGTGAAGATGACGCTGACCGCGCCCGGTTGCGGCATGGGCGAGATCCTCGTCGACGACGTGCGCAGCAAGCTGGAGATGATCCCCACCGTCGCCGAGGCGGACGTCGAGCTGGTATTCGACCCGCCGTGGGGCCGCCACATGATGTCCGAAGCCGCCAAGCTGGAAACCGGCATGCTCTGAGCCGCCGGCTCACCCGATGCAGAACCCGTCAGGAAGGAAGAGATGAACGTGATGAACGCCGCCCCGTTGACCTACCGCGTGAACCGCTCCGACAAGGCCCGCACGACGGCCGAGCGCGACGCCATCCTCGCCAGCCCCGGATTCGGCCTTCACTTCACCGACCACATGGTCGCCATTACCTGGGACAAGGCGCAGGGCTGGCACGACGCCGAAGTCCGCGCCTACGGTCCGCTGGCGCTGGACCCGGCCGCCTCGGTGCTGCACTACGGCCAGGAGATCTTCGAAGGCATCAAGGCCTACCGCCACGCCGACGGCTCCATCTGGACCTTCCGCCCCGACGCCAACGGCGCGCGCCTGCAGCGTTCGGCCGCACGCCTCGCGCTGCCGCAGTTGCCGGTCAACGAATTCGTCGAATCGCTGCGCCAGCTGGTCGCCATCGACGGCGACTGGGTGCCGTCGGCGCCGGAGACCAGCCTGTACTTCCGTCCCTTCATGATCGCCACCGAGGCCTTCCTCGGCGTGCGCGCCGCGCAGCAGGCCGGCTACTATGTCATCGCCAGCCCGGCGGGCGCGTACTTCGCCAAGGGCGTGGCGCCGGTGTCGATCTGGCTGTCCGAAGACTATGCCCGCGCCGCGAAGGGCGGCACCGGCGCCGCCAAGTGCGGCGGCAACTACGCCGCCTCGCTGCTGCCGCAGCAGGAAGCGCAGGCGCAGGGCTGCTCGCAGGTGCTGTTCCTCGATCCGGTGGACGGCAAGTACCTGGAAGAACTGGGCGGCATGAACGTGTTCCTGGTCTACCAGGACGGCCGCATCGTCACCCCGGAACTCTCGGGCAGCATCCTGGAAGGCATCACCCGCGACAGCATCATCCAGATCGCGCGCGACCGCGGCCACACGGTCGAAGAGCGCAAGGTGTCCATCGACGAGTGGAAGCAGGGCGTGACCTCGGGCGACATCGTCGAAGTGTTCGCCTGCGGTACCGCCGCGGTGATCACGCCGATCGGCCAGCTCAAGGGCAAGGGCTTCGCCGTGGGCGATCTCAACGCGCCGGCGGGCGAGGTGACGATGGGCATCCGCAAGGAACTCACCGACATCCAGTACGGCCGCGTGCCGGACCGCCACGGCTGGCTGGTGAAGTTGCGCGACTGACCGTCGTCGCATCGATGCACGACGAGAGCCCGCCGCATGGCGGGCTTTCTTTTTTGCGTAGCGTGCGTGCTTTCGCGCGAATAAAAAATTCGCACTCATCACGCGCGCACCACGTAAATGAATCTACGCAGCGTTGTCTACCGGTGACTACGCCTTCATGCGTGTACTCCGATGATTACGTTTGAAACATGATGCAGTGAACTGTGTCTTTCATCGCTGATTCACGTTCGCGCACTCCGCTAGTTTCGATCTGCGCCGTGCATTGCACGGTGCGTCACCCGGTCGAACGCATCCGCCCGTCCACCCCCTCCCGTGCCAGCTCCTGCGCCCTCGACCGGGCTCTTGCCGCGTTTGCGGCTTTCAACCTTTGAGGGAGAGTCTGATGTCTGGATTTGCAAAGCGTGGTTCGCGTGTCCGCCTGCTGTGCCTGTCGTCGGCCGTGCTGGCGTCGTTGTACGCATTGCCCGCCATGGCGGGTCGCGTGGACATGAGTGGCCTGCAGGTGGAAGAACCCGGTGGCTACGACCGCTTCATCGTCAAGTACCGCGACGGCAGTACCGAAAGCAGCAACGCGACGCAGCTGCAGCGCTCGCTGACCACCGCGGCGAGCACGGGCGTCGCCAAGCGCGGCGGCCGCGCGCTGGGCCTGCAGAAGCTGCGCCGGCTGGCCGCCGGTGGCGCCGACGTCGTCCGCGCCGACCGCAAGCTGGACCGCGTCGAAGCCGAATCGCTGATGCGCCAGCTGGCCGCCGACCCGAACGTGGAATACGTCGAAGTCGACCAGCGCATGTACGCCGTGCTGACCCCCAACGACACGCGCCTGTCCGAGCAATGGGGCTTCGGCACCACGACGTCGGGCATCAACGTGCGTTCGGCCTGGGACAAGTCCACCGGCGCGGGCGTGGTGGTCGCGGTAATCGACACCGGCATCACCAACCATGCCGACCTCAACGCGAACATCCTGCCGGGCTACGACTTCATCAGCGACACGTTCGTGTCGCGCGACGGCAACGGCCGCGATTCCAACCCGAACGACGAAGGCGACTGGAACCCGGTGGCGGGCGAGTGCTATGCCGGTTCGCCGGTGAGCAACTCCAGCTGGCACGGCACCCACGTGGCCGGTACGGTCGCGGCGGTCACCAACAACGCCACCGGCGTGGCCGGTACCGCGTTCGGCGCGAAGGTCGTGCCGGTGCGCGTGCTGGGCCGCTGCGGCGGCCTGACCTCCGACATCGCCGACGCGATCACCTGGGCCTCCGGCGGCACCGTCAGCGGCGTGCCGGCGAACGCCAACCCGGCCGAAGTGATCAACATGTCGCTCGGCGGCGGCGGCACCTGCTCGGCCACGTACCAGAATGCGATCAACGGCGCCGTCGGCCGCGGCACCACGGTGGTGGTCGCCGCCGGCAACAGCAACACCAACGTGTCCAGCGCCGTCCCGGCGAACTGCCCGAACGTCGTCGCCGTCGCGGCCACGACCTCGGCAGGCTCGCGTGCCAGCTTCTCCAACTACGGCACGGGCATCGACATCTCCGCGCCGGGCCAGAGCATCCTGTCCACGCTGAACTCCGGCACCACCACCGCCGGCAGCGCCAGCTACGCGTCCTACAACGGCACGTCGATGGCGGCGCCGCACGTGGCCGGCGTGGTCGCGCTGATGCAGGCCGCCGCGCCTTCGCCGCTCACCCCGGCGCAGGTGGAAAGCATCCTGAAGAGCACCGCACGCCCGTTGCCGGGCACGTGTTCGGGCGGGTGCGGCGCGGGCATCGCCAACGCGGACGGTGCGGTCGTGGCGGCGCAGGGCGGCACGCCGCCGGGCGGCGGCACGACGACCTACAGCAACGCGACGGACTTCTCGATCCCGGACAACAACACCACGGGCATCAGCAGCACCATCGCGGTGTCGGGCCGTACGGGCAACGCGCCGAGCAATGCGCAGGTGGCGGTCAACATCGTGCACACCTACATCGGTGACCTGATCGTCGACCTGATCGCGCCGGACGGTTCGGTGTACGTGCTGCACAACCGCACGGGCGGCAGCGCGGACAACATCAACCAGACCTACACGGTCAACCTGTCGAGCGAAGCGCTCAACGGCAGCTGGCGCCTGCGCGCCCGCGACCGCGCCAGCGTGGACACCGGCTACATCAACAGCTGGAGCATCACCTTCTGAGGACCTCCCCGCTGGGGCGCACAGGGAGGTGCACGAAGAACCCCGGTCTCGGCCGGGGTTCTTTTTTGCGGGTGGAGGCGTTGAAGCGATCGTCGCCCATGGCCATTTCTTCTCTCATTTAGGTCCGGCGCCGACCCTCTTTCGGTGTTTCTTCTCTCACTAAGGTCCGACGCCGACTCTTCTTCGGTGTTTCTTCTCTCACTAAGGTCCAGCGTTGACCCTTTTTCGGTGTTTCTTCTCTCATTAAGGTCCAACGCCGACTCTTTTTCGGCGTTTCTTCTCTCACTAAGGTCCGGCATTGACTCTTTTTCGGTCTCTCTTCTCTCACTAAGGTCCAACGCTGGATGTTTTCGGGTGTTTCTTCTCACACCAAGGGTCAACATCGCCCCTTTGGGCTCCGGCGCTGAACGTCTCAGAAGGGTTGCCGGAGGGCTCGGCGAGGCCGGCGCCTCTCTTCACTGCGCACTCGCCGCCTCCGGTGGACAATCCAGCGCCCCCTTCCTGACTGTCTGCCATGAAAAGCGCCGCCCAGGAGATCCTCGAGTCTGCGAACGCCGAAATGGCGGCGGGCAATCCGGAGGGATTCCTCGCGTACTGCACTGACGACATCCGCTGGGAGATGGTGGGCGACACCCTGCTTGTCGGAAAGGCCGCGGTGTTGGCCTGGGCCAAGCGCACGTACGCGGTCGCGCCACCGCAGTTCACCGCGGATCTGTGGATCGTCGAGCACGACTGGCTGGCGGTGCATGGCGAGATCACGGTGCAGGATCCCGAGCGTGGCCCCGTCCACTCGAAATACTGCGATCTCTGGCGTATCCGGGACGGCAAGCTGGCGGAACTGCGCGCCTTTGCGATTGAAGTGGCGTGAGGCCGGGCTGAGGACCGTTCGGTCCGAGGCGTCGAGCTCGGCGAGACGCTCGGGGTCTATCCGACGGAGGCGTCGTGCCGGCTTGCATGCCATGCATCTCGCCTTTCGCGACGGCGTGCGCATGACAGAGCCTGCCATCTCGCTGTGACATCCCGTTAACCAGTGCCGCTTAAATTAGCCCGTCACTGGCGGGGCGTTCATCCTCATGTCGCTTCTCTCCGTAGTCCTGAAGGTCAGGCGCAGGAAGGCGCTCGGATATGCCGTTGCAATCCTCACGAGTGCCTTGGCGCTCTGGGTGCGGATGCAACTGGGCCCGAATTTCGAAGGGTTCCCCTACCTTACTTTCTTCCCTGCCGTTCTCTTCACGGCCCTTGTTGGCGGCCTGGGGCCGGGCCTGATTGCGGCGATCCTGTCCGGACTGCTGGCGCAGTATTTCCTCATTCCGCCGGTCCACAGTCTGGAAATACGCGGCATCTCGGAGTGGATCGCGATGGGCCTCTATGGCGCTATCGCCGCTTCGATGGTCGGGCTCGTTCACGGCATCACCCTCGCATACGAGGCTCACAGGAGCGCCGAGCAGCGACTGGCGGAAGTCAATGCCGCCCTTGAGCAGCGTGTGGTGGAGCGGACGGCGGAGTTGCGCGCGGAAGTGGAGGAACGGTTGGCCGCGGAGAGCCAGGTGCGCCAGCTGCAGAAGATGGATGCGGTGGGCCAGCTGACAGGGGGGGTCGCCCACGATTTCAACAACATGTTGGCGATCGTCATCGGCTCGCTCGAGCTGGCGAAAGTGCGTGCGGAAGTGCAGCCGGACGAGCGCATCACGCGGTACATCAATGCGGCCCAGGAAGGCGCGCAAAGGGCAGCCTTGCTGACGGCGCGCTTGATGGCGTTTGCGAGGCAGCAACCCTTGGCCCCGCAAGCCGTGGACGTGAACAAGCTCGTGCAAGGCATGTCCGAGCTTCTTCGGCGCACGCTCGGTGAACCCATCAGGATCGAAGCGCACCTGGCGACGAGAATCTGGCATTGCTTCGCGGACGTCTCCCAGTTGGAGAACGCGCTGGTCAATCTCTGCATCAACGCGCGTGACGCGATGCCCGGCGGCGGGCGACTCACGATCGAAACCGCCAACGTGGAACTGGGAGCCGAGGGCCGGCAGAGGACCGGTCTGCCCGCGGGACAGTATGTGCAGATCGTGGTGGCGGACAGCGGTACCGGCATGAGTCCGGGCACCGTCGAGAAAGCGTTCGACCCGTTCTACACGACCAAGGGCGTGGGGAAGGGCACGGGATTGGGCCTCAGCCAGGTCTACGGGTACCTGAGGCAGTCAGGCGGCACCGCATTGATCCGGAGCGAGGTAGGCGTGGGGACCGCCATTGAGCTCTATCTGCCGCGCTTCGTCGGGCAAAGCGATCACGAAGGGCCTGGGCCAAGCCCCGACCGCCCGGCGCGCGCCACCGAGGGGCACGTGGTCCTGGTCGTGGAGGACGAGCCGCAGGTCCGGCAGATGGCCGTGGATGCGCTGGCGGAGCTTGGCTATGACGCACTGCCTGCCGCCAGCGCGGACGAAGCACTGGCGCATCTTCAACAGCGTGCGCGCATCGACCTCCTGCTGACCGACGTCATGATGCCCGGCGTTTCCGGCCCTGCACTGGCCGCGCAGGCCTCGACCCTGAGGCCCGGGATGAAGGTCTTGTACATGTCGGGCTTCGCCCCGGAGCTCCTCGCGGGCACCCACCTGTCGGCCGGCGTGAAACTGCTGCCCAAGCCCTTCACGATTTCGCAACTGGCAGCGAAGGTATCGGAAGCCATCACGCGCCCGTGACGAGGCCGGAACACCCTCGCACGGACGATGTCGGAACCCTCAAACAGCAGGTTCCGACATGACGACGCAGAAGGACATCATGGAACTGGAGCGCCGGTTCTGGCAGGCCATGGTCGACATGGACGTCGATACGGCAATCTCCTTGCTCGACCGCGATTCCGTTTCGGTATCGGGTGGCGGCATCCACGCTTTCACTCCCGACGAGTACAAGGCGATGGCGCTTGCCGGTGACGGGCGGATCACCGCTTTCGAGTTCTCGGATGAACGCGTCATTTTCCCCACGCCCGACGTGGCGGTCGCGTCCTACAGGGCCGATCAATCTTTCACCGTGGGCGGCGAGCGTCACGACATGGTCGTATACGACACGACGACGTGGGTGAGGAAGAACGGCGCGTGGGTCGCATCGGCGCACACCGAAACGCCTCGCCAGCCGGCGTCCTGAGCGCCGTCGGGTGTTGGACCACACGGGGGCTCAGGGACCGTTCCCTTGGCCCCGGGTGCGACGCGCGGGACATGTCGATTCGGTGCATGCTCCTTCGTCGGAACGAGGAGGGCGGTACAGGGCAGCCAATGCGGCGCCCGCCGCCACGCCACGACAAGGAGCGATGCATGACGACGACGAACGACAAGGTGAAAGGCCCGGCCTCCTACTTCCCTTCGATAGAGAAGCAGTACGGCAAGCCGGTGGAGCACTGGTTCAAGGTCCTGGATGCCGTCAGCGACCGTAAGCACATGGAGCAGGTGGCCCTGCTGAAGACGGAGCACAAGATGGGCCACGGCCACGCCAATGCGTTGGTGGCGTATCACAAGGCGAAGCAAGGGGGGTGAGGGGCTTGGCGACAGGCCCCGCCCTGTCGCTGGCTAAGCGCTAGCAGTTCTCTCAAGCCCAGCTTGCTTCGCCGCGGCTCTGGGAGTCTCCGTGACCCTCTTGACCGTATCGCGGCATATTCGCCGAACCAACCGGGCTCGCCATGCATTCAGGCCGGACCCGTTTCGCGATTCGAGCCGATCCGCGCATCGTGAGGAACCGGCCTGCCGAGAAAGCGCCCGGCATTCCATCACGACTCTTTTTCACGTTGCCCAGTCAGACCCGAAGGATTGGCCTGCAATGCATAACGCAACACGGTCTTCTCGTCCTGGATGGCTTGCATGGTCGATTCAAGCCACCGTGCCGCGATCCCTTGATCTCCGATCTGTCCGCCAAGTTCGTCCGTCAGGCAGCGTGCGCAAGGTTGCCCGCCTGGGCTGGGCCTGCAACATCGAGTACACGGAGAGAGTGTGCCCGTATCAGGAGGCCTCAGCTGATGAGTAATCCTCGCCATGAGGACGCTGGCCGCGCTGAGACTGTTCATGGTGACGCATCCTTATTAGAAGGCTGACTTGGCTGGCCGATCCGTGGTCACGACTGTTCGCATGGATCTGACCAATCGACTGCAAACAAGAACGGCAGGGATGGACCCCTGCCGCCTGCATACCGTTGCAGCCACCCTCAGTGCGGCCTGGCTTCCGGGATGTTCACCTTGTCGATGACGTGAATCACGCCGTTCTTGGCCATGATGTCGGATTGCGTAATCTGTGCGCCGCCGATACTCAGCGTCCCTTCGGTTGCTTCAACCGGCGCGTTCTGTCCTTGCAAGGTGCGCGCCGACTTCCACTTGCCAACATCCGTTGTGGTCTTGCGGCCGGTAACGACGTGGTAGTTGATCAGGGAGGCGAGTTCGTCCTTGTGGGCAGGCTCGAGCAGTCGTTCGAGCGTGCCGGCCGGAAGTGCCGAGAACGCTTCATCGGTCGGAGCGAACAGCGTGTACTGCTCCGTGCCGGTCAGCGAGGCGGCGAGGCCCGCTTTGTCGATCGCATTGAGGAGCGTGCGAAACGTACTGTTGCTCCTCAGCGTGCCCAGCAGGTTTCGCTGTGCGAGCTCTTCTTTCCGTTGCATTTCCATGGGTAGTTCCTGTGAGGGACCCTCGATGGGGTCGAATGAACGGCCAAGGCCGTGACCTGGCGCATGCCAGGCGTAGCTCAATGCGGAGGATCGAAGGGGTGTGTTGCGCGGCTGAGCAGCCGATACGGTATTGCACCGTAACTGATGGACGGTGCGCCTTGCGTTGTTAGTCTGGCGTGACGTCCGTGATTCGGATTTCGATTTTTCGTAGCGGCCTACGTGATAGCGTTATGAGACGTGGAATTCCGAGGCTGGCTAACGTCCACGCCCGCAGTGTGCCGGCTCGCACAATCACCGGAGCCGCCTCATGAACATCAAGCGACATCGCGTCGTCTCCAACCAATCTCCCTTCCAAGGCAGCGCCAATCGGCTGAGGGATCACGCGGTGCAGTGCGCCGAGAACGAAGGCTGGCCCATCCCCTGCGATCCGCCCGAGCCGCTGCTGGCGGTGGCGCATGCGGGCTTTGCGCAGCGTGTCTCTTCACTGTGGGGCGAGCATGTCCGGGATGATGTCCATTCTTGGCCGCTGCACTTCGACTTGCGCAAGCGCGTGGTACGGATCAGAGATGGAGTCGTGCACGCTGCGAGAACGTGATCCATGTCTTTGGCGCACCCGAACGAGCATCCGACAGAGTGGGTTCCTTCCAGGCTGCGGGCAGTGCGGCGGCTTGTCGGTGTCTGAGCGGAACGGCTGGTGTTCGATTTCCCCACATGAGAAGGGCCGCTGTTGCGGGCCTTTTCTCTGAGGTTGGAACTGCGGAGCACCGTCAGACGGCTTCGAACCGACTTGCCGCTACGTTCTTCCTGACCTTTGCCGGATCCAAGAGGCGAGCGTTCATGGCGATGTGGACGCCGGTGGGCAGCGACTGCAAGGCGCCGATGGCGGAGCTGCTGTCGAACGCCGCATCCGAGCCGCGGAAGCGGGTCGGGCTGAGGGCGCCGGTCATCACGAGGGTCTTGTCCGGGATCGACGCCAGCCCGTGGCCGGTCTGCGCCCTGCGGTTGGAGCCGTGCATGTCCTGCACGTGCCGGTGGGCTGCGCGGCGATTCAGCTCGGGAACGGTATCCTGCTCCCCCTTCCGGCCTGTCTCTTCGCCCAGGCCGCGACCGGCCCGGCTCGACTCGGCGTTCGGCCATCGCAGCCAAGCAGACCTCATTGAAAGCAAACTCTCTCCAATGGAAAACAGACTGGCGCTTCGAGGAGAGCCAGCAGCGGCGGCACTATGTCATCGAGCCGTGGCTTGATGGCCGCCGGGTAGGGCGTGCCCATGGCTGGTTCGAGTCCGGGGAGAGCTTCGTGCTGGAGAAGATCGAGATCGATTCGAGAATGCGCTCACGTGGCTATGGAAGCACGGTGATCGAGCAGCTGCGACAGAAGGCGCGTACCGAGGGGTGTCGCGAGCTTGTGATCAACAACGTGCGTTCCAACAACCACAGGGCCATCTCGCTCTATGAAGCCCTGGGCGCGAAGGCCGTCCAGCTGTCGTCGAGCCTCTGCACCTTCGCCATTTCACCGCCGTAGGTGTGGCCCTCGGAAAGATGAAGCTGGATCGGCGTGCGTTTGCCGATCGCGTCGTAAGGGCCGGAAAACACTTCCTTCCACAAAGCACAAGGCCCGCATCAGCGGGCCTTGTCGTTACTGCTGCACCCGTCCGCCGCGATCACACCGCTTCGAACCGATTCGCCGCCACATTCTTGCGGACCTTCGCCGGATCCCAGATGCGGCCGTTCATGGCGATGTGGACGCCGCTGGGCAGCGACTGCACGGCGCCGATGGCGCAACCGATGTTGAACTCCGCGTCCGAGCCGCGGAAGCGGGCCGGGCTGAGCGCGCCGGTCATCACGATGGTCTTGTCCGGAATCGAGGCCAGCACGTGGCCGGTCTGCACCATGCTGTCGGTGCCGTGCGTGACCAGCACGTGCCGGGTGGGCTGCGCGGCGATGGTCGCGCGGATCAGCTCGCGGTCCTCGTCGGTGATGTGCAGCGAATCCTTGCGCAGGATCGGGATGACCGTGAAACGGAACGTCACCCCCAGCTCGCGCAGGATCATGCCGATCTGCGGGTCGCCGATCTGGTAGTCCGACTTGTCGTCGAAGTAGATCTTGTCGATCGTGCCACCGGTGGTGACGATCAGCAGCTCTTCCATCTCGTGGCTCCTGCCGGCGCTTAGGGCGCGCCTGGCGTTGTGTCCGGGGGTGTCAGGTCATAGGGCTCGCCGTAGTGCTCGCAGATCGTTTCCAGCGCGCGCGAGGGCGGGGCCACCACCTGCGGATTATCGCCGCTTTGGCGGGTGAACGTGCACACCACCCCGGTCACGCGGCCGTCGTCGTCGCCGCTGGCGCCGACCACCGCGATCAGGTCGAGGTTGTCGTACTGCAGCGGCAGCGTGCGCGGCGCATCGAGCTTCCACAGGTGGAATTCCCAACTGCAGCAGCTCGAACGCCCGGCTTCCACCAGCCAGCCGTCCATCACCTGCAGTTCGTAATAGCCGCCGGTGAAGAAGTGCACCAAGGTGCGCGTCGCCGGATCGATCCGGTAGAGATCGCCGTCGCAATTGGGGCCGGCACCGCACATGCCGCGGACTTCGACTTCATGCAGACCGTCCTGGTCGATGTCCACCAGGTCCGCGTGGCCCATCGGCGTCTCGGTGACGTCCTGCTCGATCTCCCGCCGGTCGCAGACGCGGCCCGCTTCGCAGCTGAGCACGGCGACATAGCGACGCGTTTCCGGCGACGGACACTCGGTCTGCAGCGACAGCGTGCTGCCGTCGCGATTCTCCACGCGGACCGGATCAGCCGGTTCGCACACCGCGTCCTGCGCCCAGGCGCCGGGTGCCCACAGGCAGAACAGCAGCGCGGCGGCGAAACGCATCACGCCTTCTTGCCGAACCGCTTGGCGAAGGCCGGCCAGCTGGTGGCCAGCACGATGCCGACGGTCAGCACGATGCCCACCCACGCGAACGGCGCCTTCACCGGATCGGCCCACGCCACCATCACCGCATGCGAGAACCAGAACAGCGCCGCGACGCTGGCCCAGAACGCCGCGGTGCGTCGCCGCGCCATCACGCCGATCATCAGCAGCAGCGGGGGCAGCGAGAACACCAGCAGCGCCAGCGTGTACTGGCGGTCGCCGTAGAACCACGCCGCATAGAGGATGGCCAGCAGTTGCAGCAGGCCGGCGAGGATCAGGCGCGAGCGGTCCATCAGCGCGGCTCCAGGCGGCGGGCGATGTCGGCCACGCGACGGCCGAGCGCGCGCGCGAGCGCGGCTTCCTCGTCGCTGGGGTGCGGATCGTCCTCGCCACCGGCGACGTGGCTGGCGCCGTAGGGCGTGCCGCCGGTGCGCGTGGTGCTGAGCTGCGGCTCGGTGAAGGGAATGCCGACGATCACGCAGCCGTGGTGCAGCAACGGCACCTGCATGGAGAGCAGGGTGGATTCCTGGCCGCCGTGTTGGGTGGCGGTGGAGGTGAACACCGCTGCCGGCTTGCCGACCAGCGTGCCGCTGGCCCATTCGGCACCGAGGCCGTCGATGAAATGCTTGACCGGGGCCGCCATGTTGCCGAAGCGGGTGGGGCTGCCCAGTACCAGGCCCGCGCACTCGGCCAGGTCCTGGTGGTCCACGTAGGGCGCGCCGTCTTCGGGCACGGGCGGTGCGGCCTGCTGGGTCACCGCGGCCACCGGCGGCACGCTGCGCAGGCGGGCCGTCATGCCGTCCACTTCGCCCACGCCCCGCGCGATCTGCCGCGCCAGCTTCGCCACGGAACCGCCGCGGCTGTAGTAGAGCACCAGGATCTCGGGCATGGGCCGTCTTCGTCGTTCGGGGAGCGCCTAGTATCGGCGATGTCGTGCCCTTGGCCTATCGGTTACCCTTCCGCCATGGAGCCATTGGACTCGTTGAACCGCTGGACCGAACGCGTGCGCGACCGCGCGCGCATGGGCACGTTCTTCCGTTTCCTGGCCAAGCGCTTCCTCGACGACCGCCTGTTCCAGGCCGCCGGTTCGCTGGCCTACACCACGCTGTTCGCGCTGGTGCCGCTGGCCATGGTGGTGTTCGGCGTGCTGTCCGCCTTCCCGGTGTTCCAGGAATGGAGCGCGCAGCTGCGCGACTACATCTTCGCCAACTTCCTGCCGGGCGCGGCGGTCAGCCTGAAGGAGAAGCTCGACGGCTTCCTCGCCAATACCGGCAAGCTGACCGCCGTGGGCGTGATCGCACTGGTCGCGTCGCTGCTGATCACCCTCAACAGCATCGAGGCCACCTTCAACCGCATCTGGCGCGTGCGCAGCGCACGGCCGAAGCTCTCGCGCTTCCTGGTCTACTGGACCGTGCTGACGCTGGGCGCGCTGATGGCCGCCGCGTCGCTGGCGCTGTCGGCACGCTTCTACGCGCTGCCGGTGTTCGCCACCAGCGGCGGCAAGTGGCTGCAGACGCTGTCGCTGAGCCTGGCGCCGGTGCTGATCGAACTCGCGGCCATCGTGGTGATCTACCGCGTGGTGCCGCACCGGACCATCAAGTGGCGCTACGCGGTGGCGGGCGCGCTGCTGGCCACCGTGCTGCTGGAACTGGCCAAGTGGGGCCTGGGCCTCTACCTGGGCAGCTTCAACGCCTATCAGAAGATCTACGGCGCGGTCGCGGCAGCGCCGATCCTGCTGCTGTGGATCTTCCTGTGCTGGGTGGCGGTGCTGCTGGGCGCATCGCTCGCCTCCGGCATGGCCGCGTTCCGCTACCAGCCGGTCGCGCTGCGCCTGCCGTTGGGCTACGAGCTATACGGCCTGCTGCGCATGCTGGGCCGGTTCGCCCAGGCGCGCGAGAAGGGCAGGGGCCTGCACAGCGACCAGATCCTCGCGATGGAGCCGATGCTGACCGACTCGCTGATCCAGCAGATGCTGGGCCAACTGGCGGAGATCAACCTGCTGCGTCGCGACGAGGAAGGCGAATGGTTGCTGGCCCGCGACCTGGAAGACCTGACCCTGTGCGACCTGTACGAAGCCTGCCAGCTGCGCGTGCCGGTGGCCGAGGCGCACCTGCCCTTCCACGATGACGCGCTCGGCCGCGCCGCACGCACCGCGCTGGACGACCTGCGCGTGCCGTTGCGCGAACTGCTGAAGAGACGCGTCAGCGATCTGTACGTCGAATCCCCCCAGGAGCCTGCATGAAGTCGTTCTTGTCCCTTCCGCTGGCGGCCGCGCTGTCGCTGGCGGCCTGCAATGCCGGCTCGGCGCCGACCGAAGCGGCGACGCCCGCCATCGAAGCGCACGTGCAGGCGGTCGACCCCGCCACCGCGCGCGCGGCGGATCGCACGGCCGAGATTCCGACACTGCAGGTGAAGACCCTGGACGGCGCCGACTACGCGCTGGCCGCACACCGCGGCAAGTGGGTGGTGGTGAATTTCTGGGCCACGTGGTGCGCGCCCTGCCTGAAGGAAATGCCGGACCTGTCCGCACTCGACAAGGACAACGACCACATCGAGGTGATCGGCCTGGCCTACGAGGAGATCGAGGCGGACGAACTGAAGGCCTTCCTGGCCGAGCGCCCGGTGGTGTATCCGATCGCGATCCTCGACGTGTACAACCCGCCTGCGGATTTCGCCACGCCACGCGGCCTGCCGCTGACCTACCTGATTTCGCCGGACGGCAAGGTGGCCAAGCAGTTCCTCGGCCCGGTGACGGGCAAGGAGATCGAAGCGGCGATCACCGCGGCGGGCGGGCCGAAGGCCAAGGCCTGATGCCGGCCGCGCGCTTCCTCGTCAGCGGCAAGGTGCAGGGCGTGTTCTTCCGCGCGTCAACACGGGAACGCGCATTGGACCTGGGCTTGGGCGGGCGTGCGACCAACCTGCCGGATGGGCGCGTCGAGGTCGTGGCGGAAGGCCCGGCCGAGGCGCTCGATGCGCTCGAAGCGTGGTTGCATGAAGGGCCATCCGCGGCGCGCGTCGAAGTGGTGGTACGCACGCCGTGGGACCACGCGGTGAACGAAGGCTTCGTCACCGGCTGACGCCGTCTCAGGGCTCGGCCGCTTCCTGCAAGCGCAACGCACGTGCGGCCTGTTCCTCGCTCAACGGCGGTGGCCGGGCGACGGCCGCCTGCACGGGTTCCTTCCAACCGGGAATCTTGCGTGCGCCTTTCTGTATTTGCTGCGCCGCCATGCCGGCGAGTACGGGCACGATGCCGCCGTTCTTGCCGAGCTGTTCCAGGCTGGGAGGCTCACGCCAGCGTTCGTCGAGTGCGCCGGAATCGACCTCGATGGGATTGCGGAAGCGGTAGAGATCCACCACTTCCTCCGGCTCTGGCCGGACGATCATCGTTTCCAACGTCGTTGCCGAGGCGTCGTCCTTGGGCGGCTCGTCCGCGCCGGCCGCGTCCTGCGCCATCGCACGCGAGGCCGCCAGCCACAGCGCGGCCATGAAGGGCAGCCGCACGATCAGCCGCCGCGCTGCGGCTTGATCGGCTTGAGCACGCCGTAGCGTTCCTTGTGCAGCTTGCCCCGCAGTGGCGGCAGGCCCAGGGGTTCGACCGGCACCTGGGTGTCGGGCAGGCGGTCGAGCAGGTCGCGCAGCAGGGTCAGCCGGCCGACGCGCTGGTCGTTGAAGTCCACCAGGGTCCACGGGGCATGCGCGGTGTGGGTGGCCTTGAGCATGGCTTCGCGCGCGGCGGTGTAGTCGGCGTACTTCTCACGCGCCTTGAGGTCGATCGGCGACAGCTTCCAGCTCTTCAAGGGCTCTTCCGCGCGCTCGGCGAAACGCTCCTCCTGCTGGTCCTGGTCGACGCACAGCCAGTACTTGAACAGCAGGATGCCGTCGTCGGTGATGCCGCGCTCGAACACCGGCGCCTGTTGCAGGAAGCGTTCGTACTGGTCGTCCGTGCAGTAGCCCATCACCTTCTCGACCCCGGCGCGGTTGTACCAGCTGCGGTCGAACAGCACGATCTCGCCCGCCGCCGGCAGGTGCGAGATATAGCGCTGGAAATACCACTGGGTCGCTTCGCGTTCGCTCGGCTTGGGCAACGCCACCACGCGGCACTGGCGCGGATTGAGGTGTTCGGTGATCGCGCCGATCGCGCCGCCCTTGCCGGCGGTGTCGCGGCCTTCCATCACCACCACGATGCGCGCGCCGCAGTGGGAGGCCCATCGCGCCATCGCGGCCAGTTCCAGTTGCAGCGGTTTCAGGCGGGCTTCGTAGTCCTTGCGCTTGAGCGGCTTCATCGCGTCGTCCTGTGCGGCGGGGGAGGGATCAGCGTTTGCGGCGTGCGGGGTGTCCGGCCATGCTCCGCGCGACTTCCAGCAGGGCACCCTGCTGGCGGGTGTTGAGCGTGCGGTAGGCGGCGAGCAGGTCGTGTTCGCCCTGCGTGCGTGCGGGGTCGAAGGTGGACGCGAGTTCGGACAGCAGCGCGCCGGCCGGCACGCCGAGCGCACGCGCCAGCGCATTGAGCTGGTCGCGGCCGGGCAGCTTGTCGCCGGCCATCCAGGATTTCACCGTCGCCACGCCGGCGCGCGGGATGGCGGCGGCGAGATCCGCGGCGGTCAGGCCGCTGGCCTTGGCGAGCAGGCGCAGGGTGGTATCAAGCGACATCGCGGTTCTCCTGGCTCATTCCTTCAGGCGGGGACGCAGCGTGGCGAGGTTGCAGGGCTTGGTGCGCGCGTCGAGCTGCGCGCGGATGATCCCGTCCCACGCCGTGCGGCAGGCGGAGGTCGAACCCGGCAGGCAGAACAGGAAGGTCTGGTTCGCCAGTCCGGCGAAGGCACGCGACTGCAACGACGACGTGCCGATCTCCTCGAAGCTGATCTGCCGGAACAGTTCGCCGAATCCCGGCATTTCTTTGTCCAGCAGCGGCAGCAGCGCTTCAGGCGTGGAATCGCGACCGGTGAAGCCGGTGCCGCCGGTGACGAGGATGCCGTCCACGGCGGGATCGGCGATCCATTGCGAAACCTGTGCGCGCAGGCGGTAACGGTCGTCGGGCAGCAGGGCGCGCGCATGCAGGCGATGGCCTGCGCCCGTGAGGGCCTCGACCAGATAATCGCCGGAGCGGTCTTCCGCGAGGGTGCGGCTGTCCGAAACGGTCAGCACGCAGAGGTGCAACGGGATCAGGTCGTCGGCATGGCTCATGCCGCGAAAGATAGCGCACTCGCGCGTCAGCGGAGCGGCAGGCGGTAACGCAGTGTGCCGTCGTACAGCGTCCAGCCCATCGCCTGGTACAGGGCCTGCGCCGTGTGGTTGTCGTGGTCGGTTTCCAGTTCGAGCCGCAATGCGCCGTCCGCGCGCGCGAAGTCGGCGGCGGCCGCCAGCAGCGCACGCGCCACGCCGCCGCGGCGCGCGTCGGGCAGCACCAGCAGGTCGTTGAGGATCCAGACGTGGGTGGCGCTGACGGACGAGAAGGCCGGGTACAACTGGGTGAAGCCCACGGCCTTGCCCTCCTGCAGGGCGAGCAGGATCACCGACTCGCCGCGGGTCAGGCGCGCATCGATGAAGTCGCGGGCCAGCGCGGGATCGGACGGCTTGCCGTAGAACACGCGGTAGGTGTCGAACAGCGGGGCGACGACATCCACGTCGCCCGGCGTCGCACGCCGGATGTCGATGCTCATGATGCCTCCGTCAATCGGGCCAGTTCGTCGGCCAGGTGTTCGCGGCCGAGGCGGTCGATCAGGTCATCCAGGTCGCCCTGGATGATGTTGGGCAGGTCGTACAGGGTCAGGCCTTCGACGCGGTGGTCGGTGATCCGGCCCTGCGGGAAGTTGTAGGTGCGGATGCGCTGGCTGCGGTCGCCGCTGCCGACCTGCAGCCGGCGCGTCTCGGCCTGCGCGGCCTGCTGCTTGCTGCGTTCGGCGTCCAGCAGCTGCGCCTTCAGGCGCTTCATCGCCTTGTCGCGGTTGGCGTGCTGGCTGCGCTCGGTCTGGCATTCCACCACCACGCCGGAGGGCACGTGGGTGATGCGGATCGCCGATTCGGTCTTGTTGACGTGCTGGCCGCCCGCGCCGGAGGAGCGGTAGGTGTCGACCTTCAGGTCGGCCGGGTTGATCGTGATGTCGTCGACTTCGTCCACGTCCGGGATGATCGCCACGGTAGCAGCCGAGGTGTGGATGCGGCCCTGCGATTCGGTCTCGGGCACGCGCTGCACACGGTGCGTGCCGGATTCGAACTTCAACTTCGAATATGCGCCGCGGCCGACCACACGGGCGACGATTTCCTTGTAGCCGCCGTGCTCGCCGGGGTTGTCCGACTCGACCTCGACCTTCCAGCCCTGGCGCTCGGCGTAGCGGGCGTACATGCGGAACAGGTCGCCGGCGAAGATCGCCGCTTCGTCGCCGCCGGTGCCGGCGCGCACTTCCAGGAACAGGTTGCCGTCGTCGCGCCCGTCCTTCGGCAGCAGCAACAGCATCAAGGCGTCGTCGAGCTCGGCCAGGCGCTGCTGCGCGGCCTCGATCTCCTCGTCGGCGAGTTCGGCCAGTTCCGGGTCATCGCGCATCGCGCGCGCGGCGGCGAGGTCGGCCTGCGCGCGCTTCTCGTCGGACATCGCGGTGGCGACCGGTTCCAGTTGGGCGAACTCGCGCGAGAAGGCGCGGAAGCGATCGCTGTCGCCGATCACGCCGGGATCGGCGAGCAGGCGTTCGAGTTCTTCGCGGCGTTCGGCCAACGCTTCGAGCTTACGGCGCAGCGTCGGCGTCATCGTCTTTCTTCAGGTGCGAGTACGGCGGGTGCGCCGGGAACAGGCGGTCGGCCGCACGCGCCAGGTCGGGATCCCCGCTGAGCGCGGCTTCGCGCAGCGCCGCGGTGGGCGGGTGCAGCAGTCGGTTGGTCAGCGTGTGGGCGAGGAACTCCAGCACCTGCTCCGGCTCGCGACCGTTGGCGAGCTGCTGGCGCGCCTTGGCCAGCACGTCTTCGCGGGTCGACTCGCCCAGGGCGCGCAGGCGCTTGAGCGGTTCGGTGCGCGAACCGGCGTGCAGGCTCTCCATGAAGCGGCCGACCTGTACGTCGATGATCGCCTCGGCCGCGTCGGCGGCTTCGCGCCGGCCGCGTCGGTTGTCTTCGACCGCGCGCTCCAGGTCGTCGACGGTGTAGAGGTAGGCATCGCGCAGCTCCGCCACCGAGGACTCGATGTCGCGCGGCACGGCCAGGTCGAACAGCAGCATCGGCTTGTGCTTGCGCTTGGCCAGCGCCGCGGCGACCTGCGCCTGCCGCACCACCGGCTCGCGTGCGGCCGTGGCGGAGAACACCACGTCGGCTTCGGCCAGGTGGCGGTCCAGTTCGGTCAGCGGCAGGGCGTATCCGCCGTGGCGGGTGGCCAGTTCCTGCGCATGGGCCAGGGTGCGGTTGGCGACCAGCAGGCGGCGCACGCGACCTTCGCTGAGGTGCTTGGCGGCCAGTTCGATGGTTTCGCCGGCGCCGACCAGCAGCACGGTGGATTCGCTGAGCCGGGAGAACGAGTTCTGCGCCAGGCGCACCGCGGTGGAGGCGACGGACACGGGGTTGGCGCCCACGCGGGTGTCGGTGCGCGCGCGCTTGGCCACAGCGAAGGTCTGCTGGAACAGGCGGTCCAGGCGGTTGCCCAGCGCGCCGTGTTCGCGCGCGGTGGCCCAGGCGTCCTTCACCTGGCCCAGGATCTGCGGTTCGCCCAGCACCATCGAATCCAGGCCCGTCGCCACCCGGAACAGGTGGCGCACGGCGTCCGCGTCACGGTGGCGATACAGATAGCCGTCCAGCCCCTCGGCATGCGTGGCCAGCCAGCTGGCCAGCACGTCGCCGTCCTCGGCCACGGCGTAGAGTTCGGTGCGGTTGCAGGTGGACAACAGGGCCGCTTCCGCCACTGCCGGCAACGCGCGCAGCGACGACAACGCATGCGGCACCGTGCCGGCGTCGAAGGCCACCCGTTCGCGCAGGTCGACGGGCGCGGTCTGGTGGTTCAATCCGAGGACCCACAACGTCATCGTTCAGGTGCTTGCAGTAAGCTGCTGGCTCATCAGGGCCGCCATTTTACGGCCGACATGACCTTCATGCCCGAAATGATTCGTACCACGCTCGCCGCGCTGGTCCTGGGGGCCCTGGCGCCGCTGGCGATGGCGGCACCGTCCACCACGCGCGCAGAGCGCAAGGACGATGCGCTGACCACGGTGATGGCGGGCGAATTCGCCCTGCAGGCCGGCCAGTTGCCGGATGCCGCCCGCTGGTATCTGGAGGCGGCCCGCGACGACGACGACGCCGGCCTGGCCGAGCGGGCCACCCGCATCGCGTTGCTGGCCAAGGACGACGCCCGCGCGGCCGAGGCCCTCAAGCTGTGGCGTGCCCGGTCCCCCCGTACCCTGGCGCTGCGTGGCGCGGAAGCCACGCTCGCCCTGCGGCAGGGCCAGGCGCGGGCCGCACGGCGTGAGCTGGCCTCGCTGATGAGGGAGCCCGAAGAACTGGGCTGGCGCCATGCGCTGACGGCGCTGGCCAGCGGCGGCAAGGATCCGCAACTGGCGGCACGACTGCTGCGCGAGCTGGTCGACGACGGCGCCATTCCCGGCACCCTGCAGGCATGGCTGGCCTTCACCGGCCTGGCCCAGCAACTCGATCAGCCGGCGCTGGCCGAGCGCATGGTGGCCGACGTGGTGAAGCGCTTCTCCGGCGAGCCCCAGGTCGCGCTGCTGCAGGCCAGCCAGTTCATCCAGGCGGACCGCAAGGACGAAGCCCGCAAGGTGCTGGACGGCCTGCTGCCCAAGGCGGCCGATGACAGCGGGCTGCGCCTGAAACTAGCCGAGGAATACGACCGCCTGGGCGATTCGGCGGCGGCCTCGCGCGCGCTGGGGCAGGGTCCGCAGGACACGCTGACCTACGGCCTGCGCGCGCGCCTGCTGGCCAAGGCAGAGGATTCGGAGGCGCTGACCGCGCTCTACGACGAAGTGAAGAAGACTGCGAACGGCACCGACCAGCCCACCGAGTTCAGTCCGGATCGGCGCTTGCTGCTGGGGCAGATGGCCGAGTTCCTGAAGCGCCACGACGAAGCCTTGGCCTGGTACCGCAGCGTGCCGGCCGGCGAGCAGCGCTCCGAAGCGAGGTTGCGGGCGATCTCGGCGCTGTTCGATCTGGATCGCAAGAACGAGGCGTTCGCCGAGGCGCGCGCGCTGCAGGCCGACGCCAGCGTCGAGGACGGCGCACGCCGCGACGCCTACCTGATGGAAGCCGAGCTGCGCCAGAAGGACGGTCAGGCCGAGGGTGAGCTCGACGTGTTCGCGCGCGGCCTGGCGGCCTATCCGGACGACCTGGCGCTGCTCTATTCGCGCGGCCTGGCGTGGGAGCGCCGCGACAGCATCGAGCATGCCGAGGCCGATTTCCGCCGCATCCTGGTGATCGAGCCGGACAACGTCGCGGCCTTGAACGCGTTGGGCTACACCCTGGCCGACCGCACCGCGCGCTACCAGGAGGCCCTGGAGCTCATCGATCGCGCGCGCACTGCCGCCCCCGACGATGCCGCGATCATCGACAGTTACGGCTGGGTGCTCTATCGCCTGGGCCGGAATGCGGAGGCGCTGGTGGAACTGCGCCGCGCGTTCACGATGCAGAAGGATGCCGAGATCGCCGCGCACGTCGCCGAGGTGCTGTGGGTGATGGGGCAGAAGGACGAGGCGCGCCGGTTCTTCGAAGAGGCGCGCAAGATCGATCCCGAGAACCGCTCGCTGTTGCGGGCGCTGGAGAAGACGGGCGCATGACCATGCATCGTTTCCTTGCGGCAGGGCTGCTCGCCCTGTCGATGGCGGGCTGCGCCACGCGCGGCCCAGCCTCCGATGCGCCCGTGCTGACCGATCCGGCGGCCGTGGCGTCGGCACGCACCGCGCAGGCCGGCCGGCAGACATGGCTGGACGCGCGCACGGACTGGACGTTCGCCGGGCGCGTGGCGGTGAACGCCAACGGCAAAGGCGGCAGCGGTCGCATCGACTGGAAGCAGACGGAAACCGCTTACGAAGTCGCCCTCAGTGCGCCGGTGACCCGGCAGAGCTGGCGACTGAGCGGCGACCTGGGTTCCGGAGCGGGACGGCTGGAAGGGCTCGAAGGCGGCACGCGCGAAGGCGCTGATGCGGAACGCCTGCTGGGCGAAGCCACCGGATGGAGTATCCCGGTCGCTTCGCTGGCACGGTGGGCACGCGGTCTGGAGGATCCGGTCGCGGCGACCGAGCTCGCCGAATACGGCCTCGACGGGCACCTGCGTACCCTGCGCCAGCGGGGATGGCGGGTGGACTACCTGGAGTGGATACCTGCCGAAGGTGCCCAGCCGGCCATGCCGCGCCGGATCGAAGCGCGGCGTGAGGGCGCCACGGTCAAGCTCGCCATCGACCAGTGGCAGTTGGAGCCGTGACTGGATTTCCCGCGGACGAGGGCTGGTCGGCCTGGCCGGCCCCCGCGAAGCTGAACCTGTTCCTCCAGATCACCGGCCGCCGGGCCGACGGCTATCACCTGCTGCAGACCGTGTTCCGGATCCTGGCGTGGGGCGACACCGTGTACCTGCGGCTGCGCGACGATGGCCAGGTGCGTCGCGTCGGCGACTCGGTGCCGGGCGTGGCCGAAGCGGATGACCTGTTGGTCAGGGCGGCGAAATTCCTTCAATCTGAATCTAATGTCGCCCAAGGTGTCGATATCGGCGTCGAAAAACGGATTCCGACCGGCGGAGGCTTCGGCGGCGGTTCCTCCGACGCCGCTACGGCGCTGGTCGTGCTGGACAGGCTCTGGGGCGCGAATCTTGGGGTGGACCGGCTCGCGGCACTGGGCCTGGGCCTGGGCGCGGACGTCCCCGTCTTTGTCCGTGGTGAGAATGCCTGGGCCGAGGGCGTGGGCGAGGTTCTTGCCCCGCTGGACCTCCCGCCGGCCTGGTATCTGCTGGTCGATCCCGGCGTCCACGTGCCCACCGCGGGCCTGTTCCAGTCCCCGGATTTGACGCGTGATGCTGCACCCGCGAAAATATCGGACTTCGTTTCGGGATCATTGCTCGGCAATGCGTTCGAGCCGGTCGTGCGTCGCCGTGAACCTGCCATCGAGGCCGTGTTCTCGGCACTTTCGCACGTCGGCCGGCCGCGTCTGACCGGCTCGGGTGGCGGCTGCTTCGTGGAGTTCGCCGACCGGGCCGCCGCCGAGGCTGCGCTGGCGTCCCTGCCTGCCGGGCTTCGTGCCTGGGTGGTGGAGGGCGCGGCGCGCTCGCCGCTGCTGGATGCGCTGGCGCAGGTTCGCGGGACGGAGAAAAACGCCTAGGGGCGTCGCCAAGTGGTTAAGGCACCGGGTTTTGATCCCGGCATTCGTAGGTTCGAATCCTTCCGCCCCTGCCAATCCATCAGTCCAGCCGCATCCGCCGAGACGACCCATGCAAGACGAACGCAACCTGCTCGTGTTCTCCGGCAACGCCAACAAGCCGTTGGCGAACAGCATCTGCCGCGAGTTGGGCGTGCGTCCCGGCAAGGCGCTGGTGTCCCGGTTCTCCGACGGCGAAGTGCAGGTCGAGATCCAGGAAAACGTGCGCCGGCAGGAAGTGTTCGTCGTGCAGCCGACCTGCGCGCCGAGCGCCGAGAACCTGGTGGAACTGCTGGTCCTGATCGACGCGCTGAAGCGCGCATCGGCCAGCAGCGTCACCGCGGTGGTGCCGTACTTCGGCTATGCCCGCCAGGATCGCCGCATGCGTTCCTCGCGCGTGCCGATCACGGCGAAGGTGGCGGCGAAGATGTTCGGCGCGGTGAGCGCGGATCGTGTGCTGACGGTGGATCTGCACGCGGACCAGATCCAGGGATTCTTCGACATCCCGGTCGACAACGTGTACGCGTCCCCGCTGCTGCTGGCCGACATCTGGCGCGCCTACGGCACGGAGAACCTGCTGGTCGTGTCGCCCGACGTCGGTGGCGTGGTGCGCGCCCGTGCGGTGGCCAAGCGCCTCGATGACGCCGATCTGGCGATCATCGACAAGCGCCGTCCGCGCGCCAACGTCGCCACGGTGATGAACATCATCGGCGACGTGGAAGGCAAGGACTGCGTGCTGGTGGACGACATCGTCGATACCGCCGGCACCCTCTGCGCCGCCGCGGCTGCGCTGAAGCAGCACGGCGCCAACAAGGTGGCGGCGTACTGCACCCATCCCGTGCTCTCGGGCCCGGCGGTGGACAATCTGAACAACTCGGTGCTCGACGAACTCGTCGTCACCGATACCATCCCGCTCTCGCCGCAGGCGCAGGGCTGCAGCAAGATCCGCCAGCTGTCGGTGGCGGAACTGCTGGCGGAAACGATCCGCCGCATCGCCTTCGGCGAGTCGGTCAGTTCGCTGTACGTGGATTGAGTCTTCGCTGCGCGCCGGTCCAACGGGGCGTGGCTTTCCGGGTTCATCTGGTCGCGGATGAGCCTTCATCAGATCGCCGAAAGGCGGTCCAACAACCTAGGTAGTGAAGCAAATGGCTAAGACACATGAAATCAAGGTCGAGCGCCGCGCAGACGAGGGTAAGGGTGCGAGCCGCCGCCTCCGTCACGCGGGCACCGTGCCTGCCATCGTCTACGGTGGCGAACTCAAGCCGGTCAGCATCCAGCTGAACCACAACGAAGTCTGGCTGGCCTCCCAGCACGACTGGTTCTACGCGTCGATCCTGGACCTGAGCCTCAACGGCGACATCCAGAAGGTCCTGCTGCGCGACATGCAGCGCCACCCGTTCAAGCAGCAGATCATGCACCTGGACTTCCAGCGCGTGAACGAGAACGAGACGCTGCGCACCGCGGTGCCGCTGCACTTCCTCAACGAGGACAAGTCGCCCGCCGGCAAGTCGGCCGAGGTCGTCGTGACGCATGAGCTGAACGAAGTCGTCGTCGAGTGCCTGCCGAAGGACCTGCCGGAATTCATCGAGATCGACCTGGCCGACCTGGCCATCGGCGCGGTGGTCCACCTGTCCGACGTCAAGCTGCCGGCCGGCGTGTCGATCCCCGAGCTGAAGCTGGGCAAGGAACACGACGTCGCCGTCGTGATCGCCAAGCACGGCAAGGAAGAGACCGAAGAAGCCCCGGCGGAATCGGCCGAAGTGCCGGCCTCGAAGGTCGCCAAGAAGGACGACAAGTAATCGCGTGAACCTGCGCCCGCTCGCGCGGGCGCAGGTGCGCGGTGCGTCCCCATGGCAGGCTTGCGCCTCATCGTCGGACTGGGCAATCCCGGTGCCGAACATGCCCGAACCCGGCACAACGCCGGGTTCCATTTTGTCGACGCCCTGGCGGAACGGCAGGGTGAGCGGTTCGGCCTGGAGAGCAAGCTGTTCGGCGAGACCGCCAAGGTCATCGTGGCGGGGCAGCCGGTCTGGCTGTTGAAGCCGGCCACCTACATGAACCTGAGCGGCAAGTCGGTCGCCGCGGCGCTGCGGTTCTGGAAGATCGCGCCCGAGGAAGCCCTGCTGGCGCACGACGAGCTGGATCTGGCGCCGGGCACGGCGCGGCTGAAGTTCGACGGCGGCCACGGTGGCCAGAATGGGTTGCGCGACACCATCCAGCACCTGGGTCACGGCAAGTTCCATCGCCTGCGGATCGGCATCGGCCATCCCGGGCACAAGGACCGGGTGACCGGCTGGGTGCTGGGCAAGCCCGGCAAGGACGACGAGATCCTGATCGCGCGGGCCATCGACGACGCGCTGGATGCGTTGCCGCTGGCGGTGCAGGGCGATGTCAGCGAAGCGATGAAGCGGTTGCACACCTCCAAGGCCTGAAGGCCGATTGGGGATTCGGGATTCCGGCCGGTGCCGTGAGTCCCGAATCCCGAATCATCCAGATGGATTCACGACATGGGCATCAAATGCGGCATCGTCGGCCTGCCGAACGTCGGCAAGTCGACCCTGTTCAACGCGCTGACCAAGGCGGGCATCGCCGCGGCCAACTTCCCGTTCTGCACCATCGAGCCGAACGTCGGCGTGGTGCCGGTGCCGGACCTGCGCCTCAATCAGCTCGCCGACATCGTGAAGCCGCAGAAGGTCATCCCGACCGCGGTGGAGTTCGTCGACATCGCCGGCCTGGTGGCGGGCGCGGCCAGTGGCGAAGGCCTGGGCAACAAGTTCCTGGCCCACATCCGTGAGGTCGATGCGATCACCCACGTGGTCCGCTGCTTCGAGAACGACGACGTCATTCACGTCAACAACCGGATCGACCCGATCTCGGATATCGAGACCATCGATACCGAACTGGCGCTGGCCGACCTGGAGAGCGTGGAAAAGGCGCTGAACCGGGCCGAGCGCTCGGCCAAGGCGGGGGAGAAGGACGCCATCGCCCGCAAGCCCGTGCTGCAGAAGCTGCAGGCCGGCCTCAACGACGGCAAGCCGGGCCGCGCGCTGGGTCTGGACGAGGAAGAGAAGGCGCTGGTCCGCGACCTGTTCCTGCTGACCCTGAAGCCGGTGATGTACGTGGCCAACGTGCTGGAGGACGGCTTCGAGAACAACCCGCACTTGGAGGCCGTGCGCGCCCGCGCCGTGACCGAAGGTGCCCAGGTGGTGCCGGTGTCGGCCGCCATCGAGGAAGAGCTGTCCCAGCTGGACGACGCTGACCGGGACGCCTTCCTGACCGACCTCGGCCTGGACGAGCCCGGTCTGAACCGGGTCATCCGGGCTGCGTACACACTGCTGGGCCTGCAGACCTACTTCACCGCGGGCGTGAAGGAAGTGCGGGCCTGGACGGTGAAGGCCGGTTCGACCGCGCCCCAGGCGGCGGCGGTCATCCATACGGATTTCGAGAAGGGCTTCATCCGCGCCGAGACCATCGCGTTCGACGACTTCCTCAAGTACCGGGGCGAAGCCGGGGCGCGCGACGCCGGCCGCCTGCGGCTGGAAGGCAAGGAGTACCGCGTGCAGGAGGGCGATGTCCTCCATTTCCGGTTCAACGTCTGAGAAAAAAGTGCGTCGGGCGCGTTGACAGACGGTCCCGTACACGCCAAAATCTCGGGCTGTTTCACCCTGGTTTGATTTGGCCGCCCGGCCGGTCAGTCCGGTGATCCCGGAGGGATACCCAAGCGGCCAACGGGGGCAGACTGTAAATCTGCTGGCTTACGCCTTCGGTGGTTCGAATCCACCTCCCTCCACCAGTTTTTCGTTGTTGTTTTGAGTTGTGTGGTCTCCCGGTGCGGGAGTAGTTCAATGGTAGAACTGTAGCCTTCCAAGCTACTAGTGCGGGTTCGATTCCCGTCTCCCGCTCCACTGAACGCCAGTACAGGGTCTGCAGCAAGTCCAGGCAACACCAAACGGTTTCACGCTCACGTAGCTCAGTCGGTAGAGCACCTCCTTGGTAAGGAGGAGGTCGAAGGTTCGATTCCTTTCGTGAGCACCACTTCCCATTGACGATCCACTCGAGAACTAGCAGCCATGGCAAAGGGTAAATTCGAACGCACCAAGCCGCACGTGAACGTGGGCACGATTGGCCACGTTGACCACGGCAAGACGACGCTGACGGCGGCGCTGACGAAGATTGGCGCGGAGCGTTTCGGTGGCGAGTTCAAGGCGTACGACGCGATCGACGCGGCGCCGGAAGAGAAGGCGCGCGGCATCACGATTTCGACGGCGCACGTGGAATATGAATCTGCTGCGCGCCACTACGCGCACGTGGATTGCCCGGGCCACGCCGACTACGTGAAGAACATGATCACCGGTGCTGCCCAGATGGACGGCGCGATTCTGGTGTGCTCGGCCGCTGACGGCCCGATGCCGCAGACGCGCGAGCACATCCTGCTGTCGCGCCAGGTGGGCGTGCCGTACATCGTCGTGTTCCTGAACAAGGCCGACATGGTGGACGACGCCGAGCTGCTGGAGCTGGTGGAGATGGAAGTCCGTGAACTGCTGAGCAAGTACGAGTTCCCGGGCGACGACACCCCGATCATCTCGGGCTCGGCCCGTCTGGCGCTGGAAGGCGACCAGAGCGAGATCGGCGTGCCGGCGATCCTGAAGCTGGTGGACGCGCTGGACACCTGGATCCCGACCCCGGAACGCGACATCGACAAGCCGTTCCTGATGCCGGTGGAAGACGTGTTCTCGATCTCGGGCCGCGGCACCGTGGTGACCGGCCGTATCGAGCGCGGCATCATCAAGGTGGGCGACGAAATCGAAATCGTCGGTATCCGTCCGACCCAGAAGACCACGGTCACGGGCGTGGAAATGTTCCGCAAGCTGCTGGACCAGGGCCAGGCGGGCGACAACGCCGGTCTGCTGCTGCGCGGCACCAAGCGTGACGACGTGGAGCGTGGCCAGGTGCTGGCCAAGCCCGGTTCGATCACCCCGCACACCGAGTTCGAGTCCGAAGTCTACGTGCTGAGCAAGGACGAGGGCGGCCGCCACACGCCGTTCTTCAAGGGCTACCGTCCGCAGTTCTACTTCCGCACGACCGACATCACCGGTGCGGTGCAGCTGCCGGAAGGCGTCGAGATGGTGATGCCGGGCGACAACGTGAAGATGGTGGTCACCCTGATCAACCCGGTGGCGATGGACGAAGGCCTGCGTTTCGCGATCCGCGAAGGCGGCCGTACCGTCGGCGCCGGCGTGGTCGCCAAGATCATCAAGTAAGCCCCTGCGGTCCCGGCGACGGGTTCGCCGGATAGCGCGAAGGGCGGGCCGGAACCTCGGTCCGCCTTCGCCGTCTAAGGGAAGGTTGTAGCCGTACCGATACGCCAGTAGCTCAATTGGCAGAGCAGCGGTCTCCAAAACCGCAGGTTGGGGGTTCGAGTCCCTCCTGGCGTGCCACTTCCTTCCCCGGAGTGCGGGATTCCCGTCACTCCCTTCAGAGCAAAGAGCGACACTGACTTGAACAGCAAGGTCGAACAATCCAAGGCGGCCGCCACCTCCGCGGGCGATATCGCCAAGTACGTGCTGGCGCTTGCGCTGGTCGTCGCGGGCCTGGTGGCCTGGTGGTTCTTCAACGGCCAATGGGCCACGCCGCTGCGTTCGCTGGCGGTGGTCGCGGGCCTCGTGCTGGGCGCGCTGGTGTTCCTGGGTACCGCCAAGGGCCGCGACACGCGCGAGTTCCTGGCAGAGTCCCGTTTCGAGCTGCGCAAAGTGGTGTGGCCGACCCGCGAGGAGGCGACCCGCACGACGTGGGTGGTCATCGTCGTGGTCATCCTGCTCAGCCTGATCCTGGCCGGCTTCGATTTCGCCATCCAGAAGGCGATCGAGCTGTTCCTGAATTTTGGCCGTTAAGGAGAGCGTCGCAGTGAAGCGTTGGTATGTCGTCCATGCTTATTCGGGCTTCGAGAAGTCGGTAGCCCAGGCCCTGCGCGATCGCATCGTCCGCGACAGCATGCAGGAGAAGTTCGGCGACGTGCTGGTCCCGACCGAAGAGGTCGTGGAGATGCGCTCCGGCCAGAAGCGCCGTTCCGAGCGCAAGTTCTTCCCCGGCTACGTGCTGGTGCAGATCGAGACCCATGACGAAGGCGGCATCCCGCGCATGGACAGCGAGAGCTGGCACCTGGTGAAGGACACCTCGAAGGTGCTGGGTTTCATCGGCGGCACCGCCGACCGTCCGCTGCCCATCCGCGACGAAGAGGCTGCGGCCATCCTGGACCGCGTCCAGGAAGGCGTCGAGAAGCCCAAGCCCAAGGTGCTGTTCGAGCCGGGCGAGATGGTCCGCGTCACCGACGGTCCGTTCAACGACTTCAACGGCGTGGTCGAGGAAGTCAATTACGAGAAGAGCCGCCTGCGCGTCGCGGTGCTGATCTTCGGTCGCTCCACCCCGGTGGAGCTGGAGTTCGGCCAGGTCGAGAAGGCCTGAGCCGGCGGTCGTACCCGCCCGGGCGGGTACGCCAAAACCTGTTATACTGCGCGGCTCCCTGAACGGCTGAGCCGCTCAGGAGCCATGGCCGCCTCAGGGCGGCCATTGGCGCGTTCGAGATACGCGATGCCGGGACGCGTGATTTTCCCGGTCCGATGGGGAGCCTTCACAGGCGCTAGCACCCGGAGAGTACTCACATGGCAAAGAAAGTTGTCGGTTACATCAAGCTGCAGGTGAAGGCCGGTCAGGCCAACCCCTCGCCGCCGGTCGGTCCTGCGCTGGGTCAGCGCGGCCTGAACATCATGGAATTCTGCAAGGCGTTCAACGCCGCCACGCAGAAGCTGGAGCCGGGTCTGCCGATTCCGGTGGTCATCACGGCCTATTCCGACCGTACCTTCACCTTCATCACGAAGACGCCGCCGGCGTCGATCCTGCTGAAGAAGGCCGTCGGCATCACGTCCGGCTCCAAGCGCCCGAACACCGAGAAGGTGGGCAAGGTCACCCGCAAGCAGCTCGAGGACATCGCCAAGGCGAAGGAACCCGACCTGACCGCGGCCGACCTGGACGCAGCGGTGCGCACGATCGCGGGTTCGGCCCGCTCCATGGGCCTGACGGTAGAGGGTTAAGAGATGGCACAGAACAAGCGACAGAAGGCCATCCTGGCCGCCGTGACCCCCGGCAAGGCGTACGCCATTGACGAGGCCCTGAAGATCATCAAGACCGCGGTGAAGTCGAAGTTCGTCGAGTCCGTCGACGTCGCCGTGCGCCTGGGTGTGGACGCCAAGAAGTCGGACCAGCAGGTCCGTGGCTCCACCGTGCTGCCCGCCGGCACCGGCAAGTCGGTCCGCGTGGCGGTGTTCGCCCCGGCCGGCGCCAAGGCTGACGAAGCCGCCGCCGCTGGCGCCGAAGCCGTCGGCATGGACGACCTAGCCGAGAAGATGCTGGCCGGCGACATCAACTACGACGTGGTCATCGCCACGCCGGACGCGATGCGCGTGGTCGGCAAGCTGGGTACGGTCCTGGGCCCGCGCGGCCTGATGCCGAACCCGAAGGTCGGCACCGTGTCCCCGAACCCGGCCGAGGCGGTGAAGAACGCCAAGTCGGGCCAGGTGCGTTACCGCACCGACAAGGCGGGCATCATCCATTGCACGATCGGCAAGGCCAGCTTCGACGACGAAGCGCTGAAGTCGAACCTGCAGGCGCTGCTGATCGATCTGGTGAAGGCCAAGCCGGCCACCTCCAAGGGTCAGTACCTGCAGAAGATCTCGGTCAGCTCGACCATGGGCCCCGGCGTGACCGTGGACCAGTCCTCGCTGTCCCTGAAGTAATCGCTTCATCCCTGTCCCGCGACGCGGGGCAGGGCGCAACGAATTTTGAGGGCAGTCGCCCAGGCCGGAACCCCGGTGCAAGCGACAGCCGTCAAAGACCGCAGGTGCGGTCAGCGCGCAACGACGACGGGCAGGGAAGCTCGTGCTGGCAGGGAATCGCCGTCGTGGCTAGCGGGATCGCTTAATCCGTTCCTCCGGGAATGCGCCTGCGTAGATGGTGCCGCCTTCTGGAAGTTTTCTGGAGCACGACCGCAAGGTCGCCAGTCAGACAGGCCACCGCCGGGACCTCTGCGTCCCCGGTACCCACGGAGGGGTGCCGTCCAGGACCGCGAGCGGCAGGAGCCGCGAGCGGAGTCAATAAGTGAGGAGTGTATGGCTCTCAATCTGTCCCAGAAGCAAGAAGTAGTCGCCGAACTGGCAGACGTCGCCGCCAAGGCGCACTCCCTGGTCGCCGCCGAATACGCAGGCACCTCGGTCACCCAAATGACCGCGATGCGCAAGAAGGCCCGCGAGACCGGCGTGTACTTGAAGGTTGTCAAGAACACGCTGGCCGTGCGTGCCGTGGCCGGTACCGAGTTCGAGGTTGTCCAGGACAAGCTCGTCGGTCCGCTGCTGTATGCGTTTTCGACCGAGGAGCCCGGCGCCGCCGGTCGCCTGATCAAGGAATTCGCCAAGGGTAACGACAAGCTGCAGCCGAAGGTCGTCTCCGTGGGTGGCCAGCTGTATCCGGCCAGCCATGTGGAAGTCCTGGCGTCGCTGCCGACCCGCGATCAGGCCCTGGCCATGCTGGCACGCGTCCTGGCCGAACCCGCCTCGATGTTCGCCCGCGCCGTCAAGGCCGTGGCCGACAAGCAGGGTGGTGGCGAAGCACCGGCGGAAGCCGTTGCCGAAGCCCCGGCTGAAGCCTGATTCGACGTCTTCTACGGTTCTACGAACCCTAATCCCAGATAATTTCCAAAGGTAAACACAATGTCCCTTTCCAACGAACAGATCGTCGACGCCATTGCCGGCAAGACCCTGATGGAAGTGATGGAGCTGGTCAAGGCCATCGAAGAGAAGTTCGGCGTCTCCGCCGCCGCCCCGGTCGTCGCCGCTGCCGGTCCGGCCGCCGCCGCCGCCCCGGTCGAAGAGCAGACCGAATTCACCGTCATCCTGAAGGATGCCGGCGCCAAGAAGGTCGACGTGATCAAGGCCGTTCGCGCCATCACCGGCCTGGGCCTGAAGGAAGCCAAGGACCTCACCGAGGCCGGCGGCGTCCTGAAGGAAGCCGTGTCGAAGGAAGACGCCGACAAGTTCAAGAAGGATCTCGAAGCCGCTGGTGCGAGCGTCGAAGTCAAGTAAGCCGTATCTGTCGCCGGATTGCTCAGGCGACAACCCGAGGCCGGGGGCGAAAGCCCCTGGCCTTCGGTCGTTTCAAGACGTAGCGATGTAAACGCGAGTTTGTAGTTGGAAGTAGCGGCAGAAGGCGTGCTGGTGCCGGCAATACCAGCGACTTCCAACTGAAAATTCACCCGTTCGAAAGAATGTCCCCCCGTGCGGTCGCGGACGCGCGCCCCACGCTGCCAAAGGCACAGTCACATGACGACATATTCGTTCACCGAAAAGAAGCGCATCCGCAAGGATTTCGGCAAGCAGCGGTCGATCCTCGAGGTCCCGTTCCTGCTGGCCATCCAGGTCGATTCCTACCGCGAGTTCCTGCAGGAGCATGCCGATCCCGCCAAGCGCGACGACAAGGGCCTGCACGCGGCGCTGAAGTCGGTCTTCCCGATCGTCAGCTACAGCGGCAACGCCGCGCTGGAATACGTCGGCTACAAGCTGGGCGAGCCCGTGTTCGACGAGCGCGAGTGCCGCAACCGTGGCCTGAGCTACGGCGCCCCGCTGCGCGTCACCGTGCGCCTGGTGATCTACGACCGCGAGTCGTCCACCAAGGCCATCAAGTACGTGAAGGAGCAGGAGGTCTACCTGGGCGAGATCCCGCTCATGACCGACAACGGCACCTTCATCGTGAACGGCACCGAGCGCGTCATCGTGTCGCAGCTGCACCGTTCGCCGGGCGTGTTCTTCGACCACGACCGTGGCAAGACCCACAGCTCGGGCAAGCTGCTGTACAGCGCCCGCATCATCCCTTACCGCGGCTCCTGGCTGGACTTCGAGTTCGACCCGAAGGACGCGCTGTTCACGCGTATCGACCGCCGCCGCAAGCTGCCGGTCTCGATCCTGCTGCGCGCGCTGGGCTACTCCAACGAGGAGATGCTCAACGAATTCTTCGACGTCAACACGTTCCACATCCTGCCCGAAGGCGTGCAACTGGAACTGGTCGCCGAGCGCCTGCGCGGCGAGACGCTGAACTTCGACCTGGCGGACGGTGACAAGGTCATCGTGGAAGCCGGCAAGCGCATCACCGCGCGCCACGTGAAGCAGCTGGAACAGTCGGGCATCGCCGCCCTGGCCGTGCCGGACGAATACCTCGTGGGCCGCATCCTGTCGCACGACGTGATCGACGCCAACACGGGCGAGCTGCTGGCCGCCGCCAACGACGAAGTCACCGACGACCAGCTGGCCAAGTTCCGCAAGGCCGGCGTGGACGCCGTGGGCACGCTGTGGGTCAACGACCTGGACCGTGGCCCGTACCTGTCCAACACCCTGCGCATCGACCCGACCAAGACCCAGCTGGAAGCGCTGGTCGAGATCTATCGCATGATGCGCCCGGGCGAGCCGCCGACCAAGGATGCCGCGCAGAACCTGTTCCACAACCTGTTCTTCACGTTCGAGCGCTACGACCTGTCGAACGTCGGCCGCATGAAGTTCAACCGTCGCGTGGGCCGCAAGGAAACCACCGGCGAAGCCGTGCTGTACGACAAGAAGTACTTCGGCGCGCGCAACGACGAAGAGGCCAAGCGCCTGGTCGCCGAGCTGGGCGAAACCTCCGACATCCTGGACGTCATCAAGGTCCTGACCGAGATCCGCAACGGCCGCGGCACCGTGGACGACATCGACCACCTGGGCAACCGCCGCGTGCGTTCGGTCGGCGAAATGGCCGAGAACGTCTTCCGCGTGGGCCTGGTCCGCGTCGAGCGCGCCGTGAAGGAGCGCCTGTCGATGGCCGAGTCCGAGGGCCTGACCCCGCAGGAACTGATCAACGCCAAGCCGGTGGCGGCCGCGATCAAGGAGTTCTTCGGCTCCTCGCAGCTGTCGCAGTTCATGGACCAGAACAACCCGCTGTCGGAAGTCACGCACAAGCGTCGCGTCTCGGCCCTCGGCCCGGGCGGTCTGACCCGCGAGCGCGCCGGCTTCGAAGTGCGCGACGTGCACCCGACCCACTACGGCCGCGTCTGCACCATCGAGACGCCGGAAGGCCCGAACATCGGCCTGATCAACTCGCTGGCCGTGTACGCGCGCACCAACGGCTACGGCTTCCTCGAGACGCCGTACCGCAAGGTCGTGGACGGCACGATCACCGACGAGATCGAATACCTGTCGGCGATCGAGGAGAACGAGTACGTCATCGCGCAGGCCAACGCGCTGCATGACGCCAAGAGCCGCCTGACCGAGCAGTTCGTGCCTTGCCGCTACCAGGGCGAGTCCCTGCTGAAGCCGCCGAGCGAAGTGGACTACATGGACGTCTCGCCGATGCAGACCGTGTCGGTCGCAGCGGCGCTGGTCCCGTTTCTGGAGCACGACGACGCCAACCGCGCACTGATGGGCGCCAACATGCAGCGCCAGGCCGTGCCGACGCTGCGTGCGCAGAAGCCGCTGGTCGGTACCGGCATCGAGCGCGCCGTGGCGCGCGACTCGGGCGTGACCGTGAACGCCCGCCGTGGCGGCGTGGTCGAGCAGATCGACGCCGGCCGCATCGTGGTGAAGGTCAACGAAATCGAGATCTCCGGCGAAACCGATGCCGGCGTCGACATCTATTCGCTGATCAAGTACACGCGCTCCAACCAGAACACCTGCATCAACCAGCGTCCGCTGGTGAACGTGGGTGACGTGGTCGCGCGCGGCGACGTGCTGGCCGACGGTCCCTCGACCGACATCGGCGAGCTGGCGCTGGGCCAGAACATGCTGATCGCGTTCATGCCGTGGAACGGCTACAACTTCGAAGACTCCATCCTGCTCTCCGAGCGCGTGGTGGAAGAGGATCGCTACACCACGATCCACATCGAAGAGCTGACCTGCGTCGCGCGCGACACCAAGCTGGGCCCGGAGGAAATCTCCGCCGACATCCCGAACGTCTCCGAGCAGGCGCTGAACCGCCTCGACGAGAGCGGCGTGGTGTACATCGGCGCCGAAGTGCGCGCCGGCGACATCATGGTGGGCAAGGTGACGCCGAAGGGCGAGAGCCAGCTGACCCCGGAAGAGAAGCTGCTGCGCGCGATCTTCGGCGAGAAGGCCTCGGACGTGAAGGACAGCTCGCTGCGCGTGCCCCCGGGCATGGACGGCACCGTCATCGACGTGCAGGTCTTCACCCGCGACGGCATCGAGAAGGACAAGCGCGCGCGCCAGATCGAGGAAAACGAGATCAAGCGCGTCAAGAAGGACTTCGACGACCAGTTCCGCATCCTGGAAGGCGCCATCTACGCCCGCCTGCGCTCGCAGCTGCTCGGCAAGGTCGCCAACGGCGGCCCGGCCGGCCTGAAGAAGGGCGACGCGATCACCGACGCCTACCTGGACGGGCTGAAGAAGGCCGAGTGGTTCACCCTGCGCATGAAGGACGATGACGCGTCCGACGCCATCGAGCGCGCCCAGATGCAGATCCAGGCGCACGAGAAGGAGTTCGAGCGCCGCTTCGCCGACAAGCGCGGCAAGATCACCGCCGGCGACGACCTCGCCCCGGGCGTGCTGAAGATGGTCAAGGTCTACCTGGCCGTGAAGCGCCGCATCCAGCCGGGCGACAAGATGGCCGGCCGCCACGGCAACAAGGGTGTCGTGTCGACCATCGTGCCCGTCGAGGACATGCCGTACATGGCCACCGGCGAGACCGTGGACATCGTGCTGAACCCGCTGGGCGTGCCGTCGCGTATGAACATCGGCCAGGTGCTGGAAGTGCACCTCGGCTGGGCCGCGAAGGGGCTGGGCAAGAAGATCCAGGACATGCTGGAAGCTCAGGCCAAGGTTGCCGACCTGCGCAAGTTCCTGACCCAGATCTACAACCACGACCAGAAGCTGGGCGAGGACCGCGTGGACCTGGACCAGTTCAGCGACGCCGAACTGATCGCGCTGGCCAAGAACCTGACCGACGGCGTGCCGATGGCCACCCCGGTGTTCGACGGCGCGGCGGAAACCGAGATCAAGCACATGCTCGAACTCGCGGACCTGCCGATCAGCGGCCAGACCCAGCTGTTCGACGGCCGCACCGGTGAGGCGTTCGATCGCCACACCACGGTCGGCTACATGCACATGCTGAAGCTGAACCACCTGGTGGACGACAAGATGCACGCGCGTTCCACCGGTCCGTACTCGCTCGTCACCCAGCAGCCGCTGGGCGGCAAGGCGCAGTTCGGTGGCCAGCGCTTCGGTGAAATGGAAGTCTGGGCGCTGGAAGCCTATGGCGCAGCGCACACCCTGCAGGAAATGCTGACGGTCAAGTCGGACGACGTGCAGGGCCGCAACCAGATGTACAAGAACATCGTCGATGGTGCCCACGAGATGGTCGCGGGCATGCCGGAATCCTTCAACGTGCTGGTGAAGGAAATCCGCTCGCTCGCCATCAACATGGAACTGGAAGACTGATCGCGACGGCGCGGACGCACTCCGTTGCCTCCGCGCCTTGCGAACACGGTCAACCCGCCCCCGACAAAGATTCCTCCTGACGGAGAAACAAAATGAAAGACCTGCTCAACCTCTTCAACCAGCAGCGCCAGACGCTGGACTTCGACGCGATCAAGATCGCGCTGGCCTCGCCGGACCTGATCCGCTCGTGGTCCTTCGGCGAAGTGAAGAAGCCGGAAACCATCAACTACCGCACGTTCAAGCCCGAGCGCGACGGCCTGTTCTGCTCGGCCATCTTCGGCCCGATCAAGGACTACGAGTGCCTGTGCGGCAAGTACAAGCGCATGAAGCACCGCGGCGTGGTCTGCGAAAAGTGCGGCACGGAAGTGACCCTGGCCAAGGTGCGCCGCGAGCGCATGGGCCACATCGACCTGGCCAGCCCGGTCGCGCACATCTGGTTCCTGAAGTCGCTGCCGTCGCGCATCGGCCTGATGCTGGACATGACCCTGCGCGACATCGAGCGCGTGCTGTACTTCGAAGCGTATGTCGTCACCGAGCCGGGTCTGACCTCGCTCGAGCGCCGCCAGCTGCTCACCGAAGAGCAGTTCATGCAGGCGCGCCAGGAGCATGGCGACGATTTCGACGCCGCCATGGGCGCAGAAGCGGTCTACGACCTGCTGCGCACGATCGACCTGCAGGCCGAGATGGTGAACCTGCGCGAAGAGATCGCCAGCACCAACTCCGAGACCAAGCTCAAGCGCCTCACCAAGCGCATCAAGCTGATGGAAGCCTTCCTGGAGTCGGGCAACCGTCCGGAATGGATGGTCATGACCGTGCTGCCGGTGCTGCCGCCGGACCTGCGTCCGCTGGTGCCGCTGGACGGCGGCCGCTTCGCGACCTCCGACCTGAACGACCTGTACCGCCGCGTCATCAACCGCAACAACCGCCTGCGCCGCCTGCTGGAGCTCAACGCGCCCGACATCATCGTGCGCAACGAGAAGCGCATGCTGCAGGAGTCGGTTGACGCCCTGATGGACAACGGTCGTCGCGGCCGTGCCATCACCGGCACCAACAAGCGCCCGCTCAAGTCGCTGGCCGACATGATCAAGGGCAAGCAGGGTCGCTTCCGCCAGAACCTGCTGGGCAAGCGCGTCGACTACTCGGGCCGTTCGGTCATCGTGGTCGGCCCGACCCTGCGCCTGCACGAGTGCGGCCTGCCGAAGAAGATGGCGCTCGAGCTGTTCAAGCCGTTCGTGTTCGCCAAGCTGCAGCGTCGTGGCCTGGCCACCACCATCAAGGCCGCCAAGAAGCTGGTCGAGCGCGAAGAAGCCGAAGTCTGGGACATCCTGGAAGAGGTCATCCGCGAGCATCCGGTCCTGCTGAACCGCGCGCCGACGCTGCACCGCCTGGGCATCCAGGCGTTCGAGCCGGTGCTGATCGAAGGCAAGGCCATCCAGCTGCACCCCCTGGTCTGCACCGCGTTCAACGCCGACTTCGACGGTGACCAGATGGCCGTCCACGTGCCGCTCTCGCTGGAAGCCCAGCTGGAAGCGCGCGCGCTGATGATGTCCTCCAACAACATCCTGTCGCCGGCCAACGGCGAGCCGATCATCGTGCCGTCGCAGGACGTGGTGCTGGGCCTGTACTACATGACCCGCGCCCTGGAGAACAAGAAGGGCGAGGGCATGGCGTTCGCCAACATCGCCGAGGTCAAGCGCGCCTACGACAACCGCGCCGTCGAACTGCATGCGAAGGTCAAGGTCCGCATCAGCGGCACCGTGATCGACGAGGACGGCAACCGCAGCAAGCAGACCAGCATCGTGGACACCACGATCGGTCGCGCGCTGCTGGCCGAGATCCTGCCGGAAGGCCTGCCGTTCGCGCTGGCCAACACCGAGTTGAACAAGAAGGCCATCAGCCGCCTGATCAACTCCAGCTACCGCATGCTGGGCCTGAAGGACACGGTCGTGTTCGCCGACAAGCTGATGTACACCGGCTTCGCGTACGCCACGCGCGCCGGCGTCTCGATCGGCATCGACGACATGCTGATCCCGGCCGAGAAAAAGGGCATCCTGGGCGAAGCCGAGCAGGAAGTGCTGGAGATCCAGGAGCAGTACCAGAGCGGTCTGGTCACCGCCGGCGAGCGCTACAACAAGGTGGTCGACATCTGGTCGCGCACCAACGAGCGCATCGCCAAGGCGATGATGGACACCATCGGTACCGACAAGGTGAAGAACGCCAAGGGCGAGACCATCAACGAGAAGTCGATGAACTCGCTGTACATCATGGCCGACTCCGGCGCCCGTGGTAGCCAGGCGCAGATCCGTCAGCTGGCCGGCATGCGCGGCCTGATGGCCCGTCCCGACGGTTCGATCATCGAGACGCCCATCAAGGCGAACTTCCGCGAAGGCCTGAACGTGCAGGAGTACTTCAACTCCACCCACGGTGCCCGTAAGGGTCTGGCCGATACCGCGCTGAAGACGGCGAACTCGGGTTACCTGACCCGTCGCCTGGTCGACGTGGCGCAGGACGTGGTGATCACCGAAGTCGATTGCGGTGGCGCCGAAGGCCTCACCATGACCCCGATCGTGGAAGGCGGCGACGTGGTCGAGCCGCTGCGCGACCGCGTGCTGGGCCGCATCGTGGCCGAGGACGTGTTCCTGCCGGGCAACGACGAGGATCCGATCGTCACCCGCAACACGCTGCTGGACGAAGCCTGGGTGCAGAAGCTGGAAGATGCCGGCGTGCAGTCCCTGAAGGTGCGTTCCACCATCACCTGCGAATCCGAGTTCGGCGTCTGCGCGCACTGCTACGGTCGCGACCTGGCCCGTGGCCACATCGTCAACATCGGCGAAGCGGTCGGCGTCATCGCCGCGCAGTCGATCGGCGAGCCCGGCACCCAGCTGACCATGCGTACGTTCCACATCGGTGGCGCGGCCTCGCGTGCGGCGGCGGTGGACAACATCACCGTCAAGACGACCGGCTCGATCAAGTTCAACAACCTGAAGTTCGTCGAGCATGCCAATGGCAGCCTGGTCGCGGTCTCGCGTTCGGGCGAACTGTCGGTGCTCGATGGCCACGGCCGCGAGCGCGAGCGCTACAAGCTGCCGTACGGCGCCACCATCACCGTCAAGGACGGCGACCAGATCACCGCCGGCCAGGCCGTGGCGAACTGGGATCCGCATAACCACCCGATCGTGTCGGAAGTGGCCGGTTTCGTGCGCTTCGTGGACTTCGTCGACGGCGTCACCGTCATCGAGAAGACCGACGAACTGACCGGCCTGGCCTCGCGCGAGATCACCGATCCGAAGCGTCGTGGCTCGCAGGGCAAGGACCTGCGTCCGATCGTCCGCATCGTGGACAAGGACGGCAAGGACCTGAGCATCCCGGGTACCGACCTGCCGGCGCAGTACCTGCTGCCGCCGCGCTCCGTCGTCAACCTGCAGGACGGCGCGCCCGTCGGCGTGGGCGACGTGGTCACCAAGGTGCCGCAGGAAGCCTCCAAGACCCGCGACATCACCGGCGGTCTGCCGCGCGTCGCCGACCTGTTCGAAGCACGCAAGCCGAAGGATCCGGCGATCCTGGCCGAGCGTTCCGGCATCATCAGCTTCGGCAAGGACACCAAGGGCAAGCAGCGCCTGATCATCAAGGACACCGATGGTTCGGAGCACGAGGAGCTGATTCCGAAGTTCCGCCAGATCATCGTGTTCGAAGGCGAGCATGTGGCCAAGGGCGAAACCATCGTGGACGGCGAGCCGAGCCCGCAGGACATCCTGCGCCTGCTGGGCGTCGAGCCGCTGGCGGCCTACCTGGTGAAGGAAATCCAGGACGTCTACCGCCTGCAGGGCGTGAAGATCAACGACAAGCACATCGAGGTCATTACCCGTCAGATGCTGCGCAAGGTGGAAATCACCGACGCCGGCAACAGCAAGTACTTGTCGGGTGAGCAGGTCGAGAAGCAGCGTTTCATCGAAGAGAACGCCAAGCTGCTGGCCCGCAACGAGATCCCGGCGAAGTACGACCCGGTGCTGCTGGGCATCACCAAGGCATCGCTGGCGACCGAGTCGTTCATCTCCGCGGCCTCCTTCCAGGAGACCACCCGCGTCCTGACCGAGGCGGCCGTTCGCGGCACCCGTGACAGCCTGCGCGGCCTGAAGGAGAACGTCATCGTCGGCCGTCTGATCCCGGCCGGTACCGGCCTGGCGTACCACAACCAGCGCCGCCGCAACGCCTCCGGTCTGACCGAGGCCGAGGTGGACGCTCTGTCGGGCGGAAGCAGCGAGTCGACGGCCCCGGCCGCGGCAGTGGCCGCCGACGAAGCGGGCGAGGAGTCCAGCGCCAGCTAAAACGCACCATCCGGCGGCCTTCGGGCCGCCCCAGACCACGAAAAGAGGCGCAGGATGCGCCTCGTTTTCGGCCCAGGAAGGGCGGGATCGCAGTCAGTTGGCAGGCACCCACCTCCGTCGCGTTGACGGTCGGGCGGGTTGCCGGCTATACTTTTCCGTCTAGGTGGGCCGTATTGCGGCCTGCCTTCGTTTTCATGTCAAACAAGGCTTCGGCCTTCACACGAAGAATCCACTATGGCAACCGTCAATCAGCTGGTCCGCAAGCCGCGGCAGGCCCCCACGTACAAGAGCCAGTCGCCCGCGCTGGACAACTGCCCGCAGCGTCGCGGCGTGTGCACCCGCGTCTACACGACGACCCCGAAGAAGCCGAACTCGGCTCTGCGCAAGGTCGCCAAGGTGCGCCTGACCAATCAGGAAGAAATCATCAGCTACATCGGCGGTGAAGGCCACAACCTGCAGGAGCACTCCGTCGTGCTCGTGCGCGGCGGCCGCGTGAAGGACCTGCCGGGCGTGCGTTACCACACCGTGCGTGGCTCGCTGGACGCCTCGGGCGTCGCCAAGCGTCGCCAGGGCCGTTCCAAGTACGGCGCCAAGCGTCCCAAGGCTTAAGGAATAAACGAACATGTCGCGCAAAGGCTCTGCCCCCCAACGTGAAATCCTGCCGGACCCCAAGCACGGCAGCCAGACGATTGCCCGCTTCATCAACATGGTGATGCTGAGCGGCAAGAAGTCCGTCGCCGAGAAGATCGTCTACGGTGCCATGGACGTCATCGGCGAGAAGAACCCCAACGCTCTCGAGCTGGTCGAGAAGGCGCTGGACAACGTCTCCCCTGCCGTCGAGGTGAAGTCTCGCCGTGTCGGCGGCGCCACCTACCAGGTGCCGGTCGAAGTGCGTTCCTCTCGCCGCATGGCGCTGGCGATGCGCTGGCTGATCGAGTCCGCCCGCAAGCGCGGCGAGAACTCCATGCCGCGCAAGCTGGCCGCCGAACTGCTGGACGCCTCCGAGAACCGTGGCGGCGCCATCAAGAAGCGTGAAGAGACCCACCGCATGGCGGAAGCGAACAAGGCGTTCGCGCACTACCGCTGGTAACGGCCTGCGGGCCCTTGCGAGCAAGGGCCTTCGGCACCATCTAGGTGCCCCTGGGACGCACGTCCGCGTCCCGACCCCGAAGGCCGCCGAAAGGCGGCATTCGGCCATCTGAAGATCCGCCCTCCACGGAAGGCCCTGGCATCCCGCCGGCCCTCCATCAGAAAAGAGAGACTGTCGTGGCTCGCACCACTCCCATCGAGCGTTACCGCAACTTCGGCATCATGGCGCACATCGACGCCGGCAAGACCACCACGTCCGAGCGCATCCTGTTCTACACCGGCGTCAGCCACAAGATCGGTGAAGTGCACGACGGCGCCGCGACCATGGACTGGATGGAGCAGGAGCAGGAGCGCGGCATCACCATCACGTCCGCCGCCACCACGGCGTTCTGGACGGGCATGGACAAGTCCCTGCCGCAGCACCGCTTCAACATCATCGATACCCCCGGCCACGTCGACTTCACCATCGAAGTCGAGCGTTCGCTGCGCGTGCTCGATGGCGCGGTGTTCGTGCTGTGCGCCGTCGGTGGCGTGCAGCCGCAGTCCGAGACCGTGTGGCGCCAGGCCAACAAGTACGCCGTGCCCCGTCTTGCGTTCGTCAACAAGATGGACCGCACCGGCGCCAACTTCGACAAGGTCGTCGAGCAGCTGAAGTCGCGCCTGGGTGCCTACCCGGTGCCGATGCAGGTGCCGGTCGGCGCCGAAGACGGCTTCGAGGGCGTCATCGACCTGCTGAAGATGAAGTACATCCATTGGGATGTCGCGTCGCAGGGCACCAAGTTCGAGTACCGCGATATCCCCGCCGACCTGGCCGACAAGGCCGCGACGGACCGTGCGTTCATGGTGGAAGCCGCCGCTGAAGCCAGCGAAGAGCTGATGGACAAGTACCTCAACGAGGGCGACCTGTCCGAGGCCGAGATCATCGCGGGCCTGCGCGAGCGCACCCTGAAGGTGGAAGTGATCCCGGTCTACTGCGGCTCCGCGTTCAAGAACAAGGGCGTGCAGGCCATGCTGGACGGCGTGATCCAGTTGCTGCCGTCGCCGACCGATCGTCCGCCGGTGCAGGGCATCGACGAGAACGAGAAGGAAGACAGCCGCAAGGCGGGCGACAACGAGCCGTTCTCGGCGCTGGCGTTCAAGATCATGACGGACCCGTTCGTGGGTTCGCTGACGTTCTTCCGCGTCTACTCGGGCGTGCTCAACTCCGGCGACGCGGTGTACAACCCCGTCAAGTCGAAGAAGGAGCGCGTGGGCCGCATCCTGCAGATGCACTCCAACCAGCGTGACGAGATCAAGGAAGTGCGCGCGGGCGACATCGCCGCGGCCGTCGGCCTGAAGGACGTCACCACGGGCGACACGCTGTGCTCGCTGGACCACATCATCACTCTGGAGCGCATGGTGTTCCCGGAGCCCGTCATCTCGATGGCGGTGGAGCCGAAGACCAAGTCCGACCAGGAGAAGATGGGCCTGGCCCTCGGCCGCCTGGCGCAGGAAGATCCTTCGTTCCGCGTCAAGACGGACGAAGAGTCTGGCCAGACGATCATCTCCGGCATGGGCGAACTGCACCTGGAAATCCTGGTTGACCGCATGAAGCGCGAGTTCAACGTGGAAGCCAACGTCGGCAAGCCGCAGGTGGCCTATCGCGAGACCATCCGCAAGGCCGTCAAGCAGGAAGGCAAGTTCGTGCGCCAGTCGGGCGGTCGCGGCCAGTACGGCCACATCGTCATCGAGATGTCGCCGGTCGAACGCGGTGTGGGCTTCTCGTACGAGAGCGCCATCGTCGGCGGCGTCGTGCCGAAGGAATACGTTGCTGCCGCAGGCAAGGGCATCGAGGACGCGCTGAAGAGCGGCCCGCTGGCCGGCTTCCCGGTGGTCGACATCGCGATCAAGGCCGTGGACGGTTCGTTCCACGACGTCGACTCCAACGAAATGGCGTTCAAGGTCGCCGGCTCGATGGCGTTCAAGGAAGCCTTCAGCAAGGCCCAGCCGGTCCTGCTGGAGCCGATGATGAAGGTCGAGATCGTGACGCCGGAAGACTATCTGGGCGACGTGATGGGCGACGTGAGCCGTCGTCGCGGCATCCTGCAGGGTCAGGACGACAGCCCGTCGGGCAAGGTCATCGCCGCGATGGTGCCGCTGGGCGAAATGTTCGGCTACGCCACCACGCTGCGCTCGATGTCGCAGGGTCGCGCGACGTTCTCGATGGAGTTCGACCACTACGCGGAAGCGCCGGCCAACATCGCCGACGCGGTCGTCAAGAAGAACTGAGTGGGACCGGGAGGCGAGGCCTCCCGGCATCCCGTCACGAATCACGGATAAAAAGGTAGAAGACAATGGCAAAGGGTAAATTCGAACGCACCAAGCCGCACGTGAACGTGGGCACGATTGGCCACGTTGACCACGGCAAGACGACGCTGACGGCGGCGCTGACGAAGATTGGCGCGGAGCGTTTCGGTGGCGAGTTCAAGGCGTACGACGCGATCGACGCGGCGCCGGAAGAGAAGGCGCGCGGCATCACGATTTCGACGGCGCACGTGGAATATGAATCTGCTGCGCGCCACTACGCGCACGTGGATTGCCCGGGCCACGCCGACTACGTGAAGAACATGATCACCGGTGCTGCCCAGATGGACGGCGCGATTCTGGTGTGCTCGGCCGCTGACGGCCCGATGCCGCAGACGCGCGAGCACATCCTGCTGTCGCGCCAGGTGGGCGTGCCGTACATCGTCGTGTTCCTGAACAAGGCCGACATGGTGGACGACGCCGAGCTGCTGGAGCTGGTGGAGATGGAAGTCCGTGAACTGCTGAGCAAGTACGAGTTCCCGGGCGACGACACCCCGATCATCTCGGGCTCGGCCCGTCTGGCGCTGGAAGGCGACCAGAGCGAGATCGGCGTGCCGGCGATCCTGAAGCTGGTGGACGCGCTGGACACCTGGATCCCGACCCCGGAACGCGACATCGACAAGCCGTTCCTGATGCCGGTGGAAGACGTGTTCTCGATCTCGGGCCGCGGCACCGTGGTGACCGGCCGTATCGAGCGCGGCATCATCAAGGTGGGCGACGAAATCGAAATCGTCGGTATCCGTCCGACCCAGAAGACCACGGTCACGGGCGTGGAAATGTTCCGCAAGCTGCTGGACCAGGGCCAGGCGGGCGACAACGCCGGTCTGCTGCTGCGCGGCACCAAGCGTGACGACGTGGAGCGTGGCCAGGTGCTGGCCAAGCCCGGTTCGATCACCCCGCACACCGAGTTCGAGTCCGAAGTCTACGTGCTGAGCAAGGACGAGGGCGGCCGCCACACGCCGTTCTTCAAGGGCTACCGTCCGCAGTTCTACTTCCGCACGACCGACATCACCGGTGCGGTGCAGCTGCCGGAAGGCGTCGAGATGGTGATGCCGGGCGACAACGTGAAGATGGTGGTCACCCTGATCAACCCGGTGGCGATGGACGAAGGCCTGCGTTTCGCGATCCGCGAAGGCGGCCGTACCGTCGGCGCCGGCGTCGTGGCCAAGATCATCAAGTAAGTAGGTCGGCGCGTCTCGTCTCCGGGCGAGACGCGCAACCGGTCAGGCCGGTACGTCCGGCCTTGTCGCGGCAATACGGGGCCCAGAACGCTTGCGGCCTTGGCTTGGGCCGGCTACAATGCCGGCCCCCGAATGGCGACCCGCTATTCAGGATCGCAATACCCGCCGGCGCCCCCTGGGAGGAGGCCGGCCTACCGCGAAAAGAGGTGCAGGAAGCGCCTCGTGTTCGCCAGACACGGAGTGTCGCGTGCCATCCTGCAGGCCTCGGGCCGGGCAGGGCGTCCCGGTGGTTGACGGGATATGTCACGCGTCCTATACTTTCATGTCTGGGCGGGCCGGTTTACCGGCCTGCCTTGTTTTTCAGGAAGAATCCCCAGCCGATTCAGGCGCTGCCCACCCGTGGAATCCTCGCGGGCGGTGGGGAATGGATCAGCTTGGACTAACCGGGGCAAGGCATCCCAGAGGCCGCGCCCGTCGCTCTTTAACGAAGGAAATTTCCGTCATGGCGGACCAAAAGATCCGAATCCGGCTCAAGGCGTACGATCATCGTCTGATCGACCGCTCGGCCAGCGAGATCGTCGAGACGGCCAAGCGGACCGGCGCGCAAGTGCGCGGCCCGATCCCGCTGCCGACCAAGATCGAGCGCTACACCATCCTGGTTTCCCCGCACGTCGACAAGGACGCGCGTGACCAGTACGAGACCCGCACGCACAAGCGCGTGCTCGACATCGTCGACCCCAACGACAAGACCGTGGACGCGCTGATGAAGCTCGAGCTCGCGGCTGGCGTCGACGTGCAGATCAAGCTGACCTGAGGCCCACGACCATGACCGCGAAGAAATATTCGTTGGGTCTCGTCGGCCGCAAGGCTGGCATGACCCGCGTGTTCACCGAAGATGGCAAGTCCATTCCGGTGACGCTGATCGAAGCAACCCCTAACCGCATCACCCAGATCAAGACCCCGGAAGCCGACGGCTACAGCGCCGTGCAGGTTGCCGTGGGTACCCGTCGCGCCTCGCTCGTCACCAAGCCGGTCGCCGGCCACCTGGCCAAGGCCAAGGTCGAAGCTGGTCGTGGCCTGTGGGAGCTGCGCGTCGAAGCCGACAAGCTGGGCGACTTCACCGTCGGCGGCGAGATCAAGGCTGACATCTTCGAAGTCGGCCAGATCGTCGACGTCCAGGGCGTCACCAAGGGCAAGGGATTCCAGGGCACCATCAAGCGCTGGAACTTCCGCATGGGCGATGCCACCCACGGTAACTCGCTGTCGCATCGCGCGCCGGGTTCGCTGGGCCAGCGTCAGACGCCGGGGCGCGTGTTCCCGGGCAAGAAGATGTCGGGCCACATGGGTGCCGTGCAGCAGAGCACGCAGAACCTGGAAGTCGTCCGCGTGGACGCCGAGCGCGGCCTGATCGCCGTTCGCGGCGCCGTGCCGGGTGCGCCGGGTGGCGACGTGATCGTGCGTCCGGCGAGCAAGGGTTGAGGAGAACGACCATGGAACTAGCCATTACAGGTAGCGCCAACAAGCTGTCGGTCTCCGACGACGTGTTCGGCCGCGAATTCAGCGAAGATCTGGTCCACCAGGTCGTCGTTGCCTACCGCAACGCCGGTCGTGCTGGCACCAAGGCGCAGAAGACGCGCGCCGAAGTCAACGGCACCACCAAGAAGTCCAAGAAGCAGAAGGGTGGCGGTGCTCGTCACGGTGCCCTGACCGCGCCGATCTTCGTCGGCGGTGGCGTGACCTTCGCGGCCAAGCCGCGCAGCTTCGCGCAGAAGGTCAACCGCAAGATGTACCGTGCGGCCATCAGCTCGATCCTGTCGGAGCTGAACCGCCAGAACCGCCTGAAGGTCGTGGAAGCGTTCGACGTGGACGCCACCAAGACCAGCGCCCTGATCGAGAAGCTGAAGGGCCTGGACCTGGGGCAGCGTCCGCTGATCGTCACCGAGGATGCCTCCGAGCACCTGTACCTGTCCGCCCGCAACCTCCCCTATGTGGAAGTGCGCGACGTGCAGGGCCTGGATCCGGCGGCGCTGGTCGGTGCCGACTCCGTGCTGATCACGGCCGACGCCGTCAAGAAGATCGAGGAGTGGCTGGCATGATCAGCAACGAAAAGATTTTTGCCGTGCTGCGTGCTCCGCGTGTCTCCGAAAAGACCGTGCGCCTGCAGGAACTCTCCAACCAATACGTCTTCGAAGTCTCGAACGATGCCACCAAGGCCGATGTCAAGGCCGCGGTTGAGCAGCTGTTCGACGTCAAGGTCGAGACGGTCAACGTGGTGAACGTGAAGGGCAAGAACAAGTCCTTCCGCAACCGCGCCGGCCGTCGCGGCGACTGGCGCAAGGCGTACGTGCGTCTGGCCGATGGTCAGGCCATCGACGTGTCGGCCAAGGCCTGAGGTAGACCCACATGCCATTGATGAAATTCAAGCCCACCTCCCCCGGTCGCCGTTCGGCGGTCCGCGTGGTGACGCCGGACCTGCACAAGGGTGCTCCGCATGCTGCGCTGCTCGAGAAGCAGAGCAAGACCGGCGGTCGCAACCATCACGGTCGCATCACCACCCGCCATATCGGCGGTGGCCACAAGCAGCACTACCGCCTCATCGACTTCAAGCGCGACAAGGAAGGCATTCCGGCGCGCGTGGAGCGGATCGAATACGATCCCAACCGCACCGCGCACATCGCGCTGCTGTGCTATGTCGATGGTGAGCGTCGTTACATCATCGCCCCCAAGGGCCTGAAGGCCGGCGACCAGGTCATCGCGGGTAGCGATGCCCCGATCAAGGCCGGCAACACGCTGCCGCTGCGCAACATCCCGGTCGGTACGACGATCCACGGCATCGAGCTGAAGCCGGGCAAGGGCGCGCAGATCGCCCGCGCCGCAGGCGCCGCCGTGCAGCTGGTCGCCCGCGAGCAGGGTTTCGCCACGCTGCGCCTCCGCTCCGGCGAGATGCGCAAGGTGCAGGTCGAGTGCCGGGCCACCGTCGGCGAAGTCGGCAACGACGAGCACAGCCTCGAGAAGCTGGGCAAGGCCGGTGCCAAGCGCTGGCGCGGCGTCAAGCCGACCGTCCGCGGCGCGGCCATGAACCCCGTCGACCACCCGCACGGTGGTGGTGAGGCCAAGGCCGGCCAGGGCAACCCGCACCCGGTCACCCCGTGGGGTGTCCCGACCAAGGGTTACAAGACGCGCAAGAACAAGCGCACGCAGCAATTCATCGTCCGCGATCGTAGGGGCTAATCGACCATGGCACGTTCACTCAAGAAGGGCCCGTTCGTCGATCACCACCTCGTCAAGAAGGTGGAGGCCGCGGGCGGCAGCAAGAAGCCGATCAAGACCTGGTCGCGCCGCTCCATGATCCTGCCGGAAATGGTGGGTTTCACCATCGCCGTGCACAACGGCAAGAACCACGTTCCGGTGCTGGTCAACGAGAACATGGTCGGCCACAAGCTCGGCGAGTTTGCCGTCACCCGGACCTTCAAGGGTCACGGTGGCGACAAGAAAGCCGGCGGCAAGAAGTAAGGAGAGATGACCATGGAAGCGAAAGCCATCCTGCGCACCGCGCGCATCTCCCCGCAGAAGGCCCGCCTGGTCGCCGACCAGGTGCGTGGCCTGCCGGCCGAACGCGCCGTCAACCTGCTGAAGTTCTCGGACAAGAAGGCTGCCCACCTGATCAAGAAGGTCGTGGAGTCCGCCATCGCCAACGCCGAGAACAACCAGGGTGCCGACGTCGACGAGCTGAAGGTCAAGACCATCATGGTCGACGAAGGTCCGGTGCTGAAGCGTTTCATGGCCCGTGCCAAGGGCCGTGGTACCCGCATTCTTAAGCGCACCAGCCACATCACCGTGGTCGTGGGCGAGGGCAAATAAGTATGGGTCACAAAGTTCATCCGACCGGCATCCGCCTGGGCATCGCCAAGGACTGGAATTCCAAGTGGTTCGCCAACAAGCGCGACTACGCCGACTACCTGGCCGCGGACCTCAAGGTGCGCGAGATGCTTCGCAAGAAGCTGGCCCAGGCCGGTATCTCCAAGATCCTGATCGAGCGTCCGGCCAAGACGGCGCGCGTGACCATCCACACCGCCCGTCCGGGCGTGGTGATCGGCAAGCGCGGTGAGGACATCGAGAAGCTGCGCAAGGAAGTGAGCGACTTGATGGGCGTCCCGGCGCACATCAACGTCACCGAAGTGCGCAAGCCCGAGCTGGACGCCCAGCTGGTGGCCGAGTCGATCGCGCAGCAGCTGGAGCGCCGCATCATGTTCCGTCGCGCGATGAAGCGCGCCGTGGGCAATGCGATGCGCCTCGGTGCCCTGGGCATCAAGGTCAACGTGGCTGGCCGCCTCAACGGTGCGGAAATCGCCCGTTCGGAGTGGTACCGCGAAGGCCGCGTGCCGCTGCACACGCTGCGTGCCGACATCGATTACGGTTTTGCCGAGGCGAAGACCACCTACGGCATCATCGGCATCAAGGTGTGGGTCTACAAGGGCGAAATCTTCGATTTCAGCCAGGTGGGTCAGGAGAAGCAGGACGACGCGCGCCCCGAGCGCAGCGAACGTCCGTCGCGCCCGGCTCGTGACCGCGACGCGAGGTAATCAGTCATGTTGCAACCCAAGCGAACCAAATACCGCAAGATGCACAAGGGCCGGAACGAAGGCCTGAGCTGGAGCGGCAACCTCGTCAGTTTCGGCGAGTACGGCCTGAAGGCCACGGCGCACGGTCAGCTGACCGCGCGCCAGATCGAAGCGGCCCGCCGTTCGATCAGCCGCTACGTGAAGCGCGGCGGCAAGATGTGGATCCGTGTGTTCCCCGACAAGCCGATCACCAAGAAGCCCATCGAAGTCCGAATGGGTTCGGGTAAGGGCAACGTCGAATACTGGGTCGCCCAGATCCAGCCGGGCCGCATGATCTATGAAATCGAAGGCGTCAGCGAGGACATCGCGCGCGAGGCGTTCCGCCTGGCCGCGGCCAAGCTGTCGGTCACCACCACTTTCGTGACCCGGACGGTGCGCTAATGGAACTCAAGCAACTCCGCGAGAAATCGGCTGACGAGCTGAAGGCCCACCTGACCGAGCTGCGCAAGGAACAGTTTTCCCTGCGCATGCAGAAGGTGACCGGCCAGCTGCCGAAGACGCATGAAACCCGCCGGGTCCGTCGCGAGATCGCTCGCGTCAAGACCCTGCTGGGCAGCCAGAAGTAAGGAGCGACCAAGATGAGCGATAACAAAGACAAAGCGCAACGCACCATCGAAGGCCGCGTCGTCAGCAACAAGATGGACAAGACGGTCACCGTCCTGGTGGAGCGTCAGGTCAAGCACGCCCTGTACGGCAAGTACATCAAGCGTTCCACGAAGCTGCACGCGCACGACGCGGACAACAGCTGCAAGGAAGGCGACGTCGTGCGCGTGACCGAGATCGCCCCGCTGTCCAAGACCAAGAACTGGCGCGTGGTGGAAATCATCACCCGTGCGGCTGAATAAGAGGAGATCTGAATCATGATCCAGATGCAGAGCTACCTTGACGCGGCCGACAACTCCGGCGCCAAGGAACTGATGTGCATCAAGGTGCTGGGCGGCTCCAAGCGCCGTTACGCCGGCATCGGTGACATCATCAAGGTGACCGTGAAGGACGCCATTCCGCGCGGCAAGGTCAAGAAGGGCGAAGTCTACGATGCCGTGGTCGTGCGCACCCGCAAGGGCGTTCGCCGCCCCGACGGTTCGCTGATCCGCTTCGACGGCAACGCCGCCGTGCTGCTAAACAACAAGCAGGAGCCGATCGGCACCCGCATCTTCGGGCCCGTGACCCGCGAGCTGCGTTCCGAGAAGTTCATGAAGATCGTTTCGCTCGCGCCTGAAGTGCTCTGAGCGGAGGACATAGAAATGGCAAACCGTATCAAGAAGGGCGACCAGGTCGTCGTCATCACCGGCAAGGACAAGGGCAAGAAGGGCGACGTGGTTCGCGTGGACGGTGACCGTGTGGTCGTCTCCAACGTGAATGTCGTCAAGCGCCACACCAAGCCGAACCCGCAGGCCGGTGTCGCGGGTGGCGTGGTTGAGAGCGAGCGCTCGATCCACATCTCCAATGTCGCGCTGTTCAACCCGGCGACGGGCAAGGGCGAGCGTATCGGTTTCAAGGTGCTGGAGGATGGACGCAAACTGCGTGTGTTCCGCTCCAGCGGTGAGGCGCTCGACGCCTGAGGAATGAGGACATGACCACCCGTCTCGAAAAAATCTACAAGGAAGAAGTGGCGCCGGCTCTGATGAAGAAGTTCGGCTACACCAATCCGATGGAAGTACCGAAGATCACCAAGATCACCATCAACATGGGTGTGGGTGAAGCGGCGACCAACAAGAAGATCCTGGAAAACGCCGTGGCCGACCTGGCCAAGATCACCGGCCAGAAGCCGATCACGACCAAGTCCCGCGTGTCGGTGGCTTCGTTCAAGATCCGCGATGGCTGGCCGATCGGCTGCAAGGTCACCCTGCGTCGCGCCAAGATGTACGAATTCCTGGATCGCCTGATCAGCATCTCGCTGCCGCGCGTCCGCGACTTCCGTGGCGTGTCCGGCCGTTCGTTCGACGGTCGCGGCAACTACAACATGGGCGTGAAGGAACAGATCATCTTCCCGGAAATCGACTTCGACGCCGTCGACGCGATCCGCGGCATGGATATCGCCATCACGACGACCGCCAAGAACGACGCCGAAGCGAAGGCGCTGCTCGAAGCGTTCAAGTTCCCGTTCCGCAACTGATTCGCTAGGAAAAAGACATCATGGCAAAGACCTCGATGGTCAACCGCGACATCAAGCGGGAAAAGCTGGCCAAGCAGTACGCCGCCAAGCGTGACGCGCTGAAGAAGATCATCTCCAGCCAAGACGCGTCGTACGAAGACAAGATCGACGCGGTGACCAAGCTGCAGAAGCTGCCGCGCGACTCTTCGCCGAGCCGCCAGCGCAACCGCTGCGAGCTGTCTGGTCGTTCGCGTGGCGTGTACCGCAAGTTCGGCCTTGGCCGCAACATGCTGCGCAAGGCGACGATGAACGGCGACGTGCCGGGCCTGCGCAAGGCCAGCTGGTAATAGCCTCCCGCGCCGTCCGAAAGGGCGGTCGCATAGGCTGAAGAGACAAGTCCGGCACACGCCGGACTTGTTGTTGTACAATGTTCGGCTCCCGCGACCTGGGTCGGGGAGGGCGGTCCGTCCGCCACCCACCTGGGGGTGTCCAGGCACAACCTAGATTTTCGCGAAAGCGGATATCGGTGCTACTCATAAGGCAGACTCTAATGAGCATGACTGATCCCATCGCCGACATGCTGGTGCGCATTCGCAATGCCGCCGCTGTTGGCAAGCCGACGGTGAAGATGCCGTCCTCCAAGATCAAGACCTCGATCGCCAACGTCCTCAAGGCGGAAGGCTATGTCGGCGACGTCCGCGTGACGAAGACCGAGAACAACAAGGCCGAGCTCGAGATCGTCCTGAAGTATTTCGAAGGCAAGCCGGTCATCGAGAAGCTGAGCCGCGTGTCCCGTTCGGGCCTGCGCCAGTACCGTGGCAAGGCCGAACTGCCGAAGGTCCTCGGTGGCCTGGGCGTCGCCATCATCTCCACCTCGAAGGGCATCATGACCGATGCGCAGGCCCGTGCGGCCGGCGTGGGTGGTGAAGTCCTGTGCTTCGTGGCCTAAGCGAAGGAGCCCACACATGTCCCGCGTAGCCAAGAAGCCGATCAATCTCCCGAAGGGCGTCGAACTGAACGTCCAGGGCGAGACCCTCAACGTCAAGGGCCCGAAGGGCACCCTGTCCATCGCCAAGCCGGCCGGCGTCGACGTCAATGTCGACAACGGCGTTGCGAACCTGTCGCCGGCGACGCCGGCCGACGACGCCCTCACCGGCACCATCCGCGCGATCCTGGCCAACATGGTCAAGGGCGTGTCGGAAGGCTTCGAGCGCAAGCTCGAGCTGGTGGGCGTGGGTTACCGCGCCGCGATGCAGGGCAAGGACCTGAACCTGTCGCTGGGTTTCTCGCATCCGATCCTGTTCAAGACGCCGGAAGGCATCACCATCGCCACCCCGACCCAGACCGAAATCCTGGTCCAGGGTGCCGACAAGCAGCGCGTTGGCGAAGTCGCCGCCAAGATCCGCGGTTTCCGTCCGCCGGAGCCCTATAAGGGCAAGGGCGTGAAGTACTCCGACGAAACCATCATCCGCAAGGAAGCGAAGAAGGCCTAACCGGGTCTTCGGCTTCGAGGAATCAGATCATGAGCATCAAGAACACCGCCCGCCTGCGCCGCGCCAAGTCGACCCGCGCGCACATCCGAGAGCTCGGCGTGCCGCGCCTGTCGGTGCTGCGTACCGGCCAGCACATCTATGCCCAGCTGTTCACCGCGGACGGCGCCAAGGTCATCGCTTCGGCGAACACCCTGCAGGCCGACGTGAAGGATGGCCTGAAGAACGGCAAGAACAGCGACGCCGCCGCACGCGTCGGCACGCTCATCGCCGAGCGCGCCAAGGCCGCGGGCATCGAGAAGGTCGCTTTCGACCGCTCGGGCTACCGCTACCACGGCCGCATCAAGGCGCTGGCCGACGCCGCCCGCGAGGGTGGCCTGCAGTTCTAAGCTTGAAGGGCATGGGGGCGACCCCATGCCTTGTCCTGCCGGCGCGGGCTGCGCCGGGCGCGGTCGCCCTTCTGCGGCGGTCGTAGCCTCACCGTTCCACACCACAACCATAAGCGGCCAAGCCGTACATACCTCATCAACCAAGGAATTCAAGCAATGGCAGAAGAACGTCAGCCGCGGGGTCGCGATCGCGACCGCAACCGCGAAGAGAAAGTCGACGACGGCATGATCGAGAAGCTGGTCGCGGTCAACCGCGTCAGCAAGACCGTCAAGGGTGGTCGCCAGTTCACCTTCACCGCACTGACGGTGGTGGGCGACGGCAACGGCAAGATCGGTTTCGGTTACGGCAAGGCGCGCGAAGTGCCGGTCGCCATCCAGAAGTCGATGGAGTACGCCCGCAAGGGCATGCTGAACGTCGACCTGAACAACGGCACCCTGTGGCACCCGGTCAAGGCCGGCCACGGCGCGGCGCGCGTGTTCATGCAGCCCGCCTCGGAAGGTACGGGCGTCATCGCCGGCGGTGCCATGCGCGCCGTGCTGGAAGCGGTGGGCGTGAAGAACGTGCTGGCCAAGGCCGTCGGTTCGCGCAACCCGATCAACCTGGTCCGCGCCACGCTGAAGGGCCTGAGCGACATGCAGTCGCCGACCCGCATCGCAGCCAAGCGCGGCAAGAAGGTGGAGGAACTCCTCAATGGCTAACGAGTCCAACAAGACCGTCAAGGTGCGCCTGGTGCGCGGCCTGCGTGGTTCCCAGTCGCGTCACCGCCTGTCGGTGAAGGCGCTGGGCCTGAACAAGCTCAACGATGTGCGTGAACTGAAGGACAGCCCGCAGGTGCGCGGTCTGATCGCCAAGGTCCACTACCTCGTCAAGGTCGAGGAGTAATCAACATGCGTCTCAACACACTGAAGCCCGCCGAGGGCGCCCGCACCGAACGCACCCGCGTCGGCCGCGGCATCGGTTCCGGCCTGGGCAAGACCGCCGGTCGTGGCCACAAGGGTTCGTTCGCGCGCGCCGGCAAGGGCAAGATCAAGGCGAAGTTCGAAGGCGGCCAGATGCCGCTGATCAAGCGTCTGCCGAAGGTCGGCTTCCGCTCCAAGCTGAAGCTGGATTGCGCCGAAGTGCTGTCGTACCAGCTGGAGAAGCTGGAAGCCGGCGAGATCGACTTCGCCGCGCTGCGTGCCGCCAAGCTGGTGCCGAGCACCGCCAAGCGCGCCAAGATCGTCAAGAAGGGCGAACTCACCAAGAAGTTCGTGCTGAAGGGCGTGGCCGCCACGGCCGGTGCCAAGGCTGCCATCGAGGCTGCCGGCGGCAGCGTGCAGGAGTAACGGACGCATGGCGCAGGGTAATGCCGCCAGTGCGCTGGCAGGCGCAGGCAAGTTCACCGAACTCCGCCAGCGCCTGCTGTTCGTGCTGGGCGCGCTGATCGTCTACCGGATCGGCTGTTTCGTGCCGGTGCCGGGCGTCAATCCCGATGCCATGCTTGCGATGATGCAGGCGCAGGGCGGCGGCATCGTGGACATGTTCAACATGTTCTCGGGCGGCGCCCTGCACCGTTTCAGCATCTTCGCGCTCAACGTCATGCCCTACATCTCGGCTTCGATCGTGATGCAGTTGGGCGTGCACATCTTCCCCAGCCTGAAAGCGCTGCAGAAGGAAGGCGAATCCGGTCGTCGCAAGATCACCCAGTACTCGCGCATCGGCGCCGTGATGCTGGCGGTCGTGCAGGGCGGCAGCATCGCCACCGCGCTGCAGAACCAGGTCGCCCCGGGTGGCATGCCGGTGGTGTACGCGCCGGGCATGGGCTTCGTGCTGACCGCGGTCGTCGCGCTGACCGCAGGCACCATCTTCCTGATGTGGCTGGGCGAGCAGGTGACGGAGCGCGGCATCGGCAACGGCGTCTCGCTGATCATCTTCGCCGGTATCGTGGCGGGCCTGCCGGGTGCGGTCATCCAGACCGTCGGCGCATTCCGCGACGGCACGCTGAGCTTCATCTCGCTGCTGGTGATCGCGCTGGTGGTACTTGGCTTCACGTTCCTGGTCGTGTTCGTCGAACGCGGACAGCGTCGTATCACGGTGAACTACGCACGCCGCCAGGGTGGCCGCAACGCGTATATGAACCAGACGTCGTTCCTGCCGCTGAAGCTCAACATGGCCGGCGTGATCCCGCCGATCTTCGCCTCCAGCATCCTGGCCTTCCCGGCCACGCTGGCGATGTGGTCCGGCCAGGGCAGTGGCGCCAGCACGTGGCTGCAGCGCATCTCCAATGCGCTGGCTCCGGGCGAGCCGCTGCACATGATCGTGTTCGCCGCGATGATCATCGGTTTCGCGTTCTTCTACACCGCCCTGGTATTCAACTCCCAGGAAACGGCGGAGAACCTGAAGAAGTCCGGCGCGCTGATCCCTGGCATCCGTCCCGGCAAGGCCACGGCCGACTATGTGGACGGCGTGCTGACCCGCCTGACGGCGATCGGTTCGCTGTACCTGGTGGCGGTCTGCCTGTTGCCGGAAGTGATGCGCACGCAGCTGGGCACCTCGTTCTACTTCGGCGGCACGTCGCTGTTGATCGTGGTGGTGGTGGTGATGGACTTCATCGCGCAGATCCAGGCGCACCTGATGTCCCACCAGTACGAGAGCCTGCTGAAGAAGGCCAATCTGAAAGGTGGTTCGCGGGGCGGTCTTGCCCCCCGTGGCTGAGGTATAATCGCGGGCTTCCCGCACCAGTCCGGCCCCTCGTGGCCGGCTGACTTAGATGGGCGGCCTCCGCGGCGATCCGGCGCGGGGGTGAGAACCAGCCAGTCCCTGCGCCAGAGTAGCGCGGGCGGGGCAGGGCGAGGGGCAACCCCCGTCCCGCACCAGGCCGGTTCCGGCGCCGGAGCATGGGCACACTCCCCATGCCGGGTTCGCAGTCGGCTCTGTCCGGCACGGACTTCCAAGGAACCCCGGATCTTGCTACACTTTCCAGTTCACTCCGCCTGTCTGCGCGAATCCCGCCCGGGATGACCGTACACGGGCCAATACTCACAGTTGGAGAACCGCGTCATGGCGCGTATTGCAGGTGTCAACCTGCCTGCCCAGAAGCATGTCTGGGTCGGTTTGCAAAGCATTTTCGGCATTGGCCGTACCCGTTCCAAGAAGGTCTGCGAAGCCGCTGGCGTCGCCTCGACCACCAAGATCCGCGACCTGTCGGAGCCGGAAGTCGAGCGCCTGCGCGCCGAAGTCGGCAAGTACGTGGTCGAAGGCGACCTGCGTCGTGAAGTCGGCATCGCCATCAAGCGACTGATGGACCTGGGCTGCTACCGCGGCCTGCGCCACCGTCGCGGCCTGCCGCTGCGTGGCCAGCGCACCCGTACCAACGCCCGTACCCGCAAGGGTCCGCGCAAAGCCATCAAGAAGTAAGGGGCGACCATCATGGCCAAGCCAGCTGCTGCCAAAGTCAAGAAGAAGATCAAGCGCGTCATCACCGACGGCGTCGCCCACGTCCACGCTTCTTTCAACAACACCATCGTCACCATCACCGACCGCCAGGGCAATGCGCTTTCCTGGGCGACCTCGGGCGGTGCCGGTTTCCGCGGTTCCCGCAAGTCCACGCCGTTCGCGGCCCAGGTCGCCGCCGAGAAGGCCGGTCGTGCCGCTCTGGACTACGGCGTGAAGTCGCTGGAAGTCCGCATCAAGGGCCCGGGTCCGGGCCGTGAGTCGGCCGTGCGTTCGTTGAACAACGTGGGCTACAAGATCACCAACATCATCGACGTGACGCCGATCCCGCACAACGGGTGCCGTCCGCCGAAAAAGCGTCGCGTCTAAGGGGGCGATAAGAAATGGCTCGTTATATCGGTCCTACCTGTAAGCTCGCGCGCCGCGAAGGCGCCGACCTGTCGCTCAAGAGCCCGGCCCGTGCGCTGGACTCCAAGTGCAAGCTGGAGCAGAAGCCCGGCCAGCACGGCGCCACCGCCCGCAAGGGCAAGCTGTCCGACTACGCCACCCAGCTGCGCGAGAAGCAGAAGGTCAAGCGTATCTACGGCCTGCTGGAGCGCCAGTTCCGCAACTACTACAAGAAGGCCTCGACCAAGAAGGGCAACACCGGCGAGAACCTGCTGCAGCTGCTGGAAACCCGCCTGGACAATGTCATCTACCGCATGGGCTTCGCCGTGACCCGTCCGGCCGCCCGCCAGCTGGTCTCGCACCGTGGCGTGCTGGTCAACGGCAAGCCGGTCAACCTGCCTTCGTACCAGATCAAGGCCGGTGACGCGATCGCGCTGTCGGAGAAGGCCCAGAAGCAGCTCCGCGTGCAGGAGTCGCTGACGGTCGCCGAGCAGCTCGACCTGAACCCGTCGTGGGTCGAAGTCGATGCGAAGAAGTTCAGCGGCGTGTTCAAGGCGGTTCCGGCGCGTTCGGACCTGCCCGCCGACATCAACGAAGCGCTGATCGTCGAGTTGTACTCGAAGTAATTCATTCACGCACCCCCGGGCGACCGGGGGACCGCAGGAGACAAAGCAACATGACGGGTATTACTCAGCAAGTGCTGCGCCCCCGCGGCCCGCAGATCGAGCGCCTGGCCGGCAACCGTGCGAAGGTGGTCATCGAACCGCTGGAGCGTGGTTACGGTCATACGCTCGGCAATGCGCTGCGCCGCGTGCTGCTGTCGTCGATCCCCGGCTTCGCGATCACCGAAGTCGAGATCGATGGCGTGCTGCACGAATACAGCACCATCGAAGGCATGCAGGAAGACGTGCTGGAAGTGCTGTTGAACCTGAAGGATGTGGCCATCCGCATCCACTCCGGCGATTCGTCCACCCTGAGCCTGGCCAAGCAGGGTCCGGGCGTGGTGACCGCCGGCGACATCAAGACCGACCACAACGTCGAGATCCTGAATCCGGAACTGGTCATCTGCAACCTGACCAAGGACACGGCGCTGAACATGCGCCTGAAGATCGAGCGTGGTTTCGGCTACCAGCCGGCCGCCGCCCGTCGTCGTCCGGATGAAGAGACCCGTGCGATCGGCCGCCTGGTGCTGGACGCCTCGTTCTCGCCGGTCCGTCGCGTCGCGTACGCGGTGGAGGCCGCGCGCGTAGAGCAGCGCACCGACCTGGACAAGCTGGTCCTGGACATCGAGACTAACGGCACGATCGACGCCGAGGAAGCCGTGCGCACCGCCGCCGACATCCTCAGCGACCAGCTGTCGGTGTTCGGTGACTTCACGCACCGCGACCGCGGCGCGCCGAAGCAGGCTGCCAGCGGCGTGGATCCGGTGCTGCTGCGCCCGATCGACGACCTGGAGCTGACGGTGCGTTCGGCCAACTGCCTGAAGGCCGAGAGCATCTACTACATCGGCGACCTGATCCAGAAGACGGAAGTCGAACTGCTCAAGACCCCGAACCTCGGCAAGAAGTCGCTGACCGAGATCAAGGAAGTCCTGGCGCAGCGCGGCCTGTCCCTGGGCATGAAGCTGGAGAACTGGCCGCCGGCCGGTGTCGCCCAGCACGGCATGCTCGGCTGATGATGTAACCCGAAGCTCCCGCGCCCGCGCGGGAGCTTCGTTGCAACACTTTCGTCGACGGACCTGAAGGCCCGCGACGCTCCGGTCAAGGATGGCCGGTCCGGACCACCCGCAGTCCACTGTTCCAACGCCTGGATGGCGACAGCGAAGTCCAACGTCCCACTCTTCTTTTAGGAATCCGACCCATGCGCCACCAGAAAGCCGGCCGCAAGTTCAGCCGCACCAGCGCCCATCGCGAAGCGATGTTCCGCAACATGGCCGCCTCGCTCATCAAGCACGGCCTGATCAAGACCACCCTGCCGAAGGCCAAGGAACTGCGCCGCGTCGCGGAACCGCTGATCACCCTCGGCAAGATCGATGGCGTCGCCAATCGTCGTCTCGCCTTCTCGCGCCTGCGCGACAAGGAAGCCGTCGGCACCCTGTTCACCACGCTCGGCCCGCGCTACCAGTCGCGCCCGGGTGGCTACCTGCGCATCCTGAAGTGCGGCTTCCGCGCCGGCGACAACGCGCCGATGGCGTACGTCGAGCTGGTCGATCGTCCGGAAGCGGCGACCGAGTAAGGTCCGCGCGAAGGCGTCAAGCGAGAACCCCGGCCAATGCCGGGGTTTTTGCGTTTCTGGGGTGGCTCGCGCCCGCCGGGTGCGGCAGCCGGCCGCAGGTGACGTGGATGCGCCCGCTTGTGGATAATGCGGCAACCCCCATGCGACCGGTGACGATGAATCCTCTCCGCTGGAGTTTCCGCGCACAGTGCTTCCTGGGCTTCGCGATCTGCGCGGGCCTGCTCGGTTATGCCCTGTACGTGCAGTTCGTGCAGCACCTGGAACCGTGTCCTTTCTGCATCTTCCAGCGGCTGGCCTTCGCCGCGACCGGCGTGCTGTTCCTGCTCGGTGCGCTGCATGGGCCGCGCCGCGCGGGTGGCCGCCGCGTCTACGGCGTGCTGACCTTCATCGCCGCCGCCACGGGCATCGGCATCGCCGGGCGGCACGTCTGGGTGCAGGTGTTCCCGCCGCTGATGCCGAGCTGCGGCCCGGGTTGGGACTACATGATCGAGACGAACACCTGGCTCGGTGTCGTGCAGAAGGTGCTGTCCGCCAAGGGCGACTGCAGCACCGTCGACTGGAGTTTCCTCGGCCTGACCATGCCGATGTGGAGCCTGGTGTGGTTCGTGCTGCTCGCCATCTGGGCCTTGTGGATCGGCTTCCGGGCCCGCAAGACCTCGACCTTCCGCTGATTTGACGCGGCGCACCAGTCTGTCACGATGGTGGGCCGCAAGGAGCCCGCCATGAACCCCACCGACCGACCGCTGCGCGCCGTCAACCTGCCGCCGAACTGGGCGCCGGACAGCTGGCGCGCGCGTCCGGCGATGCAGATGCCCACTTACCCGGATGCGGGGGCGCTCGAGGCCGCGTCGGTAGAGCTGCGCCAGTTGCCGCCGCTGGTGACGTCGTGGGAGATCTTCTCGCTGAAGAAGCAGCTGGCCGAAGCGCAGGAAGGCAAACGCTTCCTGCTGCAGGGCGGCGACTGCGCGGAGAACTTCTCCGACTGCGAATCCGGCCTCATCTCCAACCGGCTCAAGGTACTGCTGCAGATGAGCCTGGTGCTGGTGCACGGCCTGCGCCTGCCGGTGGTGCGGGTGGGCCGGTTCGCCGGCCAGTACGCCAAGCCGCGCTCGGCCGACATGGAGACGCGCGACGGCGTCACCCTGCCGAGCTATCGCGGCGACGTGGTCAATGGGCCCGAGTTCACCGCCGAGGCGCGCCTTCCCGATCCGCGGCGCATGATCAAGGCGCATGCGCGCTCGGCGATGACGATGAATTTCGTGCGCGCGTTGATCGACGGCGGCTTCGCCGATCTTCATCACCCGGAATACTGGAATCTCAACTGGGTGGGCTATTCGCCGCTGGCGAACGAGTACCAGCAGATGGTGACCTCGATCGGCGATGCGGTGAAGTTCATGGAGACCCTGTCGGGCTCCGAGGTGCACAACCTCAACCGGATCGACTTCTACACGTCGCACGAAGCCTTGCTGCTGCCGTACGAAGAAGCGCTGACGCGCGAGGTGCCGCGTCAGTGGGGCTGGTTCAACCTCAGCACGCACTATCCGTGGATCGGCATGCGTACGGCGGCGGTGGATGGCGCGCACGTGGAGTACCTGCGCGGCGTGCGCAATCCCATCGCGATCAAGGTGGGTCCGTCGGTCACGCCGGACCAGCTGCTGCGCCTGATCGACGTGTTGAATCCGGAAGACGAGGCCGGCCGGCTGACCTTCATCCACCGGATGGGCGCCGCGCAGATCGCCGAGAAGCTGCCGCCGCTGCTGGACGCGGTCCGCCGCGATGGCCGTCGCGTGTTGTGGGTCTGCGATCCGATGCACGGCAACACCGAAAGCACGAGCAACGGTTTCAAGACGCGGCGTTTCGACAACGTGCGCAGCGAGGTCGAGCAGTCGTTCGACCTGCATGCCGCGGCGGGCACCCGCCTGGGTGGCGTGCATCTGGAGCTGACCGGTGAAGACGTCACCGAGTGCACGGGCGGCGCCCGCGAGCTCACCGATGCGGACCTGGAGCGCGCCTACCGCTCGACGGTCGATCCGCGCCTCAACTATGAGCAGTCGCTGGAGATCGCGATGTGCATCGTGCGCAAGCAGAACCAGGCGGCCGCGCCCGCGACCCGCTGAGCCGTTCCGTCACGCGCCGAGCGTAGGCACGGCGTGCGGCGCCGGGGGGATGGTCCATGTCTTCGCCCGTGCGTACATGCGCGCGAACTCGGCCGCCGGCACCGGCGTACTGAAATAGTTGCCCTGCAACTCGTCGCAGCCGTTGGCGGCCAGCCATGCGGCCTGCGCGGCCGTTTCGACGCCTTCGGCGATGGTCCGGCACTGCAGCTGGTCCGCCAGGCCGATGATGGCGCGGGTGATCGCCGCCTGGTTCGGTTCGGCCACGTCGCGCACGAACGACTGGTCGATCTTCAGCACGTTGAAGCCGTAGTTGCCCAGGTAGCTCAGGCTGGAAAAGCCCGTGCCGAAGTCGTCGATGGCGATGCGCACGCCCAGCGCCTTCAACGCGCGCAGCGTGCGGTCGGTGCGCTGCACGTCGCGCATCAGCGTGGTCTCGGTGACCTCGAGTTCGAGGAATTCCGCCGCGAGCCCGCTGTCCTCCAGCGCACCGACGACGGTGTCGACCAGATCGTCCGTGTCGAAGTTCGCCGCGGCGATGTTGACCGATACCCGGATTGGTGGAAGCCCGGCCTGTTGCCAGATGCGGTTCTGCCGGCAGGCCGCGCGGATCGCCCACTGGTCGATGTCGACAATGAGGTTCGTCTCCTCCGCGATGGGCAGGAATTCGCCGGGCATGACGAGGCGATCGCCGCGCTGCCAGCGCGCGAGCCCTTCGACGCCGACGATGCGGCCGGTGAGGCAGTCGATCTGCGGCTGGTAGTGCAGGAAGAGGTCGCCGTTGCGCAGGCTGCGGCGCAGGCTGTTTTCCAGCTCGATGCGCGCGTCGACGCTGGAGGCGAGTTCGCGCGTGTAGAAGCGGGTGGCGTTGCGGCCGTTGCGCTTGGCCAGGTACATGGCGGCGTCGGCGCGCATCATCAACGTACCGGCGTCGTAACCGTCTTCCGGGAACAGGCTGATGCCGATGCTGAAGGCCTGGTGCAGTTCGTGCGAAGCGACGGTGTACGGCGTGCCGCCGAGCGCCAGCAGGCGGTCGGCGACCTGCAGCACGTGCTCGCGCGTCACCACGTTCGGCAGCAGCACCACGAATTCGTCGCCGCCGGTGCGGTAGACGGTGCCGAGGTTGCCGATGTTGCGCTGGATGCGGCGCGCGACCTGTTGCAGCAGCTCATCGCCGGTATGGTGGCCGAGCGCATCGTTGACGTGCTTGAACAGGTCCAGGTCCAGGAACAGCACCGCGATGCCGTTGCCGTGGTTGGTGGCATGGGTGATCGCCTGGCCCAGGCGTTCGTTGAGCTGCAGGCGGTTCGGCAGACCGGTCAGCGCGTCGTGGTGCGCCAGGTACGTCATGCGCGAACTGAGCGCACGCGGTTCGGTGATGTCGCGCAGGACCATGACGCTGCCCACCAGGCGTTCGTCGCGGTCGTGGATGGACGACAGCGAACGCTCCACCAGTATCCGTGAGCCGTCGCGGCGCGCCAGCTGCAGGTCGCCCGCCTGGGCGAGCGGGTGGGCGGCATCCTCATCGTCGGGCGCGTCCACATGGACCAGCGGCGCGATGCGGTCCAGCGGCTGGCCGAGCGCCTGCTCAAGGCCCCAGCCGCTCAGCGCTTCGGCGGCGGGGTTCATGTACGTGACGCGGCTCTGCACGTCCACCGTGATCACCGCTTCGCTGATCGAGGTCAGCGTCACTTCGGCCAGTTCGTTCGCGTTGTGCAGCGCGTGTTCCAGGCGAGCTTTCTCGGTGATGTCGATCGCCATCACGAAGAACCCGGACACCACGCCGTCCTCGTCGACGTCCGGCGTATAGAAGCTGTGCAGGCGGCGCACGCCGTCCACCATGCCGAAGCTGCTTTCGAAATCGCCGTCGTGCCCGGCGAGCGCGGCCTCGATGTGCGGCAGCCGGCGCGTGTAGGCCTCTTCGCCGAACAAGTCGCGCATGTGCGCGCCGACGCGCAGCGGGGCATGCCACCGGATCTGCTCGGCACAGGCGCGGTTGGTGAACACCAGCCGCTGCTGCGTATCGAACTGCGCGATGAGCGCGGGCAGGCGCTCGGTGACGCGCTTGAGGTGGTCGCGCGCCATCGCCAGTTCGCGGTGCGCCTGACGTTGTTCGCTGATGTCGTTGCCCATCAGGTACCAGCCCGCGATGCGCTGGTTGCGCTCGACATCGGGCACCAGATAGAGATGCACGGGGCGCGCGGGCTTGCCGATCTCGGCATCCCAGGCGATCCAGTGCTCGGATGTGCAGTCGTGCATCGCCTGCTTCAGCGAGGCCAGGAACGCCGGATCGTCCGCATGCACGTCATCCACCGGGCGATCGCTCCAGGCTTCGCGAGCGCCGGACCACGTGCGGCTCGCACGATTGGCGAAGCCGTAGCGGCCTTCCGCGTCGATGTAGGCGATCAGGGCCGGCAGGTGGTCGGCGACGGCGTCCAGCAACGCGCGGCTGCGGCGTTCCGTGCGCGCCAGGCTGCGCAGCAGAAGAAACAGCACCAGGCCCAGCCCGATGCCACACAGCGAGAGCAGTAGGATGGGCAATTGCCCGGGCAGGGCTTCGCGGATCGGCGGGGACTGCAGCACCAGCTGCCATTGGCTCCCCAGCAGGTGCAGGTCGCGTTGTGAGGTGAAGGCGGGCTTCCAGTCTTCGCCATGACCGTCGCGCAGCGCACGCGTCTGGTAGACCGGTTCGCCACCATGGTCGCGGGCGAGCAGTTGCAGGTCGAACTCGCCGCCATCCGTGCGCCCGATCGCGTCATCCATCACCTGCTGCCAGCCGAAGCCGGCCGTCGCGAAACCGCGCAACAGGGAACGCCGTGCTTCCACGCCTTCGCGCGCGGCCACGGAATCGGCATACACCGGTGCGTACAGCAGGAAGCCGGGCAGGCCGGTGCTGCCGCGGGAGGCGTCGCCGAGCGCGACCAGCGGCGCCGCCGCCAGTTCGCCCGTGTCGCGCGCGGATTCGATCGCGCCACGGCGCACGGTTTCCGCCATCACGTCCTTGCCGAGCAGTGGGCGCATGCCCGGCGCATCCGGGTACAGCAGGTCGATCACCACGTACTCGCTGCGGTCGCCGGCAGGGTGGATCGCGAAGGCGTCGCCGTAGCGCACGCGCCGCGCGGCCACATAGGCCTCGCGATCGGCGGCGCGCACGTAGCGCGCGAATCCCAATCCGTGCACGCCCGACTGGCGCGTGGGCACCTGAAGTTTCTCGACGAAGGCGTAGAAACTGTCCTGGTCGATGTCCTGGCGCCCTTCGAGCACCGCGGCGGCGGCGCGCACGGTGTCCTCGTAGGCATTCATGTGGGTCGCGACCGCGGTGGCGATGGCGTCGGCGCGCGCGTCGAACTGGGCATGCGCGTGATCGCGGGCCTGCCGCCAGGCGATCAGGCCGGTCCACAGCGACAGCAGGCAGGCCGCGACCAGGACGCCCCACGCCAGCGAGTTGAGGTTGCGCTCTCTACGGCGCGCCGCGGATCCGGATCCACCGAATGCACGCCGTTCCGCTCCCCGGTCCGCGCCAGACTCCACGCGTGTCGTCCCCACCTGCTGGTTGCCGACTATGACGCCACGAACCCGGGGCGCCTGCAAGCGGTCTCTTGCGCCGGATGACTCACACCGGGAAGGCGGTCAACGGCTTTCGGCGCGCGCCGGCAGGCTGGGCCAGTACTCGGGCGGCTTGCGCGCCCGCGTGCGTTGTTCATAGTCGTAGCCCAGCGCGATGAGGCGCGCCTCGCTCCAAGCCGGTCCCATGAAGGTCAGGCCGAGGGGCAGGCCGTCGCTGTGGCCCATCGGCACGGTGAGGCTGGGGTAGCCCGCGACGGCGGCGGCGCCGTAGCCGGCCCCCGGGAAATGGTCGCCCGCCTTGTGGTCGGTCAGCCACGCGGGGCCGGTGGTGGGCGCGATCAGCGCGTCCAGCTGCTGGGCCTTGAGCGCCGCGTCGATGCCTTCGGGCCCCGCAAGCCGCCGTGCGCGGCTGCGCGCGGTGATGTACTCCGCGTCGCCCAGACCGCCCTTCGCGTTGGCACGCTCGAACAGGTCCTGGCCGAAGTAGGGCATTTCGGACAGGCGGTACTGCTGGTTGTAGCCGATCAGCTGGGTCAGCGTGGTGAGCGGCGCCTTGCGGTCGGACAGGTACCGCTCCAGGCCGTGCTTGAACTCGTAGAGCATCAGGTCCAGCTCATCGGCGTTCCATTGGCCGTCGGTCGGGATTTCCGCATCGACAAGGGTGGCGCCGGCCTCGCGGAGCACGCGCAGGGCTCCTTCCAGGGCGGCAGCGGCATCAGGATGGATGTCCGCCTTGCTGCGCAGCACGCCGATGCGCGCGCCCTTCAGGGCGCCCGGCTTCAGTCGCGCGCCGTAGTCCAGCGTGGTGTTCCAGGCGGCGTTGGTGGTGGCGGCGTCGGCCGGGTCGCGCCCCGCCAGCACGCCCAGCAACAGCGCGGCGTCGGCCACGTTGCGGGTGATCGGGCCCGCGGTGTCCTGGCTGTGCGAGATCGGCAGGATGCCCTGACGGCTGACCAGGCCCACGGTGGGCTTCAGGCCGACCACGCCATTGACCGCGGCCGGGCACAGGATGCTGCCGTCGGTCTCGGTGCCGACGCTGATCGCCGCCAGGTTGGCGGACACCGCCACCGCGCTGCCGGAGCTCGAGCCGCAGGGGTTGCGATCCAGCGCGTACGGGTTGCGGGTCTGGCCGCCGCGCCCGCTCCAGCCGGAGGTCGAATGCATGGAACGGAAGTTGGCCCACTCGCTCAGGTTGGCCTTGCCCAGGATGACCGCACCGGCCTCGCGCAGGCGACGCACCAGGAAGGCGTCCTGGCCCGGGCGGAAGTCCTTCAGCGCCAGCGAGCCGGCGGAGGTGGCCATGGGCACGGCGTCGATGTTGTCCTTCAGCAGCACCGGGATGCCATGCAACGGGCCGCGCACGGCGTTGGCGCGGCGTTCGACGTCGCGCAGCGCCGCTTCCTTCAGAGCGTCGGGGTTCAACTCGATGACGGCGTTGAGCTGCGGTCCGGCCTTGTCGACGGCGGCGATGCGGTCCAGGTACGCCTGGGTCAGCCGCCGGCTGTCCAGTTCGCCCGACTGCATGCGGGCCTGCAGGTCGGCCACGTCGAGTTCGGCATAGATGAAATCCGTGGGCGCGGGCGGGGCAGCCGCCTGCGGCGGCGCCGGCTGGCAGGCCGCCAGGGCGAGCATCAGGCCGAGCAGCAGCAGGGATCGACGCATGCGGATACCTTCGCGGAGTTGCCGCAGGCTACGCAGCGCCCGCCCTGCGCGTCAAATCCGCTTGCGCCGGCGGATGTCGCGCCAGAGCACCCACACGATCACCAGGTTGACGATGAGCAGCGCCCACGTGTGCCAGCCGGGATGGTGGTAAAGCGCGTAGACGTCCAGCGGGAGGTAGGCGGCCGAGCCGATGCAGCCCAGCCACGAGGCCCAGGCGCGGGCCTGCCACAAGCCCCAGGCTTCCAACAGGCGCATGCCGGCGTACACGGCGATGATCAGCACCGCCACGTGGACCGATTCGGGATTGATGCGCTCCATCCACTGGCTGATCGCGCCGGGACCGGCGTCGGGGATGAGGCGCGTCACCACCGCCTGCACGGCGTCGCGCAGGCGATGCGGGCCGACCGCCAGCAGGCCGCCGGCGAAGGCCAGGGCCAGCACGCCCTTGGCGCCCTCGAACAGGGCGATGGCGTGCAGGCCGGGATGCGCCTTGGGGTCCGGGTTGTAGGCGGTCTCGTCCAAGGCGCAGGGCGCGGGGATCAGGCCGCGCGCGAGGCGCGCTTGCGATCGCTTTCGGTCAGGAACTTCTTGCGCAGGCGGATTTCCTTCGGCGTGATCTCGACCAGCTCGTCGTCGTCGATGAAGTCCAGCGCCTGTTCCAGCGAGAACTTGATCGCCGGCGTCAGCTGGATCGCATCGTCCTTGCCCGAAGCGCGCATGTTGGTCAGCGGCTTGGTCTTGATCGCGTTGACGGTCAGATCGTTGTCCTTGGAGTGGATGCCGATCAGCTGGCCTTCGTACACGTTGTCGCCTTCGGCGGCGAACAGCTTGCCGCGCTCCTGCAACGGGCCGAGCGAGTAGGCCGGCGTGGCGCCCGGCGCATTGGCGATCATCACGCCGTTGAGGCGCTTGGCGATGGCGCCCTGTTCCTTCGGACCGTAGTGGTCGAACACGTGGAACAGCAGGCCCGAACCCTGGGTCAGCGTCTTGAACTCGTTCTGGAAGCCGATCAGGCCCCGCGCCGGGATCTGGTAGTCCAGGCGCACGCGGCCCTTGCCGTCCGGCTCCATGTTCTTCAGCTGGCCCTTGCGGACGCCGAGCTTCTCCATCACGCCGCCCTGGTGGTTCTCTTCCACGTCGACGACGAGCTGCTCGATCGGCTCCATCTGCTGGCCGTCGATTTCCTTGATGATCACTTCAGGACGCGAAACGGCCAGCTCGTAGCCCTCGCGGCGCATGTTCTCGATCAGCACCGACAGGTGCAGCTCGCCACGGCCGGAGACCAGGAACTTGTCCGCGTCTTCCAGCTGCTCGACCTTCAGCGCCACGTTGTGCACGGTCTCGCGTTCCAGGCGTTCCTTCAGCTGGCGGCTGGTCAGGAACTTGCCGCCCGAAAGATCCTTGTTGCCGGCGAACGGCGAGTTGTTGACCTGGAAGGTCATCGAGATCGTCGGCTCGTCGACGGTCAGCGCCGGCAGCGCTTCCGGGGTGTCCAGCGCGCAGACGGTGTCGGAGATCGTCAGGTCCTGGATGCCGGAGATGGCGACGATGTCGCCGGCCTCGGCGCTGTCCTGCTCGATGCGCTCCAGGCCCAGGAAGCCCAGCACCTGCAGCACCTTGCCCTGGCGCTTCTTGCCTTCGCGGTCGATGACGGCGACCGGCATGTTCTTCTTCAGCGTGCCGCGCTGGATGCGGCCGATGCCGATGACGCCGACGAAGTTGTTGTAGTCCAGCTGGCTGATGCGCATCTGGAAGGCGCCTTCCGGATCGACTTCCGGCTTCGGCGCGTGCTTCATGATCGCTTCGTACAGCGGGGTCATGTCGCCGCCGCGCACGCTGTCTTCCAGGCCGGCATAACCGTTCAGCGCCGAGGCGTAGACGATCGGGAAATCCATCTGCTCGGGCGTGGCGCCCAGGCGGTCGAACAGGTCCCACACCTGCTCCACGACCCACTCCGGACGCGAGCCGGGGCGGTCGACCTTGTTGATCACCACGATCGGCTTGAAGCCCATCGCGAAGGCCTTCTGGGTGACGAAGCGCGTCTGCGGCATCGGGCCGTCCATCGCGTCGACCAAGATCAGCACGGTGTCCACCATCGACAGCACGCGCTCCACCTCGCCACCGAAGTCGGCGTGGCCGGGGGTGTCGACGATGTTGATGCGGTTGTCCTGCCAGGTGATGGCCGTGTTCTTGGCCAGGATCGTGATGCCACGTTCCTTTTCCTGGTCGTTGCTGTCCATCACGCGCTCGGCCAGCACGGTGCGCTCGGAGAGGGTGCCGGACTGCTTCAGCAGCTGGTCGACGAGGGTGGTCTTGCCATGGTCGACGTGCGCGACGATCGCGATATTGCGGAGGTTTTGGATGGACATGCCGAAGGGGCGCGAGCGGGCGCGCACAAAGTGGGGAAAGGAAGCGGCGTATTATAGCGGGCTCTTGTGCCCTAAGCACCTGATTTGGCGGAAAACGTCCAAGATGAACACGGCGAGCGCCGGCGTCCCCTTGAAATCCGTGGCCGGCGCCGTGATCTGGCAGCTGGCATGGACCTGCGTCCTCGGTTTCGGCCTGTTCCTGCACTACAACCCCGGTCACCCCCTGGCCGGGACGGTGGGGCCCTCCCTGGGCCTGCCCCTGGCGCTCGTGGCCGGCCTGATGCTCGGGCTGGGCATGGCCTGGGTGGTCTGGCTGGCGTGGCGCATCACCCGTTTCCTCATTTCACCCCGGAGAACCATCCCATGAGTCAGCTGACCGCCACCTTCGACACCTCCCGCGGCCCGATCACGATCGAGCTGTATCCCGACAAGGCCCCGCTGACGGTGGCCAACTTCGTCAACCTGGCCAAGCGGGGCTTCTACGACGGCCTGAACTTCCACCGCGTGATCGCCGACTTCATGGTCCAGGGCGGCTGCCCGGAAGGCTCCGGCCGCGGCGGCCCGGGCTACCGGTTCGAGGACGAGACCACCAACGGCGTGCGCCATGAGCGCGGCGTGCTGTCGATGGCCAACGCCGGCCCGAACACCAACGGCAGCCAGTTCTTCATCACCCACGTGCCCACCCCTTGGCTGGACGGCAAGCACACCGTGTTCGGCAAGGTCACCGAAGGCCTGGACGTGGTCGACGCGGTCAAGCAGGGCGACCTGATCACCAAGGTCACCATCGACGGCGACGCGGACGCCGTGCTGGCCGCGAAGGCCGAGCGCGTGGCCGAGTGGAACCGCTTCCTGTCGGCGTGATGGAATGAAGGGCCGGCCCACAGGGGTCGGCCCTTTCCCCGTCAGGAGCTCCAGATGAAGGATCGCCGCCGGCGCGCAACGCGCATGGCTCTGCTGCTCGCCACCGTCCTGGTGCTGAGCGCCTGCAAGAAAGACGACACCGTCCCGCTCACTGATCCGGCTGCAGCGACCGCCGTCGACGCATCGGCGGAGAGCTTCCAGCAGAGCCTGGAAGGCCTCTGGAGCACGGACCACAGTGAAGGCGACGATGCCGAGACCCTGTACGCCATCGCGTGGCAGCCCGACACGGGCCTGCGGATCGCGCGCGACGGTGCGTGGCTGAACGGCCAGGTCGAGGATGTCGACCTGGACAACGGCACGCTGGCCCTGCACCTGACGTCCGATACCGGGCCCAGCGAGACGGTGACCCTGCGCAAGGTGGCGGACCCCGGCGGAAATGGCTTCACCCTGCGCATCACCTGGGGCGCGGGTCAGACCGATGACCTGGGCTTCGTGCGCCGGCTGACCGGGCGCGATCGCAGCGAGCTCGCCGCGGCCGTGGAGGCCGCCCACGCGCCGGCCGCCGCGTGCGATACCGACGCCCCGGCGGGCAGCGTCCGCGCCGCGCTGGTCTGCGGGCACGAGGAGTTCGGTGCCCTAGACGCGGGCATGCGCCGGCAGTTCAAGGAACTGGCGGATCGCTACCCGGACGGTGACCGTACGGTCCAGGCCGCCACCCGCCAACTCGACGCCTGCCAGACCCCCGCCTGCCTGCGCGGCGCCTACGCGCAGTGGCAGGCCTATTTCGACGAGAACTACGACCTGGGCGACGTGGTCGATTATCAGTGACGCCACGGCGCTGACCGCGCCGACGTAGACCATGGGCTAGTCGGTCGAAGTGGGGTGGCGTGATACCATTTTGCGCCGCAAAAAAACGGCGGCGACGCTCCCTAACCGTTTCCACGCGAGGTTGTGCAATGCCCCTGCTTGCCCGGCGCATCGGTCGCGCCAAGCCAAGTGCGATCATGGCGGTGGCCGAGAAGGCCAAGAAGCTCAAGGCCGAAGGCCGCGACATCATCAGCTTCTCGATCGGCGTTCCCAATTTCCTGCCCGGCGACCATGTCTACCAGGCCGCGCGCGACGCGCTGGCTAAAGACTCCGGCCAGTACGGCAGCAACCGCGGCACCGACGCGCTGCTGGACGCCTTCCTGCAGCACATCGAGGCGCTGGGCCTGACCGGCTACACGCGCGCCAACGTGTCCACCGGCATCGGCGCCAAGCACATCCTGTACAACCTGGCCGAGTCGCTGCTGGACGAGGGCGACACCATCGTCTATCCGTCGCCGTACTGGACCACCTACGCCGACATCGCCGACATCGTCAACGCGAAGGCGGTGCCGCTGCCGTGCCCGGCCAGCCAGGACTACAAGCTCACGCCCGCGCAGCTCGACAAAGCCTTGGCGACGCACGCGCCGAAAGTCTTCCTGTTCAACAACCCGTCCAACCCGACGGGCATGGTCTACACCCGCGAGGAAGTCGCTGCGTTGGCCGACGTGCTGGTGAAGTATCCGGACACCTGGATCGTCACCGACGACATCTACAACCGCATGCTGTTCGACGGCCTGGCGTACACCAATTTCGTGCAGGCACGACCTGAGCTGCGCGACCGCACCGTGTTCGTCGATTCGTTGTCCAAGACCTACGGCATGCCGGGTTGGCGGGTGGGCTTCATGGCCGGTCCCGAGGTCGTCGCCAAGGCGCTGACCACGATGAACTCCAACCACATCACCAACGTGCCCGAAGTCGTCACCGCTGCGGCGATCGCCGCGCTGACCGGCCCGCAGGACGTGCCCGTCGCCAAGAACGCCGAGTTCCAGGCCAAGCGCGACCAGGTGCTGGCGGCGATGGAAGCGATCCCCGGCGTGATCTGCCCGCGTCCGCAGGGTGCGTTCTACGTGTTCCCGGACATCAGCTGCGCGTTCGGCAAATCGCACGACGGCACGACGATCGCCAACGATGTCGACTTCTGCAACGCGCTGCTCGACGCCAAGGGCGTGGCCTGCGTGCCTGGCTCGGCCTTCGGCGAGCCGCGCGCGCTGCGCATCAGCTACACCTGCCCGACGCCGCAACTGGCGCCGGGCCTGCAACGCTTTCAGGAATTTTTCTCCGAGTTGAAGTAAACGCACTGTGGGCCGCGGCCCACGCTGTCCCCACGCGGCGGGCCAAGGCCCGCCCTACGAAACCTTGAGGATCCGCACCATGAAAACCCCCGTCCGTGTAGCCGTCACCGGCGCTGCAGGCCAGATCGGCTACGCGCTGCTGTTCCGCATCGCCTCCGGCGAAATGCTGGGCAAGGACCAGCCGGTCATCCTGCAGCTGCTCGAGCTGCCACTGGAGAAGGCCCAGGCCGCGCTGAAGGGCGTGATCATGGAGCTGGAAGACTGCGCGTTCCCGCTGCTGGCCGGCATCGTCGGCACCGATGACCCGGAAGTGGCGTTCAAGGACGTCGACGTGGCCCTGCTGGTCGGCGCGCGTCCGCGCGGCCCGGGCATGGAGCGCAAGGACCTGCTGCTGGAGAACGCCAAGATCTTCACCGCCCAGGGCGCCGCGCTGAACAAGGTCGCTTCGCGCAACGTCAAGGTACTGGTGGTCGGCAACCCGGCCAACACCAACGCCTACATCGCGATGAAGTCCGCGCCGGACCTGCCGTCGAAGAACTTCACCGCCATGCTGCGCCTGGACCACAACCGCGCGCTGTCGCAGCTGGCCAACAAGGCCGGCGTGGCCGTGGGCGACATCGAGAAGCTGGTGGTGTGGGGCAACCACAGCCCGACGATGTACCCGGACTACCGCTTCGCCACCGTCAACGGCCAGTCGCTGAAGGACACCATCGGCGACGCCGACTGGAACGCCAATACCTTCATCCCGCAGGTCGGCAAGCGCGGTGCCGCGATCATCGAAGCACGTGGCCTGTCGTCGGCCGCCTCTGCCGCCAACGCCGCCATCGACCACGTGCGCGACTGGGTGCTGGGCAGCAACGGCAAGTGGGTGACGATGGGCATCCCATCCGACGGCAGCTACGGCATCCCGGAAGGCGTGATGTTCGGTTTTGCCGTCACCACCGAGAACGGCGAGTACACGATGGTGAAGGACCTGCCGGTCGACGACTTCAGCCAGAAGGCCATCGACAAGACCCTGGCCGAGCTGGAAGAAGAGCGCAGCGGCGTGGCGCACCTGCTCTGATACGGGCACTGCGCATGCGATGAAGAAGGGGTGGCGCGAGCCGCCCCTTTTTTTGTCGTGTTACTTTCCGGTTTTCCACACACAGGGGGTGCAGGATGCGGACAGGAAGATTGTTGTGGGCGATGGGGTTGGCCATGGCGATGCCGACGCTGGCCATGGCGCAGGAGGCGAAGTACCTGCAGCCACCGGAGCCGCTGTTGCAGGTGTTTCGCGCGCCGCTCAATCCGTCGCCGTCGCTGGATCCCACGGGCACGCGCGCGATCCTGATCCGGCAGTCGCAGTACCCGCCGATCGCCCGCGTTGCGGAGCCTTATCTGAAGCTGGCGGGCGTACGCGTCGAGCCGCGCAACCACAGCCGCCACGACCGTTCCAATGGCTACGGTATCCGCACGTGCCTGGAGAGCTTCAGCGTGCTGGAACTGGCCACCGGCAAGGAAACCGCTGTCGCGCTGCCTGCGGGCGCCTGCCCGGGCACGCCGTCGTGGTCGCCGGACGGCACCCGCTTCTCCTTCGACAATACGACCGATGCCGGCGTCGAACTGTGGGTGGGCCGCGCCGCCGACGGCCAGGTGCGCCGCGTGGAAGGCGTGAAGCTCAACACCATTCTCGGCGGCGCCGTGCAGTGGCTGGGCGACAGGCCCGCGCTGCTGGTGAAGCAGGTGCCCGTCGATCTCGGCGCCGCGCCGGCCCGTTCGGCCGTGCCCCCGGGCCCCGAGATCAAGGAGGCGATCGCCGGCAAGGGCGAGAGCAGCACGTACGAAGCGCGCGACACCCTGTCCGGGCCTGAGGACGAGGCCTTGTTCGACCACTACGCCACCTCGCAGCTGGCCGTGGTGGATGCCGACACGGGCGCGGTCTCGCCCGTAGGCGGCAAGGCCGTCTACGGCATGGTCGACGCCGCCCCGGATGGGCGCCACGTGCTGGTGGAGGCGCTGGCGCGTCCTTACTCGTACGTCACCACCTGGCAGCGCTTCGCCAAGGATCTGGGCGTCCTCGACCTGGGCAACGGGCGCGTGACCCCGCTGGCGAAACTGCCGGTGGCCGACCGCGTGCCCGTACGCGGCGTGCCCACTGGCCCGCGCAGCCATGCCTGGCGCGCGAACCAACCCGCGACGCTGGTATGGGCCGACGCGCTCGACGGCGGCGACTGGAAGAACGAGGTGCCGGCGCGCGACCGCCTGCTGATGCTGGCGGCGCCCTTCACCGGCAAGCCGAAGGAGATCGCGCGCCTGAAGCAGCGCTACGCCGGCATGGCCTGGTTCCGCGACGGTGGCCGTGCGCTGACGCACGAGTACGACGCGAACCGGAACTGGCAGACCACGACGCTGGTCGACGTGGACAAGCGCGTGCCCGCACGCGTGCTGTGGGACCTGTCCAGCGATGAGCTGTACGCCGACCCGGGCAATCCGGAATACGACCGCCTTCCCAATGGTGCGTGGGTGTTGCGCGAGGAAGCCGGCGCGCTGTTCCTGAGCGGGATGGGCGCCACGCCGCAGGGCAACCGGCCCTTCCTGGACCGCTACACGATCAAGGACGGCAGCACGCGCCGCCTGTTCCGCAGCGATGCGGCGGCGTACGAGGCGTTCGTCGGTTTCGAGGGAGACGACACCCGCCGCCTGCTCACCTGGTACCAGTCGCCCAAGGATCCGCCCAACCTGCAGCGCCGCGCGCTGGGCGATGCCATCGAAGGTGCGGGCCCGGCGGAAGCGACGGTGCGTTCGGAACCCGCACCGCTGACCCACTTTCCGGATCCCACGCCGCAGGTGCGCGACATCAAGAAGCGCCTGGTGACCTACAAGCGCAAGGATGGCGTGGACTTGTCCTTCACCCTGTACACGCCCCCGGGATACCAGGAAGGCCAGCGCGTGCCGGCGATCCTGTATGCGTATCCGATGGACTACGCCGATCCCTCGAAGGCCGGACAGGTGAGCGGTTCCGAACAGACGTTCACGCGCCTGTCGAACTACCGCCTGCTGCTGCTGGCCGGCTACGCGATCATCGACAACGCATCGTTCCCGATCGTCGGCGACCCGAAGACGGCCTACGACACCTACCTGGAACAGCTGGTGGCGAACGCGGAGGCCGCGGTCGATAAGGCGGTCGAGCTGGGCGTGGTCGACCGCGACCGCATCGGCGTCACCGGGCACAGCCACGGTGCGCTGATGGCGGCGAACCTGCTGGCGCACTCGGACCTGTTCCGCGCGGGCGTGGCCTCCAGCGGCGGCTACAACAAGACGCTGACGCCGTTCGGGTTCCAGAACGAACGCCGTTCGTTCTGGGCGGCGCCGAAGGTCTACGACCAGGCATCGACGTTCTTCCACGCCGACAAGGTCAACGAACCGCTGTTGATCGTGCATGGCAGCGACGATGCCAATCCGGGCACCGAGTCCCTGCAGTCGCCCCGTCTGTTCCAGGCCATCCGCGGCACGGGCGGCACGACCCGGCTGGTGATGCTGCCGTTCGAACCGCACTGGTACACGGCGCAGGAGTCCAACGAGCATTTCATCGCCGAGATGCTGGCCTGGTTCGACCGCTACGTGAAGCCGGCGCCGGCGGCGCGCAAGTAATCGCATCCGCGTGCGCGACACGGAACGCCGGGCGATGCCCGGCGTTCTTTTTTCGGGTGCGACCGACTGACCGATGCGACCAAGGTAGGAAGGTTGCGGAAGCAGCGAGGGACTATGCTGGTCGCGGCTGTCGGACCTGGGAGGATCGCATGGCATACGAAGACGTCTACCGGCGCTCGATCGAGCAGCCTGAGGCCTTCTGGGGCGAGGAAGCCAAGGCCATCCACTGGCATGTACCGCCGCGGCAGGTGCTGGAATACGCCCAACCGCCGTTCCGCCGCTGGTTCGTCGGCGGACAGACCAACCTCTGCTACAACGCGGTGGACCGCCATCTCGCCGAACGCGGCGACCAGCTGGCGCTGGTGGCGGTGTCGACCGAGACCGACGTCACTCGCGAGATCACCTACCGCGAGCTGTACCGCGAAGTGAACGCTTTCGCCGCCGTGCTCAAGCGGCTCGATGTCGGCCGCGGCGACCGCGTGGTCATCTACATGCCGAACATGGCCGAAGCGGTCTTCGCGATGCTCGCCTGCGCGCGCATCGGCGCCGTGCATTCGGTGGTGTTCGGCGGTTTCGCCGCGCACAACCTGGCGCTGCGCATCGACGATGCACAACCGAAGCTGTTGATTGCCGCCGATGCGGGCAGTCGCGGCGGCAAGGTCATTCCTTACAAGGCGCTGGTCGACGAGGCCTGCATGAAGGCCGCGACGCCGCCGGCCAAGGTGCTGATCGTCTCGCGCGGCCTGGATCCGGCCGAACCGAAGGTGCCCGGTCGCGACGAAGACTACGCCGCGCTGCGTGCGCAGGTGGGTGAGGCCGAGGTGCCGGTCGAATGGCTGGAATCGAACGAGCCCAGCTACCTGCTCTACACCTCCGGCACCACCGGCAAACCGAAGGGCGTGCAGCGCGACGTCGGCGGTTATGCGGTAGCGCTCGCGCTGTCGATGCGTACGGTGTTCGACGTGAGGCCGGGGCAGGTGATGTTCTCCACGTCCGACGTCGGCTGGGCGGTGGGGCACTCGTACAACGTCTACGGGCCGCTGATCGTCGGTGCCGTCTCGGTGCTCTACGAAGGACTGCCGACCGCACCGGACGCCGGTATCTGGTGGGCGCTGTGCGAGCAGTACGGCGTGCGAACGATGTTCTCCTCGCCCACGGCGGTGCGCGTGCTGAAGAAGCACGACATCGATTTCATCAGGCGCCACGACCTGTCCGAGCTGAAGTACCTGTTCCTCGCCGGCGAACCGCTGGACGAACCCACCGCCCACTGGATCACCGATGCGATCGGCAAGCCGGTCATCGACAACTACTGGCAGACCGAGACCGGCTGGCCCGCGTTGACGTTGTTGCCGGGCCTGGACATGAAGCCGGTACGTTTCGGTTCGCCGGGCTTCCCGAACCTCGGCTATCGCATGAAGGTGATCGACGAGAGCACCGGCGAGGAAGTCGGCCCCGGGCAGAAGGGCGTGCTGGTGATGCAGCCGCCGCTGCCGCCGGGCTGCATGACGACGATCTGGAAGGACGACGCGCGCTTTCTCTCCAGCTACTTCAGCCACTTCAAGGAGTTGCTCTACAGCTCGCTGGACTGGGCGATCCGCGACGAGGACGGCTATACCTTCATCCTCGGCCGCACCGACGACGTCATCAACGTCGCCGGACACCGCTTGGGCACGCGCGAGATCGAGGAGTCCGTCTCCGGGTTCCCGGCGGTCGCGGAAGCGGCCGTGATCGGCGTGGCGGACGAACTGAAAGGGCAGGTGCCGGTGGTGTTCGCCACGTTGCGCCAGGCCACCGACGAGCCGCACGAGCGCGTGCAGGCGGCCGACGGCATGCGCCGCACGGTGGAGCAGAGCCTGGGCGCGGTCGCGCGTCCGGCGCGCGTCTACATCGTCAACGCCTTGCCGAAGACGCGCTCGGGCAAGTTGCTGCGGCGCTCGCTGCAGGCGCTGGCGCAGGGCGCCGATCCCGGCGATCTCTCCACCCTGGACGATCCCAACGCGCTGGAAGAAGTGAAGCGCGCGCTGCTGCGCGGCCCTGAAGTCGGCAGCTGAGGGTCAGCGCGTCGGCGGCGAGGGGGTCGATGGATCCACGCTGCCGTCCAGCGTCCACACGATGTCGCGGCCCTGCGGATCGCGGCTCAGCACGAAGCGCGCGCTCGCGCCCGGCGTGAGCGGCAGTGGCGAGCGCGGCTCGTCGTTGTCGCCCTCTTCGTTGGCTTCGATCACCGTGCGCTCGCCTGCGTGTCCCGGCAGCGGGACGATGAAGAGTCCCTGTGCATCGATGCGGCGCCGCGCCTTCGTGCCGCCCAGGTCGCCGACGCCTGCGATCGCACCGTCGGTCTCCGCCAGCGGATCGCGGAAGTTGACCAGCAGGTCCGCCTTCATCGGCGGACGGTCGGGTACGGCCAGCGTGCCGCCACGCAGCAGCAGGTCCGGCCACACATCGCCGTTCTCGGGCAACTCGCGGTAGAGCGCGGGCGACACGCCCGCGTGGCTGCCCGTGGCGATGCTGTCCAGGGCGGCCACCAAGCCGAGGAAATAGAGCTTGCGCAGGCGCTGCTTCTGCACGTCGCCTTCGATGCCGCCGGCTTCGATCAACACGGTGCTGGCGCCCCATTGCGTGGTGAGGTCGCCGAATGCGCGCGGGTCGAAGGTCTCGTCCCAGCGGGCGATGTGGCCGGCGAGGTAGGGCTCCAGCGCGGTGCGGATGACACCGGCCACCTCGATGGCGCGCGTGCGCACGTCGTTGACGTCGGCGGCATGGTTGTACGGCGGCGACAGCAGTGCGATGGCGGTGCCGCGATCGGAGTCGCCGGCGCGGTAACCGACCCTCTGGTCGTGCAGGTTGAAGCCGTACTTGGGCTTCACCCGGTCGTACAACGCTTTCAGGGTGCGCGCTTCGGGGGTCGCCAGCATCCGCGCGTCGCGGTTGATGTCGATGCCCTGCACGTTGCGGCGCTGGAAACGCGCAGCGCCGTCCGGATTGAGGATGGGCAGGATGTGCAGCGTGGTGGCCGCGCGCAGCGCCTTCACCCGCGGATCGTCCGGGTGTTCGCCCAGAAAGCGGAACAGATCCGCCAGCACCATCGAAGCGGTGCTCTCGTCGCCATGCATCTGCGACCACAGCAGCACCCGGGTCGGGCCTTCGCCCCAACGCACGTGGCGCAGCGGACGGTCTTCCACGCTGCGTCCGATCTCCTCCACCTGGAAACCGTGCGCACGCGTCAGCAGCGGCGTGGCCACCGTCCACCAGTGCTCCGCGGTGAAGGCGCGGTCTTCCAGCCCCGGTGCGCGCAACTCGGCGTCGTACAGCGCATCAAGCGCAGGCAGCCACGCGGGCGGGGGTGGCACCGGCGTGGAGGCGACGGCCCGCGGGTGCGGGTTCGCGGCGTTTTGGGCGATGGTGGTGGGCGTCATCATCGTCAGCAGCAGGCACAGGACCAGAACGGGGCGCATTGCGGGCGAGGCGTTGGACGGGCGTCCGCAGGGTCCCCGCATGGGCGCGCGATGTCAAACCCGCGCGCGCTTCACGCCGGTGGCGTGATGCCGGTGTAGCTGGCGCGCGGGCGGATCAGGCGGCCCTGCGCCTGCTGTTCGAGCGCATGCGCCAGCCAGCCGGCCAGGCGGCCGGCGGCGAACATCACCTGCGCCGGCGTCGCCGGCAGGGCATTGAGATGGCAGATCGCGGCGAGCATGAAGTCGATGTTCGGGCGCAGGCCGCTGACGTCTTCGGTGGCGGCCACCAGCGTTTCCAGCGCGGCCATCTCGCGCTGGCCCGCATGGCGCGCGCGCGCGCGCGACAGCAGTTCCGCGCCGCGCGGATCGCCTTGCGGATACAGCGCATGACCGAAGCCGGGCAGGTCGTCGCCGCGCTGCCAGCGCTCGCTGATGAAGCGGCGCGCGCTGCCGGCTTCGCGCGCATCGGCGATCAGCGCATATGCGCGCGCTGTCGCGCCGCCGTGGCGGGGCCCCGACAGCGCGGCGAGGCCGCTGCAGACGGTGGCGTGCAGGTGGGCGCCGGTGGAGGCGACCACGCGTGCGGCAAACGCCGACACGTTGAGCTCGTGATCCGCACAGACCAGCAGCGCAGCGCGCACGAGATCGGCGAATCCGTCGTCGTCCGGATGCCAGGCCTGCGCGAGCACGCGATGCACCGGCGCGCCGGACGGCGGTCGCGCGACCAGCAGCGCCGCGTTGTGGCGCAGCAGCCCGGCGGCGATCTCGTGGCGCACGCGCGGCGCGGAATTGAAGGAGTGGCGCACGTCCAGCGCGAGCAGGGGGATGGCCGCCATCGCGCGCTCCAGCGGCGGCAAGGACGCATCGGACGCGAGCGGCGCGACCACGGCCGGCCAGTGGGCCAGCGAAGGCGCGGCGAACGGATCCTCTTCACCGCAGTCCCAGAGCTGCCGGGCGACGTCTTCCAGCGTCGCGCCGTCATGGACCATCCCGATCGCCGAACGGCCCCGGTAGTACGGGCCATCCGGGCGGATCAGGGAGATCTGCGTCTCCAGCACGGGCAGGCCGCGGTCCAGGCTCTGCGCCGCGCCCCGGGCCGCTCCGCGTCCCACCTGCTTGCGCTGGGCCAGCCGCTCGACGTCCTGGCGCAGGTACAGGCGGCTGCGGTGGTCCTTGCCCGGACGCGACTCCAGCAGGCCGCGGCTGACGTAGGCGTACAGCGTGGCCTGGCTGATGCCCAGCAGGCGGCAGGTATCGCGGGCGGAGAGCAGATCGGTCGCGGAAGCCACGGAGAAATATTGATTCGTTCGATCAAGATTGATCAACCCTGCGGATGGTGCCAGATTTGCGTCCCGAAGAGGGGCGTACCCTTCACGCACCTCCGGCACCCGGCCCCATGCCGGGTCCGCTCGCTGACCGAGAGGAGTCACGTCGCATGAGTACCCCGTCCGCAGGCGCGCAGTTCCGCGCCGCGCTCGCCGCCGAATCGCCGCTGCAGGTGATCGGCGCCATCAACGCCAACCACGCGCTGCTCGCCAAGCGCGCCGGCTACAAGGCGATCTACCTGTCCGGCGGCGGCGTCGCCGCGGGGTCGCTGGGCCTGCCCGACCTGGGCATCAACACGCTGGAAGACGTGCTGATCGACGTGCGCCGCATCACCGATGTCTGCGATCTGCCGCTGATGGTCGACATCGATACCGGCTTCGGCCCCAGCGCGTTCAACATCGAGCGCACGGTGAAGTCGCTGATCAAGGCCGGCGCCGCCGCCTGCCACATCGAGGACCAGGTCGGCGCCAAGCGCTGCGGCCATCGTCCGGGCAAGGAAATCGTTTCTGCCGGTGAGATGACCGACCGCGTGAAGGCCGCCGCCGATGCGAAGACCGACGCGGACTTCTTCCTGATCGCGCGCACCGACGCCATCCAGGTCGAAGGCGTGGACGCCGCCATCGAGCGCGCGATCGCCTGCGTCGAGGCCGGCGCCGACGGCATCTTCGCCGAGGCCGCCTACGACCTGCCCACCTACCGGCGCTTCGTCGACGCGGTGAAGGTGCCGGTGCTGGCCAACATCACCGAGTTCGGCAAGACGCCGCTGTTCACCCGCGAGGAACTCGCCTCGGTCGGCGTGGCGATCCAGCTGTATCCGCTCTCGGCGTTCCGTGCCATGAACAAGGCCGCCGAGAACGTGTACGAAGCGATCCGCCGCGACGGCCACCAGAAGAACGTGGTCGACAGCATGCAGACCCGCGAGGAGCTGTACGACCGCATCGGTTACCACGCCTTCGAGCAGAAGCTCGATACCCTGTTTTCCGCAAAGAAGTGACGTAGGGAGTCCACCATGAGCGAATCCACACCTGCCCCCGGCTTCAAGCCCAAGAAATCCGTCGCCCTGTCGGGCACTGCCGCCGGCAACACCGCGCTGTGCACGGTCGGCCGCAGCGGCAACGACCTGCACTACCGCGGCTACGACATCCTCGACATCGCCACCACCAGCGAGTTCGAAGAGATCGCGCACCTGCTGGTGCATGGCAAGCTGCCCAACCGCGCCGAACTGGCCGCGTACAAGGCGAAACTGAAGGCGCTGCGCGGCATTCCGGCCGCGGTGAAGGCCGCGCTGGAGGAGCTGCCGCCGTCCGCGCACCCGATGGACGTGATGCGCACCGCCGTATCCGTGCTGGGCTGCGTGTCGCCGGAGAAGGACGACCACAATCACCCCGGCGCGCGCGACATCGCCGACAAGCTGATGGCCTCGCTGGGTTCGATGCTGCTGTACTGGTACCACTGGAGCCACAACGGCCGCGCCATCGACGTGGAGACCGACGACGACTCCATCGGCGGTCATTTCCTGCACCTGCTGCACGGCGAGGCGCCGCGCGAGTCGTGGGTGCGGGCGATGCACACCTCGCTGATCCTGTACGCCGAGCACGAATTCAACGCGTCGACCTTCACCTGCCGCGTCATCGCCGGCACCGGCAGCGACATGCATTCGGCCATCGCCGGCGGCATCGGCGCGCTGCGCGGCCCGAAGCACGGCGGCGCGAACGAAGTGGCGTTCGAAGTGCAGAAGCGCTACGAGTCGCCGGACGAAGCGGAAGCCGATATCAAGGCGCGCGTGGAGCGCAAGGAAGTGGTGATCGGCTTCGGACATCCCGTGTACACCGTCGGCGATCCGCGCAACGAGGTCATCAAGCAGGTGGCGAAGGACCTGTCGGCCGAGCAGTCGAACATGAAGATGTACGATATCGCCGAGCGCCTGGAGTCGGTGATGTGGGACATCAAGAAGATGTTCCCGAACCTCGACTGGTTCAGCGCCGTGAGCTACCACATGATGGGCGTGCCGACGGCGATGTTCACCCCGTTGTTCGTGATCGCCCGCACCAGTGGCTGGAGCGCGCACGTCATCGAGCAGCGGATCGACGGCAAGATCATCCGGCCGAGCGCCAATTACACGGGGCCAGAGGATCTGGAATTCGTGCCGATCGACCAGCGCTGAGGTCGCTGCACCGTCCCGCGGGGCCGTTTCGACGAAGGTCGGGCGGCCCCGTGTCGTTTGTGTGACCCGCGTGGCAGCCGCGGGTGGCCGCGGCGGGGTACTACTGGCGGTCAGGGGAACGCCGTAGCCGTGGGAGGGGCCCACCGCGCGGCGTGGGGGGATGCCATGCAGACCAGATGGTGCAAGACCGAAGCCGGCCGCAACGAGATCCAGCAGCGCACGCGCAAGCTGCCCGCGGGGTTGCGTTCGATCCTGTTGCTGGTGGACGGACAGCGCAGCGACGACGAACTGCAGGCGATGATGAGCGGGCTGCATGCACCCGACGACGCCCTGGGCCAACTGGCCACGGACGGCTTGATCGAACGCCGTTCCGGCGCGGCCTCGATGCTGGCCGCGGTGGCCGCCACGAAATCGGGCGAGGGCGCGTCCGTCCTGGCGATGACCTCCGCCGAGCGCTACAACCTGCTGTACTCGCGCATCACCGACGACATCCGCGCGCACATCGGCTTGAAGGGCTACTTCCTGCAGCTCAAGGTCGAGCGGTGCGCCAATGCGGACGACCTGGAGGCCTTGCTGCCCGATGTCGCCACCGCGATGACGAAGGCGCGCGACCACACCTTCGCCACGCGCTGGCTGGAGGACGTGCGCGCGTCGTTGGCCTGACGCGCGCGGTTCGCGATCAGCTCAGGCCTTCGGCCTTCAGTGCGGCCCGCACGCCGGCATCGGCGTCCATGCGCTGCTTGAACGCGGCGATGTTCGCCAGGCCCGAGAGATCCACGCCGGTGCGGTTGGCCCAGCGCAGGGTGATGTAGAAGTAGGGATCGGCGAAGCTGCGGAAGCCGGCCAGCCAGTCGCGGCCCTGGAGCTGCCTGTCCGCCTGTTCGAACAAACCGCGGAGGCGCTTCCGCGCGGCATCCTTGACGGCATCGAACTGCGCTTCGTCGCCGATGAAGCGCGCCGGCCCGAACAGCGGATGGAACGCCGGGTGCACGTCGGAATTGACGAAGGACAACCACTTCGCCGCCTGCGCGCGTTGCTGCGGAGAGCCGTCGCCGGCGAGATGCGCCTGCGGATGCGTGTCGGCGATGTAGCCCATGATCGCGGCGTTCTGGGTCAGCACGAAGTCGCCGTCGACGATGGCGGGCACCGCACCGGTGGGATTGATCGCCAGGTACGCCGGCTCCTTCATCTCGGCGGCGGTCATCACCTGCACGTCGAAGGGCTCGCCGGTCCACTGCAGCGCGATGTGGTCGGCGGTCGAGCACGCGCCGGGCTTGGTGTAGAGCTTCATGGTGTCCCCGTGGAAAAAGAAAGGCCCGCGATTATCGCGGGCCTCGAATGTTTCCGGCGTGATGCGCGGCGCAACGGATCGTGTCATGCACGAGCGCAGGCATCGCGGTGGTGTGCCCCTCACCCCTTGCCCTCTCCCGGTAGGAGAGGGGGAGTAGGCGCCATGCGGGTTCGGCTTCGGCGAGCGGATCGCCGCATTGGCTTTAGGCGCTTAGAGAGCGCCTGTTTTCTTAGGAACGCGGCTTGAGCTTCTGCACGCGCAGGAACGTGTGATCGCCGATCGTCGCCACGTGGTAGGCGTTGCGCCAGCTCGGGCTGGCGATCTGGTGCGCCATAAAGTGGCTCGCGCCCGGGACAATCTCCTTGCGCTGGCCGGGCGGGAGGGCCCAGTTGCGTTCGGCGTTCAGGGCGACGCTCACCGACTTGGCCCAGGCGTCCGGGTTCTTCAGGCGGGTGTTCGGTCCGACGATGGTCGGGGCGAACTGCTTGCGGGCGGTGACCACGGAGCAGACGGAGTCGCCCCACAGGCCGCTGTCACGGCGACGCAGGGCCACTTCGGCGACGGCCTGCTGGCCGCGGAGAGTCTGGTCGCGGGCTTCCAGGTAAACGGTGGTGCTGAGGCAAAGCGAATCGGCGGCCGGCTGCGGCAACATCTGCGACAGCCATAGGATCCAGGCCAGTTTCATGGGAACTCCTTGCTCCGTCTTTCCCGCGCCCCTGCCTCTCCCAATACGCAGGGAAGGACATCGATGGGACGCGGCAGGGCGTTATGGGGAGGCAGCCGTCACACGGGCTGCCCGGGGACCGGCAAGGCCGGATCGAGAAGGGATCCGAGCGCCGGGCTCAGCCCGCCTGAACTGGGCGGCGGGCCGGAAAGTGCGCGCAAGGTAGGGGGGGGCGGCCCAACTCGGCCTGAACGGGTCGGCTTGACGCGGGACCCTCGGGTCTGGCTGGAAATTGTGAAGGATGTCGCAGGATGCGGCATCGTAGAGCGGAGCTTGCTCCGCTGCTCTTGCCGGGATTTCCCGGATTCCAGGCGTTCGGAGTCGAGCAAGCTCGACTCTACGGCGGGAGGACTTACAGGCTGGCCGCGAGCCGGCTGCCCTGGTCGATGGCGCGCTTGGCGTCCAGTTCGGCGGCCACGTCGGCGCCGCCGATCAGGTGCGGGGTGCGACCGGCGGCAAGCAGGTCGGCCTGCAGGTCGCGGCGCGGTTCCTGGCCGGCGCAGACCACCACGTGGTCGACCGGCAGCAGCTGCTCGGCCCCGTCCACGCGGATGCGAAGCCCGGCATCGTCGACGCCCAGGTAGTCCACGCCTCCGAGCATCTTCACCTGCTTGGCCTTCAGCGTGGCCCGGTGCACCCAACCGCTGGTCTTGCCGAGGCGGGCGCCGGGCTTGCCGGGGCTGCGCTGCAGCAGCCAGACCTCGCGGGCCGGTGGCTCCGGCTGCGGCCGGGCCAGGCTGCCGCGGGCCTCGAAGGTCGGGTCCACGCCCCATTCCGCCATCCAGCGGGCCGGGTCCAGCGAGGGCGAATGGCCTTGATGGGTCAGGTACTCGGCCACGTCGAAGCCGATGCCGCCGGCGCCGATCAGGGCCGCGCGGGCGCCAACGGTCACCCGGCCCGAGAGCACGTCCACGTAGCTGACGACCTTGGCGTGGTCGGCGCCGGGGAAAGCGACCTTGCGCGGGGAAATGCCGGTGGCTAGCACCACCTCGTCGAAGCCGGCCAGGTCGGCCGCCGCGACGGGCGAGGCGAGTTTCACCTCCACCCGCGTTTCCTCCAGCCGATGGCGGAAGTAGCGCAGGGTCTCGTGGAACTCCTCCTTGCCCGGGATCCGCTTGGCGTAGTTGAACTGGCCGCCGATCTCCTCCGCCGCGTCGAACAGGGTGACGCGGTGGCCGCGCTCGGCCGCGACCGTCGCGCAGGCCAGGCCCGCCGGGCCCGCGCCGACCACCGCGACGGTCTTCGGCGAGAAGGTCTTCTTATAGGTGAGGTCGGTCTCGTGGCAGGCGCGCGGGTTGACCAGGCAGCTGGCCAGCTTGTTCTCGAACACGTGATCCAGGCAGGCCTGGTTGCAGGCGATGCAGGTGTTGATGGCCTGCGGCGTGCCGCGGCGAGCCTTGTCCGCCCACTGCGGATCGGCCAGCAGCGGGCGTGCCAGCGAGACCATGTCCGCCTTGCCGGCCGCGAGGATGCCTTCGGCCACCTCCGGCATGTTGATGCGGTTGGTCGCCACCAGCGGCACGCGCACGTGCGGCTTGAGCTTGGCGGTCACGTCCACGAAGGCTGCGCGCGGCACCGAGGTGACGATGGTCGGCACGCGCGCTTCGTGCCAGCCGATGCCGGAATTGATGATCGTGGCGCCGGCCGCTTCGACGGCCCGGGCCTGCTGGACGATCTCCTCCCACTGGTTGCCGTCCTCGACCAGGTCCAGCAGCGACAGGCGGTAGATGATGATGAAGTCGGGTCCCACCGCTTCCCGTACGCGCCGCACGATCTCCACCGCGAAGCGCATGCGCTTCTCCGGCGTGCCGCCCCAGGCGTCGTTGCGCTTGTTGGTCCGCGGTGCGGTGAATTCGTTGATGAAATAGCCTTCCGAACCCATGATTTCCACGCCGTCGTAGCCGGCGTCGCGCGCCAGCTTGGCCGCGTTGGCATAGGCGCTGACCTGGCGCTCGACGCCCCGTGCCGACAGGGCGCGGGGGGTGAACGGATTGATCGGCGCCTTCAGCTTCGACGGCGCCACCGTCAGCGGGTGGTAGCCGTAGCGGCCGGCATGCAGCAACTGGGCGCAGATCTTCGCGCCGTGCTCGTGCACGGCTTTCGTCACGAACTTGTGCGGCCGCGCCTCCCACGGCCAGGACAGCTTGCCGCCGAACGGCTTCAGCCAGCCCACCAGGTTGGGCGAGAAGCCGCCGGTGACGATCAGGCCTACGCCGCCGGCGGCGCGCTCGGCGAAATACGCGGCCAGGCGCGGGAAATCCCTCGCCCGGTCCTCCAGTCCGGTGTGCATCGACCCCATCAGCACGCGGTTGCGGACCGTGGTGAACCCCAGGTCCAGCGGGGTGAACAGATGGGGGTAGGGCGTGGAGTCGGTGGCGGCGGCGGTCGACGTCATGCGGGCGATGGATACGCGTGCGTATGGAAGGAGCGAACGATGCCGCGCCAGCGCGTCCGGCGCAAGCGGCATCCGCGGCGCGAAGCAGGGCACAGACCCGGCCGGCTTGCAAGAGTTGTCCGCCGTCGGCGGCTCGGGGACCATGGGCTACCCAGGTTCCCGGCCCTTCATGGATACCGCCTCACCGCCCCTGCACGACTACCTGCGCGCCGGCATCGCCGCCGCGGACCTGCCGGACCTCCACCCCCTGCTCAACGCCCGCGACTTGCTGCGGGCCTTCTCGACGCTGTTCCACGGCGGCGAGGAGAGCGTCATGGTCCGCCTGCTGGTCCTGCGCACCATCGGCGAGCGCGGACAGGCCCCGGACTGGTCGCCGCAGGAACTGCGCGAGCAGTTCGCCTACCTGGATGCGGTCAAATTCGACACCGTGCTCGGCCGCCTGCGTGAGAACGGCCTGCTGCTGTGGGACGCCCCCAGCCAGCGTTACCGCATCAGCCCGGTGGGCCGCCAGGCGCTGGCGTCGATCGGCCTGCTGCTGCAGTTCAACCGCGAAGGCGATGAATTGGCCTACGTCACCGCCCAGCTCGCCGCGGGCCAGGCGATGGGCCGCGTCGGTGCCGACGATCTGCAGCATCTGCTGTCGCGCCTCAACGAACTGCGCGAAGACTTCGACCAGGCCGTGCTCAGCGGATCCGAACACCGCATCCAGCGCGCCGCCGACACCCTGCAGTCGGTCTGGCAATGGGTGGAGAAGGGCACGGCGTTGATCCGCGACATCGCCGCCGATGGCGAGCTCGACACCGCAACCCACCGGGTCGCCCAGCAGATCGGGCGCGCGCAGAGCGCGCTGCTGCGGCAGGCGTCGGTGTTCCAGCGCGCCCTCAACCAGCTCGATCGCCATCGCGTCCATCTCGGCGCGAGCGGCCTGTCGTCCTCCGACGTCAACCGCTACCTGCGTGCGCTCGATGCGTCCGCCCTGGCGGATCTGGCGGACGACGTGCTCGCGCGGCTGCCGCAACCCGCGTTCGCGCTGGGCCCGATCGCACTGGACGTGGCCGAGTACGAACTGGTCGAGCGCGAACGCGCGGCGCAGGACGATGCCTCGCTGCCGCCGGCCCAGGTAGCACCCGTCGATACGCAGGCGCCGGTGGTGCAGAACGACTACGGCCACGCCGAGCAATGGTTCGACCAGCTGGCGGCGCTGGACGCCGAAGCGCCGCTGTCGGACTGGGTGCCGCAGGACGGCTTCGCGCTCAGTGCCTACCGCCTGTCGTTGCTCGGCCTGATCGGCGATGCCGGTGCCGAGAACCGGCACGGCGTCGCGGCCTCGCTGGCGCAGCTGCCGATGCAGTGGCATGTCGATGCCGAATTCGAGCCCGTGCAGCGCGCCGGCGTGGCCTATATGAGCCGCGGCCGCCTGTTGCCGCAAAGCCCCGAGGCGCCGGCCGAGCCGGCGCCCTCCCGCAAGAAGAAAACCCGTACCGCATGAACGATTCCATCGCTTCCCTGATCGCCCGGCTGTTGGCCGAACGCTGGCTGCCGCGCGAAGACCGCGCCGTGCGCCAGGTGCTCGTCGATGCCGACCTGCGCGACGACCTGGATCGTCGCCTCGCCGCCGCCGGCTTGCGCCTGCTCGAACATCCTTACGCCGCGCATGTCGCCGTCGGCATCGCGCGCCCGCAGGAGAGCGACGTCTTCGGCCATGGCGATGCGTGGGCGGCCAGCAACCTCTCGCTCGGCCGCGACGCCATCGCGCTGCTGGTGGTGCTGTGGGCCCTGCTGGTGCTGCCCAAGCGCCAGCGCCAGATCGCGCGGCAGGAAGGCGAGCGCCAGCACGAGCAGGAACAGATGTTCGCCGAACTGAAGCCGGTGCCGGTCGGCGGCGACATGGTCGAGCCGCTCAACGAGCGCACGCTGCTGGCGGATTTCGCCGACCGCCTGGGCGGCAAGGGCCGCCTGCAGATGAGCCTGGGCACCCTGCAGCGGCACGGCTTCATCGTGCGCCGTCGCGAGCGCATCCACGAAGGCCCGCTGCTGGACCTGGCGTTCGACTACGAGCGCATCGCCAGCCGCGTGATGGACGGCGCGCTCGCGCACGTGATCGAGGAAGCGCGCGCCTCGCAGGCGAATGCGCCGGAGACTCCAATCGACGAAAGCATGGATGAAGTGAACGAGGAGCAGGCCGATGTTTGAGTTCCGCAGCCTGGAAGTCGTGCACTGGGACTACTGGCAGCGCTACACGCTGCCGCTGGACGCATCGATCATCACCGTCGTGGGGCCGAACGGCTCCGGCAAGACCACGCTGCTCGATGCGTTGCGCACGTTGCTGGCCATCGACGATCGCGACATGGCGCGCGACTACAAGACCTACCTGCGCCACAACGGCAAGCCGTATGCCTGGCTGCGCGCGGTGGTCAGCAATCCGGTCGATCGCCGCGGCAAGCGCGCGTTCTTCCCCCACATGGACGAACAGGTGACCATCGCCTGCCGCATCCGCAAGCGGGGCGGCGACTGGTCGCGCGACTACCAGATCGTCGCCGGCGACGTGCCGGTGGAGACGCTGGACCAGGGCGGCGACTGGCTGGGCGTGCGCGACTACCGCGTGCGCCTGGCGGGTGCCGGCCTGAGCCGCGCGATCTGCCGCGTGCTGACCCTGGAGCAGGGTGCCACCGACAAGCTATGCCAGCTGTCGCCGCGCGAACTGCTGCAACTGGTCTTCGACGTGTTCGAAGACAAGGCGGTGCTCGACGACTATCAGCGCGCCCGCAACGAGCAGTTCGACGTGGAGAAGGAGATCGCCCAGCTCCAGCAAGGGCTGGCCGAACTGCACGTCAGGCTGGAATCGTCGCGCGCCGACGTGCGCTCGTTCGAGGACGGCCTGTCGTTGCGGTCGCAGCGCAATCGGCTGCAGACCGAGATCGCGCCGAAGGTGGAACTGGCCGACCAGCGCGCCACCATCGAGGGCGCACGCCCGCGCCTGACCGGCCTGCGGCGCGCGCTGCGCGAGCGGCAGCGCACGCATGCGGCCCTGCTGGCGCTGGAAGTGAGCGCGCAGCTGCAGCGCGATCGCGCCGGTTCCGATCTGGCCGACACGCGCGCCCAGCTCAAGCAGGCGGAAGCCGCCTTCACCCAGGCCCGCGACCACGCGCGCGATGCCGAGTCGCTGGTCCGTCGCCATGACGAACTGGCCAGGCTGCAGGCCGAACGCGGCGGTGCCGATGTCGATGCCCTGAGCCGCGAACTGGAAGACGGTCGGCGACGTCAGGCCGAATTGAAGCTGGAAGCCGAGCGCGACCGCCAGCGGACCGGCGAGATCGCCGCGCAGGTGGCGGCTATCAGCGGCGGTGGCCGGGTGGTCGAACCGTTCGAGCGCGACTTCCGCGCCGCACTGGATCGCCAGGGCATCGCCCACCGCGTGCTGACCGAACTGATCGACGTCGTCGATCCCGAGTGGGCGACGGCGGTCGAGGCCGTGCTGGCGCCCTATCGGCACCTGGTGCTGCTGGAGCAGCCGAAGGATGCGCGCGAGGCCTGGCGCCTGGGCGAACAGCTGCAGTACCGGCACTTCGTCGTCGCCGACCGCACGCCGGTGGAGCAGGCAACGAAGGGCTCGTTGCTGGAAGTCGTGCGCTTCTCCGACGATCCGCCTGCTTGGTTGCCGCGCCATCTCGACCGCCTGCAGCGCGTGGCCGATGTCGAAGCCGGCCATCGCCTGCCGAAGGGGCAGGACTGGATCACCGCCAAGGGCTACCTGCGCGAACAGCGCGGCGGCCGCCACATCGGCGGCGGTGCGCATCACTTCGGTACCGGTGCGCGCCAGGCGCAGCTGGTGTCGTTGCGCGCGGAGCACGCCGCGTTGCAGGACCGCGCGCAGGTGCGCGAGGACGCACTGGCATCGCTGCGCCGCCAGCTCGATGCCGCCCAGTCGCGCCTACTCGGCCTCGATGCCGGACAGGAGCTGGTGACGCGCGCGGCCGAGTTCGCCGACGCGGCAGAGCGGTTGCCGGCTTTGGCCGAGGCCGCCGCCGGGGCCGGCGCCGCATTGGCGGAGGCACGCCAGCAACTCGACGCACTCGAAGCGCAGGACAAGGCCGAAGGCATCGCAGCGGCCAGCCGCGCCGGCGAGATCAAGGCCCTCACGGGCGAGTTGCACGAGCGTGGCCAGCAGATCGGCCAGGAACGCCTGGCGCTCGCGCAGCGGATCGTCGACTTCCGCAAGCGCCGCGCGCAGATGCCGGCGGCCTGGCGTAGCGCATCGGTGCTGCGGGCGACACGCGAGGACTACGAAAGCGCCAGCGCGGTGCGGCGTGAGCTCGAACGCATCGACGAGCGCATCGCGCGCGGCGGCTACGTCGAGGACGACGGCTGCGTCGCGCTGCGGGACAAATTCGCGGCCGATCACGCGGGGCTGGAAGCCGCCATCGGCAAGCGCGAAACCCACCTGCACCGGGCGCGCCGGCTGACCGAAGAGGCACGCGGCGCCTATATCAACGTGTTGCGTGCCACCGTGCGTCGCTACAAGCGGAACCTGGCCTCGCTCGGCGAACTGGCGGGCATCGGCGTGGATGCCGAACTGCCCGACCTGGTGAACGAGGACACCGCGCTGGCGCAGGCCGGCCTGACCGTGCGTTTCGATTTCGACCGCAAGGGCTGGATCGGCCTGGACGACGGCGAAGCGTCGGGCGGCCAGCAGGTGATGAAATCGTTGCTGCTGCTGGTGGCGTTGCTGCGCGACGAAGAACAGCCGGGCGGCTTCGTCTTCATCGACGAACCGTTCGCGCACCTGGACGTGGCCAACATCGAGAAGGTCGGCCGTTTCCTGCGCTCGACCGATGCGCAGTACATCCTGACCACGCCGATCACGCACAACGTCAACGTGTTCGAACCGTCCGACCTGGTGCTGGCGACGAGCAAGCGGCGCACCGCGAGCACTTGGGCCGAGCCGGTCGCCGTGCTCAAGCGCGACCGCAGCGGAGACGCCGCGGCCGCGTAAGAAGCATCATCCTGTGGGAGCGACGTAAGTCGCGATGGGGCTGTCAGGAGATGCAGGTATCTCCATCCTCCAGTCGCGACTTACGTCGCTCCCACAGGCCGGCCTTCTTTACCAGCCGGCGACCACCAGCTTGCCGATGGTGGCGCCCGATTCCAGCCGGCGATGCGCCTCGCGCAGGTTCGCGGCATTGATCGGTGAGAGCGTGTCGGTCAGCGTGCCGCGCAGCGCGCCGGCGTCGATCAGGTCGGCGACGCGATCCAGCAACGCGCCCTGTTCGCCGATGTCGGCGGTGCGGAAACGCGGCCGCGCGAACATCATTTCCCAGTGGATGCCGAGGCTCTTGGCCTTGTAGGGGTCGCCGATGCGCAGCTCGCCGCGCGGTTCGACGATCAGGCCGACATGCCCCAGCGGCGCGAGCAGTTCGCCCAGTTCGGTCCAATAGCGGTCGGTGTCCGCGAGGTTCAGCGCGGCATCTACGGTATCGAAGCCCAGTGCCTTCAGCTGCGGGCCGAGCGGCTCGCGATGGTTGATCACGTGGTCGGCACCCAGCGCCTTGCACCAGTCGATCGTGTCCTGGCGTGATGCCGTCGCGATGACGGTGAAGCCGGCGCGCTTGGCGAGCTGGATGGCGATCGAGCCGACGCCGCCGGCTCCGGCGATCACCAGCAGCGTCTTTCCGTTGCCACCGCCGTCGATGGCGTACGGCATGCGGTCGAACAACAACTCCCACGCGGTGATCGTGGTCAGCGGCAATGCCGCGGCCTGCGCGAAATCCAGCGACGCGGGTTTGCGGCCAACGATGCGCTCGTCGACCAGCTGGAACTGGGCGTTGCTGCCGGAGCGGGTGATGTCGCCGGCGTAGTAGACGGTGTCGCCGGGCTTGAAGCGCGTCACCGCCTCGCCGACGGCTTCGACCACGCCCGCAGCGTCGTAGCCCAGCACTTTCGGCTGCGCTTCGACCTGCGACTTGGGCGAGCGCACTTTCGTATCGACGGGATTCACCGACACGGCCTCCACGCGCACGAGGAGGTCGTGGCCGGTGGCGGTGGGGGTCTCGAGTTCGACGTCCAGCAGCGATTGCGGATCGTCGATAGGCAGGTAACGGGTCAGGGCGACGGCTTTCATGGCGGGTCCTCGTGGGGAATCAGGGCGCGTGCCACGATGATGCGGCGCGCGGGACAAAGAGGCGATGCGACAAAGGGAGGATCAGGCGCAGTCAGCGGCGAGCGCGAAGCGCTGGCGGCGCTCCAGCGCGAGCGCCCACAGGGCGACCGCGAAGGCGGAGGCCGGCACCAGGGCAGCGACCCAGGGCAGTGCGGACAGGCCCAGGCCCTGCGAGATCACCACGCCGCCGAGCCACGCGCCGAGCGCGTTGCCCAGATTGAAGGCACCGATGTTGAGGCTGGACGCCAGGCTCTGCGCATCGCTGGCCTTCTGCAGCACCCACAGTTGCAGCGGCGAGACGGTCGCGAAGGCGGCAGCGCCCAGCAGGCCGGTGAAGAGGATCATCGCCCAGCGGCTGTGCAGCGCGAAGCTCATCACGCCCATCACCAGCGCCAGCAACGCCAGCGTGCCGAGCAGGGCCGTCGCCAGCCGGCGATCGGCGAAGCGCCCGCCCAGCAGGTTGCCGACGATCATGCCCACGCCGAAGACCAACAGGATCGGCGACACCGCGGCATCGGCGAAGCCCGTCACCTGGGTCAGCAGCGGCTGGATGTAGGTGTAGACGGTGAACATGCCGCCGAAGCCGAGCACGGTCATTAGCAGGCCCAGCAACACCTGCGGACGCGTCACCACGCGCAGTTCCTCACGGAACGACAGCGGCGTCGGCGCGCTGTGGTCGGCCGGCACCAGCGTGGCGATGATGACGGTGGCGAACACGCCGATCGCGGTCACCGCCCAGAACGTGGCGCGCCAGCCGTACTCGAGGCCCAGCCAGGCACCCGCGGGCACGCCGAGCAGCGTGGCCACGGTCAGGCCGGTGAACATGATGGAGATGGCGGACGCCTTGCGGTCTTCGCTGACCAGCCCGGTCGCCACGACCGCACCCACACCGAAGAACGTGCCGTGCGCCAGCGAGGTGACCACGCGCGCCGCCATCAGCAGCTCATAGCTGGGCGCCAGCGCACAGGCCAGGTTGCCGAGCGTGAACACGATCATCAGCGCGACGAGCACCGCCTTGCGCGGCATCCGGTTGGTGGCGGCGGTCAGCAGCGGTGCGCCAACGAACACGCCCAGCGCGTAGCCGGAAATCAGCAGGCCAGCCGCGGCGATGGAGACATGAAGGTCGGCGGCGACCTGCATTAGCAGGCCCATGATGACGAACTCGGTGGTGCCGATGCCGAACGCGCCGGCCGTCAGCGCGTACAGGCCGAGTGGCAGCCGGGAGGGAGAGGGAGTGGGGGTCATGGCAGCGACGGGCAGGGGAACGTGGCGCGCAGCTTGCGCCTTCCCTTCCTGACGAGAAACGGTGAATATGTCGAATCACTATCAATGGATTATTGATAATGGACCGTGTCGGCGACTTGGCCCTGTTCCTGCGCGTGCTCGACCTCGGGTCGATCACGGCGGCGGCCCACAGTCTGGACCTCTCGGTCGCGGTGGCCAGTCAGCGCCTGAAGCGACTGGAGAAGGAGCTGGGGGTGCGCCTGCTGCACCGGACCACCCGTCGGCTGCATCCCACGCCGGAAGGCGCTGCACTCGCCGAGCAGGGTCGCGTGCTGGTGGAGGAACTCGAGACGCTCGGCACCGGCTTGCGCGAGGCGGCCCGCGAAGTCGCCGGCACCTTGCGGGTGACGACCTCCGCGTCGTTCGGACGCCAGTACGTTTCGCCGCTGCTGCCGGCCTTCCTCGCACGCCACCCGAAGCTGCGCCTGAGCATCCACCTCAGCGACAACGTGGTGGACCTGGTCAGCGAAGGCTTCGACCTGGCGATCCGCATCGGGGCACTGGACGACTCGCGCCTGGTGGCGCGGCGGATCGCGCCCAACCGGCGCGTGCTGTGCGCCTCGCCCGATTATCTGCGCCGACGCGGTCGCCCGCGTGCCCCCGAGGATCTCACCCAACACGACTGCCTGCTGCTGTTCGGTAGCGGCGGTCGCCAGGATGTGTGGCGCCTGGGCACGCCGGCGGGTGGCGAGGTCGCCGTGCGCGTGCAGGGCCGCTTCGAAAGCAATTTCGGCGAAGTCCTGCGCGATGCGTCGCTGGCGGGCGAGGGCATCGTCATCCACTCGCTGTGGCACGTGGCCGACGATCTGCGCGCCGGGCGGCTGGAGGTGGTGTTGCCGGACTACCCGCTGGCCACGACGGCGATCAGCGCGGTGATGCCGCAACGCCGCCTCGTACCGCCGCGCGTGCGGGCGTTCACCGACTTCCTGATCGAGCAGTTCGGCGACCACCCGCCCTGGGAGCGCGGGCTGCAGGCCTGATCAGGCGGGCTCGAACGCGAAGGCGTCCAGGGCCAGGCCGCCCATCTCGACGTCGCGGTGGAGCAGCCGGCCCCTGGCGCCATCGCCGCCAGCGCCGAGGGCGACGTACAGCGGAAACAGGTGTTCGGTGGTGGGATGGTTGCGATGGGCGTCCGGCAGGGCGGTCCAGTCCAGCGCGCCCGCGATGTCGCCGGCCAGCAGCCGCTCGCGCAAGGCATCGGTGAACGCCGCGACCCAGTCGTACGGGGCCGCCTGCGCGTGTTGCCAGTCCAGGGCACGCAGGTTGTGCGAAAACCCGCCGGACCCGACCACCAGCACGCCCTGCGCGCGCAGTGGCGCCAGCGCCTGTCCCAGTCGGTAATGCCACTCCGCCGTCTGCGCCGGGTTCACCGACAGCGCGATTACCGGGATGTCGGCGTCGGGATACATCCTTCGCAGCGGCACCCACACCCCATGATCGAGTCCGTGCCGCGCATCGACCTGGGCCGGGAAACCAGCGTCCTGGAGATGCGCGGCGACCTGTTCCGCCAGCGCAGGCGCACCCATGGCGGGGTACTGGATGCGGTAGAGCGCCTCGGGGAAACCGCCGAAATCGTGGATCGTGCCGGGCGAGGGCGTCGCCGTGACGGTGGGGCGCGCATGGATGAAGTGGGCGGACGCCACGACGATGGCCCGCGGTCGCGGCAGTCGCTCGCCGAGGTGGTCCAGGAAGCGGCCGGTAGGCGAATCCTCCACCGCCAGCATCGGCGAGCCATGCGAAAGGAAGAGGCTGGGCAGGGAGTGGGAAGGCAGTGCGTCCATGTCGCCAGCATTGCGGCAGGCCGGGTGCTTACCAAGCCATGCCGGTGCATCAGTGTGTTGCCCTGTTGGCGCTGGGTGCTTCGATCAGGCCCCGGGCGGCGGTTGGAGGCACGTTCTGGTGCCGGTTCTCGGGAAGAGTGTTAACCTTGCCCAACTTGTTATGGTACCGTTAACACAGTCTTCACGTGTCGACGCATAATCTGTTCAGCAAGGCGACGGGAGTCTGTCGCCTCGAATAACAAAAAGAATCACCGGAACCACGAACACAGTATTTCGGTTTCTCTACACCTGACCTTTCCAAGGAGCTGCAAATGAACAAGAAGATTCTCTGCGCCGCGCTGCTGGGCGGCCTGAGCCTCGCAAACACCGCGATGGCGCAGGAATTCGACGACCGTTGGTACCTGACGGGTTCGGTGGGCTGGAACCTGCAGGATACGGATCGCCGCACCGATGACACCCAGTTCGGTACGCTGGGCCTGGGTAAGTTCATCAGCCCGAACTGGTCGATCGACGGTGAGCTGAACTACCAGAACCCGAGCTTCAACTTCAACGACGACCTCAACTGGAGCCAGTACGGCATCTCGCTGGATCTGCGTCGCCACTTCATCCAGGACGGCCGTAGCTGGAACCCGTACATCGTGACGGGCCTGGGCATGCAGCGCTCGGAAGAAGAGTACGTGATCAACAGCCCGGACTCGCCGGCGCAGCGTCGTGACAACAACCTGGCCGCCAAGCTGGGTATCGGTCTGCAGGGTACCTTCGACAAGCGCGTCGCCGTGCGTGCCGAAGTGGCCTACCGCGCCGACTTCGACGACCAGAGCTACACCGCCGAAGGCGGCATCCACCAGCAGGAAGAGAGCTGGTTCGGTGACGTGCTGGCGTCGGTCGGCGTCGTGATCCCGCTGGGCCCGAAGGCGGAAGCCGCCCCGGCGCCGGCCCCGGCTCCGACCACCACCTGTGCGGACCTGGACGACGACGGTGACGGCGTCAACAACTGCGACGACAAGTGCCCCGGTTCGCAGGCTGGCCAGACCATCGGTCCGGACGGCTGCCCGGTGCAGGTCTCGATCGACCTGAAGGGCGTGAACTTCGACTTCGACAAGTCGACCCTGCGTCCGGACGCGATCGCGATCCTGAGCGAAGCCGCCGAGATCCTGAAGCGCTACCCCGACCTGCGCGTCGAAGTGGCCGGCCACACCGACCTGTGCGGTGCGGACGCCTACAACCAGTCGCTGTCGCAGCGTCGTTCGCAGACCGTGTACGACTACCTGACGAAGAACGGCGTCGACGCTTCGCGTCTGGTGGGCCCGGTCGGTTACGGCGAAAGCCGTCCGCTGGAGCCGACCGCGCAGACCCTGCCGGGCTGCAAGAGCGAGCGTAACCGTCGTACGGAACTGAACGTCCAGAACTGATCGGACGCTCTTCCCGCAGTACCGAAGCCCGGCCTTGTGCCGGGCTTCTTTTTGGGTGCGGTTCGCGCGGCTTGCGTGATCCAGCGCCGTCTTTTCGCATCGCTGCGCGTTGCGACCTGCATTTTCTTGCCATGCCCGTATGCGCTGCCTACACTCGCGGCACGTAGAAGACTCAGGAGTTGCCGATGCGCCGTCATGTCCTCGCCAGCCTGCTGTGCGTCGCCGCCGTTCCTGCGGCTCACGCGGCGCCGGATTGCACGAGCGGCCTGGCACCGGCACCGCTCAAGGCGCCCGCCACGGTGATCGCGCCGGTGGCGCCGGAGTTCGCCGCCACCGCCACGCAACTCGGCGCGCCGTCGGGGGTGCTCGCTTCGCATGCATTCGATGAAGCCCAGTCGGTCGACCGCGTCCTGTTGCGCCTGCGCATCGAAGGGTGCCGCAACGTCGCCAAGGCGCTGCCCGCGCCGACCGGTGCACCCGCCGCCGCGGTCGCCAACAGCCCGGCCGCGTACCAGCCGAAGACCGCGCACGACAACACGCCGTGGCGCTTCGACATGAGCCAGAACGGCAAGCGCATGACCGCCGACGAATTCGATGCCTGGATGAAGTCCCGCGGCGTGCGCGTCGTGAAGGCGCCGGGCACGCCGGCGGCCGCGCCCGCACCGGCGCCGGCCGAACCGGCGAAGAAGAACTGATCCCCAACGGCCGGTATCCCGGCCGTTTCTTTCTGCAGCCACGCAATGCCTGCGCCGCGACTGCCCCGTGACCCGCGAGGGCGCGTTCGTGCGCGCGCCCGCGCCGATGCGACGCCCGCCGTGCGCCATGGCCTGGCGCGCGTCCTGTCCAAGCAGGGCGTGTGCTCGCGCAGCGAAGCCGCGCGCTGGATCGGGGAAGGGCGCGTTTCCGTCGACGGACGCATCGTCCGCGATCCCGAGTTTCCCGTCGTCGCCGGCCGCCATGTCGTGCGGGTGGATGGCAGCGCGCCTGCGGCCACGCCCCGTCACTACCTGATGCTCAACAAGCCGCGCGGCCTGGTCACGACCACCCGCGACGAACAGGGGCGCGACACGGTCTATCGCTGCCTGGAAGATGCGGGCCTGCCGTGGCTCGCGCCGGTCGGGCGCCTGGACAAGGCCAGCGAAGGGCTGCTGTTGTTCACCAACGATCCGGAGTGGGCCGCGCGCATCACCGATCCGGCGCACGGTCCCGACAAGACCTACCACGTGCAGGTTGATCGGGTGCCGGATGCCATGCTGATCGAGGCCCTGCAGGCCGGCGTGGACGTGGGCGGCGAGCGCCTGGCGGCACGGCATGCACGGTTGCTGCGCGCGGGCGAGCGCAATGCGTGGCTGGAGATCGTCCTCGACGAAGGACGCAACCGGCAGATCCGCCGGCTGCTCGAGGCGTTCGATGTCCGCGTGCTGCGCCTGGTGCGGGTGGCGATCGGTTCCATCGAACTGGGTCCGCTCGCCAAGGGTGCCTGGCGTCTGCTCGATGCGCAGGAGCGCGAGACGCTCGCGCCGACGACCGGACATTGATTGCGCGACCACCGTCCGGGTTCCGCGCCCGGCGGCTGCCTACACTCGCTCTCGCCAGACCAATGGGGAAAAGACATGTTGAACCTGATTGCGCGCCCGTCGGCGCGCTATGCGCTGCTGCTTGCTTTCGGCCTGCTGGCGGGGTGCGCCAGCCACGCGCCGGGCACCGCCGGCAAGAGCGCGCCCAAGGATGACGTCGTGACCGTCGCGCCTGGGCCGCATGGCCACCGCTTCGACATGCAGCAGAACGGCCGCAGCATGACGGCTGAAGAATTCGACGCCTGGATGAAGGCGCGCGGCATCCGTGTCGCCAAGGGTGCGCCGGCCAAGCCGAAAGGCTCGACCGGCTCGAGCAAGCGCGCCCGTTGAAACGGGACGGGGGTGCCGGTTACGCCGGCACCACGCCCAGTTCGCGCCCGATCCGGATGAAGGCATCGATGGCGCGGTCCAGGTGCTCACGCGTGTGCGCGGCGCTGATCTGCGTGCGGATGCGCGCCTGGCCCTTCGGCACGACGGGGAAGAAGAAGCCGATCGCGTAGATGCCTTCTTCGAGCAGGCGTTCGGCGAAGCGTTGCGCGAGCGGCGCGTCGTACAGCATCACCGGACTGATCGGATGCACGCCTGGCTTGATGTCGAAGCCCGCAGCCGTCATGCGCTCGCGGAAGTACGCCGTGTTCTCGCGCAGTCGCTCGCGCAGGTCGCCGGCCGAAGCCAGCATCTCGAACGCCTTGATGCCGGCCGCCACGACGTGCGGCGGCAATGAGTTGGAGAACAAATAGGGGCGCGAGCGCTGGCGCAGCAGCTCGATGACTTCGCGGCGCGCCGTGGTGAAGCCGCCGAGCGCGCCTCCCATCGCCTTGCCCAGTGTGCCGGTGACGATGTCGATCTTGTCCAGCACGCCCTTCACCTCCGCCGAGCCGCGTCCCGTCGCGCCGAGGAAGCCGGTCGCATGGCACTCGTCGATGTGGACCAGCGCGCCGTACTTCTTCGCCAGCGCGGTGATCTCGTCCAGTGGCGCGATGAAGCCATCCATCGAGAACACGCCATCGGTGGTGATCAGCTTGGTCTTGCAGCCGGCCGCATCGGCCGCCTGCAGCTGCGCTTCCAGATCGGCCATGTCGCAGTTGGCGTAGCGGAAGCGCTTGGCCTTGCACAAACGCACGCCGTCGATGATCGAGGCGTGGTTCAGCGCATCGGAGATGATCGCGTCGTCTTCGCCGAGCAGGGGTTCGAACAACCCGCCGTTCGCATCGAAGCAGGCCGCGTAGAGGATGGTGTCCTCGGTGCCGAAGAAGTCGGCGATCGTCTTCTCGAGCTGCTTGTGCAGGTCTTGCGTGCCGCAGATGAACCGCACCGACGCCATCCCGAACCCGTGCGTGTCCAGTGCCTCCTTCGCCGCCTGGATGATGTCCGGATGGTCGGCCAGGCCCAGGTAGTTGTTGGCGCAGAAGTTCAGCACCGTGCGGCCGTCTTCCAGGGTGATCTCGGCCGACTGCGGCCCGGTGATGATGCGTTCGGACTTGAACAGGCCCTGGGCGCGGATCTCGTCCAGGGTGGCGGCGTAGTGGGCGGTCAGCGGATTGGACATGGGGCAGGGAGGGAATGGGCAGGCCACCATTCTACCCGGGCCCTTCCGCCACCCCGGTCGCGTCATGCGGTTACGGCATAAGCGGTCGCCCTTTCGTCATTTCCCCGGTGGCATGTGCACACGCAGCATCGCATTTCCGGCCGATCAAGGCCTTCACGCGGGGACAAGCAGACATGCGGACACACTCGGGCTCAGGCAGGCACGCAGGCAAGGGCACTACCCTCCTGGGCGCGCTGGCCTGTTGCCTCGCCCTGCCCGTGTCCGCACAGAGCCAGCCCACCGTGGAACAGCTGCTGCAACGCCTGCAAGCCCTGGAACGACGCGTCGGCGAGGCGCCGCCCGCCGTCGCGGACGAACAGGGCGAAAGCGCACCCTCGACGCTGGGCGAACTCGATCAGCGCCTGCGGGTACTGGAGCGCCGGCTGGAACTGCAGCAGGAAGAAGCCGCGGCCAAGGCGAAAGAGGCTCCCGTGGTCGCCGTGAACGACAAGGGCGCGTCGCTGAAGTCGGCCAACGGCGACTACGAGATCAAGATCCGTGGCCTGCTGCAGGGCGACGGCCGGTTCTTCAGCAGCGGCGTGCCGTCGGGTACGTACGACACGTTCCTGCTGCGCACCGCGCGGCCGACCATCGAAGGCACGTTGGGCAAGTGGGTCGGGTTCCGGTTCACGCCGGAGTTCGCGGGCGACAGCGCCAGCATCGTCGATGCGTACGCCGACCTGAAGTTCTCGCCCGCCGCGACGGTGCGCCTCGGCAAGTTCACGTCGCCGGTCGGGCTGGAGCGCCTGCAGTCGTCGTCGGCGCTGTCGGACATCGAACGCGCGCTGCCCAGCGAACTGGCGCCGAACCGCGACATCGGTGTGCAGCTGCAGGGCGAACTGGCGGGCAGCAAGGTCAGCTATGCCATCGGCGTGTTCAATGGCACGGTCGACGGCCGCGACGCGGTGACGACCAATCCCGATGACGAATTCGAATTCGCCGGCCGGGTGTTCGTCGAACCTTTCAAGGATGGCGCCGGGTTCTGGTCCGGGCTGGGCTTCGGCCTCGGCGGCAGCGTCGGCGACACGGTGGGCACCGGCAACAACATCCTGCCGCGCTACCGCACGCCGGGGCAGGTGCAATTCTTCAACTACCGCAGCGCCGTGGCGGCCGACGGACGCCGTACGCGCTGGTCGCCGCAGGGCTACTTCTACCGCAACCGATTCGGGCTGCTTGCCGAATACATCGCGTCCAAGCAGGAACTGCAGGTCGGCGCGACCGCGGCCGAGCTGGAGAACACCGCCTGGCAGGCCACCGCCAGCTACGTGCTCACCGGTGAGGACGCAAGCTATCGCGGCGTCGTGAAGCCCTCGCATCCCTTCAGCCCCGGCAAGGGCGGATGGGGTGCTTGGGAACTGGTGGGCCGCTACGGCGTCCTGGAGATCGACGACCGTGCGTTCCCGGTGTTCGCCGACGCCGCGGTGTCCGCGCGTCGCGCGAAGTCCTGGACGGTGGGCGTGAACTGGTACCTCAACAGTAACCTGAAGCTGGTACTCAACTACCTCGACACGCAGTTCGAAGGCGGCGCCGTCGCTGGCGCCGACCGCGAGGACGAGAAAGCCGTGTTCTCGCGACTGCAGGTCGCATTCTGATTCCGGAGACGACGCCATGACGCAATCCTTCCTCCGCCGCCATGCCCGCACCGCGCTGCTGGCGTTCGGCTTCACCCTCGCCGTCGCGGCAAGTGCCAAGGACGTCGAGCTGCTCAATGTCTCGTACGATCCCACGCGTGAGTTCTATCGTGAATTCAACGCGGCCTTCGCCGCGGAATGGCAGAAGACCAAGCAGCAGAAGGTCAGCATCGAGACCTCGCACGGCGGTTCCGGCAAGCAGGCCCGTTCGGTGATCGACGGCCTGGAGGCCGACGTCGTCACGCTGGCGCTGGCCTACGACGTGGATTCGATCTCCCAGCGCGCCAAGCTGTTCCCGGCGAACTGGCAGTCGCGCCTGCCCGAGAACAGTGCCCCCTATACCTCGACCATCGTGTTCCTGGTGCGCAAGGGCAACCCGAAGAAGATCCGCGACTGGCACGACCTGCTGAAGCCCGGTGTGGCGGTGATCACGCCGAATCCGAAGACCTCGGGCGGCGCGCGCTGGAACTACCTCGCGGCGTGGGCCTACGGCCTGAAGATCTTCAAGGGCGACGAGGCCAAGACGCGCAACTTCGTGCGCGCGCTGTTCCGCAACGTGCCGGTGCTGGATACCGGTGCGCGCGGATCGACCACCACCTTCGTGCAGCGCGGCATCGGCGACGTGCTGCTGGCCTGGGAGAACGAGGCGTTCCTGTCGATCGAGGAACTCGGCCCCGACAAGTTCGACATCGTCGTGCCGTCGCTGTCGATCCTGGCCGAGCCGCCGGTGGCGCTGGTGGACCGCAACGTGGACAAGCACGGCACCCGTGACGTCGCGCAGGCCTACCTGAAGTACCTGTACTCGCCGACCGGCCAGCGGCTCGCCGCCAAGCACTACTACCGTCCGCGCTATCCGCAGTACGCCGCGCCCGAGGACGTGGCCCGTTTCCCGAAGCTGGAGCTGGTCACCATCGACGGCGTGTTCGGTTCCTGGGCCAAGGCGCAGGCGACGCATTTCGCTGATGGCGGCGTGTTCGACCAGATCCAGGCGAAGTAGGCATGGCGGTAGCGCCCTCCGCATGGCCGGGAAGGACGCGCACGCGACGCGTCATTCCCGGTTTCGGCCTCAGCCTCGGCTACACGTTGTTGTGGCTGGGGCTGATCGTGCTTGTTCCGCTGGTAGGGGTGTTCGTCAAGGCCAGCGGTCTGGGGATCGCGGGATTGTGGTCGATCTGGACCGAGCCCCGCGTGCTGGCCGCGTTGCGCATCAGCTTCGGGACCGCGCTCGCGGCGGCCGCGTTCAATGCGGTGATGGGTACGCTGGTGGCGTGGGTATTCGTGCGCTACCGGTTTCCGGGTAAGCGCCTGTTCGACGCGATGATCGACCTGCCGTTCGCGCTGCCGACCGCAGTGGCGGGCATCGCATTGACCGCGCTGTACGGTCCGACCGGCTGGATCGGGCAATGGCTGGAGGCGGCGGGCATCAAGGTGGCCTACACGCCGCTGGGCATCACGGTGGCACTGGTCTTCATCGGCCTGCCGTTCGTCGTGCGCGTGGTGCAGCCGGTGCTGGCGGAAGTGGAAGTGGAGCTCGAGGAAGCGGCGGCGACGCTCGGTGCCAGCCGCTGGCAGACCGTGCGGCGCGTGGTGCTGCCGACCCTGTGGCCCGCCGTGCTGGCGGGCTTCGCATTGGCATTCGCGCGCGGCGTGGGCGAGTACGGCTCGGTGATCTTCATCGCCGGCAACCTGCCTGGCGTGTCCGAGATCGCGCCGCTGCTGATCACGATCAAACTGGAGGAATTCGACTACGAAGGCGCGACGGCGATCGCCGCCGCGATGCTGCTGTTGTCCTTCGCGCTGCTGCTGGTGATCAACACGCTGCAGGCGCGGCTGCAGCGCACCGGCAAGCGGGCAGGGGGGTAACATGGGCGACACGATCTCGGCCGTGATCGCCTTGCCACCGGAGTCCTTATCCGTGGAGCCCCGCGCGTCCGCCCCATCGCGCCATCGCGCCGCGACCAGCGAGCCCGTCTGGGTGCAGGTGCTGCTGGTCCTGGGGGCGTTGGGCTTCCTGCTGTCCTTCCTGGTGCTGCCGCTGGCGCTGGTGTTCGTGGAAGCGTTGCGCGGCGGCCTGGCGGCCTTCGTCGCGGCGGTCAGCGAGGCCGACGCACTGGCCGCCGTGAAGCTGACGTTGCTGGTGACCTCGATCGTCGTGCCGCTGAACCTGCTGTTCGGCGTGGCGGCGGCGTGGGCGGTCAGCAAGCACGAATTCCGCGGCAAGCGCTGGCTGGTGACCCTGATCGACCTGCCGTTCGCGGTATCGCCCGTGGTGGCCGGCCTGATCTACGTGCTGATCTTCGGCGCGCAGGGCTGGGCGTACGCGCTGGTGGACGAGGGCTGGCGCCTGTCGTTGCCGCTGCTGGGCGAGCTGCACCTGCAACTGCCGAAGATCATCTTCGCGCTACCGGGCATCGTGCTGGCCACGATCTTCGTGACCTTCCCGTTCATCGCCCGCGAGCTGATGCCGCTGATGGAACAGCAGGGCACGGACGAAGAGCTCGCCGCGCTCAGCCTGGGCGCCAGCGGATGGCAGACGTTCTGGCGCGTCACCGTGCCCAACATCCGATGGGCGCTCCTGTACGGCGTGTTGTTGTGCAGCGCGCGCGCGCTCGGCGAGTTCGGCGCGGTCTCCGTGGTGTCCGGCCATATCCGCGGGCGCACCAACACGCTGCCGCTTCACGTCGAGATCCTCTACAACGAATACGCCTACAGCGCGGCCTTCGCGGCGGCTTCGCTGCTGGCGCTCACCGCGCTGGTGACGCTGGCGCTGAAGACCTGGCTCGAATGGCGGCACGGCGAAGCGCTCGCCGCCAACCACCGGCACTGAGACGACACATGAGCATCAAGATCGAGCACCTGCAGAAGCGGTTCGGCACCTTCACCGCGCTGGACGATGTCACCCTCGACATCCGCCAAGGCGAACTGTTGGCGCTGCTGGGCCCTTCCGGTTCCGGCAAGACCACGTTGTTGCGCGTGATCGCGGGGCTGGAGCAGGCCGATGGCGGACGCGTGCTGTTCGACGGCGAGGATGCCGGCTCACTGAGCGTGCAGGCCCGTCGCGCGGGCTTCGTCTTCCAGCATTACGCGCTGTTCCGCCACCTCACCGTGGAAGAGAACATCGGCTTCGGCCTGCGCGTGCGTCGCGGCAAGCAGCGGGTGGCCGATGCGGCGATCCGCGCCCGCGTCGCCGAACTGCTGTCGCTGGTGCAACTCGATGGACTGGGCGGCCGCTATCCGTCGCAGTTGTCCGGCGGGCAGCGCCAGCGTGTCGCACTCGCCCGGGCGCTCGCCATCGAGCCGCGGGTGCTGCTGCTTGACGAGCCGTTCGGCGCGCTCGATGCGCAGGTGCGCCGCGATCTGCGCCGCTGGCTGCGCGAACTGCACGACCGCACCGGACTGACCACCATCTTCGTGACCCACGACCAGGAAGAGGCGCTGGAACTGGCGGATCGCGTCGCCATCCTCAATCGCGGCCGGATTGAGCAGCTGGGCAGTCCGGCGGATGCGTACGACGCGCCCGCATCAGCGTTCGTCTATTCCTTCGTGGGCGCCGTCAACCGCTTGCCGGCACGCTGGGAGGCGGGGGCGCTGCATGCCGCAGGCCTGCCGCTGGCGGTCCGGGATGCAGGCGGGCAGGGCGATGCGGAGGTGTTCGTGCGGCCGGAGGATCTGCGCATGGTCGATGACGGGACGGGATGGCCGGCGACGATCGTCGCGGCGCAACGCAACGGGCCCCGGCTCCGCCTGCGCGCGCGGCTGGAGGCGGGCGATGAAGTGGATATCGAACTGGCATCGGACCAGGAAGGCACGACGACCCGTCCGGGGCAGGCTATCCACTTGGCACCAAAGCGGTACGGCTGGTTTCCCCTCGGTGGTGCAACGGCACCAGTGTGATGCGGCGTAAGCTGCTGAATTAATTAGAAAAGAAACCAATTCTCCGCTCATCCGGCGGGCACTTGACGTGAGCGATTGCTGCGGCGCACTATCGGGGCGTAGTTAAAAAATAGTGAAGCCGTGATGACGGTTGTACGACGTTCCACGGCTCGCTGACCCGCCACGATCCACACCGCCACAGGAGAATCCGGATGAAGCCCGTCAAGCTCTGCACCGCCCTCGCCACCGCCCTGCTGTTGGCGCTGCCGATGTCCGCCTTCGCGCAGGAGGCCGAGGAAGAAGAATCCCCGATCAGCTGGTCACTGGCCGTGACGTCCGACTATGTGTTCCGCGGCGTGTCGCAGAACGATGAGAAGCCGGCGGGCCAGGCAGGCGTTACCTACACGGCCCCGTTCGGTCTATACGCGGGCACGTGGGCGTCGCAGGTGGACTTCAACACCAGCAAGCCCGACTTCGAAGTCGACTTCTTCGTGGGTTACAACGTCGATATCACCGATTCGGTCAACTTCGACGTGATGGTCAACCGCTACGTGTATCCCGAAGCCGCCGCGAGCAGCTACACCGAGTTGATCACCAAGACCAGCTTCCTGGAAAACTACAGCGCGACGATCGCCTATACCGATGACGTGTACGGCCTCGACGAAGAGAGCTGGTACTACGCGCTCGGCGCAAGCTACGACCTGCCGAAGGATTTCTCGATCGCTTTCAACGTGGGCCACACCACGTTCGATAGCACGTTGCCGTACGACGATTACACCGACTATGGTGTCAGCCTCAGCAAGTCGTTTGGTGCTGTCACGACGTCGCTCGGCTACGTCGGTACGGACAGTCATGGCAACGTGAACTCCGGCGAGTGGGCCGATGATCGCTTGGTGTTCACGGTCAGCGTCGGCAACTGAGCCTCGCAGGAACGACAGAAAAGGGCGCCGCGAGGCGCCCTTTTTCTTTGCCTTGTAGACGCCGAGCCGTCAGTTCCAGCTCAGCACGACCTTGCCGGCCTTGCCCTGTTCCATCAGGTCGAAGCCCTTCTGGAACTCGTCGATCGGCAACTGGTGCGTCAGCACCTTGCCCAGCGGGAAACCGCTCAGCACGAGCTGCGTCATCTTGTACCAGGTCTCGTACATCTTGCGGCCGTAGATGCCCTGCACGGTGAGGCCCTTGAAGATGATGCGGTCCCAGTCCACGCCGGCGCCCTTGGGCAGGATGCCGAGCAGCGCGATCTTGCCACCGTGGTACATGCAGTCGAGCATGTCGTTGAAGGCGCGCGGATTGCCGCTCATCTCCAGGCCCACGTCGAAGCCTTCCATGTGCAGGTCGGCCATCACGTCCTTGAGCGACTGGTTGGCCACGTTGACGACGCGGGTGGCGCCCATGTCGGCGGCCAGCTTCAGGCGGAAGTCGTTGACGTCGGTGACCACCACGTTGCGCGCGCCGATGTGCTTGCAGATGCCGGCGGCGATGATGCCGATGGGGCCCGCGCCGGTGATCAGCACGTCCTCGCCGACCACGTCGAATTCCAGCGCGCAGTGCGCCGCGTTGCCGTAGGGGTCGAAGAACGCGGCCAGCTCGCTGGGGATCTGGTCCGGGATCGGCCACAGGTTGCTGGCCGGCATCACCATGTATTCGGCGAAGGCGCCATTGCGGTTGACGCCGATGCCCACGGTGTTCGGGCACAGGTGCTGGCGGCCGCCACGGCAGTTGCGGCAGTGGCCGCAGACGATGTGGCCCTCGGCCGATACGCGCTGGCCGACCTCGTAACCGGTGACGGCGGAGCCAAGCTGGGCGATGCGGCCGACGAACTCATGACCGATGGTCAGGCCGGGCTTGATCGTGCGCTGGCTCCACTCGTCCCACAGGTAAATGTGCAGGTCGGTACCGCAGATGGCGGTCTTCTCCAGCTTGATCAGCACCTCGTTGGGGCCGGGCTGCGGGACGGGGAGTTCCTCCATCCAGATGCCCTTGCCGGCCTCGCGCTTCACCAGCGCCTTCATCGTCTGTGCCATCGGACGTCGATCCAGGTAAATGAGGGCGCGGATTATACGCCCCGGCTGCGTGCCGCCCTGTTGCAGGGCGCCTTGACAGCCCGGGGCGCCCGGGAGGCAGGGGTGCCGTAGGACGAAAGTCATGGGACGGCCGCGGTGACAGGTTCATTACAATCGGAACTTTCCTGCCAGTCCCGGGGTTTCCATGCGTCCGAACCTGCTCGCCACCGCCATCGCGGTCCCGCTGTCCCTGCTCGCCGCCCAGGTCGCCCAGGCGGGCGAGGGCATGTGGGTGCCGCAGCAACTGCCCGAAATCGCCGGGCCGCTGAAGAAGGCCGGGCTGAAACTGTCGCCCAAGCAGATCTCCGACCTGACCGGCGACCCGATGGGCGCGGTGGTGGCACTGGGCGGCTGCACCGCCAGCTTCGTGTCGCCGAACGGGCTGGTGGTCACCAACCACCACTGCGCGTACGGTGCCATCCAGCTGAACTCCACGGCCGAGAACAACCTGATCAAGAACGGCTTCAACGCTCCGGCCACGAGCGATGAGGTCAGCGCGGGACCGAACGCACGGGTGTTCGTGCTGGATGAGATCACCGACGTGACCAAGGACGCGAAGGCGGCCATCGCCGCCGCCGGGGATGACGCGCTGGCGCGCACCAAGGCGCTGGAGACCTTCGAGAAGAAGCTGATCGCCGACTGCGAGGCCGACGCCGGCTTCCGCTGCCGCCTCTACAGCTTCTCCGGCGGCAACACCTACCGCCTGTTCAAGAACCTGGAGATCAAGGACGTGCGCCTGGCGTACGCGCCTCCGGGCAGCGTGGGCAAGTACGGCGGCGACATCGACAACTGGATGTGGCCGCGCCACACCGGCGACTTCGCCTTCTACCGCGCCTACGTGGGCAAGGACGGCAAGCCGGCGGCGTTCTCCAAGGACAACGTGCCGTACCGGCCCAAGCACTGGCTGAAGTTCGCCGACAAGCCGCTGGGCGCGGGCGACTTCGTCATGGTCGCCGGCTATCCGGGCTCGACCAACCGTTATGCGCTGGCCGCCGAGTTCGACAACACGGCCGCGTGGACGTACCCGACCATCGCGCGCCACTACAAGAACCAGATCGCGATGGTGCAGGACGCCGGCAAGAAGAACGCCGACATCCAGGTGAAGTACGCCGCCACGATGGCGGGCTGGAACAACACCAGCAAGAACTACGACGGCCAGCTGGAAGGCTTCAAGCGCATCGATGCCGCCGGCCAGAAGCAGCATGAGGAAGCCGCCGTGCTCGCCTGGCTGAAGGGCCAGGGCGCCAAGGGCCAGCCGGCGCTGGAGGCGCACGCCCGGCTGCTCGCCCTGCTGGAGCAGAACAAGGCCACGCGCGAACGCGACCTCACCCTGTCGATGTTCAACAACACGGCGATGGTCGGTTCCGCCACCCAGCTGTATCGCCTGTCGCTGGAACGCGAGAAGCCCAATGCCGAGCGCGAATCCGGTTACCAGGAGCGCGACCTGCCCTCCATCGAAGGGGCGCAGAAGCAGCTCGAGCGCCGCTACGTCGCGGCGATGGACCGCCGGCTGCAGGAGTACTGGCTGGGCGAATACCTGAAGCTGCCGGCCGACCAGCGCGTCGCCGCCGTGGACGCGTGGCTCGGCGGCAACAACGCCGCGGCCGTGAAGCGCGCGCTCGACCGTCTGGCCGGCACGAAGCTGGGCACCACCGAGGAGCGCCTGAAGTGGTTCGCCGCCGATCGCAAGGCGTTCGAGGCCAGCAAGGATCCGGCCATCCAGTACGCGGTGGCGGTGATGCCGACGCTGTTGAAACTGGAACAGGAGCGCAAGACGCGTGCCGGCGAAAACCTTGCGGCGCGCCCGGTCTATCTGCAGGCGCTGGCCGACTACAAGAAGAGCCAGGGCGAGTTCGTCTATCCGGACGCCAATCTGTCGCTGCGCATCACCTTCGGCAACGTGATGGGCTACACGCCGAAGGATGGCGTGGCGTACACCCCGTTCACCACGCTGGAAGGCGTGGTGGCCAAGGAGACCGGCCAGGATCCGTTCGATTCGCCGAAGGCGCTGCTCGATGCCGTGGCCGCCAAGCGTTACGGCGGGCTGGAAGACAAGCGCCTCGGCTCGGTGCCGGTGAACTACCTGTCCGACCTGGACATCACCGGCGGCAATTCCGGCTCGCCGGTGCTGGATGCGCACGGCAAGCTGATCGGCCTGGCCTTCGACGGCAACTGGGAGTCGGTGAGCTCCAACTGGGTGTTCGATCCGAAGATGACCCGCATGATCGCCGTGGACGGCCGCTACCTGCGCTGGATCATGCAGGAGGTCTACCCTGCGCCGCAGTTGCTGAAGGAAATGGGCGTCGGCAAGTAACACCTGCAACTTAGCGGCAGGCGCGGGACGGGAGCGGGTATGATCCGCTCCCGTCTTCGCTTCCGCTTCCGGAAGCGGGACCGCTTTCCTCGAATGGACACACCGACGCATGCGCATCCTGCTTGCCCGCCACGGCGAAACGCCGTGGAACGCCGAAGGCCGTTATCAGGGCCAGATCGATATCCCGCTGTCGCCGGTCGGCGAAGGCCAGGCCACGGCATTGGGCCAGCGCCTGAAGGACGTACGCATCGATCGCGCGGTCGCCTCGCCGCTGTCGCGCGCGCAGCTCACCGCGAAGCTCGCCTTGGGCGATGCACGCGCCGAGCTGCTGCAGACCGATGCGGATCTGCAGGAAATCGCCCACGGCGAGTGGGAGGGCCTGCTGGCCAGTGAGATCCAGGACAAGGACCCGGCGCGCCTGCTGGCGTGGCGCGAGGAGCCCGACACCGTGCTGATGCCGGGCGGCGAATCGCTGCGCCAGGTGCTGGATCGTTCGTGGCGGGGCCTCGCACGCGCCGCCGAGGGGCTGGGCGACGACGACACCCTGTTGATCGTGGCGCACGACGCCGTCAACCGCGTCCTGCTGTGCCGGATCCTCGGCCTGCCGATCGCCAAGCTGTGGACCTTCCGCCAGGCGCCGACCACGCTCAATCTGCTGGAGGGTCCGAGCGTCGATCAGCTGGAAGTCGTGCGCCTCAACGACTGTGCGCACCACACGCCGTTCTTCGGCGAAGCGAAGCACCGCGCGCTCTGACGCATCCGCAGGCCTGCATGGCGCGTACCGATCTCCCGCAGTGGCTCGCCTACATCGAGCAACAACACCCCAAGTCGATCGACATGGGCCTGGAGCGCGTGCGCGAGGTCGCCACGCGGATGGCGCTCGGCAAGCCCGCCGCGCGCGTCATCACGGTGGGCGGTACCAACGGCAAGGGTTCCACCGTGGCCTTCGTCGAGGCCATCGCGCGTGCCGCGGGATGGCGCGTGGGCGCCTACACGTCGCCACACCTGCTGCGCTACAACGAGCGCGTGCGGATCGATGGCGTCGACGCCGATGACGCGTCGCTGGTCGCCGCGTTCGAGGTCGTCGACGCCGCGCGCGGTGATACGCCGCTGACCTATTTCGAATTCGGCACGCTGGCCGCGTTGTGGTTGTTCGAGCGCGCCGGCCTGGATCTGGTGGTGCTGGAAGTCGGCCTGGGCGGTCGCCTGGATGCGGTGAACCTCGTCGATCCCGACGTCGCGGTGATCACCACGGTCGATATCGACCATACCGACTGGCTCGGCGAGGATCGCGAGGCCATCGGCCGCGAGAAGGCCGGCATCGCCCGCGCCTGGAAGCCGCTGGTGCTGGGCGAAGTCGATTCGCCCGCCAGCGTGCTGCGCCATGCGTACGCCATCGGTGCGAACGCCTTGCGGCTGGGCAGCGACTTCTTCCACGAACCCGTCGACAGCCGGCAGTGGCGCTGGCGGGAAGTGGGGGCCGAGCTGGTATTGCCCGTGCCCGCGCTGACGGCGCCGGCCCAGCGGGCGAATGCCGCCAGTGCGATCGCCGCGCTTCGCGCGCTGCCGGGCGAGGCGATCCCCGACGCGGCCTTCGCGCAAGGCGTGGCGAACGCCGCGCTGCCCGGACGCCTGCAGCGCATGCCGCAGGGCGACGTGGACGTGGCGCTCGACGTCGGCCACAACCCGCAGGCGGCACGCGAACTGGCGGCGTGGTTGCAGGCGCATCCTGTCGCGGGCGAAACCCATGCCGTGTTCGCGGCGCTGGCCGACAAGGACGTGAAGTCCGTGGTGGAGGCTTTCGCGGGCGCGTCGCTGCGGTGGCACCTGGCAGGGCTCGATGCCGGGCCGCGCGCGCAGTCCGCCGACCAGCTTGCTGCGCGGCTCACCGATACCGCAGCGGCGGAGGCGACCCGACATGCGCGCGTCGCCGATGCGCTGCAGACCGTCCTGGCCGTCGCGCATCCCGGCGACCGCGTGCTGGTGTTCGGTTCCTTCCATACCGTCGCCGACGCGATGCAGGCGCTGCATTCAGGTCGATGACGGGGAGCGGCCGGAACCGCGCCGTATAATCGCCTCGGCATTCCCGCCGCTGCTGCCCTGGACCTGGATGGATACCGCCCTGAAACAGCGCCTGATCGGCGCCGTCGTGCTGGTCGCACTGGCCGTCATCTTCCTTCCCATGCTGGTCAAGGGGCCGGCGCCCGACAGCGGCGTGTCGGACGTGCCGCTGGAGGTGCCCGCCGCGCCCGATGGCGAGTACGAAACGCGCGAACTTCCGCTGGTCACCCCCGGCAACGCACCGGCCAACGGCGCCGTGGGGCTGGACGGGCAAGTGGCCGCGCCCGCCGCCGAGCCGGCGCCCGCCGAAGGCGCGCTGCAGCCTCCGGCCACCGCAGGCGGTGATTTCGCGGTCAGCTTCGGCGCCTACGCCACGCAGGCCGACGCCGACGCGGTGCTGGTCCGCGTGAAGCAGGCCAAGCTGCCGGGCTTCGTGGAGCCGGCCACCATCAATGGCAAGCAGGCCTTCCGCGTGCGTGTCGGACCGTACGCCGAACGCGCGCAGGCCGAAGCCGCACGCTTGGATGCGATCAAGGTGCGCGGTGACGTCAACGCCCAGGTGGTGACGTTGGACGCCGTGCCTGCCCCGGCGCCCGCCGCGCCCGCGCCTGCGCCTTCGGTCGCCAGCGCCGCGCCCTCGACTTCGGCCGTGACCACACAGGCCCTGCCGCCCGAGCCGGCCAAGCCGGTCGCCAAGCCCGTGCCGGCGGAGACCAAGCCGGTCGCGACCGAGACCAAGCCCGCGCCCGCACCCGTCGCCAAGCCTGCCGCACCGGCGCCCAAGCCGGCAGAACCGGCCAAGCCCGCCGCGTCCGGCGTCGGCTACGCCGTGCAGCTTGGTGCGTTCTCCAACGCCGCCGATGCGAACAAGCTGCGCGACCGCGTGCGCGCCGCCGGTTTCAGTGCCTTCGTCGAACAGGTGCGCACCGACAAGGGCGCGCTGAGCCGCGTGCGCGTGGGCCCGGTGGCCGACCGCGCCGAAGCCGACCGCCTGAAGGCGCAGGTCGCCGCGAAGGTGGGCATCGACGGCATGGTGCGCCCGCACCCCTGATGCCGACACGCCTCTTCGCGACCGCAGGGCGCGCCGCGTGAGCGTGCTCGACCTGACCTTGGTCGCCATCATCGGCGTGTCGACGCTGTTCGGCGCGATGCGCGGCTTCATCGGCGTGCTCGCCTCGGTGATCGCCTGGGTGCTGGCAGGGTGGGTCGCGTTCCATCACGGTGCCGATGTGGCGACTTGGTTGTCAGACGACGGTCCGCCAGGGTCCGCCGACCTGCTGGGGGGCTACGCACTCAGCTTCATCGGGGTGATGGTGGTGGTCGGCCTGACCAGTTGGTGCGTCAGGAAGATGGTCAAGTCGGTCGGACTGTCCGGCGTGGACCGGGTGCTGGGGCTGGTGCTGGGGCTGTTGCGGGGCGCGTTCGTGGCCTGCATCGTGCTGCTGCTGGCGGCGTTCACCGATTTGCCGCGCGAACCTGAATGGCAACGTTCATCCGTCGTGCCGGTGTTGCTGCCCGGTGCGCAGTGGCTTTCACGCTGGTTGCCGGAATGGACCGTGCAGGAACTGGACTTTGGCAACGGGGGGCCGGCGGGCGATAATGCGCGCCTGCAACCCTTGCCCCTGCCGCTGGATGACGCCAGCGTCCCGCAGGAGCGCGCCCCCCCGCCAGCTTCGCCCGAGTCGAAACCGGAGTAGGTCACCATGTGCGGCATCGTCGGAATCGTCGGCAACCAGAACGTTGCCGGCCAGCTTTATGACGGGCTGACCGTCCTCCAGCATCGCGGCCAGGATGCGGCCGGCATTGCCACCGCCGATGGCACGCGCCTGCGCGTGCACAAGGACAACGGGCTGGTGCGGGACGTCTTCAACGCCAAGGCGATGAGCGTGCTGGAAGGCCGTGTGGGCATCGCCCACTGCCGCTATCCCACCGCCGGCTCCGAAGGCATGGACGAGGCGCAGCCGTTCTACGTGAATTCGCCGTACGGCATCGCGTTGGCGCACAACGGCAACCTGATCAACACCGATGCGCTGCGCCAGGACGTGTTCGCGCAGGACCGCCGCAACATCAACACCGACTCGGACAGCGAAGTGCTGCTGAACGTGTTCGCGCACGAACTGGACCTGCAACGTACGCTGACGCCCGAAGCGGCGATCCGCGCCGTCGCCGGCGTGCATCGTCGGGTGAAAGGCGGCTATGCCGTGGTCAGCGTGGTGCTCGGCCTGGGCCTGGTGGCCTTCCGCGACCCGCACGGCATCCGACCGCTGGTGCTCGGCAAGCGCGAGCACAACGAGGGCGTCGAATACATCGTGGCGTCCGAGTCCGCAGCGCTGGACATCCTCGGTTTCGCCCGCGTGCGCGACGTGCAGCCCGGCGAGGCCATCGTCATCACCGCGCGCGGCGAACTGTTCAGCGAGATCGTCGCCGAGCCGCAGGAGCACGCGCCCTGCATCTTCGAGTACGTCTACTTCGCGCGACCGGACTCGATGATCGACAACGTGTCGGTCCACAAGGCGCGCATGCGCATGGGCGTGAAGCTGGGCGAGAAGATCCTGCGCCTGCGTCCCGACCACGACATCGACACGATCATCCCCATCCCGGATACTTCGCGCGATGCCGCGCTGGAGATCTCCAACGTGCTGGGCGTGAAGTACCGCGAAGGGTTCATCAAGAACCGCTACGTGGGTCGCACGTTCATCATGCCGGGGCAGGGCGAGCGGGTGAAGTCGGTGCGCCGCAAGCTCAACCCGATCAACCTGGAATTCCGCAACCGCGTGGTGCTGCTGGTGGACGATTCCATCGTCCGCGGCACGACGTCCAAGCAGATCGTGCAGATGGCGCGCGACGCCGGCGCGCGCAAGGTCTACCTGGCCAGCGCCGCGCCGCCGGTGCGCCACCCGAACATCTACGGCATCGACATGCCGGCAGCGGACGAACTGGTCGCGCATGGCCGTAGCGTCGAGGAAATCGAAAAGCTGCTCGGCTGCGACTGGCTGATCTACCAGGACCTGGACGATCTCGAGGCCGCCGTGCGCGAGGGCAATCCGAACCTGCCGCGTTTCGACTCCTCCTGCTTCGACGGCAACTACGTCACCGGCATCGAGACCGGTTATTTCGAGCGCATCGAGCAGATGCGTTCGGACGAGGCCAAGCGCAAGCGCCGCGTCGGCTGAGCCGACGCCCACCACATGGGCACGCTGTTCGAGGCCGCACGCGCCTGTCTGGCGGCGGCCGATGTCGATGAGAAAGTCGGACTGACCCAGCGCTACGCCGACGCCTTTCTGCGCGGTGAACTGGCGGCGCCCGACGACGCACCGGCGCCCGATCCGATCCGGATGCCAGGTCGGCCGGCCAGGCCGGTGCTGGTCCATCCGCGCGAGCTGCCACGCCGCGGCCTCGGCAGCCCGCAGGGGCGCGCGGCCTTCATCCACGCCATCGCGCACATCGAGCTCAACGCCATCGACCTGGCGTGGGATGCGGTCTACCGCTTCCGCGGCCTGCCCGCGGCCTTCTATGCCGACTGGGTGCAGGTCGCGCATGACGAATCACGCCACTTCGTGCTGTTGCGCGATCGCTTGCGCGAACTCGGCTACGCGTACGGCGACTTCGATGCCCATAACGGTCTGTGGGAGATGACCGAGAAGACCGCCCACGATGGCCTGGCGCGGATGGCGCTGGTGCCGCGCGTGCTCGAGGCGCGGGGTCTGGACGTCACGCCGGGGATGATCGTGAAGCTGCGCGAGCTCGGCGACGATGCGACGGTCGAGATCCTCGATCTGATCCTGCGCGAAGAGGTCGCGCATGTGGCCGCCGGATCGCGCTGGTACCGCTGGTACTGCGCGCAGCGTGGCATCGAACCACGTGCTCGCTTTCGCGAGCTACTGAAGGAATACGCCGGCGGTTATCTGCACGGTCCGTTCAATATCGAAGCGCGCCTGTTGGCCGGCTTCGACGAGGATGAGCTGGCGGCGTTGGAAGCGCCCTAGGCCGACAAACGTTCCAGCGTCGTCATCCCGTCCGGTTCTACGCGCAACACCGAACCCTGTTCGTACCAGTCGCCCAACACGATACGGCGGCAGGCACGATCACCGACCATGACGTCGTGGATCGCGGGGCGGTGCGTATGGCCATGGATCAGCGTGTCGATGCCGAACTGGGCCAGCGTGGCGTCCACGGTCGCGGGCGTCACGTCGGTCAACGTCTCGAACTGCGCCTTGTCGTTCTGCTTCATGCCGCCCTGGTGCGCGGCGCTGGCGGCCCGCGCCTGCGCGGCGAAGGCGAGGCGCGCGGCCAACGGCTGTGCGAGGAACTGCGCCTGCCAGGCCGGGTTGCGCGTCTGCGCTCGGAACGCCTGGTAAGCCACATCGCTGGTGCACAGCAGATCGCCGTGCATGAGGATCGCCGGCTTGCCGTACAGCATGACGACCGCCGGGTCGGGCAGGATCCGCATGCCCGCACGTCGGGCGAAGGCGTCGCCGACCAGGAAATCGCGGTTGCCGCGGATGAAGAAGACGGGCACGCCGGCATCGGCCACCTCGCGGATGCGGGCGGCGACATAGGCGCCGGTCTCCGAGGGGTCATCGTCGCCCACCCAGGCTTCGAACAGGTCGCCCAGCAGGTAAAGCGCGTCGGCGCGCCGGGCTTCGCCCTGCATGAACGCCCCGAACAGCGCGGTCACGGCGGGGCGTTCGGCGTCCAGGTGCAGGTCCGAGATGAAGAGCGTGGTCATGCGGCGATTCTAAGCCTTCCGCCTGAACGAGCAGGGGAAACGCGGCGCGCGCGGGTTAAAATCGGCGGCATTCCGTTCCCCGAGTTCCCCATGGCCTGCCGTACCCGCTTCGCCCCCAGTCCCACCGGCTACCTGCACATCGGCGGCGCCCGCACGGCGCTGTACTGCTGGCTGGAAGCGCGCCACCGCGGCGGCGAGTTCATTCTGCGCATCGAGGACACCGACCGCGAGCGCAGCACGCAGGCGGCGATCGACGCGATCCTGGAGGCGATGGACTGGCTGGGCCTGGGCTACGACGAAGGCCCGATCTACCAGACCCACCGCATCGACCGCTATCGCGAAGTGGCCGAACAGCTCGTGGCGGCCGGCAAGGCCTACTACGCCTACGAAACGCGCGAAGAGCTCGACGCGATGCGCGAGGCCGCCATGGCGAAGCAGGAGAAGCCGCGCTACAACGGCGCCGCACGCGAGCAGAACCTGCCGCACCGCGACGATCCGAACCGCGTCATCCGCTTCAAGAATCCGCTCGATGGCGTCGTCGCCTTCGACGACCTGATCAAGGGCCGGATCGAGATCGCCAACAGCGAACTCGACGACATGGTGATCTTCCGCCCGGACGGCTACCCCACGTACAACTTCGCCGTGGTGGTGGACGACTGGGACATGGGCATCACCGAGGTCATCCGCGGCGACGACCACATCAACAACACGCCGCGGCAGATCAACATCTACGAAGCGCTCGGCGCGCCGGTGCCGAAGTTCGCCCACATGCCGATGATTCTGGACGAGCAGGGCGCCAAGCTGTCCAAGCGCACCGGCGCGGCCGACGTGATGCAGTACAAGGACGCCGGCTACCTGCCGCACGCGCTGATCAACTACCTGGCGCGGCTGGGCTGGTCGCACGGCGACCAGGAGCTGTTCTCGCGCCAGGAGCTGATCGACCTGTTCGACGTGAAGGACGTGAATTCCAAGGCCGCGCGCCTGGACATGGCCAAGCTCGGTTGGGTGAACCAGCATTACCTGAAGACGGATGCGCCGGCGGACATCGCCCCGCACCTGGTCTACCAGTTGGAAAGGCTCGACGTGGACCTGGCTCGCGGCCCCGCGCCGGCCGACGTGGTGATCGCCCTGCGCGACCGCGTGCAGACGCTGAAGGACATGGCCGAGAAAGCGTTGGTCTGGTATCAGCCGTTGGAGGCCTATGACGAGGCGGCCGTGGCCAAGCACCTGGTCGCCGCCGCGCATGCACCGCTGGCCAAGGCGCGTGAGCTACTGGCGGCCGTGGGCGAGTGGACCGCCGACGCCGTGGGCGTGGCGCTGCACGACGTCGCGGGCGCGCTCGGCATCGGCATGGGCAAGGTCGCCCAGCCGCTGCGCGTGGCCATCACCGGCACCCAGGTCAGCCCGGATATTTCCCACACGGTCTACCTGGCCGGGCGGGACGAAGCCTTGAAACGCATCGACGCCGCACTTATCAAGACCGGTGTGACCGCCTGATTCCGGAGCGCCCATGCCGCACGCCCACGCCTGCACCGACCCGAAACACCACGTCCACGACGCCCGCGCGTTCGTGGCCGCGGTGGAGCGTGCGTGCCAGGAGCGCGGCCTGCGCCTAACGCCCATCCGGGCACGCGTGCTGGAACTGATCGCCGAAGCCGGTAAGCCGGTGAAGGCGTACGAACTGCTGGAGTGGGTGCGGGCGACGAAGGGTGTCGGTGCGGATGCGCCGCCGACGGTCTACCGTGCGCTGGATTTCCTGATGGCGAACGGCTTCGTGCACAAGCTCGAATCGATGAATGCGTTCGTCGCCTGCCACCACCCGAACAGCGCCCAGCATTCGGTGCCGTTCCTCATCTGCGACCGCTGCCACAGCGCGGTGGAGCTTGAGGATCGCGATGTCGTCGCCGCGCTCGACGCGCGCGCGAAGGCGCTGGGTTTCCAGCCGCAGGCGCAGACGCTGGAAGTGCACGGGCTCTGCGCCCGCTGCGCCGAGGCCTGAGACCCCGGCGGTCGTAAACGCGGCGCGCTTACGCCGCAGCGGGCACCGCCTTCGGCGACGTCTCCCGGATCGGCAGGTTGGCCGCCGCCGCAATCAGCGCCAGCACCATGTCGGCGTACCACATCCAGGTGTAGTCGCCGAAGCGCTCCAGCGCCAAGCCGCCAAGCCACGCGCCGAAGAAACCGCCGATCTGGTGCGACAACAGCGTCAGGCCGAACAGCGTGCCGAGGTAGCGGGGGCCGAACAGTTTGCCGACCAGGCCCGCGGTCGGCGGCACCGTGGCCAGCCAGGTGAAGCCCAGTGCGGCCGCAAAGATGTAGAACGTCAACGGCGTAGGCGGCGAGATCAGGTACAGCGCGATCATCACCGCACGACTGGCGTACATCACCGCCAGGATCCACTTCATCCGCACGCGCTGGCCGAGCGCGCCGGCGATCAGGCTGCCCGCCACGTTGAACAGGCCGATCAACATCAGCGCGACGGCCGACACGCTGGCTGGCAGGCCGCACAACGCCACTTCGCCCGGCAGGTGCGTCACCAGGAAGGCGATGTGCACGCCGCAGGTGAAGAAGCCGAGATGCAGCATCCAGTAGCTGCGGTCGCGCAGGGCGATCGCGATCTGCTGTTTGAGGCTGATGTCGCCGATCGCGGTGGCGGTCGCCGTGCCTGCCGTCGTTGCGGTCTTCTTGCGCAGCGGGAAGGCGAGCGGGATTGCGAGCAGCGAGGCGACGGCCAGCGTGTACATGGCGCTGGCCCAGCCGGCGAACGCGATGACGGCCTGCACCAGCGGCGCGAACACGAACTGGCCCAGCGAACCGCCTGCGTTGATGAAGCCGGCGGCGAAGGAACGCTTCTCGGGCGCCAACTGCTGCGCGGTAGCGCCGATCAGGATCGAGAAGCTGCCGGCGCCGGCGCCGGCGGCGGTCAGGACGCCCAGGGTGAACATCAGCCCCCAGGGCGAAGTCAGGTGCGGGGTGAGCGCCAGCCCCAGCGAGAGGAGTATCGCGCCGAGGATCAGTACGCCGGTCGAGCCGCGCTTGTCGGCGACCGCGCCGAACACCGGTTGCACGGCGCCCCAGGTGAACTGGCCGATGGCGAGGGCGAAACTGATCGCCGCGATGCCGATACCGGTGTCCTGGTGGATCGGGGCGACGAACAGCCCCGTCGTCTGGCGCGCGCCCATGGTGATCATCAGGGTGGCGGAGGCCGCGAGCAGCAGGCCCCAGTGCATGCGTGGCGCGGTCGAAGTCGCGGCGGTGTTCATGCGGCCTCCCCGAGGTGCTGGCGCAGCAGGCCGTCCAGGCGATCCAGTTCGCCGTGCAGGCGCAGGACAGCGGCGTCGCCCATCAGATCGTCGATGACGGCTTGCGCGCGCTGCCAGCGCGGCTTCGCGCGGGTGAGCCGGGCGCGGCCCTCGGTCGTCAGCGCCACCAGGCGTTGGCGGGCGTCTCCGCCGCGCACGGTTTCCAGCAGGCCGGCGTCCACCAGCGGGGACAGATTGCGCGTGAGGGTGGTGCGGTCCATCCCGAGTTCCTCGGCCAGTCCGCCGAGCGCGCGGGGTTCGCGTTCGGTACGGCGGAGGATCGAGTACTGGTTAAGGCTGAGGCCGACGCCGGCCAGCTCATGGTCGTACACCTGCGTCACGCGCCGACTGGCGCGCCGGAGGCGGAAACAGGTGCACACGCTGGGCGTGGGGGAGGGCGACATGGGGGCGGCTCGCGTGGCGGGGGTGAATTATGTGTATATGCACATAATTGCTGTCAAGAAGGGCGGCTGCCATCACGGCCAGCCGCCCGGGGGAGGAACATCAGGACCCGATCAGAAGTACGCGCGCAGGCCGAACGCCACGCCGCGGCCCGGCAACGGCGCGTAGTCGCGCAGCAGCGAGGTGTGCGGACGCGCTTCTTCGTCGGTCAGGTTGCTGCCATCGAGGAAGACTTCCCAACTGGAGGCAGTGCGGTCCCAGCGATAGGCCAGGTGCGCATCGACCAGCGTGTAGCCATCGCTCGGCGCCTCGTTCTGTGCCACATCGTCCTGCTTGCTGTAGCGCACCGCGCCCAGCGACGCGCGCCAGCCACCTAACGACCAGCCGAGGTCGGCGCCGACGCGCATCGGCGAAATGCGCGGCAGGTAGCCGCCCTGCGCGATGTCGACTTCGTAACCGTGCGTGTGGTCGCCATGTGGCACTTCGAATGCCACGGTGCGGGTGCCGCTGCCGTCGAGTTCCGCGCGCACGTAGTCGCCGTACACGCGCAGGTCCCAGGCGCCGGCGGCCGTATCGGCGAGCTGGATCTTCGCTTCGGCCTCGGCGCCGGTGAAGGTGGCGTCGTCCTGCGCCCAGAGGCGCACCGGATAGCCTTCCTCCTCCACGCCGGTGTCGGTGAGATAGATGAAGTCCTTGAACTTCGTCTGGTACACCGCCAGCTTCAACTCGACGCGATCGGTGTGCCAGTGCGCACCGATCTCCGCGCGCACGCCCTTCTCGGTGTCGAGCGTCGCGTCGCCGATTTCGATGGACTGCGTGGCCACGTGCGTGCCGCCGGCGAACAGTTCCTCGTTGGTCGGCGCGCGCTCGGAGCGATCCAGGCCGAAGCGCAGATCGAAGCCGTCGCTCAGGCGCCAGATCGCCGCTGCCGACAGATTGACCGCGTCGAAGTCGGTCGATGCGCGATCGTCGGGCTTCAGCTTGACCTGGTCATAGCGCCCGCCGAGTTCGAGCTTCCAAGGGCCGAAGTCCTTCTCCTGTACGACGAACAGGCCGACCGTATCGGTCACTGTCGAAGGCACGAACGCTTCTTCGCCAACCGCGCTGAAATCGGTGCTGCCGAACTGCAGGCCGAACGCGCCACGCCAGCCGTTCCACGCTTTCTGCACCGCTTCCAGGCGGGCGTCGTAGCCTTCGTTGGTGAAACGCGTGCCGATGTCGCCGCCTTCCAGCTCGACGTGTTCGTAGTCGTTCCAGGCCGCGCGCAGGTTGATGCTCTGCAGGAACGACACCGGTTCGTAGACGCCGGCTTTCATGTCGAACCGGTTCTGCGCCATGTCGATGCGGACCGGGCCTTCCTCGTGAGCGTCTTCGTCGTGGTCCGCTTCGCCGTCGTGGTCATGGTCGTGGTCTTCCTCGCCATGCACGTGTGCGCCGGCGGGGATGCCGTAGTTGCTGCGGTAGGTGCTGGCGGCCACGCCGAAGTAACCGCGGTCGCCGAGATAGGTCGCACCGACCGCACCCGCGCGCGTCTGCACCGAACTGTTCGGCAGCGTGCCGTTCGGCTGAGGTTCTTCCTCGTGCTCTTCGCCTTCCTCATGGTCGTGCAGGATGGCGACGCCGGGGATGTCGTAATCATCGGTGTCGCGGACCAGGCCATCGACGTGCAGCACCCAGTTCCCGCTGACGCCATCAAGGCGGACCATGCCGGTGCGCTCGTCGTTGACCGTGTTGCCACGCACTTCCGCGCGGCCACTCAATGGCTCGTCGGGGATCGATTCGGCCAGGCGGCCGTCGACCACGTTGACCGCACCGCCGATGGCGCCGCTACCGAACAACAGGGTGGCCGGGCCCTTCAACACTTCGACTTGGTCGGCGAGGAACGGCTCGATGCTGACCGCGTGGTCGGCGCTGACGGTGGAGGCGTCCATTGAGCCGATACCGCCGGACAGCACCTGCACGCGCGGGCCTTCCTGGCCGCGGATGATCGGGCGGCCGACGCCGGTGCCGAAATAAGTGGTCTGCACGCCCGGCAGCTTGGCGACCGTTTCGCCCAGCGTGCCGGCCTTGGCCTTGTCCAGGTCCTCGCCGTACAGCACGTCCACCGGGGTTGCCACGGATTCGGCGTTGCCTTTCAAAGGAGAGGCAGTGACCACCACCGCGTCCAGGTCCTTGGCCTGGGGCGCGCCGGCGTCATTGGCGAAGGCGGCCGGGGAGGCGAGCGCCAGGGTGAGGGCGGTGGCGAGCAGGCGGGGGACGGGGCGGGCGACGCGACGGGACGAGGGCATGGGGTGGGGATCACTCATGTGGGGTTGCTGTTGATGTTATAATATACCAATAGTGACAATATAACCCTCCCGGAAGTCATACTTGTGGCCATGAAGTCCTCCCTCCGCTCCTTCATCGACCGGTTCGCCGCCGCGGGCTCGCTGGTCTGTGCCCTGCATTGCGCGATCACGCCGCTGCTGCTGGCGGCGATTCCGTCGCTGGGGCTGTCGGTCTGGTTGGGCGATGGGTTCGAGCAGGCCTTCGTGACCTTCGTGACGATCCTGGGCCTCTTCAGTCTGGTCTGGGGCTACCGTCGTCACCGCGCATTCCGCGCGCTGGGCATGCTGCTGTTCGGCCTGGCCGCGCTGTGGGCCGGCGTGCTGTATGCGCCCCTGCACGAATCCGTCGTGCCCCACGCGATCGTGATGACCGTGGGCGGCATGCTGGTCGGCCTGGCCCACCTCCTCAACCTGCGCTTGAACCACTGGCATATCCACGACGCCAGCTGCGCCCACTAGCGCTGAGCGCGACGTCGGGCAGGGAGCCGGAGGCCCCGCTGTGGTAGGCTTTGCGGCCCTGCGCGGGTGCCGCTGAACGGTCGGCGCCCCTGCTACCGCCCTTACCCCCGGGCGGACTTTTCAATGAATCAGGAGAACTACGATGGGCAAGGGTGATCGCAAGACGGCCAAGGGCAAGCGCTATTCGTCCAGCTACGGCAACGCGCGCAAGAGCACCGTGGCCAAGGCGGGCGTTGCGGCGACCGCGACCGCGAAGAAGGCGGTGGTGAAGGCGCCGGCGAAGAAGGCCGTGACCAAGAAGGCTGTCGCCAAGTAAGCCCGCTGCTCCGGCCCGGCCGGACGCGAACACGGAACCCCGGCCCCGGCCGGGGTTTTGTTTTTCAGCGCATGTCCACCACGCGTCCGCCGACATGCGCGGCCGACACCAGGTCGCCGCCCAGCCAGTACGCCAGTTGCGCCGGCTGGTCGATCCGCCAACGGACGAAATCCGCACGCTGTCCGGCAACCAGGCGACCGCGGTCTTCAAGACCGAGGGCCCTGGCCGCGTTCACGGTGGCGCCACGCAGCGCTTCTTCCGGCGTCAGCCGGAAATGCGTGCAGGCCAGCGACATTGCCAGGCGCAACGACTGCAACGGCGATGTGCCCGGATTGCAATCGGTCGCCACCGCCATCGGCACGCCATGCGCGCGGAAGGCGTCGAGCGGGGGCAGGGTGGTTTCGCGCAGCACATGGAACGCGCCCGGCAACAGGACGGCAACGCTGCCCGCACGCGCCATCGCCGCGACGCCGGTTTCGGACGTGTATTCCACATGGTCGGCCGACAGGCCATCGAAGCCCGCCACGAGCGCGGCGCCGCCGCCATCGCTTAGCTGGTCGGCATGCAGCTTCACCGGGATGCCGAGCGCGCGCGCCGCTTCGAATACGCGTTGCGTCTGTGCCGCGGTGAACCCGATGCGCTCGCAGAACGCATCCACCGCGTCGACCAGTCCTTCCGCATGCAGGTCGGGCACCCAGCGGCAGACGGCGTCGATGTAGTCGTCGGCGCGTCCGGCGAACTCGGGCGGCAGCGCATGCGCACCGAGGAAGGTGGTGCGGACGGTGATGCCGAGCACCTCGCCCAGACGGCGGGCGACGCGCAGCATCTTCCGTTCGTTGTCGAAATCCAGGCCGTAGCCGGACTTGATCTCCAGCGTGGTCACGCCGTCGTCGCGCAAGGCGCGCGCGCGCGGCAGCGAGGCGGCCAACAAGGCGTCTTCGCTGGCGGCGCGGGTGGCGCTCACGGTGGACACGATGCCGCCGCCCGCCCGCGCGATGTCCTCGTAACTGGCGCCCTGCAGACGCTGTTCGAACTCGCCCGCGCGATCGCCGGCGAACACGACGTGGGTGTGGCAATCGACCAGGCCGGGCGTCACCCAGCCGCCTTGCGCGTCCAGGACCTCGCCGGCCAGCGCGTCGGGCGCGGCAGGCAGCGCGTCCTTACGGCCCGCGAACACGAACACGCCATTGCGCCAGCCGAGGGCGCCGTCTTCCACCACGCCATAACCGGCATCGCCGGCCAGGGTGACCAGGCGTGCGTTGACCAGCAGGCCATCCCAGCGCGTCTCCATGCTGTCAGTCGCCTCCGCCGCCATCGCAGCCGCCATCGGGGGCGCACCCCATCTCGCCATGCCCGGAATGACTGGCATCGCCGGCATGACCACTCGGGCCATGACCTGCGTGACCCTTCTTCTTCTGCGCCTGTACGGCGATGAACACCACCATCAGCGAGATGGCGACGGCGACCAGCGAGAGGACGATGGCGAGCATGAGGGTGGACAGCCCTCGCGGGCGTGTCTTGGCAGGGACGACGCGGTAGCCTAACGCACCCCTGTCGCCGCCCGTAAGCACCGCCATGTCGAATCCCGATTCCCTTGCAGGCCAGGTCGTCGCCACCGACGCAGGATGGCGCGTGCCCGGCATCGCCAACCTGCACTCGCACGCGTTCCAGCGGGCGATGGCGGGGCTGGCCGAGCACCAGACGAATCCGGAAGACAGCTTCTGGACCTGGCGGGAAATCATGTACCGCTTCGCCGCGCGGATGACGCCCGAGAGCACCTACGCGGTGGCGACGCAGCTGTATGCCGAGATGCTGGAGGCCGGGTACACCCGGGTGTGCGAATTCCACTACGTGCACCACCAGCCCGACGGCGCGCCGTACGCGGATCCCGCGGCGATGTCGAAGGCGCTGATCGTCGCCGCGCGCGACACCGGCATCCGCATGACCCTGCTGCCAGTGCTGTACATGACCGGTGGTTTCGATGGCCGCGAACTGTCGGCGCGCCAGCGCAGGTTCGGGCATGACGTGGAAGGCTTCCTCCACCTGCTCGATACCCTGCGTCCGCTGCAGGATGAAGGGCTGCGCGTGGGCTGCGCCTTCCACAGCCTGCGCGCCGTGCCCGAAGCCGCGATGCGCGAGGTGCTCGCCGCGCTGCCGACCGACGCGCCCGTGCACATCCACATCGCCGAACAGGTGGGCGAAGTGCAGGACTGCCTGGCGCTGCGCAATGCGCGTCCGGTGGAATGGCTGTTGCGCGAGTTCCCGGTCGACCGTCGCTGGACGCTGGTGCATGCCACCCACCTGACGCCGGGGGAGACGCGCGGCGTCGCCGGCAGCGGGGCCACCGTCGCGATCTGCCCCACGACGGAAGCGAACCTCGGCGATGGCCTGTTCCCGCTGCGCGATTTCCTGCAGGCCGGCGGCCGGTGGGGCATCGGGTCGGATTCGCACGTGTCGGTGTCGCCGGTGGAAGAGCTGCGTTGGCTGGAGTACGGCCAGCGGCTCGCCACGCGCCATCGCAACATCGCAGTGCTGCCGGGCTCGCCCAGCGTCGGGCGCACGCTGCTCGCCGGCGTGCTGGATAGCGAAAGCGATGCCACGGGCCTGCCGCGCGATGCGCAGGAAGGCGTCTGGCTGGACGACGACGCGCCGGCGCTGGCGGGCGCTTCGACAGAGGACCTGGTCGATCGCTGGCTGTTCGCCGGCAACCGGCCGCTGGTCAGGACGGTGCGCGTCGGCGGACGCGACGTGGTGACCGGCGGCCGGCACGTCGATCGCGACGCCATCGCGCAGCGCTACGGCGCGACGGTGCGCCAGCTGCTGGCCGACTGACGGTGGCGGGCCGGTCGTCGCCCGGATCACGGGGTTCGTCGTGCCCCCGGGCGCGCCCATCGCAGACCTGCACGCGGCTCGGCCGCGTTCGCCAGCATGGCGACCATCCCATCAGGAGAACCGCCATGGCCTACGCCCATTCGCTCGCCCTCACTCTCGCCGCCGCCGGTGTCGCCGTCTTCACCCCCGCCCATGCGATGACCGACCAGGCGCTGGCCGGTGTGGTCCAGCAGCGGCTGCAGGGCGACCGCACCGGCGCCTGCATGGCCGTGGCCGTCGTCGAGGCCGGCAGCGTCGCCCGCAGCTACCAGTGCGCGGACGCGAAGGACGCCGCGCGCATCGGCCCCGACACGGCCTTCGAGATCGGCTCGGTCAGCAAGACGATGACAGCGGCATTGCTCGCCGACCTGATCGGCCAGGGCAAGGGATCGCTCGACGATCCGCTGTCCGCGTGGCTACCCGAAGGCACGAAGCTGCCGACGTACCAGGGCAAGCCGATCCTGCTGCGCCATGTGGTCACGCATACCTCCGGCCTGCCGGCGCTGCCCTCGCGCATGGGCGCCCCCGACATGGCGGACCCGTACGCGAAGCTGGATGAGGCCGCGCTGCTCGCCTCGCTTGGCGACGTCACCCTGGCGGCGGCGCCGGGCACGAAGTTCGAGTACTCCAACTTCGCCTCGATGGTGCTTTCGTATGCGGTTGCGCGCCGCGCGGGCACGGACATGGAGACGTTGCTGAAACAGAAGCTGTTCGCGCCGCTGGGCATGCGCAACGCCTACGTCAACACCGCCCCCGCGGGCGTGCGTGCGGCCGCGGGCCATACGCCGAATGCGCGTGCGACGTCGGCCTGGCATTTCCACACCAACCTGGCCGGGGTCGGCGGGGTGCACGCCACGCTCGACGACATGGTGCGTTACTTGCAGGGCCAGTTGGGAGCCGAATCCACGCCGATCTCGGCCGCATTGCAGCAGTCGCAGCAGAAGGTGTCGGACACGCCGCCGATGGCGATGAACTGGATGCTGATGCCCGTCGCCGGACGCACGGTGCACGTGCACGAAGGCGGCACGGGCGGCTTTTCGTCGTTCGTGTCGTTCGACAGGGACAAGCAGCGCGGCGTCGTGATCCTGTCCGACACCACCTGGAACTCGATCGGCAGCCTGGGCTCGCTGGGCCTGCATCTGGTCGACGCCAGTTTCCCGCTCGGCACGCCGCGGCGCGAAGCCACGCCGGACGGCGCGTTGCTCGACGCGCTCGCCGGCGAATACGAACTCGCCGGCGGCATGAAGATGACCCTCCGCCGCAAGGGCGATGCGCTGGAGATCCAGGCGGCCGGGCAGGGCGCATACGCGATGGGCTACGACAGTGCGGGGGATTTTTATCCGCGCGAATTCGATGCGGTGCTGCGGCCGCAGCGCACCGCGGCGGGACAGTCGTTCACGTGGATGCAGATGGGTGGCGTGCTGCCTGCCAAGCGGATCGACGCTGCCGCGTCGAAACCCGTGTTGAAGATCGATGCGGCCACGCTGCGCGAGTACGAAGGTGAGTACCCGCTGGTGCCCGCGTTCGCGCTGACCGTGAAAGCGCAGGGCGAGACGCTGACCATCCAGGGCACGGGCCAGCCGGCACTGCCGGTGCAGGCCGTGGAACGCGATGTCTTCGTCATGGATGCCGTCGGCGCGGAAATCCGCTTCGAGCGCGATGCGGCCGGCAAGGTCGTCGCGCTGACGCTGAAGCAGGCCGGCCAGCAACTGCGCGGCGCCAGGAAGTAAGCATGGAGCGCACCTACGCACTGCGTCAGAAGTTGCCCGCGGAAGTGCTCGTGGGCGGCGATGCGATATGGAGCCGGTACCGCCAGTACCCCGTATTCGGCCTGCGCTGGCTGGTCGGTCGCAGCCTGTTGTTCTGCAGCGTGATCGCGGTGGTCGCCGCCTTCATCGGCGCCGGCAGCGGTGTGGCGGTGCATGACCTCGGCGTCGCGATCAAGGTCGCGATCACGCAGTTCGTCGTCTTCAGTCTCATGGCCACGCTGGGTCCTGCGTTGGCGACCGCGGTGCGGCACCGTGCGTGGCCGATGGCAAGGGAGCGCAAGGCCGTGGTGATCGCCGTGCTGGTCGGCATGGTGCTCAGCTTCTTCATCGACCGCGTGGGATCGTCCTACATCGAGCAGTTGATCAAACCGGGCCTGGAAGCCGCGGGATTGAACATGACGCCCCCGACACCGGCACCGCTGGTGAAGGCGATCGGTCTGGCGATCAACGTCGCTGCCTTGGTCGTGATCTACGGTCTGTTCGGCGGTGGGCTGGCGCTGCGGGCGTACTTCAGCGAACACCGGCGCTGGGACGAGCACCACCACGTGCGCGAACTCAGTGCGCTGGAAGGTCGTGTGCACGAAGCCGACCTGCGCCTGGGCGTGCTGCAGGCGCAGGTGGAGCCGCATTTCCTGTTCAACACGCTGGCGTCCGTGCGGGCGCTGGTGCGGCAGGATCCCGCACAAGCCGAAGCCACCCTGGATGCGCTGGTCGATTTCCTTCGCGCCACCATTCCGAAACTGCGCGACGACCGCGGCCTGCATGCCACGCTCGGGCAGCAGCTCGACCTCTGCAGCAGCTACCTCGCGCTGATGCAGGTGCGCATGGGCGGGCGGCTGACGTACACCGTGCGCGCCGACACGGCGCTGCGTGCGTCGCCGTTCCCGCCGTCGCTGCTGATCACCCTGGCGGAAAACGCGATCAAGCACGGCATCGAACCCAGGCCCGGCCCCGGCCGCATCGACATCGAAGCGGTCCGCGAGGACGGCATGCTGCGCGTGCAGGTGCGTGACGACGGCGCCGGCCTGCAACCCGGCCTGAGCAGCGGCGTCGGCCTGGCGAACGTGCGTGAACAACTGTCGGCGCGGTACGGCACGCGTGCCGCGTTCGCCTTGACGCCAGCAGTCGACGGTCGCGGTGTTTGCGCGGAGATCCGCGTGCCGCTAGGGTCGCCGGCATGAATGCCGTCACCACCCTGATCGCCGAGGACGAAGCGCCGCAGCGGCGCGCGTTGCAGCAGCAGCTGCGCGCCGCCTGGCCTGAGCTCGATATCGTCGCCGTCTGCGAAGACGGGCTCGCCGCACTGGATGCGGTCGCCCGGCACCGGCCGCAGGTCGCCTTTCTCGATATCCGCATGCCGGGCGTCAATGGCCTGGACGTCGCCCGGCAGGTGGTCGCCCACGGCGGGCTGGTCGTGTTCACCACCGCCTACGAGGACTACGCCATCCGCGCGTTCGAGGCGGGCGCGGCGGACTACCTGCTCAAACCGGTGCAGGACGCACGCCTGATGCAGGCGGTGGAACGCGTGCAGGCGCGCCTGGCGGACGCGCGTGCGCCGGACATGCGCGCGCTGATCGACGACCTGGAAGCGCGCCTGCGGCCGCAGGGCGATCGCCTGATCCGCTGGATCACCGCCAGCGTCGGCGACAGCGTGCGCATGATCGCGGTCGACGACGTGCTGTTCTTCCAGGCGCAGGACAAGTACGTGCGCGTGGTGACCGCCGATGACGAAGCGATCATCCGCATGCCGTTGAAGGAACTGCTCGGTGGCCTGGACCCCGACGTGTTCTGGCAGGTGCACCGCGGCGTGCTGGTCCGCGTGCAGGCCATCGACCGCGTGCGCAAGGACGACCTCGGCCGTCACCACCTCAGCGTCAAGGGCCGCAGCGACGTGCTGCCCGTCAGTGGCGCGTTCCAGCAGCGCTTCCGCGGAATGTAAGCCTCAGCCGAACAGATCGTTCGCGCGCGGCAACGCGCCTTCGAGTTCCAGGAGGAACTGCTTTGTCGGCAGGCCGCCACCGAATCCGGTGAGCGCGCCATCGGCCCCGATCACGCGATGGCAGGGCAGCACGATGGGCAGCGGGTTGCGCCCGTTCGCCGCGCCCACTGCGCGCATCGCCGTGGGTTTGCCGACCCGTTGCGCGAGCTGCGCGTAGCTGATCGTTTCGCCGTAACCGATGCCGGCCAGCGTCAGCCACACGGTGCGCTGGAAGTCCGTGCCGCGCGGTGCCAGCGGCAGGTCGAAATCGCGCCGCTTCTCCGCGAAGTAGTCGTCCAGCTGCCGTGCCGCCAGATCGAGCACGCGATGGTCGCCCGACACCCATCCCTCGCGGTCCGCCGGGTGCCGGTTGCGCGGGAACTCGATCGCATGCAGGCCGTCGTCGGTGGCGGCGAGCGTCAGCGTGCCTACGGGGCTGTCGAGGTGGCGGAACAGGATCATGGTGGGGGCAGGATAGGGGAAATGACGGTAAAGACGTGCGAGGTGTTTGCTGTGGGAGCGACGTAAGTCGCGAAGGGCCACCGGTAAAGCCTCATCGCGACTTACGTCGCTCCTACAACAGCAGACGCTTTGGGCGCCGCCATACTGCCCTTCCACACATGGATCACCGCATAGGCGCGCCACGGCCGCCACGCTTCGGCGCGTGCGGTCAGCGCTTTCGCAGTCATGCGCACGCCATCGGTGGGCACGGCTTTCTGCAGCACCAGGTCGTCGGCCGGAAACGCATCCGGGTGGCCGAGTGCGCGCAAGGCCATGTAGTGCGCCGTCCACGGGCCGATGCCGGGCAGGGCGACCCAGCGGGCGGTGAAATCCTCCAGCGTTCGCTCGGGCCGGAAATCCACGCGTCCTTCCAGCAAGGCGCGCGACAGCCCGCGGATCGTGTCGGCCCGCGCGCGCGTCAGGCCGATCTCCGTCAGGTCGACATCGGCCAACAGGTCGGGCGTGGGGAACAGATGCGTCAGTCCGTCGAACGGGATCGCCAGCGGCGTCCCGTGCCGCTGCGCCAACCGTGCGGTCAGCGTGCGCGCGGCGGCGACGCTGACCTGCTGGCCGATCACCGCGCGCACCGCGATCTCGAAACCGTCCCATCCGCTCGGCAGGCGCAGGCCGGGACGCGCGGCCAGCAAGGGCCGGAGACGCGGATCGTCGCCGAGCGCAGCGGCAATGGCGGAAGGATCGGCATCCAGGTCGAACATGCGGCGCAGGCGGTTGACGATCCGCAGCAGGTCGGCGGGCGCGCCGCCGTGCAGTTCGAGCTTGAGCGCGTGCGCGGTGGCATCCCAGGCGCTGACCCGCAGCCAGCCGGGCGCGTCCGGCGTACCGATCACGCGCAGGTAGCTTCGCTCATCGACGGCTTCCACGCCCGGCAACGCACGGCCGCGCAGGAAGTCGAGCATCGCGCCGAAGTCGTACGGCGGCCGGTAGCCCAGGCGCAGCGTCATCACGTCGCGGGCGACGGGCACTGCGCGTTTGCGCAGGTCGCGCGGGGCCATGCGGTATTCGTCGCGGAAGGCCGTGTTGAACCGGGTGAGGCTGCCGAAGCCGGCGGCCAGCGCGACCTGCGTGATCGGCAGCGCGGTCTCGGTCAGCAGCTGCTTGGCGAACAGCAGGCGGCGGGTGCCATGCACTTCACCGGGCGTGGCGCCGAGGCGATCGGTGAAGAGGCGGCGCAGCTGCCGCTCGCCCAATCCCACCCGGTCCGCAAGCTCGGCCAGCGGCGCGTCGACCAGCGCGCCCTGATCGATCAGCTTCAATGCACGCGCCACCACTTCATCGCCGCGACGCCAGGTGCCGTCGCCGGGTGCGAGTTCCGGCCGGCAGCGCAGGCACGGACGGAAGCCCGCCGCTTCCGCGGCGGCGGCGTTCCGGTAATACACGATGTTCTGCGGTTTCGGTGCCGGCGCCGGGCACACCGGCCGGCAGTAGATGCGGGTGCTGGTGACCGCCGTGAAGAACAGGCCGTCGAAGCGCGCGTCGCGGCTCAGTCGCGCCTGTTCGCAGACATGGCGGTCGGGCAGGGCGGTGGCGTCGGGTGGGACCATGGACGCAGGCTAGCACCGCGTTTCCGCATCGACTCACCGTTTCCGGACATCAATGCGCGGGCGCTGCCCGCGGCGTGAGCACCGGCGCGAAGGTGTCCGCGGTACCGTCGCTGGGTGCGGGCGCGAGGTCCAGCAGGCGGGCCAGCAACGGATACACGTCGACGTTGTCGAACGCAGGCAGGGTCGTGCCGGCGCGGAAACTGGGGCCGGCGGCGATGAACACCGCACGCATCGACGGCAGGGCGTTGTCGTAGCCGTGCGAGCCGCGATTCAACCTGTCTTTCGGTGCACGGCGCAGCTGGTCCGCCGGCAGGCCGTTCCAGCCTTCATCGAATTGGCAGACGATCGCCGGCACGCGCGGATGCGTGCCGTAGTGCCAGCGTGCGGGCAGCTCCTGCTTGCGCCAGCAGGCGTAGTGTTCGTGGCGCCCGAGCAGCCGTCGCTCGGTGTCGCCCGTATGGCCGGGACGCGGGTTGAAGCCGATCACCTGGCCGGTGCTGACGGCTTCGGCCTGTTCGATCGTGGCCATGTCCTCCAGCGCGATGTACTGGTCGGGCCGCACCGGCGCCATGCCGTGGTCGGAGACCACCACCACGTCGGTGGTGCCGCGCAGGCCGTGCGTTTCCAGCGCCTGCACGATGCGGCCCACCGCGGCGTCGACTTCGCGGATCGCCGCTAGCGTCTCGGGCGCGTCCGGACCCTTCTCGTGGCCGACGTTGTCGACGCGTTCGAAATACAGCGCGGCCAGACGCGGGCGGGTGGCCACCGGTTCGGTCATCCAGCCTGCGACCTGGTCGGCGCGCTCGGTGGCGCTGATCTCCGGCGAGTACGGCACCCAGCGGGTCGGCCGGCGGCCCTCGATGGGGGCGGCGCTGCCTGGCCAGGCCCAGATCGCGGTGCGCAGGCCGGCCTTTTCGGCGGTGTTCCAGATCGGCTCGCCCTGCCACCAGCGCGCATCGGCACCTGCGGCCTTGTCGGCCACCTTGAAGCCGCCGACGGCCTCGTCGCGCATGCTGTTGTGGATGATGCCGTGGCGGTCGGGACGCAGCCCGGTCACCAGGGTGAAGTGGTTGGGGAACGTCAGCACCGGGTAGGACGGATTCATCCACGCCGCATGCGTACCGGCGGCGGCGAGGGCATCGAGGTGGGGCGTGTCGCCTTGTCCGAGGGCGCTGGCGGGCAGGCCGTCGATGGAGATCAGCACGACGCTGCGCGGTTCGGAGGCGGTGGGGGCAGTGGGGGTGGTGGTGCAGCCGGCCGTCCAGAGCAGGGCGGCCAGCACGGTCACCCTGACCAATGGCAGGCGCATGCGGTACGGGGAAAAGCTGGAATCGGCCACAGCTTGGCAGACTCCGGGACATTCCGCATGACAATGCTCGCTCGCCTTTCGTCCGCCGCCCTCCTGGCCCTGGCCAGCGGGGGTGTCCTGGCCGCGCCGCCCGAGGCCGCGCGGCAGGCCGAATGCGCGGTCTGGCAGCGCGAACTGAGTTTCGCGCAGTCGGTGGCCGACCATGACGCCGCGGCGTTCGCCGAGCACCTTCATCCGGACGCCGCCTTCGGCGTGAGCCAGAAACCCACCCGCGGCCGCGAGGCCATCACCCGCGAGTGGACGCCGCTGATCGACGGCACGGCCCTGAAGCTCAGCTGGTACCCGGCAGTGGTGACCTCGGGCGGCGACGGTCGCACGGCCTATTCCAGCGGTCCGGCGCTGTACGAGGACCCGAAGACCGGCGAGACGCGGATCGGCCGCTTCGGCTCGGTCTGGTATCGCACTGACGAGGGGGTCTGGCAGGTGCTGTTCGACGATGGCATAGCGCCGCAGAAAGCGGACGCGGCCGCGGTGCAGCGCTTCCACGACGGGCGCAAGGCGCAATGCCCGGCGGCCTGAGGTGGGGCTGAACCGGCGGGGCCGCGGCCGCGACGCCGGCGCCACCCGGCGCGTATTGTCTTCATCACGCCCGTCCGGAGCCCCGTCATGAAGCCTCTTTCCCTGCTTGCCCTCACCGCCTGCCTGATGGCCGGGGTCGCGCAGGCGCAGACGGCCGCGCCGCCGGCCGAGCCTGCCCCGGCAACCGCACCTGCCACCGATGCGGCGGTGCCTGCGTCCGAGAAGCCCAAGAACGACGACAAGCCGCGCCTGTCGGATGCCCACTGCATCCGGAACACCGGCAGCCGCGTCCGTCCGCGCGATGCGAAGACGCCCTGCAACGGCCAGCCCGGGCGTGCCTACACGCGGGACGATCTCGACCGCACCGGCCAGACCGGCCTGGCCGAAGCCCTGCGTACCCTGGACCCCTCGATCCGCTGACGCGCCGGCCTCCCGGCTCCCGCACGTGGGCAGCAGGGGAACGCGTCAGCAATCCCCGGAACGTCCCGACGCGTAACGCAGCCCGCGCATGAGCTGCGCGATGAAGTGGGTGTCGGCGTAGATCGCGGCATCGTGGCCGAGCCCGGTGTACCAGCTGCGACCGCCTTCGACCTCATGGCACCAGGCGATCGGATGGTCCGCGCCCATGGTGCCGCCTTCGTAGTCCCGCTCGTCGACCGTGGCGATCACGCGCACCCGTGCGCGCGGATTGGTGCGGTAGTTGTACAACTCGTCGGTGACGGGCCATCGCGCTCCCGCGGGGGTACCGGCGCGCTCCGGCTGCACGTGCGCGGACTGCAGGCCGGGCGGGTGGCTCTTGAAGTACGCGCCGACCAGATCGCCGTACCAGGGCCAGTCGTATTCGGTGTCCGCGGCGGCGTGCACGCCGATGAAGCCACCGCCCTTGCGCACGAAGTCTTCCAGCGCGGCCTGCTGCATCTCGTCCAGCACATCGCCCGTGGTGCTGGCGAACACCACGACGCGATAGCGCGCCAGGTTCTTCGCATTGAAGGCCTGCGCGTCTTCGGTGTGATCCGCGGCCATGCCTTCGTCGGCCACCAGTCGCTGCAGCGCCGACACCGCCACCGGAATCGCGTCATGGCGGAATCCGGCCGTCTTGGTGAAGACGAGCACGCGGTCGGGTGGGGCAGCCGGGGAAGGTGCGGCGACCAGCAGGCCGGCCAGCAGGAGCGCGCAGAAAGCGGGGCGGAAGGCGTTCATGGCCCGATTCTGCCACGCACGCCATCGCGCACTGCAGCATCGCCGTGGCTCGCGCGGGGCGGGGCCTCCCGCCGATAATGGGCGCATACCTGCATCTGGAACCTGTCATGTCCGATCCCCGCCACGACCCGTCCCGCGTCATCCGCGCCCCGCGCGGCGCCACGCTCACCTGCAAGTCCTGGCTCAGCGAAGCGCCGTACCGGATGCTGCAGAACAACCTGGATGCGGAAGTCGCGGAGGACCCCACCTCGCTGGTCGTCTACGGCGGCATCGGACGCGCGGCGCGCGACTGGGCCTGCTACGACGCGATCCTGACATCGCTGCGCGAACTCGACGACAACGAGACCCTGCTGGTGCAGTCCGGCAAGCCGGTCGGCATCTTTCCCACCCATCCCGATGCGCCGCGCGTGCTGATCGCCAACTCCAACCTGGTGCCGCACTGGGCCACGTGGGAGCACTTCAACGCGCTCGATAAGAAGGGCCTGATGATGTACGGCCAGATGACGGCCGGCTCGTGGATCTACATCGGCAGCCAGGGCATCGTGCAGGGCACGTACGAAACCTTCGTCGAGATGGGGCGCCAGCATTACGGCGGCGACCTGACCGGCAAGTGGATCCTCACCGCCGGCCTCGGCGGCATGGGCGGCGCGCAGCCGCTGGCCGCGGCGCTGGCCGGTGCGAGCTCGCTCAACATCGAGTGCCGCCAGTCCAGCATCGACATGCGCCTGCGCACGCGCTACGTGGACGAACAGGCCACCGACCTCGACGACGCCCTCGCGCGGATCGCGAAGTACACCGCCGCCGGCGAGGCCAAGTCGATCGCGCTGCTCGGCAACGCGGCGGAGATCCTGCCCGAGCTGGTGAAGCGCGGCGTGCGCCCGGATGCGGTCACCGACCAGACCAGCGCGCACGACCCCGTGCACGGCTACCTGCCGATCGGCTGGACGGTCGAGCAGTGGCTGGCCGAGCAGAAGGCCGAGCCCGAGCGCGTGCGCGATGCCGCCAAGCAGGCCATGCGCGTGCACGTGGAGGCGATGCTGGCATTCCAGAAGATGGGCGTGCCCACGTTCGACTACGGCAACAACATCCGCCAGATGGCCTTCGACCAGGGGCTCAAGAACGCGTTCGACTTTCCCGGTTTCGTGCCGGCCTACGTGCGCCCGCTGTTCTGCCGCGGCGTGGGCCCGTTCCGCTGGGTCGCGTTGAGCGGCGACCCGGAAGACATCTACAAGACCGATGCCAAGGTCAAGGAACTGATTCCGGACGATGCGCACCTGCATCGCTGGCTGGACATGGCGCGCGAGCGCATCAGCTTCCAGGGCCTGCCGGCGCGCATCTGCTGGGTCGGCCTGGGCCTGCGGCATAAGCTGGGCCTGGCCTTCAACGAGATGGTCCGCAACGGCGAACTGAAGGCGCCGGTGGTGATCGGTCGCGATCACCTGGACAGCGGCAGCGTGGCGTCGCCGAACCGCGAGACCGAGGCGATGAAGGACGGCAGTGATGCGGTGTCCGACTGGCCGCTGCTCAACGCGATGTTGAACGTCGCCGGTGGGGCCACCTGGGTGTCGTTGCACCACGGCGGCGGCGTGGGCATGGGCTATTCGCAGCATTCCGGCGTGGTCATCGTCTGCGACGGCAGCGAAGAAGCCGACAGGCGCATCGCCCGCGTGCTGTGGAACGACCCGGGCACCGGCGTGATGCGCCATGCCGACGCGGGCTACGACATCGCGGTGCAGTGCGCGAAGGAACAGGGCCTGAAGTTGCCGATGGCATGATGGCGGCACGCCGGCAGGGGATCGGCGATCGCAAAGCGCAATTCAGGGGGAAACGCATGCGGTGGATGGTGTCTCTTGTTTTCTTGTTGCCTGCGGCCCCGGCGGTCGCGGCGGATGCCCCGGCCTGCCCGCCGCTGGTGCGCGATGTGCCGGCCTATCCGGACGACCTGCGCCAGACCCAGGCACAGGGCAGCGTCCTGCTCGACCTGCGCGTGGACGCCTGCGGGCAGGTCATGGACGCCGCTATCGCCCAGAGCAGCGGCCATGCCGCGTTCGATGCGGCCGCACTGAAGGCATCGCGTGGATGGGTGTTGGGCCGGGATGTCGCGTCGGGCGCCGTCGGCGGCCAGGTGCGCGTGCCGCTCGATTTCAAGCTGCCGCAGCGCCGTTCGTACGCCTACGTCGGCCATGACGACTGGCCCGCGACCCACCGGCGGCCGCGCTACGTGCTGGAAGGTCTGCCGGGGTATGCGGCGCCGACCGCCGTGCTCGACCGGTACGACCTGCAGCCCGAGGTCATGCTGACCCCGCCGTACCCGTACGTGCGCAACATGCTGTTCCGGCAGCGCGGCGCGGCGCCCCGGGAATACTGGTTGTTCATGTACCTGGGGGACCGCGCCACCGTCGCCGCCCGCTATCGCCTCGTCATGGAGAATGACGAACCCGTCGTGCGCGTGGCCTTCGTCTGCGAAGGCACCGAGAAACATTGCGCACGCGACCGCAGGCTGGTGATGAAGGGGTTGCCGTTCGCACGGGCCCGGTAGATCGTTGTGCGCGAGGGTGCCGTCGCGTAGCCCGGGTAGAGCGAAGCGAAACCCGGGGCCTCTACCCTGCATGGCGCAGTGATGGACGGCAGCCCGAGTTCCCCGGGTTTCGCCGTTGGCTCTACCCGGGCTACGTGAATCTCCGGATTTTTTCCTCACTTCGGGTCGAGGTGTTCTCCGATGGGCGTCGCCTGGTTGGAGAGGGCAGCCTGTCCCCATGGTCCAGTACCGCCGCCAACGCGTCCGGGGTGGGACGTACTTCTTCACGGTGACGCTCGCCGATCGGTCGGCCACGACGCTGGTCGATCATGCGGATGAATTGCGGGCCGCGATTCGTGCGGTACGTCGCCGGCATCCGTTTTCGATCCTTGCCATCGTGGTCCTTCCGGATCATCTGCATGCCGTGCTGCGCCTGCCGGAAGACGATGACCGCTACTCCATGCGCTGGCGATTGATCAAACGCGAATTCACCATGCGCCTGCGTGCACGCGGTGTCCGTATAGCGCGGCGTCCGGGCAAGGAGCGGCGGCTGTGGGCGCGCAGATTCTGGGAGGCCACGATCCGGGATGCGGCAAGCCTGGCACGGCGTATCGACTACGTGCATTTCAACCCTGTCAGACACGGTCTGGTGACCCGCGCAGCGGACTGGCCACACTCTTCTTTCCACGCGTTCGTTGCTCGCGGCGCCCTGCCCATCGATTGGACCGGCGCTTCGAACCCGCCGCCAGACTCCAGCGGCGAATAACCCACCGGCCCTGCGTAGCCCGGGTAGAGCGAAGCGAAACCCGGGGCGTGCATCAGGCACGGTACGTGGGCGGCCTGCAGGTCGAGGCCCCCGGGTTTCGCCGTTGGCTCTACCCGGGCTACGGCAATCGGGCTTTTCTGGTGTCTCTTCTCTCACTAAGGTCCAACGTTGGATCTTTTTCGATGTTTCTTCTCTCACTAAGGTCCAGCGTTGGATCTTTTCGGGTGTCTCTTCTCTCACTAAGGCCCATCGTTGGATCTTTTAGGGTGTTTCTTCTCTCACTAAGGTCCAGCGTTCGATCTTTTTCAGTGTTTCTTCTCTCACTAAGGTCCAGCGTTGGATCTTTCAGGGTCGTTCTTCTCTCACCAAGATCCGGCGTTGTCCTGGTGCGCACCGGTGCCGGGGCTTCCCGGGCGTCGCGCCACGCATGCCGTCGTCAGCGGGGAGTGCGCGCCACCCAGCCGCGGAAGCTGAAGGCGGCATAGAACAGGTCGATATCGACGAAGCCGGCCTCGCGCAACAGCGCTTCATCCTGCGCCGGGGTCAGCAGCGGCAGGCGTGCGCTGATCGCCGCCGCGGCGTTGGCCATGTTGGCTGCGGGAATGCCGGAAGCCACCGCGAAGGCGGCATAGCGCGACAGCCAGCGTTCCCTGGCGTCCGCGGCATCGTCCACGCTGTGGTGGGCGACGACGAACGGGGCGCCGGGCGCGAGCCGCCTGCGTACCTCGACCAGCGTATGCAGGCGCTGTTCCGGGGGCAGGAAGTGCAGCGTCAGCAGGCAGGTGCCGCCGTCGAACGGGCCGGGCGGCGCGTCGTCGATGTAGCCCGCGACCAGCTGCGCGCGCGGCGCGAGCGGCCCCAGCGTGGTGGTGGCGAGCGCCAGCATCTCCGCCGAGGGATCCACGCCGGTGAACCGCCAGCCGGCATGCGCGTCGGCGAACGCCTTCAGTTCGAGTCCCCCGCCGGCGCCGAGCACCAGCACGTGGCCGTCCTCCGGCACGGTTTCGGCCAGCAGCACGTGCGCCATCTGCTGCAGGCCGTGGAAGCCGGGCACCTGGCGCACCGGACCTTCGGCATAGCGGGCGACGGCATCGGGATCGTTGAACGACATGCGGAACTCCGCGCGCGGGGGCCGCCATGCTAGCGCGTTGGCGTGCCGCGCCTATGCGCTCACTGCGGTACGCGGCGCAGCTTGGACAGGTCGTAGCCCAGTGCTTCGATCTGGCGCAGGCGCGCCTGGTAATCCGCGTCGGAGATCGCCGGCGTGCGCGCCATCAGCCAGACGTAGTCGCGCTTGCTGCGGGCGACGATGGTCTGCTGGTAATCGGCATCGACGAACGAGATGACGTACTCGGCCTGGATCGGCCAGACGAACTGCATGTTCCAGACGGCACCGCCGGTGTCCGGCCGCACCGTGCCCACCGGATGCATCGTCTTCTCCGGTCCGTCGAGCGCGCCCTTGCGGTAGCGGAACGTCGTCCGGATGCGGCCGTCGGGGAGGCGCGCATACGACTCCACCGCGCGGTAGGCATCGCGTTCGGGGAACGAGGGAATGTGGGCGATCACGTACCAGTCGCCCATGAAGCGGTCCACGTCCACCGGCGCGGCCGTGGGCACGGAGGGTTTGACGTTGCCGGAGCGGCAGCCGGCCGCGGTCGCGGCGATCACCAGGGCGAGCAGGGCGACGGGCAGGGTGCGCATGTCAGGTCTCCGCGTGGGCGCGCTGGAAGCGGTAGTGCGCGACCAGCCATTCCTGGCCGTCGCGGTAGCCGAACAGCTCCGCGCAGGCCATCCAGAACATGCGCCAGCGCTGGTTCCACAAGGCGGCCGCATCGCCGTAGGCCTCGCGCAGCACCGCCATCACCGCGTCGCGGTGCGCATCGTGCCGGGCCAGCCACTGGTTGGCGGTGCGCTGGTAGTGCGTGCCGTCCAGCAGCCAGCGTTCCTGCAGGTGCAGGTGCTGCTGGAAGAACAGCAGCAGGTCGGCCGACGGCATCATGCCGCCGGTGAAGAAATGCCGGCCCATCCAGTTGTCCTCGCCTTGGGTCTCGAACGGGTACATCAGGTCGCGGTGGACGAAGATGTGGACGAACAGCTGCCCGCCGGGCCGCAGCGTATCGTGGATGCGGCGCATCAGGGCGGCATGGTTGCTGACGTGCTCGAACATCTCCACCGACACGCAGCGGTCGTAGCGCGCGGTTTCGAGCTGCAGCTGGTTCACGTCGCAGGTGATGACGCGGACGTTGTGCAGGCCGCGTTCGGCGCAGCGCGCTTCGATGAAGTGGCGCTGCGAGTGCGAGTTCGACACGGCGGTGATGCGCGCGTTCGGATAGCGCTCGGCCATCCACAGCGTCAGCGAGCCCCAGCCGCAGCCGAGTTCGAGGATCTCCTGGCCATCCGCCAGCGCGGCACGTTCGCCGTACAGGGCGAGCATCGCGTCCTCGGCCTGGTCCAGCGTTTCCTCGCCGGTCGGATAGAAACAGCTGCTGTATTTCAGCCGGTGCCCGAGGCAATGGCGGAAGAACGCCGCCGGCAGTTCGTAGTGCTGGCGGTTGGCGGCCTCGGTATGCACCGCCAGCGCGCCCTCGCGCAGTCCGCGCAGGCGGTGCGCGAGCAGCGCCGACTGCGCCTCCTGGCCGCCCGCGCGTTCGTCGCGCAGGCGCTGCGCGCACAGCCGACGGATGCCCGCGCGGACCAGCGCGTCCGGCAGCAGGCCGCGTTCGGCAAGGCCGAGCAGGCCGGGGGCGGCGCGGTCGGCCGCGAGTTCTTCCACCATGGCATTCATCGGTTCGCCTCCTCGGCGCCAGTGTTCGGGAACCACGGGAACAGCATCGGCGTGCTGCGCTGGTACGCGCGGTAGTCCTCGCCGCGCGTGCGCAGCGCCTGCGCCTCGGTGTACGGAATGCCGCTGATGAAGCGCAGGAACACGTACATCACCACCGGACCGCTCCACGCCAGCCAGTCCCACGGCGAGCCCACCGCCAACGCGATGTAGGCGAACCAGTGCAGCCACTCGAAGAAGTAATTGGGATGGCGCGAGTAGCGCCACAGGCCCGCGCGGCAGGTGCGGCCGCGGTTCGCCGGGTCGGTGCGGAAGCGCGCGAGCTGGCGGTCGGCGAGGGCTTCGCCGGCGACGCTCGCGATCCAGATCGCCACGGCGGCGGCGAGCCAGGGCCACGCCGTGTGCTGCGGACTGCGCGCGGCCGCCGCGAAGGGCAGGGCGAACAGCACCACCAGCAAGGCCTGCGCCATGAAGAACAGGAAGAACTTGCCCTGGTGCCCCTGCCAGTGCGCGCGCAGGTGGCGGTAGCGGCCGTCCTCGGGCTCGCTGCGCACCCGATGCCACAGGTGCAGCGCCAGCCGCGCACCCCACAGGCCGCCGAGGACGGTCAGCACGGCGCGCGCCTGCCATGCGCCATCGCCGATCGCGGCGAGCAGCAGGGCGCTGCCGCCGACGCAGGCCGACCACAGCACGTCGACGATCCCCGCGTTGTTGCGGCGACGCTGCCACTGCCAGCCGCCGGCCATCACGACGGCGGCGAGCACGCCGACCAGGAGGAGGGCCAGCCCCGGGCTCATGCGCGCGCCCCCGGGTGGCCCGGCCGTGCCATCAGCAGGTGCGACACACCGATCGACCGCTCGAGGAAGCCGCCCTCGCAATAGGCCAGGTAGAACTCCCACAGGCGGATGAAACGCTCGTCGAAGCCTTGCGCACGCACTTCGGGCAGGCGCGTCATGAAGCGGCGACGCCAGGCGCGCAGGGTGTACGCGTACGACAGGCCGAAGTCTTCCTGATGGACCACCTGCAGGTCGCTGGCGCGCGTCTTCGCGGCGTACATGGCGGCGAGCGAGGGAATGAAGCTGCCGGGAAAGACGAAACGCTTGATGAAGTCCACCGAATCGCGTGCCTGCGCGTAGCGGTGGTCCTCGATGGTGATCGCCTGCAGCAACGCCTGCCCGCCCGGCCGCAGCAAGGTGCCCAGCTTGCCGAAGAAGGTCTCCAGGTACTGCGCGCCGATCGCCTCGACCATCTCGATGGAGACCAGCGCGTCGTACTCGCCCTGCAGGTCGCGGTAGTCCTGCAGCAGCAGGGTGACCCGGTCCTGCAGGCCGGCCTCGGCCACGCGCCGGCTGGCCAGCGCATGCTGTTCGCGCGAGATCGTGGTGGTGGTGACATGGCAGCCGTAGTGGCGCGCGGCATGCAGCGCGAAGCCGCCCCAGCCCGTGCCGATCTCGATCACGCGTTTTTCAGGCGTCAACGCCAGCTTGCGGCAGACGGCGTCGAGTTTCCGGTACGAGGCGACATCCAGGTCATCGTCCGGCGAAGCGAACATCGCGGACGAGTACATGACGTCCTTCGACAGGAACAGCGCGAAGAAATCGTTGCCCAGATCGTAGTGCGCCGCGATGTTGCGCCGGCTGCCTTCCCGCGTGTTGCGCCTGAGCGCGTGCCAGCTGCGCAGCGCCCAGCCGCCGAGGCGCGCCAGGCCCGTCTCCATCCCATCGAGCAGCGCACGGTTGCGCACCAGCAGGCGCACCAGGCCGACCAGGTCGTCGCAGCGCCACTGGCCTGCGATATAGGCTTCGCCCGCCCCCACGCTGCCCTGCGCCGCGACGGCGCGGTAGAACGCCGGATCGTCGATCCACAGGTGCACCGTCGGCAGCGCGTCCGGCCCGGCGTGGCCGAAGCGGTGCTCGCCCAGGGCATCGCGCACCACCAGCGCGCCGTGGTCCAGCGCATCGAGGCGGGACAGCAACTGCGAGCGCAGCAGGCGGTCGAACGCGCCGTAGGTCGGTGTGGCGGAGGTGGCGGCGATCTCGTTCATGGGGTCTCGCGGGCGAGGGGAGGATGGTCGTGGACCGGCGTGCGCTTCAGCCACAGGCGCAGCGCCTGCCAGTGGATGCCGGTCATCACCTGGGCGGTCATCAGCGGGTAGCGCCACAGCACCCGCGCCAGCGACGCGCCGTCCAAGGGTTGGCGCAGCAGGGTGAGGGTGGCGTCGAAGGCGCGCCGGCCTTCGCGGTCGACCTGCATGTGCACGCGCAGGGCCTCGTCCGGCGTGTCGAAGCGCCAGCGGTAGGCGCAGTCCATCGGCAGGAACGGCGAGACATGGAAGGCCTTGTCGAAGCCCCATTCCCAGCCGGCGCCCTGTGGCATGCCGTCGCGCACCGGCAGCACGTAGCTGTGCCGTTCGCGCCACGGGGTGTTGGTGATCTCCGCCAGCACGGCATCGAGCGTGGTGCCGTCGGGCTGGAAGCAGTAGTAGAAGCTCACCGGGTTGAACACGTACCCGCCGTAGCGCAGGTGGGTGAGCAGGCGCACGGGTCCGCTCGGCCGGTAGCCCAGCTGCCGCGCGACCCGGTCGCGCACCGCGTCGGCCAGCGGCTGGTCGTGCGGCGCGAGGTAATCGCTGCGGCGGAACTCGGCCAGGTTGCGCCGGTCCACCGACCACAGCCAGCGATGCGCGAACACCTGTTCCACTTCGTCCAGGTCGAGGTACAGCTGCGCCATGCGGTAGCGGAAGGCATGCGGCCGCGGCGCGTGGCGGCGGTGACGCACCCAGCCTTCGTAGACGGCGCTGGCGAGCGGCGCGCTCATGCCGGGAGGGCCTCGGAGGCGCGACAGTCGTCCGCACATCGCGGATGCGCATCGAACGCGGCGACCAGTTCGTGCGCACTGCGGATGCCGTCTTCGTGGAAGCCCCAGCCCCAATAGGCGCCGGCGAACCAGGTGCGCCGGCGGCCCTGGATCTCGGCCTTGCGGCGTTGTGCGGCGACCATGGCGTGGTCGTGCACGGGATGGCGGTACTGCATGCGTCGCAGGACGCGCGCGGGATCGATCGCGTCGCTGCGGTTCAGGGTGACGATGAAGGGCTCGGGCGACGCCACGCCCTGCAGCAGGTTCATGCAGTAGCTGACGGTGCAGGGCGCGTCCGGGTCGCGCGGGACATGCGCGTTCCACGCCGCCCAGGCCTTGCGCCGGCGGGGCAGCAGGCGCGCGTCGGTGTGCAGCACCGTGTCGTTGGACTGGTAGCGCATCGCCCCGAGGATCTCCCACTCGCGCGCGTCGGCGTCGCCCTGCAGCAGCGCCAGCGCGGTATCGCTGTGGCAGGCGAGCACGGCGTGGTCGAAACGTTCGCGGCCGTGCTCATGGACGACCTCGACATCCCGCGCGCCGCGCCTGACGGCATACACGGGGCACGACATCCGTTCCTCCACGCGCCAGCGGCGGCGCAACGCCTCCACGTAGGTGGCCGAGCCGCCCGTCACCACGCGCCACGGCGGGCGGGTGCCCAGCGTCAGCATCTGGTGGTGGGCCATGAACTGGACCAGGTAGCGGGCCGGGAAGGCGAGGATGTCCTGCGGCGGCGACGACCACAGTGCGGACGCCATCGGCACCAGGTGCTCATCGCAGAACGCCATGCCGTAACGGCCGGCCTGCAGGTAGTCGCCCAGCGTCGGGCCCGGGCCGTCGCGTTCCAGCAGGGCGGGCGCCTCGCGATAGAAGCGGGCGAGGTCCTTCAGCATGCCGAGGAAACGGGGCGACAGCAGGTTGCGGCGCTGGCAGAACAGGGTGTCCAGGGTGTGGGCGTTGTATTCCACGCCGCTGCGTTCGCTGCGCACGGAGAAACTCATCGTGGTCGGCTGCGAGGCGACCCCGAGTTCGTCGAACAGCCCGCTCAGCAGGGGGTAGCGATCGCGATTGAAGACGATGAAACCGCTGTCGATGCGGTACGCGCGACCGGCCTGTTCCACCGTGTGCGTATGGGTGTGCCCGCCCAGGTAGTCGTTGGCCTCGTACAGCACCACGTCATGGCGCTGCGACAGCCACCAGGCCGAGGCCAGGCCCGCGATGCCGGAACCGATGACCGCGATCCGCATGCTCAGCGCCTCGCCTTGGCCAGCACCCAGGCGGGCACGGGCTTCAGGTCGCGCACCAGTCCCAGCAGCGCCATCGTGCGCAGGGCGTACCAGGTGAGGTCGATCTCCCACCAGCGGAAGCCCTGGCGCGCGGTGCCCGGGAAGAAATGGTGGTTGTTGTGCCAGCCTTCGCCGAACGTCAGCAGCGCCAGCCAGAGGTTGTTGCGGCTGTCGTCGCGCGTATCGAAGCGGCGACGTCCGAAGCGGTGCGCCAGCGAGTTGATCGTCACCGTGGCATGAAAGAGCACCACGGTGGAGACGAAGAAACCCCACACCAGCAACTGCGGCCCGCTGGTGCCGAGATCGGGCGCGACGCGTTCCAGCAGGGCGCCGAGGCCGAACAGGGCGGCCGCCAGCAGCACGGGCACGACGGTGTCGTAGCGGTCCAGCCAGCGCAGTTCGGGATAGCCGGCCAGGTCCGGGATGCGCGACCAGTCCGTGCGGAAGCCCTCGCGGGTCAGGAACCAGCCGGCATGGCTCCACCAGAAGCCGCGCTGCGTCGGCGAATGCGGATCGGCCATCGTGTCCGCGTGCCGATGGTGGTTGCGATGATGCGCCGCCCACCACAACGGGCCGCGCTGCACGCTGGACGCACCGATCAGCGCGAACACGAACTGGAGCACGCGCGAGGTGCGGAACGTGCGATGCGAGAAGTAGCGATGATAGAAGCCGGTGATCGCGAACATCCGCACGGCATAGAGGGCGATGGCCACGATCACCGCGATCGGCGACACGCCGACCCAGAGCACCGCCACGCAGGCCAGGTGCATGCCGATGAAGGGAATCGCGCGCAGCCAGTCGATGCGTCCGGCGTGTGTGGCGTCTTCGTCCGTGCGCGCCTCGGTGTCGAACCAGCGCGACAGCGTGGACAGGCGCGTCGCCGTCGTGCGGGTGGGGGAAGCACTGGCCGGCATGGCGTCTCTCCGCTGCGTTGGAGAGGCTTACGCAGGACGGCGGCGATCGGATGCAGGCGGCGCGCTCATCGACCGCAGCTGCGCACCAACGCCGTCGCGCGCGCCTGCCGGAGCGCATCGGTATCGGCGGGCGTGGCCGGATCGGGAAACACGATGCGCACGTCCTGGTGCTTCCCCGTTTCGTCGCGGATGGTCGCGATGCCGGCGAACTCGAGCAGGCGCTGGTCCGCGTCGGCATAGGTCAGTTCCATCGTCGGTGCGATGAAGCCGTACCAGCGATCGAGTTTCATCGTCAGACGCCGTGCGGGAATGCCTTCCCAGCGCACGGCGGCGCCCGGACGCAGGCGTACCGGGACGAAGGCCATGCGGCTGGGCAACAGGAAGGGCTGGGTCACGTCGCGGCCGGCGCGCAGCGCGGTCCAATGCAGGCGGACGCTCTCATCGAAGCCGGCATCGACCACGCCGCCGGCCGGAAGCGCGACGATGCGCTGCTTCGGCGTCGCGTTCGCGGAGGCGCGCACGTAGACGGTGCGTCCGCCGGCCCCGCTGCGCGCGCCTTCGCGATACCCGTCGCGGGCATCCTCGAAATCGAAATCCGGCGCCTGCGCCGACGTGCGCGCCACCACGGTCTTGCGCGCGAAGGCGCGGCCGTCCGGACAGCGATAGAGCACCAGCCGGTGGGCAAGGCCGTCCTGCCGGTAGCGCCAGTGCGACTCGCGGTAGAGCAGGGCATCGCCCTGCCGCGCATAGGCCCGCGCTTCCTGGCGCAGGATGTCGGCACTCGCGGCCGCAGGACCCGCCAGGCAGGCGAGGGCGAGGGCGAGCACGGAACGGCGTACGGGCATCGGTTCGTCCTGCCTGCGGCGATGCCGGCTGTACGTGCGCGCCGGCGTGGCGGATGCAGGGCGCTGGTGCATCCAAGTCGCCTCCTCCCGCGTAGACGCCGCCATCACGCACCGCAACGGGACCGCTGGCTTACCATGCCATCCGACTTCACAAGGAGATCGTCGTCCCCCGGGACGACCCGGCCGGTGTCCACGCCCACGCCTTCCCCGCGGGATGCCCACGACTGGGCCGGCGACATGGTCGCGGTCGCGCGGCTGCGCGACCGGGCCAGTTTCATGCGCCTGTACGACCACTTCATGCCGCGCCTGTGCCTTTACCTGCGCGGCCTGGGCAACGCCGACGCGGTCGCCGAGGACCTCGCGCAGGAAGCCTTGCTGCGCCTGTGGCAGCGCGCCACGACATACGACCCCCAGCATGGCGCGGTGTCGACGTGGTTGTTCCGCATCGGCCGCAACCTGCACATCGATCGCGTGCGACGCGAACCGGGCTGGGTGCAGGTGCTGGAGGAAGGCGAACCGGTGGCGGACGAGGACCTCGCCCGTCCCTTCTCGTCGGCCGAGGATTACGCCGAGCATGTCCACCTGCAGCGCCGCATCGAGGACCTGCCCGCTGTGCAGGCGCGCCTGATGCGCATGTCGTATTTCGAAGCCAAGAGCCACCAGGAGATCGCCGACGAGCTCGGCATGCCGCTGGGCACGGTGAAGTCGCACCTGCGGCGCGCATTCCTGCGCCTGCAGGGCCAGCTGAGGGGACAGTCGTGAATCCGCACCATCATCTCGACGCGTCCACCGTGGTCAGCTACGCCGCCGGCGCGCTGGCCGTGGAAATCGCGGTCGTCGCGGCCACCCACCTGGAAACCTGCGGGCATTGCCGTGCGCGCGTACAGGACGCCGAGCGCATCGGCGGTCAGCTGGTCGAACACCAGCAGCCGGCGTTGCCGTCCGCGGGCCGGCTGGCCGATCTGCGGGCGTCCATGCTGGAGCAGCTGGAGGCGCCGATGCCCGCGACTGCGCCGCCCGCGCCGCGCAGCGCGCCCTATGAAGACGACGACCGCCTGCCGGCGCCGCTGCATCCTTATTTCGGCCCGTCGTACCGCGCGCTGAAGTGGCGCTGGATGGCGCCGGGCGTGCACTGCATCCGGGCCACCGGCACGAAGAGCGGCACCCTGCTGATGCTGAAGATCGGCCCCGGGCGCAGCATGCCCGTGCACAGCCATGGCGGCACCGAGCTGACCCAGATCCTGCGGGGCGCCTACCACGATGCGCTGGGCCACTTCGCGCCCGGCGACGTGGCCGACCTCGACAGCGATGTCGAGCACCAGCCGGTCACCGTGCCCGGCATCGCGTGCATCTGCGTGTCCGCGCTCGATGCGCCGCTGCGGTTCCCCGGATGGCTGGCGCGGCGGCTGCAGCCGCTGTTCAAGCTCTGACCGCGCGAAACGGGACGCGCGGCGTCCCGTCCCGTCGGCCTCATCGGCGCCGCAGGTCGGCGCTGCGGGACAACCGCGGGCAGGGTCCGCCATGGCGAGGGGATTGCGCTACGCTGGCCGTATCGAATCCCACCCGCGAGTGCGTGCCATGGCAAAGCCACGGATCTTCCTGGGGTCGTCGGGCAAGCAGACGAAGCTGCTGCAGGCGTTGACGCGCGGACTGGAAGAGGTCGCCGACGTCGAGCCGTGGACCGCCACGTTCAATCCCGGCACCACCACACTGGGACGGTTGCTGGAGCTGACCCGGCAGGTGGATTTCGCCGCGTTCGTATTCGCGCAGGACGACTGGACCACGCGTACGCCGGCGCTGGACGAGGCCGCACCCGGGCAGGCCTCGCCGCGCGACAACGTCGTGTTCGAAGCGGGCCTGTTCGGCGGCGTGCTGGGCATGCGCCGCACCTTCATCCTGCACGCCAGCGGCGCCAAGCTGCCGACCGACCTGCTGGGCCTGACCTGCGTGCGCTACGAAGGCGCGGGCACGGCGGCGGAGACCAAGGCCATATGCCAGAAGCTGCGCAACGCCATCCAGAGCGAAGGCCAGGCCTCGCGCGTCGAAGGCACCTGGTGGCAGTTCTCGCTGACGCAGCGCAGCGAGAAGGAACCTTCGGCGCTCGGACTGGTGCGACTCGTGCGCAACCGCGCCGGCGCGCTGGAAATGAAAGGCAGCGCCTGGCATCCGGATGGCAGCCTGTCGGCCCGCTACTGGAGCGAGGCCGTGCGGGAGAAGGAAGACGGTTCGGCCGTCTTCTACTACTGGAAAGGCGAGCGCCCGCTGCATCCGGACGCGCCGCAGCTGGAAGGCACGGGCGAAATCCGGCTGGAATCCGCCGAGCGCGCCACCGGGTACTTCACCACCCGCGGCGACGAGGTCAACGCCCGCACGGCCGGCATCTACCTGCACGCCGAACCGGAGGAGATCGCGATCCTGGACGGGCGCGACGACCGTCAGCGTGCGACGCTGATCGCGGACCGGTTGGCGCACTGGAAGTCGATCCTCAGCGTGTAGCGCCACGCGCACCGTCTTCACGGACAGCGGCTGCGCATCGCTGCCCTCGATCGTGCCCATTCCGTTCAGACAACGCATGCAGGCGGGGTCGCGCGCGCGTTCCGTCTCATCGCGCGAGAGGCCGTTGGCTAGAATGGCGGCATGCAATTGAAGGACAAGCTCGCGATCCTCGCCGATGCGGCCAAGTACGACGCTTCGTGCGCGTCGAGTGGCGCGGGCAAGCGGCACTCGCTGGGCAAGGGCGGCATCGGCAGCACCGAGGGCATGGGCATCTGCCATTCGTACACGCCGGACGGGCGCTGCGTTTCGCTGCTGAAGATCCTGCTGACCAACTTCTGCATCTACGACTGCGCGTACTGCGTCAACCGCGTGTCCAGCAACGTCCCGCGCGCGCGCTTCGCCACCGCCGAAGTGGTGCGGCTGACGCTGGAGTTCTACAAGCGCAACTACATCGAAGGCCTGTTCCTCTCCAGCGGCATCATCCGCAACGGCGACTACACGATGGAGCAGATGGTCGAAGTGGCGCGCAGCCTGCGCGAGGACCATCGCTTCGCCGGCTATATCCACCTCAAGACCATTCCCGAGGCCTCGCCGGAGCTGCTGGCCGCCGCGGGCCGCTATGCCGACCGCCTCAGCATCAACGTCGAGCTGCCGACCGAGGCGGGACTGAAACAGCTCGCGCCGCAGAAGGAAGCGCAGGGCATCCGGGACGCGATGGGCGAGCTGCACTGGCGCATCCAGGCGGCGAAACCGGACAGGAAGGAGGCGCAGCCGAAGCGCAAGCGGCCCCCGAAATTCGCACCGGCCGGGCAGAGCACGCAGATGATCGTCGGCGCCGATGCGGCCGACGACCGCGCCATCCTCACCAGCAGCGATGCGCTCTACCGCCAGTTCCGCATGCGCCGCGTGTACTACTCCGCCTTCAGCCCGATCCCGGATGCGTCCACGCACCTGCCGCTGCGGGCACCGCCGCTGCAGCGCGAACACCGCCTCTACCAGGCGGACTGGCTGCTGCGCTTCTACGGCTTCGACGTGAAGGAGATCGTCGACGACACGCCGGGCCAGGACGGCATGCTCGACCTGGATGTCGATCCCAAGCTCGCCTGGGCGCTGCGCCACCCGGATCGTTTCCCGGTCGACCTCAACGCGGCGCCGCGCGAGATGTTGCTGCGCGTGCCCGGGCTGGGCGCGCGCAACGTGCAGCGCATCGTCGATTCGCGCCGTCAGGGCAGGTTGCGCGTGGCGGACCTGGCGCGACTGCGCGCGCCGCTGCAGAAGGTGTTGCCGTTCGTGGTGCTGATCGACCACCACCCGCGGCAACGACTCGACGATCCTGTCCGCTTGCGTCGCGAGCTCGCGCCGGCGCCGCGCCAGGCCGATCTGTTCGGCTGAGGCGTCGGAATGTTCCGCGCCACCGTGATGCCTGCCTGGGACGTGGACGCATGGCGCACGCAGGCGCGTCACGCCTGGGAAGCGGAACTGCCGCCGGAATCCGTCGAATGGCAGGCCGATGCGCAGGGCGAATTGCTTGCGGCGGCTGCCGTGATGGATCAAACCGGACGTCGCACGGGGCTGGCGGTGCCCGCAGCGTTCATGGCGTTCGCGGCATCGGTGCTGTGTCATCGGGATATCGGCAGGCACGCGTTGCTGTATCGCCTGCTCTGGCGGATCGGCAACGGCGAGCGTGCGCTGCTCGATCGCGCCACCGATATCGATGTGCATCGCGCGACCCGCTGGTCACAGGCCGTGCGGCGCGACACGCACAAGATGAAGGCCTTCGTGCGCTTCCGCCAGGTCGAAGGCGAAGAAAACACCTACATCGCGTGGTTCGAGCCGGACCATTACATCGTCGACCGGGTCGCGCCGTTCTTCATGCGCCGCTTCGCCGGCATGCGCTGGGCAATCCTGACGCCGTATCGCAGCGTGCAATGGGACGGGACCGACCTGTGGGCGGGTGACGGCGCGCAACGCGCGGATGCGCCGGCCGATGATGCCGAAGACGCGCTGTGGCGCACCTACTACGCCAACATCTTCAATCCGGCGCGACTCAACACCCGGATGATGCGGCAGGAGATGCCGCAGAAATACTGGAAGCACCTGCCTGAAGCGCACCTGCTGCCGGACCTGATACGCGACGCCGGCCGCCGCGTGCGCGAGATGGACGAACGCGAGGCGCAGGCGCCGCGTCGGCGCATCCCGGCGCGCAAGCCGCCTTCGCGGTGACGAAGGCGACCGCGGTCCGCCTTACTCAGGCGCCACCCGGCAGCGGCGCGTCGGCATGCACCAGACCCGCGCTGCGCAGGTCGCGCCAGAAACCGGCGGGGACGACTTCCTTCAGCGCCGCGCTGTCTTCAGCGATGCGGTCGGGCTTGCTGGCGCCGGGAATAACCGCCGCGACGGCCGGATTGGCCAGCGCGAACTGCAGGCCGGCAGCCTTCATGCTGATGCCGTACCGATCGGCGAGCGCCTTGATGCGCGCCACCTTGTCGAGGATCTGCGACGTGGCCGGCGCGTATTCGAAGTTCGGGCCGCCGACCAGCGCACCGGAGCTGTAAGGGCCGCCGACCACGATGCCCAGCCCACGCTCGGCGACCTTCGGCATCACCCGCTGCAACGCACGCGCGTGGTCGAGCAGCGTGTAGCGCCCGGCCAGCAGGAAGCCGTCCGGGCGCGGCCCGTCCAGTTCCAGCAGCAGTTCGATCGGTTCGACCCGGTTCACACCGAGTCCCCAGGCCTTGATGGTGCCTTCATCACGGAGGCGGTCCAGCGCCTTGAACGCACCGGTACGCGCCTGTTCGAACATCGACAGCCACTCGTCGCCGTAGAAGTCCTGCGCGATGTCGTGGACCCAGGCGATCTCGATGCGATCGGTCTTCAGCCGCTTCAGGCTGTCCTCGATCGAACGCAAGGTGGCGTCATAGGAATAGTCGTTGACGATCTTGTTGGGACGACCGTACTTGAATACGTCGCCTTTCTCGCCGAGATCGCGGGCGTTGATGTCCTCGACTTCGTCCAGGATCAGCCGGCCGACCTTGGTGCTGATGACGTAGGCGTCGCGCGGTTTGTCGGCCAGCGCGTCGCCCATGCGGATCTCCGCCAGGCCGGCGCCATAGAAGGGCGCGTTGTCGAAGTAGCGGATGCCGTCGTTCCAGGCGGCCTCGACGGTGGCGCGCGCTTCGGCTTCCGGGATGTCGCGGAACATGTTGCCGAGCGGGGCGGTGCCGAAACCGAGCTTGCCGGGAAGCAGGTCGTGGAGGGACATGGTGGACTCCTGAGGGATCGGGATGGAAGGAAGAGGGATGTCGGGATCAGGCCGCGTGCGCCTGCGGTGCAGTGAACTGCGTATAGCCTTCCGCGCCACCGCCGAAGTAGCCGGCCGTCGGCGCGTCGAACAGCGGGCTGTCGTCACGCAGGCGTTCGACCAGATCGGGGTTGCCGATGAACGGCTTGCCGAACGCGATCATGTCCGCATGGCCACCGGCGGTGGCATCGAGCGCGCGCTGGCGGTCGTAGCCGTTGTTGGCGAGGTAGGCGCCGCCGAACGCGTCGCGCAGTGCCTTGACGTCGAAGTCGTCGGCGCCGTTGCCGGCATGCAACTGGCCTTCGACCACGTGCAGGTAGGCCAGGCCCATTTCGCCGAGGCGGCGGGCGACGTAGAGATGCGTCTCCATCGTGTGGCTGTCCAGCGGCGTGTCGCCGACCGCGGTGGACAGAGGCGACAGGCGCAGGCCTACGCGATCCGCACCCCAGACGCCGGCGACGGCGGCAGTGACTTCAAGCAGCAGCCGTGTGCGGTTCTCGAGCGAGCCGCCATAACGGTCGTCGCGACGGTTGGTGCTGTCGCGCAGGAACTGTTCCAGCAGGTAACCGTTGGCGGCGTGCACTTCCACGCCATCGAAGCCGGCATCCTTTGCCCGCTGCGCGGCCTGGCGGTAGTCCTCGATGATGCCGGCGATCTCGTCGGTGGCCAGGGCGCGCGGCATCGACGGCGGCACGTGGCCGGCCTCGGTGAAGACGCTGCCGCCGGCCTGGATCGCGGAGGGGGCCACCGGGGCGCCGCCACCTTCCTGCAGGCTGGTATGCGACATGCGGCCTACGTGCCAGAGCTGCACCACGATGCGGCCGCCCCGGGCATGCACGGCGTCGGTAACCGGCTTCCATGCGGCTACATGCTCATCCGAGTGGAGGCCCGGCGTGTAGGCGTAGCCGCGGCCTTGGCGGGAGATGTTGGTGGCCTCGGTAATGATCAGGCCGGCCGAGGCGCGCTGGCCGTAGTAGTCGACGGCCAGCGGGGTCTGCACGCCGTCCATGCCGGCGCGCGAGCGGGTGAGCGGCGCCATGGCGATGCGGTTGCGGACCTCGATGGCGCCCAGGCGGATGGGGGAGAACAGGGCGGCGGATGACATGGCGGACTCCAGAGGGGGCGGTGCGGGGAGGAGAGGCGCCTTCGCTTGCCGGTCCGGCGCCTCGCCGGGATGGACACAGCCTGCGCGCCGCCAAGGCATTCAGCCAATTTATTTGTTGAATTCCAGATATATGGAATCCAATATGACTGCATGCGTTACGACCTCAACCTGTTGCCCGTCTTCCTGGCGCTGATGGACGAGCGCAACGTGACCCGCGCCGCAGTGCGGCTGGGCATCACCCAGCCCGCGCTGTCGAATGCGCTGGTGCGCATGCGCGAGATGCTGCAGGACCCGTTGTTCATCCGCGAGCGCTACGGCATGCAGCCGACGCAGAAGGCGATCGAGCTGGCGCCCGGCATCGCCGCCGCACTGTCGCAGATGGATGCGCTGGTGCTCGGACAGCGGCAGTTCGACCCGGCGAAGGAGGAGCGGCTGTTCACGCTGGCGCCGAACAGCTACTTCGAATTCGTACTGGTGCCGGCCATCGCCGCGCGGCTGCGCGAGCGTGCGCCCGGCATCCGGCTGCGGCTGGTGCCGTTCGGCACCGATCTGGCCGAGACGGGCGCCATTTCGGGCGAAACCGCGCTGGTGCTGGGCCGGTTCGTCGAGCCTCCCGACAACCTGGTCGTGCAGCATCTGGCGGACGATGGGGTGGCGTGCGTGGTGCGTGCCGACCATCCCGTGGTCAACAAGCGCTTGTCCAAGGCGCAATACGAGCAATTGCGGCACGTCAACGTGGTGCCGCCGGGCAAGCTGCGCGCCGGGCTGTTCCAGGCCCTGGAGAAGCAGGGGCTAAGGCGTAACGTCGCCGTGTCGGTGACGCACTTCCTGTCGATTCCCGAGCTGGTCGCGGCGACCGATTACTGCGCCACGCTGCCGAAGCTGATCTGTGCGCAGTTGGCGCGCGATCCGCGCCTGAAGGTGCTGCCCGCACCGGTGGACCTGGGCACGTTCCCGCTGGAGATGGCGTGGCATGTGCGCTATCGCCACGATCCTGCCCACCAGTGGTTGCGCGCGCTGGTCGCGGAGGTGGCGAAGGACGTCGCGCGAGGCAGGAAGCCCTGACAACGGAATGCCGGCGCCCTTTCGGGACGCCGGCATCCGGTTACCGCGGTATCAGAACTTCCAGCCCACGCGGGCGTAGTAGAAGCCGCCGTTGAAGCCGTACGGCGAATGCACCGGATAGGCCGCGCCGGCGACCGCCGCGCCCCACGGGTTGTCGTCCGGGGTTTCGTCGAACAGGTTCTGCGCACCGACGTTGACGTACAGGCCGGAAGCGAACGTCCAGCCCACTTCGGCGTCCACGATCACCGTGCTGTCTTCGTAGATCGGCAGGCCGCCGTCTTCCACGGTGATGACGCCGCTGTCCAGGTGGTCTTCGTACCAGGAGCCGTAGTAGCCCAGGCGCAGGTTGGCGTGGAAGACCTCGCGCTGGTGGTTGACGCTGAAATAGCCCTTGGTCTTCGGCAGCGATTCCTCGATCTTGTAGACGCGGGCCTCGTTGATGAAGTTGGGGTCGTAGCGGTCCACCTTGGTCTTGTTCCAGTTCACCGCGAGCGAGTAGGTGGTCTTGCCGCCGAAGTGCGCCGTTTCCACGCTGGTCACCAGGTCGACACCGGTGGTGGTGGTGTCGAAGGCGTTGCCGAAGTAGGTCACCGAGTTCAGCGACGCCGCCTCGGGATTGCCCGACGCCACCAGCGCCGCACGTTCGGCATCGGTCAGTTCGAAGCTGGTGCTGAGCGCGATGCGGTCCTCGACTTCGATGTGGTATCCGTCCACCGTCACCAGCCAGTCGCCGCTGTTCCACACCAGGCCCAGCGACGCGCTCTTGGACTCTTCCGGCGTCAGTGCGCGCGAGCCCTTCAGCTCGGCGATGGGATTGGTCGGCGGCAACGTCGCGATGTCGATCAGCGCATTGCCTTCGAAGGCCGTGGTGATCTGGCTGATGTTCGCCTGGCCCGGGGTGGGGGCGCGGAAGCCGGTATTGACGGCGCCGCGCAGCGCGAAGGTGTCGCTGACGTCGAAACGCCCGGTCAGCTTGCCGTTGGTGGTGCTGCCGAAATCGTCGAAGTCCTCGCGGCGTACGGCGGCCGCGAGCAGGAACTGTTCGGTGAACTGCGCCTCCAGGTCCAGGTAGACCGCCCAGTTGCGGCGATCCCATTCGCCGGCGGTGCGCGGGTTGAAACCGTTGAAGCCGTTGGAGCCCAGCGCGAAGCCCTGCTGGGTCAGCGGCCCGATGGCGGTGGAGGGGCCGTCGCCCTGCTTGACCTCGAAACTTTCCTCGCGCCATTCCGCGCCGGCCGACAGGCGCAGCGCCTGGGCGGTGAACGAAGTCTCGATGTCGGTGCCGACGTCGAAGTTCACACCCTTTTCTGTCTGCGTGTTGCCGCCGGGATGGAAGCGCAGGCCCGTCGGCTGGTTGGCGCCCAGCGATGCATTGACCGTGTTGTAGATGGTGAAGTCGATGTCGTTGCGGCCATAGGTGGCGCTGACGTCCCAATGCCAGGCATTGCCCCAGGTGCCCTTGACGCCGCCGACCACCGACATGTCCTCCAGGCTGCCGCCGAAGCGCGGGGTGAAGCCGCCCGGCAGCGTCGACAGGAAGGTGAAGCAGTTCGACGGCAGCGCGGAGACCGCAGCGCTCACCGTGCTGTACGGGATCAGGTTGCCGGCCCCGTCGCGGAGCGCGATGGTGGGGCAGCCGCCCGCGCCGGTGGTGTCGCCGATCAGCAGCGTGTCGCCGCCGTCGTTGGAGTACACGCCGGAGCGCGCGGTGGGGTCGCGGAAATAGAAGCCGCCGTCGACGTCGCGCTGGGCGTAGTTGCCGAACAGGTAGACGTCCACGCTGTCGCCGCTGATGCCGAGGTTGGCGACGAACTTCACGTCGTCGTCCACCTTCGGCGAACCCCAGATCTGCGCCGGCACCGGCACGCCGGGATAGCCGGCGGCGATCGCGGCGGCGGCATCGTCGCGCTGCACGCTGCGCGAGGTGTCGTCGGCCTGGCGCCATTCGGCGGTCAGGGTCGCGTAGCCGCGCGCGGTGAGCGGCAGGCCGATCTGCGCCGAGTACTGCGTGGTGAAACCGTCGCCCTCGTAGTACTGGCCGGCGAATGCTTCGAACGCGCCGCCTTCGCTGATCTTCTTCAGGCCGAAGTTGACGACGCCGGCGATGGCGTCCGAGCCGTACTGGGCGGCTGCGCCGTCGCGCAGCACTTCCACCTGCTCCAGTGCGAGCGAGGGGAACACCGAAAGATCGGGACCCTGCGAACCATCGGACAGGCCGTGGCCGAGGAAGGTGATCACCGCCGAGCGGTGGAAGCGCTTGCCGTTCACCAGCACCAGCGTGTTGTCCGGCGGCAGTCCGCGCAGGTTGGCGGGGCGGATCAGGCTGGCCGCATCGTCGATCGGGATGGTGCTGACATTGAAGGAGGGCACCAGCACGCGGAGCTGGTCGAGCGCGTCGGTCGCGCCCTGGTTGCGGAATTCCTCGGCGCCGATGATGTCGATCGGGACCGCGGACGAGGAGACCGAACGCGGTTGGCCACGGCTGCCCAGGACCGAGACGGTGTCCAGCGTGGTCGCTTCGTCAGTGGCGGCCGTGGGCGTGGATGCGGGTGGCGTTTCCGTCGTCTGCGCAAGGGCGGAGCCGGTGCCCACCAGCGTTGCGGCGGCCAGGGCCCATTTCACAGCGGACGCCAGCGGCGCCCTGGTAATGCGTACGTACGGTTCCGCTCTCTTGCCCATGTGGTGCGCCCCTAATAAGTATGGTGATGAAGGCCCTCTCTTCCGGCACCGCGATGTAGCGTCGCGATGCGGCCTTGGAACCTTAGGCGGCGACAAACGGCGATAAGTGTGGCTCGTGTCACATCACGAAACGCCATCACCAGAAGGTAATTCCCGTTCTTCCATACGCTGTTCGCGTATCGCACATGCGTGGTGCGTTTTTCTCGGCGGCAGTGCGTAACGTACCTTTCGCGTGCAAACGATCCGTCCGCCGCGAACGCGTTCGAGCGTCCGATCAACGACGTGAAAGAGAGTGACGAATACGCTTTGCGCCGGCGTCGGTGACCCGCGGGCGCGGGTGTCCGCTTCGACCTCGGGCCGGGAGCCGATCCGCACGGCTCCCGGCGGGGGCGGATCAGCCGCGCAGTTCGACCACCGGCGCGAAACCGCCGTACACCATGCGCTGGCCGTCGAACGGCATCGGCGGGTTGTCCTTGTTGGACGGGTCCATGCGCGGATCCTCCATCATCTTCTTCATGCCGGCATCGCGCGTGGCCTTGTCCGGCCACTCGACCCACGAGAACGCCACGGTTTCATCCGCCTTGGCCTGCACGGCCTTGCGGAAGTCGGTGACCTTGCCGTCGGGCACGTCGTCGCCCCAGGCCTCGATGATGCGGGTGGCGCCGTACTCCATGAAGATCGTGTCGAACGTGGTGGCGAACTCGGTGAACGCCTGCTTGCCCGACGAGGGTGCCGCGATGATGAAGCCGTCGACATAGGAGGACGGGGTGGCGCTGTCGCCCAGTTCCAGCGTCGGCACGAAGCCGCCAAAGATCAGGCGCTTGCCGTCGAAGGGCATCGGGTTGTTTTCGGGCGACATGCGCGGGTCGTCCATCATCTTCTTCATGCCGGCATCGCGCGTGGCCTTGTCGGGCCACTCGATCCAGGAGAACACCACGCTTTCGTCCTGCTTCGCCTGGACGGTCCTGCGGAAGTCGGTGACCTTGCCATCGGGCACGTCGTCTTCCCAGCACTCGACCACGCGCGTCGCGCCCTGTTCGACGAACACGGGGTCGCCGAGGTTGGCGTGGTCGATGAACTTCTGTTTGTTGGCGGTGGGCACGGCGGCCACGAAACCATCGATGTACGGCATGGAAACCTCCGGGGATGCGGCGCCGGGATGACGCCTTCCTGAATGCGACGAGCGGGGAGCGCGGAATTCGACAGGCGGCTGGCCGTTGCCCGCCGGGGCGGGCGTTGAACCTGCCACGATCAGGAAGAAGGTGGCGTGATGGCGGTTTCAGCAGCAGGCGCGGTCCCGCGCCGGTCGGGCCCGTGGGGCATCGGCAGCGGTGTCTGGATGTGGGGCCTCGTGGCCCTGGTGGGCGTGGGATTCTGGAGGACCTATTTCAGCCGCCTCGGCCTGGCCGATGCGGTCACCCACCTGCATGCCGGCCTCATGCTGGCCTGGGTGGCGATGCTGCTGGTGCAACCCTGGCTGATCCGCACGCGGCGCATGGCCCTGCACCGGCAGGTCGGGCAGTTCTCGTACGGCGTGATGCCCGGCGTGCTGATCACCGCGCTGTGGTTGTCGCACCTGCGGATCGCGGCCGCGCCGCCGGAGATGTTCGGCCTGCAGTCGATGCTGTTGTACCTGGGCATGGCCGCGTCGCTGATGCTGGCGCTGTTCTGGGGCCTGGCCATCGTGCATCGCCGCGAACCGGCGCTGCATGCGCGCTACATGGTGGCCACCGCGCTGGTGATGATCGATCCGGCCGCGGCACGCCTGATGCTGGCGCTACTGCCCGAGGGCGCGCGTTTCAATCCGTCATGGGGCGGCTACGCGCTGACGTTCGCGATCCTGGCGGTGCTGATCTGGTTCGACCGCGCGGCGCCGCGCGGTCGTGGCGTGTTCCGCTTCGTCGCGGCCGTGTTCGCGCTGAACTTCGTGCTGATGCATGTCGTGCCGGGTACCGCGGCGTGGCAGTCGTTCGCGCGCGGGTGGGCCGCCTTCGGCGGCTGACGCGTCCTAGCGCTGCAGGCAGCGCCGGTAGCGTTCGTCCACGCGCGTGGCGAACCACGCCGTGGTCAGTTCGCGGGTGATCTTCGGGCTTTCCAGTCTGATGCCCGGGATCACCGCACGCGGCAACGGCTTGCCGGCCCGCGATTCCGCGAGCGCGTAGAGCCGCGCATACAGCGCGGTGTCGTCGAAATCGAGGCGGTTGCCGCGCTGCAGCGCCTCGCGGATCCCGCGTTCGTCCATGCGCAGCGCATCGGCCAGGGTGCGGACAGCGCGTTCCGTCTGGCCGGGCCTGTCCATCGGCGCACCGGGATTCAGCAGGTCGCCGTCGAGCGCCAGGGTGAGGCCGGCGGCGATGCCCACCGCATTCTGGAAGGCCGCATTGCGGCTGGCGTACCAGCCGGCGTTGTAGTCGGCGAAGCGATGCACCTTGCGCGTGTACGGGGTCTGGTAGCCCAGCAGGTGGGCGATGCCGAAGTACAGGCCGCCGCGCCGGGTGAAGACCTCGTCGCGGATGCTGCCCTCGACAGGATACGGGTAGCGCGAGGCGTTCGCTTCGGCGAACGGGATGCCCACCTGCATCGGCCCACCGGTCTGCACCGGGTTGTAGTCCGCGAACAAGCGTCCGCCCAGCGGCACGCTGCCGATCATGTCTTCGTAGATGTCGCTCAGGTCCCGCTCGGTACGCACGCCACGCAGGCGTTCGGCGTAGCTGCGGCCATCGGGCGATCGCAGCGCGAGGGCGGCATCGACCATGAACGTCGGCACGTGCAGGGCGGCCGCGCGCCGGTCGATCTCGCCGCGTGCGATCTTCGGCAGGTTGGCCACCGCGGGGTTGGCGACATAGCCGGACTCCTGCTCGGTCACCGCGAGGACAGCGCAGATGTTCTCGCTGGTGGGCTCGATGCGCTGCGCGGCGAATGCGGTCTCGATGTCGGCCGCCCAACGCTCGCGCTCGGCGACCTTCGCCGGCAGGCGCCGCACGATCTCGCTGCGCGTATCCGCCGGCGGCCGCGTGGGCGCGGGTGGGGCGGTGACGCAGCCGGCCAGCAGCAGGACGGACGCGAAGGCCGCGGCGCGGAGCAGGGGGCGGAAGGCGGGCGATGTCGTCATGCGCGCAGCATACGGAGCGCCCTCGCCGGATGCACGAGGGCCCGGCGCATGGATAATCGCGGTTCCCCCGATGCGCATGCCCATGGTCACTCCACTCGACAATCCGTTCTGGTCCGCCCTCGATTCGATCCACGGCGGCATCGCCCTGCGCGCCGGCGACGTCGCACGCTACCCGGCCGACTACGCGCCTTTCCTGGGCGTGGCCACGGGGGAGATCCGCGTGGGCGATGCGCTCGACCGCCTGGTGGCGCCCGGCGAATCGGTGTACCTGCTCGGGATCGCACCGGCGTTGCCGGCAGGCTGGCAGCTGAAGGCGTTCCGTCCGCTCGCGCAGATGGTCTGCGACGCACCGCTCGCGCCGATGGACGGGCCGGAGATCGTGCCACTGGGCGATGCGCAACGCGCCGACGTGCTGGCCCTGACGGCGCTGGTGTATCCGCATTATTTCCGCGCGCGGACGATGGACATGGGCCGCTACTTCGGCATCTACCGCGACGGCCGCCTGGCCGCGATGATCGGCGAACGCCTGGGCAGCGACGACCATCGCGAGATGAGCGCGATCTGCACGCATCCGGACTTCAACGGCCATGGCTACGCGCGCCAGCTCACCACCTGGCTGACCAACGACACCCTCGCGCACGGACGTCAGCCGTTCCTGCACGTCAGTTACGAGAATCCGCGGGCGCAAGGGCTGTACGAACGCCTCGGCTACCGCGTGCGGCGCGACATCGGATTCTGGTCGCTCCGTCGGGCCGAGGCGGCGTCGCGGCCCGGTACCGAGGCCAAGGCATGACGCGGATCGCATGGCTGCTGTGGGCGTCCACCCTGGTCGGCGTGGCCTTGCCGCTGGCGTGGGGCCTGCTGGGCGCGTGGCGCGCCCGCCCGCCTGGCGCGGCCGTGCCCGCAGCGGCCCGACCCTGGCGCGCGATGCTCGGTTCGATGCTGCTCTACGTGCTGGCGTTCAACCTGACGTTCTTCGTGCAGGAAGTCTTCCTGGTCCTGCCGAAGGCGATGACACCGGGCCTGTCGCCCACGCTGTTCCACAACAACCACCGCTGGGAGGGCGAGCATCCGCTGGCGGCACTGTTCCAGGGCACCGGCGCGCTCGCGACCGCCGCGATGGGGCTGGCCTGCCTGTGGGCGGCGCGCCGGGGCGCCGGGCGCACGCCGACGCGGCGGCTGCTGCTGGTGTGGCTGGCGTTCTGCGGTCTGCTGATGGCGCTGCCGCAGGTCGTGATCGGCGCCCTGAGCGGGGGCAGCGACGTCGGCATGGCGATGGACTACCTGCAACTGTCCGCGGCCACGAAGACGATCCTCGCGGTGCTCGCGCTGGTGGCGATTCCGTGCGTGGCGCTGGCGCTGTTGCCCCCGGCACTGGCGCTGGCCGAGGATGCCAGTACGCCACGCGCACGCGTGCGGCACATCGGCTGGTGGATCGCGTTGCCGGCGCTGCTGGCGATGATGGCGGTGTTGCCGTACCGCGTACCGCGCGAATGGCTGGAGGTGGTGCTGCTGCCGGTCCTGGTGACCGTGCCCGGCGTACTCTGGATGCTCGCCGGCGCGGCGCGCGCGGGCGTCGGCGCACCGGACGTGCGCGGCCGCATTCCCTTGACCGCGCTGTTCGCCGCCGCGCTCGTCCTGCTGGTGTTCTTCCAGTGCGTGTTGCGGCCGGGCGTGCCGTTCTACTGAGCCCCTGCCTGCTGCAGCATCCGGCGCATGCCGCCGAAGCGACGACGGTACTGCGCCGGCGACAGTCCCACCTTGCGGCGGAACAGGCGGCTGAAGTACGCCGCGTCCTCGTAACCGACGGCCTGGGCGATGGCTTCGACGGCGTCGTCGCCGGTTTCCAGGTGCTGCTTGGCTTCTTCCAGGCGCAGCGTGTGCACGTACTCCAGCGGCGACAGGCCGGTGGCCTGCTGGAAGCGACGCGCGAACGTGCGCTCGGCCAGGCCGCTGGCCTGCAGCATGCCGGCGACGGGCGAGGGCGTGTCGTAGTGCTGCGCGATCCACACCTGCGATTGCGAGACCGCCGCGTCGGACGTCGTCCGCGTGCGCGCCAGGCTGGCGAACGGTTGCTGGCCGGTCTGGTGCCAGTCGATCAGGAACACGCGCGCGGTCTGCATCGCGCACTCGATGCCGGCCACGCGTGCGATCAGGTACAGCGCCAGGTCGTGCCAACTGGAACCGCCGCCGCCCATGACCAGCCGCTGGTCGGGGCCGGCGGTCACGACGACGCGCTGCGGGTGCACGCGCACGCTCGGATGGCGGGCGGCGAGGGCGTCGCAGTAGGCCCAGTGCGTGGTGGCGTCGTAGCCATCGAGCAGTCCCGTTTCGGCCAGCAGCATCGCGCCGGTGCAGGCGGCGGCGATCACGCTGCCGCGCGCATGGCAGTCGCGCAGCCAGCGCGCTTCTTCCTCATAGCCGTGCAGGGCGATGTCGCCCGGGTAGATCGCCAGATCGGGAATGCAGATGTAGTCGGGCGCGGGCAGGTCGCGCAGGGCGATCTCCGGGGTCACCACGATGCCGTTGACGACATTCAGCGGCGCGGTCTCGCGGGCGGCCAGCAGCGGCTGGAAGACCGATTCGCCGGGTGGCAAGCCGATCATCGGCGGCCAGTCGCGCCCGGCGGAATGGAACAGGTCGTACATGCCGTACAGCACCGAGGCGGCGGCGCCGTGGGTGGCCAACAGGGCGATGGTGGGACGTTCGCGGCGCGGCATGACGGAAATGTCAGGTTGGCGGCGGAAATGGCTGCGGTGCCGGATCGCGGCGGCCCGTATCGTGCCGCCTCCCCCGTAGTAGACCAGAGCCGTCGCCGCCATGCCAACGCCCCTCGAACTCCTGCTCCACCCCCTGTCCTTCGCCTTTTTCGGCATGTACGCCGCGCTGATGCTGTGGGAGGCGATCGCACCGGCACGCGCCCTGCCGCGCATCGCACGCTGGCGCACGCGTGGCTTGCTGGCGGCGGTCTTCTACTTCCTGCTGTCGTCCTACCTGCCGATGCTGTGGACGCAGTTCCTGCTGCCGCTGCAGCTGTTCGACCTGAGCCATCTCGCCTGGCCGGTCGGTGGACTGGTCGGCCTGCTGGTCTACCAGGCCTGTGCGTACGCGTGGCACCGGGCGATCCATGGCAACGATTGGCTGTGGCGCTTCGGCCACCAGCTGCACCACAGCACCGAGCGGCTGGATACGTTCAGCGCGTTCTGGTTCAGTCCGCTGGACACGCTGGGCTGGACGGCGGTCGGCAGCCTCGCGCTGACGGTGATCGTCGGCTTGAGTGCCGAGGCGACCACGGCAGCGCTGCTGTCGGCCACGCTGCTGGCCATGCTGACCCATACCAACGTGCGCACGCCGCGCTGGTTGGGCTGGTTCGTCGAACGGCCGGAGATGCATTCCTGGCACCACGCGCGTGGCCTGCATAGGCAGAACTATTCCGAACTGCCGGTGTTCGACCTCGTGTTCGGCACCTTCCACAATCCGCGCGACTTCGCGGCGCAGACCGGTTTCCACGAGGGCGGGTCTTCGCGCGTCATCGAGATGGTGATGGGGCGCGACGTGACCCGCGATGCAGCTTCGTGAAGTCCTGTTGACACCCTGATGCGAAGCGGCGGCTATGGTCGCCGCTTTCGCATCAGGAGGCAGCGCATGATCGAGACCCTGACCAGTCCGCCCCACGTCGCCGCGTACCGGTTCACCGGCCAGCTCACCGGCGAAGACTACGACGCGTGCATCGCCGATCTGGAAACGCGCCTGGCGCAGTTCCCGCGCATCGCCGTGGTCAGCGACCTCAGCGACATGCAGGGCGTGTCGCTCGAGGCGGTCGGCAAGGATCTGCGTTACGCGGCGTCGAAGCTGGGGGAATTCGGCCGGTTCGCGCGCGCGGCCATCGTTACCGACAAGCGTTGGCTGGTGGCGGCCACCGAAGTCGCCGGGCATCTGCTGCCGCATACCGAGGTGCGTACGTTCGCGCAGGACGAGCGCGTGCCCGCGCTCGCATGGGCGGCGGAACTCGATCCGCACGCCCAGCCGTCCTGAATCGTCAGGGGAACAGTGCGCCGCTGAGCACCGCCAGCGTCATCCCCAAGCCCATGAAGGCCAGGCGGTGCAGCAGCGAAAAGGGGGCGGGTGCGCGGTGCATGGTGCTATCCAAACCTGAGTGGCGCGAACGCGCCGTGAAGCCCCTGTGTCAGCTTCAACGCCGCCTCCGGCCGGGACCGGCCAGCCGGCGTCAGGCCGGCACGGCGCAGCCTTCCGGGCCGCATCCGGGTTCAGTTTCCACGGGCAGCTTCGTTGCCTGAGTAACCATCTGCGCCTCATGCACCAGCGCCGCGATCTGCGCGCCGAGCACGAGGTCGCCGACCTGGCCGAAATGCTGGTGGCGGATCCGGCCCTGGGTGTCGATCAGCACCAGGGTCGGCGTGCCGCGCATGGCGTAGGCCTCCATCGTCTGCGGGATCGGGCCTGGGGTGCCCGGGCGGTCCACGCCGACCGGGAAGGCGATGCGGTATTCGTGCAGGAACGCTTCCAGCGCCACCGGCGTCATCGCTGCGTGATGCTCGAACACGGTATGCAGGCCGACGACGGCGACCTGGTCCGCAGGGAAGGTGGCGTGCACGCGCGCGGCCTGCGGCAGTCCGTGCGATACGCAGCCGGGGCACAGCATCTGGAAGGCTTCCAGCACGATGACCTTGCCGCGCAGGGTATCCAGCGACAGAGGGCGGGATGTGTTGAACCAGCGGTCCACCTGCCAAGGTGGCGCCGGGCGATCAATGGCGTTCATGGGAAATGTCTCTGAGCGTCGCGGCCGGTCCGGCGTGGACCGGCGCGACGGGGGATGGGCTTACTTGTTCGGCTTGCCGGGCAGGCTCAGGTTGCCGGAGGCGACCTTGAACACGTCCACCACGCACAGCAGCGGCGCGTGTACGCTGGCGTTGACGCGCAGGCCGGCGGTGACGCCGTCGAAGCTGCCGGCGGTGACCACGCCGATGTCGTCGAACGGCACTTTCACTTCCACCGTTTCGGCATTGAGCGTGGGGCTCCAGCCCGGGCTGTCGAGCAGGATGGGGAAGCCCGGCCAGGTCTTCGGCAACCGCGGCTTGCTGCCTTCCGGGATGTCGACCACGGCGAGTGCGCCGGGGCCACAGGCCTCGTTCGGTTTCAGCACCACCCAATGGCTGTGCCAAAGGTTGCCGTCGTTGTCGAGCTTGCCGTCGCCGTTCTCGTCGTACAGCGGCGTGTCGTCGAAGTCGGGGTGCGCGGTGACCGCCATCGCCAGGATGCCGGCGCCTTTCTCGAAGCCGACTTCGTAGGGATCGATCGTGGTCGGCCACACGTAGGAGAACACGTCGCTGCCGGCCAGCTTGCCGGTGGCGGCGGGCGTGCTCTTGCCGGCCTTGCCGGACACGGCCATGTGGAACGTGGCGATGTTCTTGTCGGTGGTGATCTTGGTGTGGACGATGTCGAAATCGGCGGTCACGGCCTTGTTGGCTGCGGACGCGATGCCGCCGGTGTGGGCCTTGCCGTCGTGGGCGTGCACGCCGCCGATGGCCAGCGCGAGTGCGGCGGCCAACGCGAAACGTCGGGTGGTGTTCTGGCGCATAATCGAATTCCTCTTGCTTGCTCTCGCAGGGTGGGTGGGAGGTACCGGGCGGCGTCCGATGACAGTCGGGCGTCGCCCATCTTTTTCCGCCTAGGGCGGAGTCGGTTGGCGGAAGCGGGCCACGCTTCCATGCCGTTGTGCGTCGTTGGCGGGCTGTTGCTCCGCGCAATCCATGCGCAGTTCCGCATCGCCGAATGCCTTGTCGAGGAAGGCACAGACATGCGGCGCCTCGCGCTCGCCGGAAGCGAAGGGGCGGAAGAACTCGCAGCCCAGGCAGGTCCGCAGACCGGTGGCCAGGCCTTGTTCCTGCGCTTCATTGACCAGCAGCTGGGTCACGCGCAGCAGCGCGCCGAGATCGGTCTCGCCCAGCGATTCGACCAGCGAGCCCATGCCCTGGTCAGGGCGCTGCAACTGCGTGGCCATGCGCGAACCGGCCGACGTCAGCTTCACGCGAGCGGCGCGCGCATCGTCGGGGTCGGGCGTGCGGCGGATCCACTGCTTGCCCTCCAGGGCCTTGAGCGAATCGCTGAGGCTCGCGGGCGACACGCCCAGGCGCTCGGCGATCTGCCGCGCCCGCAAGCCGTCCTGCACACCTTGCAGCATCCGCAGCACGGCGGCCTGCGTGGGCGGCAGCGAGGGCGTGCCGTCCTGCCGCCACGATTGCGCGCGCACCAGGTGGGCGAGTTGCTCCAGGCCTCGGGTGGCCTGCCTGCGCTGGAAGGGGGTATCGATCATGGCCAATAAGTTAGGAGTCCTAACTACATTAGTCAATGACCGTTCGTCGGCACGATGAGGCAGGCCCATCGCGTCACCAGCGCATCATCGGGAGGGGATCCAGCGGGTGCCGCCGCCATCGCTGCAGCGTCAGCCCCACCAGGCGCCGGTGGAAGCCCGCATTCGGGAAGGCCGCGATCACCTCGCGCACGGCGGCGCGCGGCAGCCCGAAACGGCGCACGCCACGGCTGACATCGATCCAGTCCGCGCGGCGGAACACTTCCACGCTGGCCCGCGTGCCGGGAGGCAGTTCGCGGATCCGGTGGTGGGCATCGATCATCGCGTCGATCTCGTCGCACCAGTCCGCGCGGCCGGTGGCATGCAGATGCGCGCGCGCCAGGTCGCGCGACGGCGGCAGATAGTCGAAGGTGCCGGCCGTCCAGATGCCGAGATCGTGGAAGGCGACGGCGATGCTCAGCTTCTCCAGCGCATCGGCATCGCCGGGCGCCAGCAACCAGGCGAAGTTCGCCACCCGGTAGGCGTGGTGGCGGTATCCGGTGGCGTCGTCGCCCAGCGCCGCCGCGTGCGCGGCGAGCAGGGCGTCCAGTGTCGGCAACGCGGTCAGCACGGCCGCGTCCGCCGGCTCAGGTCGCGGGCTGGGCCAGGGTCGCGCGCCCACGGCGCAGGAAACGGGCCTGCAACGCCATGCCGACGAGGAATACCAGGAAGGTGCCGCCCACCAGCTTCTGCAGCAGCGGGTCCTGCGGACCGGACACCAGCGGTGCGCCGATCGGCACGCGGGTGAGTGTCTCGGTGAAACCCGGGATGAAGTGGAAGTACACGGTCAGCGTGAACGCCAGCGACGCCGCCACGTGGCGCCAAGAACCCAGCACGGCGTTGCGGCCGAGCAGCACCGCCACCGCCAGCACGATCAGCGTCAGCACGGTCAGGCCGTGCGCTTCGCTCAGCTTGCCGGTGCGCATCAGGAAGAAGCTGGTCAGGCAGGTCGCGACGGTGAACCAGGTGTACGTCTTGCCCAGCGGCGTCGCATAGCGGATGTCGTGGTAACGCAGCAGCGCGTACAGGCCGCCAAACAGCGAAACGAGGCTGATCGCGGTGTGGAACCAACCGAACGGGGTGATGTTGAGCATGGGATGTTCCTCAGTGGGCAGGCGGCGGCGGATCGGGAAGATCGAACTGCATGAGGTTCCATCGGGTGACGTCCTCTTCCCACTCGTCGCCGGTGGCGGCGCTGAGCGGCAGGGCCAGGTTGGCCACGATCATGCGGCGGCCCTGCACGGCGCTGGCCGCGGGGAACAGCAGCCCGCGTGGGGCGCCCTGATCGTCCACCCCGAGGAAATCGCCGGCACGATGGCGGACGCGGCCGCGCTCGTCCAGGGCCACCAGCGTATCGATCTGGTTGGCCGACACCCACAGCAGGCCGGCATGGAACAGCAGGCCGTCGGCACCGTAGACGCCGTCCGCCAGCACCTCGATCGCGCCGCCCGGCAAACGCTTGCGCAGCACGCGGCCGTCGCCGGCGTTGTTGATGTAGAGGATGGATTCGTCGGCGTTGAACGCCATCCCGTTCGCACCGAACGGGAGCGCGCCGGTGGTCGCCAGCAGCGAGTCGCGCGCGAACACCTCCACCGTGCACGGGCGGCAGGCGGCGGCGTGGGCGATGCGGTAGATCGCGCCCTGGAACGAATCGGAGACGTACAGCGTGCCGGCGCGGTCGAACACCATGCCGTTGATGGCCGGGAAACCCTGCGAGCCGAACGTGATCGTGTCCTGGCTGCCATCGGGATTGTCGATGCGTCGCGCGGGTGGCGCCGCCGGCGACAGCGCGGCGAAGGTGGCGACGTCCTCGATGGCGCTGTCCGCGTCGAAGCGTGCCGGCAGGCGTTGCAGCTTCGATGCGCCGAAATTCAGCACATAGACGCGGCCGTCATGGAAGGCCACGCCGGTGAGTGGCGTGGGCCCGAAGCGGCGCTGCGCCAGCAGGCGACCATCGGCGGCGAAGCGCAGCAGCTGGTTGGTGCGTGCGGTGTCCGGCGTGCGGGCGTCGAAGGTGCCGACGTAAACCTCGCCGGTCGCCGGATCGACGTCCAGGCTTTCGGGATGACGCGCATCCGGCGGCAGCGTGGCGAAGGGCGTCACAGGCAGGCGACGGGCTTCCGCTGCGACGGACGCTCCCGCGACCGACAGGAGGGCGAGGCCGAGGGCGAGCAGGAGGCGAGCGCGCATGAGGAGCTCCGCGAAGGGGCAGAGCGCACGCTCGCACGGGGCTTCCGTGCAGGCTTGTACCCGCGTGCGGGCACGGGCCGGAAACGCAGAACGCCGGCATGCGCCGGCGTTCCTCGTGATCCGTGAAGCGCGCGCTTCAGCGGTTGTCGATGCTCCAGCCACCGGCGCCACGGGCGGCGAGGGTGATGAAGCCACCGGCCAGGGCGAAGTTCTTCAGGAACATGATCTGCTGGATCTGGTCGCCCAGGTGGCTGTGGAACAGCACCGCGCTGGCGATCGAGAACACCGCCAGCAGGCTGGCGACGATGCGGGTCTTGTAGCCGGCGACGATGGCCAGGCCGCCCAGCACTTCCAGCGCGATGACCAGCGGCAGCAGCGCGCTGGGGACGCCGACGGATGCCATGTAGCCGGCGGTACCGGCATAGGCGGCCAGCTTGCCGAGGCCGGAGATGATGAAGAGGGAGGCGAGCAGGCTGCGGCCGACGAGGTCGGCGGCGCCACGCAGGGCGGGAACGCGGGTGGTGGTCGGGGTGACGGTAACGGTGGACATGGTGGACTCCGGGGAAATGGTGGTGTGTGCAGCGGTACGGATCGCACGATAGGCCGTGGCGACACATCCCGGAAGCCTATATATTTCGATGATATCCATCGTCTGGAGCGATACATGCTCGACGCCGTCACGCTCGACCAGCTCCGCACCTTCATCGCCGCCGCCGAACAGGGCAGCTTCTCCGCCGCGGGCCGCAAGCTGCGGCGCGCCCAGTCGGTGGTCAGCCAGACGCTGGCCAACCTCGAACTGCAACTGGGCGTCACTCTGTTCGACCGCAGCAGCCGCTACCCGCAGCTGACCGAAGCCGGTCGCCTGCTGCTGCTCGAAGCGCGTGCGGTGGCCGAACACATGGACACCTTCAAGGCGCGCGCCCGCAGCGTGGCCGAAGGCCTGGAACCCGAACTGTCGGTCGCGGTGGACGTGATGTTTCCCATGGACGCACTGACGCGTGCCGCCGCGCACAGCGGCAGCGCGTTCCCGCACACGCCGCTGCGGTTGTACGTGGAAGTATTGGGTGGCGTGATCCAGCCGGTGCTCGACGGTACCTGCCGGATCGGCGTGGTGGGGTCGCTGCCCGAGCTGCCCGACGACGTGGTCGCGGAACCGCTGCTGTCGGTGCCCTTCGTCACCGTCGTCGCGCCCACGCACGCGATGGCCGGCCTGCTCGGTACCGTGCCGGTGAAGACCGCCGCGAAGCACGTGCAACTGGTGCTCACCGATCGCACGCCGCTGACGGCCGGTCGCGATTTCGCCGTGCAGTCGCCGTTGACCTGGCGGTTGGCCGATCTCGGCGCCAAGCATGCGTTCCTGCGCGCGGGCCTGGGGTGGGGCCACATGCCGCTGCACATCGTCGAAGAAGATCTGGCGGCAGGTCGTCTGAAACGCCTGCGCATCGCCGATGCCGATCCGCGTTACGCGGAAATGCCGATGCGTGCGGTATGGCGGAAGGACACGCCGCCGGGACCCGCCGGGCGCGCGTTCATGGCGCAGTTGCGCAGGCGATAGCGCGGCGGAGCGCTCAGGCCATCGCCTGGCGCAGCTGGCCGCGGGCGAGGGCGGTGGCTTCGTCGACTTCCATCGGACGGCCGAAGAAATAGCCCTGCATCTCGTCGCAACGCATCTGCTGCAGCGCGCTCATCTGCTCCGCCGTCTCGACGCCTTCGGCGATGGTGCGCAATCCCATCTCGTGGGCGAGCACGAGGATCGTGCGGGCGATCGCGCGGTCGGTGCTTTCGGCGGCGATGCCGTCCACGAAGCTGCGGTCGATCTTGATGATGTCCAGCGGCAGGCGCTGCAGGTACGCCATGCTCGAATAGCCCGTGCCGAAGTCGTCCAGCGCCAGGCGCACACCGAGTGCGTGCAGCGACTGCAGGATCTGCTGCGCGGCGCCCATGTCTTCCACCAGCACGCTCTCGGTGAGCTCCAGTGTCAGCGCATCCGCCGGCAGCGCGTGCCGCTGCAGGCATTCGGCGATCCACGGCGCCAGCGTGGGCTGGCCGAGCTGGCTGGGCGACAGGTTGACCGCCATCCCGAGCGTGCGCAGCCCCATCGCCCGCCACCGCGCCAGTTGCTGGCAGGCCTGTTCCAGCACGAAGTGGCCGATGTCCTCCATCAGGCCCGCGCTTTCGGCGAGCGGGATGAAGACCGAAGGCGGCACTTCGCCCCACACCGGATGGCGCCAGCGGGCGAGGGCTTCGAAGCCGGTCAGCTGCAGCGAGTCGCCGGCCACCACGGGTTGGTAGGCCAGGCGCAACTGGCCGCGCGCGACCGCTTCGCGCAGCGCGGTGACGCGGCTGAGGCGATCGTTGGCTTCCTGCTGCGCGCCGGCGGAGGGCAGGCGCACCTGGTTGCGGCCGGCACGCTTGGCCAGGTGGCGCGCGTCGTCGGCGCTGCGCAGCAGGCTCTGCAGGTCGATGCCGTGCTCGGGCGAATGCGCCAGGCCGATGCTCGCGGTGACGGTGAACGAGGGGTGGGTGGAATACAGCGCGATCGGTTGGCCCACCGCGCGCCGGATCTCCTCGGCCCACCGGCTGAGCTGGTCGATGTCGGTGTCGGCGAAATGCACCAGGAAGCCTTCGCCACCGTAGCGGTACACCTGGCCTTCGTCGCCGACGGCGCCCGAGATCCGCTGCCCCATCCGGCGCAGCACTTCGTCGCCGCCGTCGTGGCCGAACGAATCGTTGACCATGCCGAAGCCGTCGAGGTCGACGATCGCCAGCCCGTGCCCGGAGGGCGTCTGTGCGCCGATCTGCTCCGTGATCAACGTGGCCTGCGCGGAGAAGCGCGGCAGGCCGGTGGCGCTGTCCATCGCGGCGGCGTCGTTGAGCCGGCGCTGCGCATCGAGCCGGCGCTCGGTCTCGGTCAGCAGCGAGCGTGCGGTTTCCGCCGCCTCGGTCGAGCGGCGCCGCGACAGGTCGAGCAGGAACAGCACGACCGCGATCAACAGACCACTGCTGAGGCCGCCGACGACGAGCGCGCGCGGCAGCGCGAACGACGTCAGCGCAGGCGGCGCCCACAACGCCAGTTCCACCTCGTGGCCGGGCAGGGAGACGGTCTGCACCGACAGCGGCTCACCGAACGGTTCACCCTGTTCCACGGTCGCCATGCCGTCCGCGGTCGCGCGCACCGGGCGGTCGGAAAACACCGCCTTGTTGAGCGTGGTGACGAAGCCATCCAGTGCGATGAACGCCTGGGTGCGGCGCCCGCCGCTGTCCACCGTCAGCCACCAGCCGCCCGGCACCGGTTGGAGCAGGCCGTCATCGGCGACCGGCAACGGCGGCGACGGCGCCACCGGGGCGTTGAAGCCCGGTTCCACCCAGCGGAACTCGCCCGCCTCGCCCACGCTGCGCACCACCCGGAACGCCGCATACGCACGCACCATGTCGGCGACATGGCGATCGAACAGGTCTTCCGCCACGTCGGGGCGCGCGGCCACCAGCGAGGACGACAACTGCCGCAGGGCGCTGCGGCGCAGCTCCACGCCGCGCAGGAACGTCGTCCCCGCGGTCGCCGTCTGGGTCTCCATCACCCGGCGCGCCATCGCATCGCGATCGGCGGTGGCGGCCAGCCAGAACATGCCGCCGAGGATCAGCGCCGCGGCCATCGGCAGCACGCCGAACAGGCGTTCGCGCAGCGAGTTCTCGCCGGCCACCGCGAGCGCCAGCCCCATCGCGCCGAGCTGCGCCGTCGCCGTCAGCGAGATCTGGTACATCGACATGCCTTCGCGGTGGTACGGCAGCTGGAACAGCAGGCCCAGCGCGGCCATGCCGGCCACCGAGGCCATCGCGATGCCCAGCCCGCGCACGATGCCCCAGCGCGTGTTCTCCCACCGCTGCAGCGCCTGCGGCAGCAGCGCGATCGCGACCCAGGCGGTCAGCACGCCGTAGTCGGTGTAGCCGCCGATCAGCGGCGAGGAGACGCGCGGCAGCCAGCCCACCGCGTACAGCATCGTGTTCAGGGGCGTGGTGATGCCGCCCAGCGTATGCAGCAGGGTGAGCACCAGCGGCAGGGCCACCACACCCATCAGGATCCACGCCGCGCGCTCGTGGTCGCGCTGGCGCAGCAGCAGGGCCAGCGCGAGCCCGGCCAGCGCCAGGGTGGAGACCGGGCGCATCGGCAGGTAGCTCACGCCCATCCGGCCGACCAGGCTGCCGGGCACGTGCCAGCCGACCAGCGCCACCACGGTGAAGGCGAGTACCACGGCGACCAGTTCGGTGCTCGTGTCCAGCGTCCGCCCGGCGCGCAGCGACGGTGTGTAGACCAGCAGGAACATCGCCAGCGCCGACAGCGCCAGCGACCAGCCGATCTCGGCCGGTCCGCCGCCGGGCTGCAGCGCGCCCAGCACCGGTTGCACCGAAAGCAGCAGCAGCGCGGCGGCGAACACGCGCATGACGAATTCCGCCCAATAGGTGCGCCACAGCCGCGCCCACACGATGATCGTCGTCGCGGCCAGCACCAGGCAGGTGCCCAACGCATGGAACTGCCAGAGATGGACGAGGAACAGCACCGACAGCAGGCCGGCGACCGCGGCGCGCACCCGGCGTTCTTCGCTGCGCCAGGTGGCGATGGCCACCAGCACGCCGACCACCGGCACACTGTCGTCGACGAAATGGCCGCTGCCCATGTTCACCAAGGTGAATCCGGCCGCCATCACCCAGGCCAAGGCAGCCGCGAAGCGCTGTGCCCAGTGCACGGGCCGCCATAGGTCCTGGTGTATTGCCAATGCCTTCCCCTGCGGGACCGACGCCCCGGGCACTGTGATACCCAAATCGCCGTCGGGCCGCAAGCACGGCGGACGCAATGGGTGAACGGGGCAGGCAGAACCGGCGCGCGGTCACGCGCGCCGGTGCGGTGCGGCGTCAGCTCTTGGCGAACGCCAGCATGTCGGCGTTGAGCTTGTCCTTGTGCGTGTCGGTGATGCCGTGCGGCGCGCCCGGGTAGACCACCAGCTGGCTGTTCTTCACCAACTTGGCCGACGCGCGCGCGGCGGCGTCGATCGGCACGATCTGGTCGTCGTCGCCGTGGATGATGATGGTCGGCACGTCGAACTTCTTCAGGTCTTCGGTGAAGTCGGTTTCCGAGAACGCCTTGATGCTGTCGTAGGTGTTCTTGTGCCCGCCCATCATGCCCTGCAGCCACCAGGCGTCGATCACGCCCTGCGAGGGCTTCGCGCCCGGGCGGTTGTAGCCGAAGAACGGGCCGCTGGGGATGTCCTTGAACAACTGCGAGCGGTTGGCCAGCAGGCCCGCGCGGATGCCGTCGAACACGTCGATCGGCAGGCCGCCGGGGTTGGCCTCGGTCTTCACCATCAGCGGCGGCACGGCGGACACCAAGCCGGCCTTCTTCACCCGCTTCGTGCCATGGCGGCCGATGTAGCGCGCCACTTCGCCACCGCCGGTGGAGAAGCCGAACATCGTGATGTCCTTCAGGTCCAGGTGTTCGATCAGCTGCGCCAGGTCGTCGGCGTAGTGGTCCATGTCGTTGCCGTCCCATGGCTGGCTGGAGCGCCCGTGGCCGCGGCGATCGTGCGCGATCACGCGGAAGCCGTTCGCGGCCAGGTGATAGGCCTGGGACTCCCAGCTGTCCGCATTCAACGGCCAGCCGTGGCTGAGGGTGACGACCGGGCCGTCCTTCGGGCCCCAGTCCTTGAAGTAGATCTGCACGTCGTCTTTGGTGGTGAACAGGCCCATGGCGGTTCTCTCGAGGGTGGGGGAAGGGGGAGGGAGCGGCGATGCGGTCGAGGCGGGCGCCTCGCTGCGGCTGCACGCGGCCAGCGGCAGGAAGGCCGCGCCGGTGATGGCCGCGCCGGCCAGCATCAGCTGCCGCCGTTGCAGGTCGATGTCGTGGGGAGTGTCCGGCATGGGGCGTAATCCGGGGTGACGGGGCGACACCCACCTTCCCATCGCCGTTCACGGACCGATTGCACCGGCGTGCGCAGATGCGGCGCCCCGTCCATGGCGGGCGAGCGAAGCGCCGCAGGCGCGCGGGTGCGCTAGAGTCCGCGGACACCGTCACCGGAGCGTCCGCGATGCCGATCGAACTGAAGATGCTGGCCTGGTCCGTCGCCCTGGGCCTGGTGCATGTGCTGGTCGGGGCGGCGCTGACCACGCACCAGCGCGGCCTGAAGTGGAATGTCGGTGCGCGCGACGCGGTCCTGCCGCCGCTCACCGGCGTGGCGGCCCGCGTGGATCGCGCGCTGCGCAACTTCCTGGAGACCTTCCCCTTCTTCGCTGCCGCCGTGCTGGCGGTCGTGGCGCTGGAACGCGGCGATGCGTCCACCGCGCTGGGCGCACAGTGCTACTTCTGGGCGCGCTTGGCCTACGTGCCGCTTTACGCGGCGGGCGTGCCCTATCTGCGTACGGTGGTGTGGGCGGTCTCGCTGTGGGGACTGCTGCAAGTCCTCTGGGCGCTGCTGTAAGCGCGTCGCGCGCAGGTTCATCGCCGGGCAGGGCTGGGTCATCCGATTCACACTAGACTAGGGGCGACCCCCCCTCAGACCCGCGTGCATGCGCGCGGGCGGTGTGCGAACGACCGGATGCTGTCCCGTATTTCCTCTCTGACGCTGCTCTCGCTGCTGGCCTTGCTTGCGCTGGCGGGGTGCCGCATGGACACGCCCGACGTCGCGCCCGACGCGCTCGCGCAGGCGCCGGTCGAACCGCCGCAGGACACGCCCGCGCAGCAGGCCGAACGCGGCGACGGCGCGGTGTCGACCGGCCCGGTGGCGGCCGGGGCCTCCAGGGCGGACGGCGTGCTGCCGACCGAATGGCCGACGGCCAAGGTCGCGTCCGGCACCGCCTACGTCAGCTGCCAGGCCGACTACACCACCGAGGAAGGCGACGGCGTGGCGCTGGAATCGCTGGCGTTCTTCAGCGTGGTCGATGCGCTGTCGCCCTGCCAGAAGGGGGGCGTGCTGCGCCTGCGCTACCAGGGCAAGATCGCGGCCGATTTCACCGACCTGGTGACCCGCGTGGCCGACATCGCCGACCGCATGGGCATCCACAAGCGCATCCTGGACCTGGACTCGGCCGGCGGACAGGTCGAGGACGCCATCCGTGCAGGCGACGTCATCGGCGCCAGCGGCTGGACGATCTGGGTGCGCGAGGGTTCGGTCTGCCACAGCGCCTGCGTGTTCGTGCTGGGCGCGGGCGACAACCGGATGATCTCCGGCAAGGTCGGCGTGCACCGGATCATCCGCATGAGTTCCACCGCGACCACCCGCAGCGAACTCAACGAGGAACTGCGCGGCGTGTACGACCGGGTGAAGGATTACCTGTCGCGCAACGGCGTGGCGGTGGCCGTGGCGGATCTGATGATGACGGTGCCGAACCGCCGGCTGCGCCTGCTCAGCAAGGACGAGCTGCAGGAGTACGGCCTGGACGGCACCAACGCCGCCCAGGACGACCTCGACCGGCTGCAGCTGATGCGCCGCTGCGGGGCCGATTTCGTCAATCGGCGCGACGCCTTCATGCGCAGCTTCGATACCGAGTGCAAGACCGCCGGCACCGGCCTGGACGAGATGCAGGCCTGTGGCCTGAAGCTGCGCGGGCGCTTCCAGTTCCCCGATGCGAAATGCCCGGCCGACAGCCCGCTGTCCGAGTTCGACCGCATGGCGGACGTGGAAACCGCACCCGAGGACGCCGCCGGCGCGCCGCCGCCGGAGGCGGGCACCGCTCCCTGAGCCTACGCGGCAGGACGGGCGAGGCTTCTTGGCTCACGCGCCAGGCAAAAAGCCTCAGCGTTGAGGCTTAGTGTGAGTAGAGCGAGGCTTTTTTGCTCATGCGCCAGGCAAAAAGCCTCAACGTTCATGCTTGGTGTGAGTAGAGCCAGGCTTTTTTGCTCACGCGCCAGGCAAAAAGCCTCAACGCCGAGGCTTAGTGTGAGTAGAGCGAGGCTTTTTCACTCACGCGCCAGGCAAAAAGCCTCAACGCCGAGGCTTAGTGTGAGTAGAGCGAGGCTTTGTCACTCACGCGCCAGGCAAAAAGCCTCAACGCCGAGGCTTGGTGTGAGTAGAGCGCATCCTCGTGTGAGAACGGGGCGCCACCACGCGGCGAGGGCGGGTCAGCCCTCGACGCCCACCACCCGGATCTCCGCATCGCCGAGGCGGACGACCTGGCCGGCGCGGATCTTCGCGGTCTTGCGCAGTTCCACTTCGCCATCGACCGTCACCTCGCCGCTGGCGACGAGGGCCTTGCCCTGGCCGCCGCTGTCGGCGAGGCCGACCAGTTTCAGCAGTTGGTTGAGTTCCACGTGGTCGCGGTCGAGATCGAAGTCGATGGTGTGCATGCCGGCAGTGTAAGGCAGCGCATGTTCACTCGCGTTCGAAGCGCGCGATCTCGTCCAACTGGGCGCGGGCGCGGCGGATGCTCTCGCTTTCCTCCCAGCCCGCGGCCGTCGATGGCCGGCGTGCGCGCCGCCAGAACACGATCCCCACCGTGCCCAGGAAGCCGGCCAGGCCCAGCAGCAGGCTGTAGCTGATCCATGCCGGCGTGCCGGCCGCCGGATCGACGTCGCCGAGGCCGGCGAACCCCACCACCACCAGCACCCACATGATCCACCAGGGCGCGCCGCAGACGGTCGCGTTGATCGCGTGAAAACGGCGCAGCAGGGCGAACCGCTTCTGGATCTTCAGCACCGGGGCGGTGTAGTCCATGGTGCCGATCAGGCTCATGGTGATGAAGGCCATCACCATGGTGATCACGCCGAAGGCGTGCAGGGCGATCCCCGTGGCGAACAGGCCGGGTACGTCCGTGTTGCGTCCCCAACAGGCCACGCCCAGCACCAGCAGGCCGATCCCCAGCCCGGCCTGCAGCACCTGGCCCCAGAACAGCGGGCGCACGCTGGCGCGCACCCGGTCCAGCTTGCGGTCGCGCAGCAGTTGCCACTGGATGGCTTCCTGCCGCTCCAGGCGGTCGCCCAGCATCTGCCAGGCCGCTTTCAGATCATCGAGTTCCATGAGGAGGTTCCTGTCGTCGTCAGGTCAGAGTTCGTTGCGGACGCGCTGTTTCAGCCGGCTGATCTTGGTGGCCACGTTGGTCTCGCTGAGGCCGAGCACGTCGGCGATCTCGCGGTAGCTGCGGTCTTCCAGGTAAAGCAGCAGCAGGGCGCGGTCGAGCGGCGGTTGCGCGTGGATGAAGCGGTACAGCAGGTCGACCTGCTGGCGGCCCTCGTGGTCGTGCGCATGCGGGTCGGCGAGGTCGTGGTGGGCATCGCTCCACGCGTCCGGCTGGACGCCCCGGGTACGGCCGCGCACGTAGGAAATCGCCACGTTCAGCGCGATGCGGTACATCCACGTGGCGGCGGGGCGCTGCGGGTCGTAGCCGGGCCACGCGCGCCAGAGCTGGGTGGCGATCTCCTGCATCAGGTCGTCGCGGTCGTCCGGGTGCCAGGCATAGGTGCCGGCCACCTTGGCGACGATGCCGCGGTGGGCCTGCAGCAGGGCCTGGAAGCCGTCGCGGGCGTCCGTGTCCGTCGGGGAGGTCATGGCGAGGGTCGTTTCCATTCCGGCACCGGGTCGATTGTGCGGTCAGGAAGTGGTTCGCCGCCGTGGCGGGAAAATCACACGGCCGCCGGCAGAATCCGGGTCGTCGCGTGCTGCAACGCGACAGGAGCCCCCCGAAAGCGCACAATATGCGGCTCGGCGTGCGGCTCCGCGACGCCCCGGAGTCCCCGCATGTCTACCGAATCCCCTTCGCCCGCCCCCCTGTTGTTCGCCGATCTCGGCCTGTCCGCGCCCGTCATGGCGGCCGTCACCGAGGTGGGGTACGAAAGCCCGTCGCCGATCCAGGCCGCCACCATCCCCGCCATGCTGGGTGGGCGCGACGTGTTGGGCACGGCGCAGACGGGTACCGGCAAGACCGCGGCCTTCGCGCTGCCGGTGCTGGCCAACATCAACCTGAATGCCGATCGCCCGCAGGCGCTGGTGCTGGCGCCGACGCGCGAGCTGGCGATCCAGGTGGCCGAGGCGTTCCAGAAGTACGCGGCGAAGATTCCCGGTTTCCACGTGCTGCCGATCTACGGCGGCCAGAGCTACTACCCGCAGCTGCAGGCGTTGAAGCGCGGCGTGCACGTCGTCGTCGGCACGCCCGGCCGCGTGATCGACCACCTGGAGCGCGGTTCGCTGGACCTGTCCGGCCTGACCACGCTGGTGCTGGACGAAGCCGATGAAATGCTGCGCATGGGCTTCATCGACGACGTCGAGACCGTGCTGAAGAAGACGCCGGAAACGCGCCAGGTGGCGCTGTTCTCCGCGACCATGCCGCCGGCGATCCGCCGCATCGCGCAGACCTACCTGAAAACGCCGGTCGAGGTGAACATCGCCTCGAAGACCACCACCTCGGCGAACATCCGCCAGCGCTACTGGTGGGTCAGCGGCATGCACAAGCTGGATGCGCTGACCCGCATCCTGGAAGTCGAACCGTTCGACGGCATGATCGTGTTCGCCCGCACCAAGGCGGCCACCGAAGAACTGGCCGACAAGCTGCAGGCGCGCGGCCTGGCCGCCGCGGCGATCAACGGCGACATGCAGCAGGCGGCGCGCGAGAAGACCATCCAGCAGCTCAAGGACGGCAAGCTGGACATCCTGGTCGCCACCGACGTGGCCGCGCGCGGTCTGGACGTGGAACGCATCAGCCACGTGCTGAACTACGACATCCCGTACGACACCGAGAGCTACGTGCACCGCATCGGCCGCACCGGCCGTGCCGGCCGCACCGGCGATGCGATCCTGTTCGTCACCCCGCGCGAGAAGGGCATGCTGCGCGCGATCGAGCGCGCCACGCGCCAGCCGATCGAAGAGATGCAGCTGCCCAGCGTGGAAGCGGTGAACGACCGCCGCGTGGAGAAGTTCCTCGCCCGCATCACCGATACGCTGGCTTCGGGCAAGGCGGGCGAGTTCCGCGCGCTGATCGAGCGCTACGAGCGCGAGCAGAACGTGCCGGCGGTGGACATCGCCGCCGCGCTGGCGCAGCTGGTGCAGGGCGACACGCCGCTGCTGCTCTCGCAGGAACGCACCCCGCGCGAGGCGCGCCCGGTGCGCAGCGAGACCTACGGCAACGCACCGCGCCGCGAACGCGAAGATCGCCCGCGCCGCCACGACGACGCTCCCGGCGAGCGTCCGGCGCGCAGCTTCGACAAGCCCGAGCGTTCGAAGATCGAACGTCCCGATGTCGATCGTCCGCGCGCCGACAAGCCGCCGCGCAGTGCGCCGGACGTGGGCATGGAGACCTACCGCATCGAAGTGGGCCACGCCCACGGCGTGAAGCCGGCCAACATCGTCGGCGCAATCGCCAACGAAGCGGGCCTGGAGAGCCGCTACATCGGCCGGATCGACATCCAGCACGACCACACCACGCTGGACCTGCCCGAAGGCATGCCGCGCGAGGTGCTGATGCACCTGAAGAAGGTCTGGGTGTCCGGCCAGCAGCTCCGCATCCACAAGCCCGGCGAGGGCGCCGGTCCGGGGTCCGCACCGCCGCGCAAGTTCGCGGGCGCGGGTGCGGGCAAGGGCAAGCCGCGCGGCGACAAGCCGTTCGGTGCCGGCAAGCCGGCCGCCAAGCCGCACCGCAAGGGGCCGCCGCGGCAGGAATGACGGAACACCGGCGCGGGGCGCCGGCACGTGGCATGGAAGTTGCATTTCGTAGACGCAAGCCAGCGCACCGGGTGTCGGGAAGCGGCGACGTACCGGAGTGTTCGTGAAGGGATGGGGGAGGCAACGAGGCGTGATCGCAGGGTGGCTGCTGCTGCTCTGTGCGCTGCCGTGCCTGGCCTCCGCCGCCCCGCAGGTCGGCCGGGACTACCTGGTCACCGGCGCACCGACGTCCGAACAAGCCCCTCAGCGTCACTGCACGCCCGCCATGCAGGCCGAACTGACCGAGCGGGTCGAGATCCCCGCGCCGCCCGAGGGCTGGTCCGGCGCGCCGCAGGCGGTCAACGTCTTCAACATCTTCGCCGGTGAGGTCCGGGTGCACCACGGCGACCGCGAGATCTGCGGGCGCATGCACGACGCGCGCACCCGCGACTCCCGTTTCCGTGCCGGCGTCGGCATGGTGGTCGTACCGCCGGCCGGCAACCACGAACCGATCCAGGTCGCCTGGGCGACGCCGCTGAAACCCGGCTGGATCCCCACCGTGCGGATCGGCGCGCCCAGCCCGGTGCAGCAGTTCGACACCGCGCGCCTGCTGGTGCGCACATCCTGCCTGGCCATCGCGATCGCGCTGGCGTTCATGGCGTTGATGGGCTTCCTGAGCACGCGCGACCGCGTGTTCCTCGGCTACACCCTGCTGTGCACGCTCACCGTACTGGGCCAGGCCGTGCTCAGCGGCCTGAGCGGCTATCCTGAACCGTGGTTGCCGATCGGCGAGCAGGAAGCGCGCTGGCTGGTCGTGTTCTCGTGCCTGGCGCTGCCGGTGCTGCTGTACGTGATGTGGTTGCTGGTCGGCGCCGCGCGCGCCTGGCCCACCACGGAGCGATGGCTGCCGTGGCTGACCGCCGCGATCTGCGCCACCGCCGTGGCCGCGCTGTGGCTGCCGCGGGACGCGCTGTCGCGGCTGGCGGTGGGCATGGACGCCGGCTTCGCGGTGGGCTGCCCGGCGATCCTGGCGCTGGGCCTGGCGAACCTGCGCCATCGGCGCGCCGATGCGCTTGCCGCGATCGCCGCGGTGCTGCCGTTCCTGGCGATGACCGTCATGGACCTGGCCGACAGCCGGCTGCTCATCGAGTACCGGGTCGAGGCGATCCAGTTCTCGATCACCTGGTTCCTGACGGTCAGCGCGTACGTGCTGAACCTGCGCCTGGGCCATCTGCGCCGCCAGCGCGACGAGATGCGCGCACTGGCCGACACCGACGCACTCACCGGCCTGCCGAACCGGCGCGCCGGCCTGCAGCGGCTCGAGCAGCACATGGCCGATGCGCGCAACGGCGCGGGCGCGCTGTCGGTGGGCTTCCTCGACATCGACCTGTTCAAGCGCATCAACGACGTGCACGGGCATGCGGTCGGCGACCGCGTGCTGGTGGCCGTGGCCGGCACCCTGACCTCGGCGGTCCGCACGCCGGTCGACGTGATCCGGATGGGCGGTGAAGAGTTCCTCGTACTGCTCCCCGGTGTCGGCGGCGATGCCGCCCGCGGTCGCCTGGAGCAGATGCGCGTGCAGGTCAGTGCGGCCGGCGACAGCCTGGCCATCGCCGGCCTGACGGTGACCGCGAGCATCGGCCTGGCCACCTTCACGGCGGACGATGGCGATGCCGCCTCGCTGCTGCGCCGCGCGGACGCGGCGATGTACCGGGCCAAGCGCGCCGGCCGCGACCAGGTGGTCGAGGCCGAGACGGCGCTGGCCGACAGTACCTGACGCAACGCGACCACTGGTCGGCCCGCTGCGTCGGCCGCGCGCCTGCCCCTCAAGCCCGGGCCGTCCTGGCCGATGAACGAGCGCGGGGGCCTGCGTGTCCGGCCTCCGCACAGCGGCAGCACCGACGGGAGCGGTACGTGGACCACAAGGACGCAGCACCTGCCGGCGAACCCGCCGGCACCGACCACGACAGGGGACTGAAGCGCCTGCCCGCCCGGGTGATGGCGCTGATGCTGCTGTCTGCGCTGGGTGCGCTGCTGACCGCCGCGATCCTCGAGACCCAGGCCGGTGCGACCGCCTACATCATCGGCGAGAGCCACTGGTCCAAGGCGCAGCAGCGGGCCGTGCACAGTCTCTACCGCTACGTCAGCCAGGGCGATCCGGCCGACCTGCTGGAGGCACGCACCGCCCTGCAGGTGCCGCTGGGCGACCGTGCGGCACGGCTGGCGCTGGAACAGGATCCCGTGGACGTGGCCGCCGCGCGCGCCGGTTTCCTGCAGGGCGGCAATGCGCCCGGCAATCTCGATCGCCTGATCCGGATGTACCGCGTGCTCAGCGACGCACCGTACTTCCGCGACTCCGTCCGCCTGTGGCGCGAGGCGGAAGTGGAAATCCTGCACCTGGTGCGCCTGGCCGACGAACTGGAGGCGCAGCGGTCCGCGGGCCGTCTCGACGCCGGCGAGGTGGCGGCCTACCAGCGCGAGCTGACGGCCATCGATGCCCGCGTGCGTCCGCGCGAGATCGCGTTCTCGCGTTCGCTGGCCGACGGCGCGGACTTCATGCGGCACGTGCTGCTGGCGCTGAGCGCGCTGGCCTTCCTGGTGCTGTGCGCGTACGCGCTGCATGTGATGCGGAAGACGCTGCGGCGCGTGCGCGAGACGGAGAGCGAATTCCGCATGGCCTTCCACCAGTCCGCGGTGGGTATGCTGAAGCTCGACCGCGACGGCCGCTTCACCCAGGCCAACGAAGCGCTCGCGCAGATCCTGGGCCGGCCGCTGCAGGAGATCCGCACACTGCGGCTGCACGACGTACTGCATGCCGACGACATGCGGCTGGATGCGCATGACGGGATCGATTGGGACCGCCTGCTGGAACCCGGCGAGCGCCGACTGGTGCGCCAGGATGGCGAGGTGCGCTGGGTCCGCTGGACCGCGTCGGTGGTTGCGGCACGCGCGGATCAGTACGGGCGCTTCTTCGTGCTGATGGAGGACGTCTCCGACGCGCACGAACTCGCCAGCGAGATCGCGCACCAGGCCAGCCACGACGAACTCACCGGGCTCATCAACCGTCGCGAGATCGCCCGCCGGCTCGGCTGCGCGCTGGGCCAGGCGCGCGGCTGTGCGGGGCGGCATACGCTCTGCTACATCGACCTGGACCAGTTCAAGCTGGTCAACGACACCTGCGGCCACGAAGCCGGCGATCGCTTCCTGTGCCATTTCGCCAGCCGGGTCGCATCCCAGCTGCGCCGTGACGACTGGCTGGGCCGGCTGGGGGGCGACGAGTTCGCGATCCTGCTGCACGACACCACGCTGGAAGAAGCCGAAGCCGCGATGGCGCGCATCCACGCCTCGCTGGCGGATGCCTCGTTCCAGTGGAGCGGTCGCGCGTTCGGGCTGAACTGCAGCATCGGCGTGGCCGAGATCAACGATGCGGCGGTGGACGTGGACTGGTTGCTGCGCGCGGCCGACGCGGCGTGCTACATGGCCAAGGAGGAAGGCCGCAACCGCATCCGCTGCTACCGCGATTCCGACCCCAGCCTCTCGCGCCGCCGGCAGGAACTGGAATGGGTGGCGCATACGCAACTGGCGATCGCGGAGGACCGGCTGCTGCTGTACGCGCAGCAGATCGTCGCGCTCGACGGCAGCGACCGCCTGCAGTACGAAGTGCTGGTGCGCCTGCGCGACCGCGAAGGCCGCGTGCACGCGCCGGGCATGTTCCTGCCGGCGATGGAGCGCTACGGGCAGGGCATGGCCGTGGATCGCTACGTCATGGACGCCGTATGCCGGCATTTCGCGCGCCATCCGGCGCAGCTGGCGCGCGTGGAGCTGTGCCACGTGAACGTCTCCGCGCAGTCGATCGCCGACCCGGCCTTCCACGACCACGTGAACCTGCTGCTGGACCGGCATCCCGGCATGGCGCAGCGGCTGTGCTTCGAGATCACCGAGACCGCGGTGATCGCCAACCTGGACGATGCCTGCCGTTTCATCGACGGCATGCGCGCACGCGGCTGCTGCATCGCGCTGGACGATTTCGGCAGCGGCCTGTCCTCGTTCGGCTATCTCAAGCGCCTGGCCGTGGACATCCTCAAGATCGACGGCGCCTTCATCCGCGACCTGGCCAAGGGCGAATCCGACCTCGCCCTGGTGCGTTCGATGAGCCAGATGGGCCAGGCGCTGGGCAAGGTGACCATCGCCGAATGGGTGGAGTCGGAGGCGGTGATGGCGCAGCTGCGCGAGGTCGGCATCGGCTACGTGCAGGGCTATGCGGTGCACGTGCCGTGCCCGCTGGAGGCCCTGGCCGCGGTCGATGAGCCGGTGGTGGAGCCCGCCTGAGCGCGCAGCCGGCGACGCGGGGCGGCCGATCCCGGATAATGGCGGCATGACCGTCCGCCTCAACAAGTACATCGCCGAAACCGGCTTCTGTTCCCGCCGCGAGGCCGACCGCCTGCTCGCCGAACGGCGCGTCACCGTCAACGGCATCGTCGCCGGCACCGGCGCGGTGGTGGGCGAGGGCGACGAGGTGCTCGTCGATGGCCAGTCGCTGAAGGTGCGCGCGGTGAAGGCCGGCAAGCGCCGACACGTCTACATCGTGCTGAACAAGCCGGTCGGCATCACCTGCACGACCGAATCCTCGGTGAAGGACAACATCGTCGACTTCATCGGCCACGAGCAGCGCATCTTCCCGATCGGACGGCTCGACAAGGATTCGGAAGGCCTGATCCTGCTGACCAGCAACGGCGACATCGTCAACCAGATCCTGCGCGCGGAGAACCGCCACGAGAAGGAGTACCTGGTGGCGGTGAACAAGCCGGTCACCGACGAGTTCCTGCGCGGTATGGCGCGCGGCGTGCGCGTGCACCACGAGATGACGCTGCCGTGCCGGACCAGCCGGATCGCCAAGTTCGGCTTCCGCATCATCCTGACCCAGGGCCTGAACCGGCAGATCCGCCTGATGGCCGCGGCGTTCGATTACCGCGTGACCCAGCTCCGGCGCGTCCGCATCGACAACGTCAAGCTGGGGGACCTGAAACCCGGACGCTGGCGCAATCTGACCGACCAGGAACTGCGCGGCCTGCTGCCGCAGCAGGATGTCTGGTAGGGGTAGCGTGACCGGGGTCGCGTTAGCGCGGCTTACCTTTGCGGCAAACGCAGGCATACTGCGCGCGACTCCAGACCCTGATTGCCGGCATGAGCAAACCGCCCAAGCCCGACAACGAAGAACAACGCCTTGCTGCGCTGCGCAGCTTCGACATCCTCGACAGCGAACCCGAACGCGCGTTCGATGATCTGGTCCGCATCGCCGCCGGCATCTGCGGCGTGCCGATGGCGGCGGTGACGCTGATCGACCGCGACCGCCAGTGGTTCAAGGCGCAGGTCGGGATGGAGAGCCCGGATCCGTCGCTGGAGACCTCGTTCTGCGCGCACACCGTGCTGGATCCCGGCGCGGCGACCGTGGTGTCCGATGCGACCCGCGACACCCGCTTCGCCGACAATCCGCTGGTGACCGCGGCGAACGGCATCCGCTTCTACGCCGGCGCGCCGCTGGTGACGCAGGAAGGCTTCGCGCTGGGCGCGTTGTGCGTGGTGGACGACCAACCGCACGAACTGGCGCCGTTCCAGCTGCAGGCGCTGGATGCGCTGTCGCGGCAGATCGTCCAGTTGCTGGAGCTGCGCCGCGTCAGCAAGCAGCTGCGGCACCAGTTGCACGAGCGCGACTGGTACGAGCAGCAGATGCAGCTCTACCAGGACCAGCTGGAACAGCAGAACGCCGATCTTTCGGAACAGACGCGCACCGATCCGCTGACCGGGCTGCCGAACCGGCGCGCCTTCACCGCCGCGCTGGACGGCGCCATGCAGAAGGCGGCGCAGAGCGGCGATCCGCTCGCCGTCGCGGTGCTGGACGTGGACCACTTCAAGACGGTCAACGACATCCACGGCCACGACGAGGGCGACCGCGTGCTGGTGGCGCTGGCCGACATGCTGAAAGCGCAGGCGGCCGGCCGCGGCCTGGCTGCGCGCCACGGCGGCGAGGAGTTCGTCATCCTGATGCCGGGCGCCACCCTGGAAGAAGCGCGCCTGCAATGCGAATTCATGCGCCAGAGCGTGGGCCTGCTGCCGATGGGCCTGCCGATCTCGGTCAGCATCGGCCTGGCCGCGCGTCTGCGCGACGACACCGCCGAGACCATGTTCCGTCGCGCCGACCAGGCGTTGTACGAGGCCAAGCGCAGCGGCCGTGACCGCGTGGTGGTGGCCGCCGCCTGAGTTGATCGGGATCAATGCGGGCTGCGTCAGGGCGACGCATCCTGCCTCCGTCGGCGGCGCACGGTGCGCCCGCCCCCAACGGAGCACGATGATGAAGATCATGTTGGCCGTGGACGGAAGCGAGATCGGCCTGGCGGCTGTCCGCCACCTGGTGCAGTTGAGCGCGTCGTTGGCGGAGACGCCGACCGTCATCCTGTTGTATGTCGATCCGCCGCTGCTGCGGTCGGTCGCCCTCGAGCTGGGCAGCGACGGCGTGGAGCGCTACCACGCGGAGAACGGCGCCTATGCGCTGAAGAAGGCGCGGACCGCCCTCAAGCGCGCGCAGATCCCGTTCGTCGAAAAAGTGCTGGTCGGCGAGCCCGCCGAGAGCATCGTCAAGCAGGCGAAGGCCGGCAAGGCCGACCTGGTGGTGATGGGCACGCACGGCCGCGGTGCGCTGAAGCAGCTGTTCGTTGGCTCGGTGGCGCTGAAGGTGATCGCGACCAGCCCGGTGCCGGTGGTGGTCGCCCGCTGAGGTGCGTCAGTCGACGATGCCTTTCGCCTCGGAGGTGCCCAGCACCTCCGGGTGCTCGATGCGCTTCTTGCGCTGGCTCAGCGGGTGCAGGAACACCGCGGCCAGGATGATGCCGACGCCGAGGTAGAACAGCGGGGTCAGTTCGCGCTGTTCGCCCAGCAGCACGATGGCGAGCACGATGGCGTAGACCGGCTCCAGGTTGGTGACCAGCTGCACGCCATAGGCGCTCAGGTGCTTCAGCGCGACCAGCGACAGCGCGAACGGCAGCAGCGTGCAGGCCAGCGACAGGATCACCAGCAGTACGCCGTCCTTGAGGCCGGGCAGCACGAACAGGTCGCCGGCGAAGGCGGGGAACAGCATCGGCATCAGCGGTGCGAGCGCGGTCAGCAGCAAGGTGCCCGCACCCAGCTCGAGCCCGGTGATGGTCAGCGGTTCGCCGTGGTCGATCAGGCGCTTGTTGAGCGGGCCGAACACCGCGACGAGCAATGCCGACAGCGCGCCGACCAGCACACCCAGGCGCATGCCATCGGGAATGCCGCCGACCACCAGTGCCACGCCCGGCAGCACCGCGATCCCGAACAGCAGTTCGCGCCACGAGAACGGGCGGCGGGTGAGCCAGGGCTCGATCACCGAGGTGAAGGCGGGCGCCAGGGCGATGCAGGTCACCGCGACCGACGCATTGGACAGCTTGATGGCCCCGTAGAACGTCAGCCAATGCAGGGCGACGATCAGGCCGATGCCGCAGTACGCCAGCACCAGCTTCAGCGGCATCGCGCGCAGACCACGCCAGACGCGCGGCAGCAGCGCCAGCGCCGCGACCACGATCAGCATGCGCCACCACACCAGCGGCAGCGCGGAGAGGCTGATCATCTTGCCCAGGATGGGGGTGAAGCCCCACAGCAGCACGCACAGGTGGATCTGCAGCTGGGCATTGGCGGTCGGTGTCATCGGCATGCGTGCATTGTCGCCGAAGCGCCGCATGGCTGGCGATCAGACCACTCCCGACCGGACGCCTGGCATGGCAAGCTGGCAGGACCGTGGATCGAGGATGACCGATGTCGCCCGCACGCCTGTCCGCCGCCTCCCGCATCTCCGCCGGCATCGTCGGCGCACTGTCGCTGGCCGCGTTGCTCCTGCAATACGTGCTGCTGGTGCAGCTGACCCGCGACAATGTCGGCGTGGCATTCGGCACGCTGCGCTTCTTCAGCTACTTCACCATCCTCAGCAATATCGCGGTGGTGGCGGTGGCCTGGACGGCCGCTGCAGGCGGGACGGGCTTCTTCGCGCGTCCGCGCGTGCGGGCGGCGGTGGCGCTCTATATCGGCGTCACCGGCTGCATCTACTTCTTCATCCTGCGCCATCTGTGGCAGCCGCAGGGCGCGCAATGGTGGGCCGATACCGGGCTGCACTACGCCGCACCGCTGGCCTATTGCGCATGGTGGCTGGCCTGCGTGCCGCACGGGACCCTGAGCGCGCGCGACGTGTTGGCGTGGTTGTCGTTCCCGCTGGCCTACGTGATCTGGGTGTTCGTGCGCGGGGCCTGGGTGGGCGAATACCCGTATCCCTTCATCGACGTCGGCCAGCTGGGCTGGGCGCGCGTGGGCGTGAACGCCGTGGGCGTGCTGGGCGTCTTCGTCGTGTTGGGACTGGTGTTGCTGGGGCTGGATCGCATGCTCGGCCGGGGTCGGCGTCCGCTGCCGCCCTGAACTGGACGAAGGCGTGGCCGCATGCGATGGTCGCCCGCCGCCCCGTTTCGACCTCCCTTGCATGAACGCCTCCGCCGCCCCCGTCCATCGTCCCTTCGACCGGCGCGACGCGAAGACGCTCGGCCTGTCGGCGTTGGGCGGCGCGCTGGAGTTCTACGACTTCGTGGTGTTCGTGTTCTTCGCCAAGACGCTGGGGGCGTTGTTCTTCCCGCCCGGCACGGCGCCCTGGCTTGCACAGCTGCAGGTGTACGGCATCTTCGCCGCGGGTTACGTGGCGCGCCCGCTCGGCGGCATCGTGATGGCGCACTTCGGCGACCGGCTGGGGCGCAAGCGCATGTTCACGCTCAGCGTCTTCATGATGTCGGTGCCGACGCTGCTGATCGGCCTGCTGCCGACGCACGCGCAGGTCGGTCTGCTGGCGCCGTTGCTGCTGCTGGCGATGCGGATCGTGCAGGGCATCGCCGTCGGTGGCGAAGTGCCCGGCGCTTGGGTCTTCGTGGCCGAACACGTGCCGCGCAGCCGCGTCGGCATCGCCTGCGCGACGCTGACGGCGGGCCTGACTGCCGGCATCCTGATCGGCTCGCTGCTGGCGGCGTGGATCAATGCGCGTTACAGCGCCGCCGAGGTGCAGGCCTGGGTGTGGCGCGTGCCGTTCCTGCTCGGCGGCGTGTTCGGCTTCATCGCCGTGTGGCTGCGGCGCTGGCTGGAGGAGACGCCGGTGTTCGTCGAAATGCGCGAACGCCGGCAACTGGCGCGACGCATGCCGGTGAAACAGGTGCTGGCGGCGCATCGGCCGGCTGTGGTGCTGTCGATCCTCGCGTCCTGGCAGCTGACCGCGGCGATCGTGGTCGTCGTGCTGCTGACGCCGACCCTGGTGCAGACCAGCTTCGGCATCGCGCCCGCGGTCGCGTTCCGCGGCAACAGCCTGGCGACGCTGGCGCTGGTGTTCGGCTGCCTGGCGGCCGGGTGGGCGGTGGACAGGATCGGCGTGGGACGCGCGCTGCTGTCGGGTTCCCTGGGGCTGGTCATCGCCGCTTACGCGCTCTACGGCGCGCTGGTGGCGGGCCACGAGGCGCAGTTCGTGGCTTGGTACACGCTGGCCGGATTCTGCTGCGGCGTGGTCGGGGTGACGCCGGCGCTGATGGTCGCGGCGTTTCCGCCGGACGTGCGCTTCTCCGGCCTGTCGTTCTCGTACAACGTAGCCTATGCGGTGTTCGGCGGACTGACGCCGCCGCTGCTCGCCTGGTTGTCGAAGGCGTGGGGCCCGCTCGCGCCCGCCCACTATGTGGCGTTCACCTGCCTGGTCGGTGCGGGTGTCGCGGGCTGGATCATCGCGAAGCGCCCGTTGCGCTACTGAGTGCTACTTCGCCAGCCTGCGGATAAGCGCCATCGCCGCGGCGGGATTGCGTTCCTTCGCGCTGCTGATGAAATACACGAACACATCGCGATGCGGTAGCGCTGGCGCGTGCTCACCCACATGCGGCAGTTCGGCGATGTCTTCACCACGCGACCATGCGCGTGCACGTTCGGCCCACAGCGCGAGTTCCTTTGGCGGGTAGCCGGTGTCGATCGGCTGCGAGCGCATCAGACGCGCATAGACGAAGTCCGCGGTGAGGTCGGCGAAGGAGGGATGTTCGGTGGAGTCGGTGAAGACCGTGGCTACCTTATGCCGCCGTGCGAGTTCGATCAGGCCGGCATCTACGGCGGCCGGATCGCGGACTTCCAGCGCATGCCGCAGCGGCCGGTCTTCGATGTCGCGCGGCAGCAGCGTCAGGAAGGCGTCGAGTTCCTCGGCGTCGACGCGACGGCCCGCTTCGAACTGCCACACCAGCGGGCCGAGCTTGGCGCCCAGTTCGGCGATGCCGCCGACGAAATCCTCGACCTGCGCACGCGTCGACGCCAGCGAGCGCGACTGCATGATCCGCTTGGGCGCCTTGGCCGAGAACACGAATCCCTCGGGTGCCTGGTCGCGCCAGCTGGCGTAGGTCGCTGGCTTCTGCGTGCTGTAGTAGGTGCCGTTGATCTCGATGGCGGTGAGCTGGCGGCTGGCGTATTCCAGCTCGCGCCGCTGCACCAGGCCGGCGGGGTAGAAGTTCTTGCGCCAGGGCGCGAAGGTCCAGCCACCGATGCCGACGCGGATGCCGGCCGTCGCGACCGGGGGTGCCGAAGCGAAGAGATCGTCCATGCGCGCAGGATAGCGTGGCGGCGTCATCGCCGCGTTACCATCGGACACCCCAAGCCGGAGCCCGCACATGACCTGGACGACCCCCGATCTGTGCGACCAGTACCCGGACGTGCAGGTCGCAGCGCCGGTGTTCCGCGGCTATGGTGGACGCGTCGCGTTCGCCGGACCGGCGGTGACGGTGAAGTGCTTCGAGGACAATTCGCGCGTGCGCGAACTGGCGGCCACGCCGGGCGAGGGACGCGTCATCGTCGTGGACGGCGGTGGTTCGCTGCGCCGCGCGCTGCTCGGCGATCAGATCGCCGCGAACGCGGTGAAGCACGGCTGGTCCGGCTTCCTGATCTTCGGCTGCGTGCGCGATGTCGATGCGCTGGCGGCCTTGCCGCTCGGCGTGCAGGCGCTGGCGGCGCATCCGATGAAGACCGAGAAGCGCGGCCTGGGCGAAGTCGGCGTGCCGGTGGCGTTCGCCGGGCTGTCGATCGCGCCGGGCGACTGGATCTATGCCGATGGCAACGGCGTGATCGTGGCGACGTCGCGCCTGACGTAGAGCCGAGCTTGCTCGGCTGCTCTTTCGCGAAGAAGCGGAGCAAGCTCCGCTCTACAGCGTGCGGTGGACGTCGCTGGATCCCCGCGTTCGCGGAGATGACGTCCCGGGAAAGGCGCGCTGCGCGCGCGCCGGGACGTCACTTGATCGGTTCGTCCAGCATCAGCTGGCGCACGAAGCGCACCGGCGGCGCGCCGTAGGACAGCACCTGGTCGTGGTAGGCCTTCAGGTTGAACTGCGCGCCCTGCTTGGCTTCCGCCGCCTTGCGCATGTCGAAGTGCTCCTGCACGCCGACGAACTACGTGGGCAGCTGCGCCGACGTAAGCTGCGCGCGCGTCCACTTGCCGGCCGCTTCGCGCTCCTGCTGGAAGGTCTGGCGCACCATCAGGTCCATCGCCTGTTCGCGCGTCCAACCATCGACCTGCACGCCCTGGTCGAGGATCGCGTTGGCGATCGTGCGCAGGTAGAACTTCATCTGCACCAGGCGGAACAGCGGATCGTTGTCGAGGTAGCCGGCGTCGGCCATCATCTTCTCGGTGTAGACGGCCCAGCCCTCGGCGAACATGCCCGAGCGCAGCACGGCGCGCAGCGTCGACGGGAACTTGGCCGAATGCCAGCCTTCCAGGTAATGGCCCGGCGTGCCCTCGTGGATGCTCAGCAGGTGGATCATCCGGCTGTTGTATTCGCGCAGGAAGGAGTCGACCTGCTTCTGGTCCCACTCGTCCGGGATCGGCGAGACGGCGTAGAAGGTCTTCAGGTTCTTGTCGAGCGGGCCGGGCGAATCGCAGTACGCCACCGCCACGCCGCGCTGGAACTCCGGCATCTCGATGATTTCCACCGGCGCGTCCGGCAGCGTGACCAGGTCGTGCTTGCGGACGAACTCGGTGGCCTGGGCCAGCGCGGCTTCCGCGTCCGGCACCACCTTGTCGCGGGCCGGACGTTCGGCGTAGGCCAGCTCGAGCGCGGCTTCGATCGCCTTCTGCTGTTCCTCGGCGGTGGGCGTTTCGGGCAGGGCGGGCGCGCCGGGCTTGTCCTTCAGCACGGTGCGGGCGATGCCGTACATGTCTTCGCGCACGCGCTTGAGCTCGCCTTCGGCGCGCTGCTTGATGTCGGCGCGCGACAGCGAGGAGAGCAGGGCGAACTGCAGCTTCTGGTCGTACAGCGTCTGGCCGATGCGGAAGTCGCCCTTCGCGTTCGGCACCAGCGTCTTGTCCAGCCAGGCCTGGTGTTCGGCCACGGCCTTCTTCAGGTTGTCGATGGCGGCCTCGGCCTGCGCGCGATCGGCGTCCGTCAGGTCCTTGAGGTGCGGCGTGATGAAGGTCTCGACGATGCTGAGGATGCCGGCGTTCTGCTTGGCGACGGTCTCGGCGTGCACCTTGGGCACGCGCGCGGGATCGAGGTTCTCGCGCGCCTGCGCCAGCAGCGCGGGAATCTTCTGCATGCGCGCCGTGGCGGACTTCAGGCGGTCGGGCAACGGCGCGAACTCGCGCGCCATCAAGCCGTAGATCGCGCCGCCGGCGACATTGTTGTAGACCTGCGGATCCCATGCCCAGCTCTGCAGGGTTTCGGCGGTCCAGATGTCGTACTGCAGTTGGTTGCGCAGGATGGCCGCATCGACCTGGTTCTCGCGCGACAGCGCGGCGATGTCGGTGGCATCCAGTTCGGCCAGGATCTTCTTGCTGAAGTCCAGGCCCTTCTGCCGGCCGGCCGCGCTCAAATCGTCGAGTTCGCCGTCGTATTTGTGTTCGCCGATCTGGGTGGCGCCGACGGGAGAGAGTTGCAGCCAGCCTTCCAGCGCGCGCGTCGACAGGCCGGCGAAGGCGGCATCGGCCTTGGCGGTGTCCGCGACCGCAGCCGAGGTATCGGCACCCGGGGCGACGGTGGGGGCTTCGCTCTTCTGGCAGGCGGACAGCGAGGCCAGGAGGGCGGCGGCGAGCAGGGTCTTGCGCATGGGAGTCCTGTTGCGGTGCAGCGGTGGGCGGAAGCGACAGCATAGGCCGAAGGTCATGCCTGCGCCCGTGCCATTCGATATACGCTTGGTTTCCAGCCAACGGGGAACCCTGCCATGAAGCACGAAGGAAGCTGCCACTGCGGGCGGATCGCGTTCGAGGTCGAAGGCGATGTCAACGACGTGATCGACTGCAACTGCTCGCTCTGCCGTCGGCGTGGCGGCCTGTTGTGGTTCGCGCCGCGCGAGGCGCTGGTGTTGAAGACGCCCGAAGGCGACCTGTCGACCTATACGTTCAACAAGCACCACATCCAGCATCACTTCTGCGCTGTCTGCGGCATCGCGCCGTACGGCGAAGCGGCGCATCCGAAGACCGGCGCCCTGATGGCCGCCGTCAACGTACGCTGCCTGCCCGGCGTGGACTTGGCGGCGCTCAAGGTGAGTCCGTTCGACGGCGCGAGCCTCTGAGCGTTCCGCACAACACGAGGGCATGACGATGCATGCACGGGCATGGCTGGCATGGGTGGGGCTAACGCTGTCGCCTTCGGCGATGGCCGCGTGTCCGCCGGAAGGCACGGATGTGTCTTCATTGCGGTTGATGAAGGAACAGACATTCATCGTGTCGGATGACGTGCGTGCCGCCTTGGTCGCGACGCTGCCGGCCTGTCTTTCCGACCCGGATCCGGCGCTGCGCGACGGTGTCGCCTACGAGGCGCTCAGCGCCTGGATGCGCGCGGGGAAGCTGGACGTGGCGCAGCGGCGCGCGTTGCGCGACCGCCTCTACGCGACGCTGGACGAGGAGGGCGGCAACGGACTGGGTCCGCCGTTCGCCGCGCTCGTCCTTTCGGAAGTCGCACGCACGGACCGGATGTCGTCCTGGATGTCGGCGGAGGAGCGCGCCGTCATGGTGGAACGGGCGGCAGCTTATCTGTCCTCGGTGCGCGACTACCGCGGATTCGATGCGAAGGAGGGCTGGCGTCATGGCGTTGCCCACGGTGCGGATTGGTCGCTCCAGTTGGTGCTCAACGAACGCGTGGACCGTGCGCAGGTGGAGACGCTCCTGCGGGCGGTCGCCGCCCAGGTGGTGCCGGCAAATGCGCATGCCTATGTCTTCGGTGAGCCGGGACGATTGGCGCGGCCCGTGCTGTACGCCGCGAAGCGCGGCGTGCTGGACGAAGCGGCGTGGACGCGCTGGTTCGACGCGTTGCCACCGCGGTTGGGCGACGCGAACCAAGCCTACGCCGACAGCGCGTGGCTTGCGCGCCGCCACGATCTGATGGCGTTCCTGATGAGCGTCCATCTGGACGCCGACCAATCCGACGATGCCAACATCCGCGCGCTGAAGCCGATCGTGGTGCAGGCGCTCAAAGCCGTGCCCTGACGCTGTCCCCGACTACCGATGGCCGGCGCGACCCAGGAAATCGTCCGGCATCGGCGGTAACGGCGTGCGCTCGTCGCGCGCCTCTTCCTTGAGCCAGTCGATGAAGGCCTGCGCCGCGGCGCTGGGCGGTTTGTGCGCCGGGTGCACGGCGTAGTACGCGAAGCGGGCTTTCAGTGCGGGGCCGGGCAGGCGCACGAGTTCGTAGCGCTGCAGGTAGGGCTGGGCCACGTGCCGACGCGCCAGCGCAGCGCCCACGCCATAGACCGCGGCGCGCATCGCGTCAGTGCTGTCGTTGAAGCTGTGCATGGTCGGCAGGCGCAGGCCGCGCACGCCGGCGGCGCGGAACCAGTCGCGCCAGCCCTGCAGGGCGAGATCGGTCACCAGCGGCAGCTGCGCGATCTGGCGCGGCTCCTTCACGTCCTCGATGCCCGGCAGGGCGGGGGATGCGACCGGGAACAACTCATCGTCCATCAGGTGATGCGACGTCAGGCCCGCCCAGTGGCCGGGGCCGTGGCGGATGCCGAGTTCCGGCCCTTCGTCGTCGAAGCGGGTCAGCGCGATGCCCGTGTCGACATGCAGGCGGATGTGCGGATGGCGCACGCAGAAGCGGGGGAGCCGGGGCAGCAACCAGCAATACGCCAGCGAGTGCAGCGTGGTGATGCGCAGGGTGGTGGTCTTGCCCGCCAGCTGCAGGTGGGAGGCGACCGCATCGATGTCGCCCAGCGCTGCATTCGCCGCATCCGCGAGCTGCCGGCCCTCGACCGTGAGCTTCACGCCGCGCGCATGGCGCTGGAACAGCGCCACGCCCAGCAACGTTTCCAGCTTGCGCACGTGGTGGCTGACGGCGCTCGCGGTGAGGTGCAGCTCGTCGGCCGCGTGGGCGAAATTCTGGTGGCGTGCGGCGGCGGCGAACACGCCGAGGGCGGGCAGCAGGGCGGGACGCAGGCTCATGACGGCTCCAGGCACAAGCCAGATTTGTGGCTTGGCCGTATCGTACGCGCTTGTGGGCCGCACGCGTTCCGCCAGAATGGTGCCAGGCACGAACGAGGGTGCACCGATGACGCAGGGCAACGCCGCCGTGGGACCGCTCCCCGAGGTGGCCGGGCGCGACTGGCGCACGCCGCTGGAGCTGCTGGCGCTGGGCGCCATCTGGGGCAGTTCGTTCCTCTTCATGCGCATCGCGGCGAACCCGTTCGGGCCCTTCGCGCTGGTGGAAGTGCGGCTGGCGCTGGGCGCGCTGGTCCTGCTGCCGTTCCTGTGGCGCGAGCGTGCGCACTTCCGTGCCGGCATGTGGCCGCGCCTGGCCATCATCGGCGCGATCAATTCAGCGATTCCCTTCCTGCTGTTCGCGTGGGCGGCACAACGTTCGCCCGCGGCGATCGGCGCGATCTGCAACGCGATGACCGTGCTGTTCACGGCGCTGGTGGGGTTCTTGTTCTTCGGCCAGAAGATCGGCACGCGCCGTTCGCTGGCGCTGCTGGTGGGCTTCGTCGGCGTGGTGGTGCTGGCCACCAGCAAGGCCGGCGGCCTGAGCGTCGGCGGCGCGGTCGTGGCCGGCTCCACGGCGGCGTTGCTGTACGGCGTAGGCGTCAATCTCGTGCGCAAGCACCTGAGCGGTATTCCGCCGGCCGCCGCTGCGGCGGCGACGCTGAGCTGCGCGGCGCTGCTGGTGCTGCCGTTCGCGGCGACGCACTGGCCGACGGGCGCGATTCCCAACAGCGCGTGGGGCGCGGCGATTGCGATCGGTGTCGTCTGCACCGGCTACGCCTTCCTGCTGTATTACCGGCTGATCCAGCGGATCGGTCCGGCGCGCGCATCGACGGTGACCTACCTGGTGCCTCTGTTCGGCGCGGGCTTCGCCTGGGCGTTCCTCGGCGAGCCGGTGACGCTGGCGATGCTCGCCGCCGGCGCGCTGATCCTGGGCAGCGTGGCGGTCAGCCAGCGCGCCGCCTGACCGGCGTCAGGCGAACAAACCCTGCGCCAGCGAAAGCGGCGCATGCCGCCGCGCCGCGCCTTCCACCGCCATTCGCAGCATGGCCGGCGCGATGTACGCATGGTGGACGCCGCTGATCGCACCCATGTAGGCGCGACCGAAGGCGTTGCGGCACCGCACGCGGGTGCCCAGGGTCACTTCCACGCCGTCTTCGGTGATCTGCACGCCCACGCAGGACCGGAATGCCAGGTGCCGGTCGTCCGCGCCGAGGATCACTTGCGCGCGCCGCCCATCGGCATCGACCTGCTGCCCGAGCACCGGATAGCGCCCGGCGAACAGCGGGCCCTCCGCGGTGGAAAGCAGTGAGGACACCGGGCATCCCAGCGGTGAGGTGCGCAGGCGCAACGGGCGCACCAGCACATTGCGCAGCCGCATGAGCTGGGTCACGCCGGTGGGGCGGTACTGCAGGAAGCCTTCCAGCACATCGGCCATCAGTGCCGACGCCGTGGCCGTCGCCGTGCCCTGCAGGCGCAGGCTGAACGTGTCCTGGTGGTGGAAGCCCGGCAGTTCGTCGGACAGCAGCGATCCGACTGGCGGCGATGGCAGCGCCTTCACCGGCGATGCGCGGCCCTCGACGAAGCCGATCTCGCCGCACCAGCCGGCCAGGCGCGTGCGCAGCCGCCCGGCACGCGCGCGCAGTGCGGCGCAGAGATGCTGCTGCCAGCTGCCTGGCGGCGCATGCAGGGCGAGACGCACGGTGGGAATGCGCTGCGCATGCGCCGGATGGGCGGCCAGCCAGCCCTGCACGGCGGACGGCAGCGTTTCGGTCAGCGTCGCGATGTTCGCCTCGCCGGCGAGCACCTTGTCCTGCAGGGCGCCGTGCGGCAGGCCGCCGAGTTCGTCCGTGTGGCAGGACAGCGCGAACAGCACCGGATGCGTGGTGCCGGCCTGCAGCGGGGCGAACTGGTGCCAGGTGCCGCCGCCGAAGCGCACGCTGAAAAGCGCATCGGCCGGCAGGTCGACGTGGTGGAGGGCGGCGGCGAAATGCGCGGGGTCGCGCGCGAGCTGTTCGTCGGAGGCGGTCGAGAAGCGCAGGCGCGCGCCGCCGCTGCCGGTCACCGCGGTGAACGTGCGATGCCCGGCGTGGCGATGGAAAGGATGGCCGTCGGCACCGACGGTGAAGGTGTAGAGCGCGCTGCGTTCGCCGGCCTCGAAATCCGGTGCGGCGATGCGCACCGACGGTTCGTCGAGCGCGTCCACGAAGCCCGGATGCGTGCGCTGCAGCGCGCCGGTCTCCGCGTGCAGGCGGTCGCCCGCGCCGGGCCCGAGTTGCGCCAGCAACACCACCTCCACCGGCAGCCCGCCCGAGTACGAGCGGATGCGGGCGGTGGGGAAACCCGGGACGACGTCGGCATGGCGATGCATGGGGGCTCCTCGAGGATTCAGCGGGGTTTGGGCGTGGCGGTCTTGCGTGCGCGTGCCTTGGCTTCGCGCTTCAGCGGGCCGGCGGTGGGGCAGACCTCGAACGCGAAACCGGTCAGCGTGTTGACGAGGTTGTCGGGCGCCAGCCGGTAGAAGACGAACTGCCCCCGCTTGTCGCTGCTGACCAGGCCGGCGGCTTCCAGCACGGACAGGTGGCGCGAGATGGCCGGCGCGCTCATGTCGAAGCGCGCGGCGATCTCGCCGGCGGTGAGTTCCTGCGCGGACAGGTAGGCGAGGATTTCGCGACGCGGGCGGGAGGCCAGGGCGTCGAAGATGCGGTCGACTGTCATGTGGACTTAGATAATTAACGTATTTGCTATATATCTAAGTACGGGGCGCCGCTGTCAAGCGCCGCCCGTCGGGACGGCGCTCGTGGAGGCTCAGCGGGTCGGCGGCGTGCGCACCGGCAGCGGCACGTTGCACAGGTCGATGTGGCCGGCAGGACGCACGTACCAGCCGTCGCGCCGGTTGCGGCGCGCTTCGGTGGCGGCGGCGAAGGTCTTCGAGTCCGTACGCAGGACCTGCAGCGGCGTGCGTTCGGCTTCCGGCACATCGCGGGCCAGGCGGACGGCGGTGATCGGCGTGCGTTCGGTGGCGTTCTCGTAGAAGCCCATCGGCTCCGGCCCGCGCGGGATCGCGCTCAGCAGTTCCATGCCCTTCACCACGCGGCCCACGAGGGTGATGTTGCGGTCCAGTTGCCGCGGCGACTGACCCGTGACCACGTACAACTCGCTGCCGTTGCTGCTGTCCGGCGGACCGCCGCGGCCTGCGCCGAGCGCGCCGTAGCAATGGGCCAACCAGACCTCGTTCGTCTTGGGATCGCGCCCTGCGGGGAAACCCTCGACGAAGCCGACGTCGGGCGCCCAGCCGTCCGCGTCGGGCAGCGGCGTGAAGGCCACGCCCTGGGAGGTGCGCGCGAACTCCGCCGGCAGCTTGGTCTTCGCGGTACCCAGCGGCTTCGCCTTGGCGGTGTCTTCCGCATCGGCATCGCCGAACTGCACCACGAAGTTGTCCTGCGAACGGTAGATGCCCAGTCCGTTCCAGAAGCCCTCGTGCGCCAGCGTGCGGATGTTGGCCGTGTGCTCCGGTGCGAAAGACGGTGCCAGTTCGATCACCACGCGGCCGCCGGGCACGTCCATGTAAAGCGTGTTCGCCGGGTCCAGGGTGCGCCAGTCGGCGTCCGGCGAGGCATCCAGGATCTCCTTGGCGCTCAGGTACTTCGGCGGTTCGGCCGCGTGCGCGGCGGGCAGGGCGAACAGGCAGGTGAGCAGCAGGGGCGTCAGGCGCATGGCGGATCCGGGGCGGTAGGTGGGCCGATTGTAGGGAGGCCGCCGGTCCCAGTGACTACTGGCACATTCGCTATATCAAACTTCGTAATAGCATCCTCTCCAACCTAGCGGCCGGTCCGCAAAGGGGGAGCGATGAACGAACCCGACATCCACCTGAAGAAGTTCCAGAAAGAGCTCAGCGCCGGCACCGTCTCGCTGGCGTTGCTCGCCGTCCTGGCCCGCGCCGGGGAGCCGTTGTATGGCTACCTGATCGCCAAACAGCTGGAACGCGTGGGCGAAGGCGTGCTCAGCGGCAAGCAGAGTGCGCTGTACCCGGTGCTGCGCAACCTGGAGGGCGGCGGACTGCTGGACAGCTTCGTCGAACCCTCCGTCGCCGGGCCGCCGCGCCGCTACTACCGCATTACCGAGGCAGGGCGGCAGACCCTGCAGGCGTGGACCGCCGCCTGGCGCGCCACCCGAGATTCCGTCGATTCCGTGCTTGAGGGGATTCCTGCATGAACACCACCACCATCACGCCGGGCACGTTGCCCACCACGATCCCTGCCTACCTGGAGCAGTTGCGCGCCGCGCTGTCGGGCGCCGACAAGGCCATGGTCCAGGACGCCCTCTACGACGCGGAGGAATACCTGCGCGCGGAGATGGCGGCCAACCCGGGTACGTCGGAAGCCGACGTCATCGCCTCGGTCGCCGGCAGTTACGGCGCACCGGAGGAAGTGGCCGACATCTACCGCGACACCGAAGTCACCGTGACCCGCGCGCTGCGGCCGCCGGCACCGCCCAAGCGCACCTCGCTGGTGGGGCGCTTCTTCGGTGTCGCCGCCGATCCGCGCACCTATGGCGCGCTGTTCTACATGCTGCTGTCGCTGGCGACGGGTACGTTCTATTTCACCTGGGTCGTCACCGGCGCCAGCCTGTCGGTCGGCCTGCTGATCCTGATCGTCGGCATTCCGCTGCTGCTGCTGTTCCTGATGTCGGTGCGGCTGCTGTCGCTGGTGGAAGGCCGCATCGTGGAGGTGCTGCTGGGTGAGCGCATGCCACGCCGCCCGCTGTACACGCAGCGCGACAAGCCGTGGACGACGCGCCTGCAGGAACTGTTCACCGATGGCCGCACCTGGACGGCGATGCTGTACCTGGTGCTAATGCAAGCGCTGGGCACGGCCTACTTCACCATCGCGATCACCTTCCTGGCCGTCTCGCTGAGCCTGATGGCGGCACCGGTCATCCTGCTGCTGGGCCACGCCGGTGCGTTCGACGTCGACGTCATCAACCTGACGCCGGATTGGCCATGGCTGTGGCCGGTGTGCTTCCTGGCGGGCTTCCTGCTGCTGTTCGGCACGCTGCACCTGGCACGCTACATCGGCCGCTTCCACGGCTGGCTGGCCAAGCACCTGCTGGTGCGCACGCCGGTGGTGTGAGGCATCGAACGCCGGGCCGCTTCTGCGGCCCGGTATTTTTTCGAAGAGATCCAAGGAACCGTCGTCATGCGTCATGGTCTTGTGCGCCTGCTGTGCCTGTCGCTGCTGCTGGTCGCGTCTGCACCGCGCGCTGAAGGACTCGCCGGCATCGCATCGAAGGACGTCAGGTTCGAGAGCGACGGCGTCACCCTCGTCGGTACGCTATTCCAGCCCGAACACCCGCGCGCCGCCGTCGTCATCGTGCATGGGTCGGGCCAGGAGAAGCGCATGGCGGATTTCGCCGTGCGCCTGGCCAAAGACGGTATCGCGGTACTGACGTACGATAAGCGCGGCGTCGGCGAGTCGGGTGGCCTCTACGCAGGGCCCGAAGTGGGCACCAACAACGTCGATGCGGCCAATCTCGACATGCTGGCCACGGATGCGGACAAAGCCGTGGACACACTGAGGGGGCGTCTTCCTTCTCGCGAGATACCCGTCGGGCTGGTCGGCTTCAGCCAGGCGGCCTGGATCATTCCGCTCGCCGCCAGGAAGAATCCCGCCGTGCAGTTCATGGTGTTCTTCAGTGGACCGGTCGTGACGGCGCGCGAGCAATTGCGCTTCCAGTTCTACACGGAAGGCGCGCCGGATTTCTGGGCGACGCACACCGAGGCCGAGGCGCGGGACCACATCAGCAACGATCCGGATCGCTACGCATTCGCCGACACCGATCCGCGCGATGCGCTCGCGGCGCTGTCGATCCCGGGGCTCTGGCTGTACGGGGACGTCGACGTCCAGGCACCGGTGGGGCTATCGGTCGAACGTCTCGATGCGCTCAAGGCGCAGGGCAAGGCGTACGAGTCCAGGGTGTTCCCCGGACTGGGGCACAACGTGGCGTTCTCGGGTTCCAGCGAACCGGTGGACGCCGCGGTGCGCTGGATCATCACGCGCTCCGGCTCGCCGGGCGCGCGCTAGGCCAACGCGCCGCGCGCGTCAGCCCGCGTACTTCGCGATGAAGTCGCGCACCTGCGGATAGACGTTGTCGCGCCAGCGGCGGCCGCTGAAGATGCCGTAGTGGCCGGCGCCTTCGACGGTCAGGTGCTTGTGGTGGGCTTTCGCGATGCCGGTGCACAGGTCGTGCGCGGCAGCCGTCTGGCCCTGGCCGGAGATGTCGTCCAGCTCGCCTTCGATGCTCATCAGCGCGGTCTTCTTGATGGCCGATGGCGTCACCAGCTCGCCATTGACCTTCCACTTGCCGCGCGGCAGCAGGAACTCCTGGAACACGGTGCGGATCGTGTCCAGGTAGTACTCGGCCGGCATGTCGAGCACGGCGTTGTACTCGTCGTAGAACTTGCGGTGCGATTCGGCGTCCTGCATGTCGCCCTTCACCAGGTCCGCGTAGAAGTCCCAGTGCGACATGAAATGGCGGCTGGGATTCATCGCGATGAAGCCGGCGTGCTGCAGGAAGCCGGGATATACGCGGCGGCCTTCGCCCGGGTAGGGCATGGGCACCGTGTTGATCACGTTGTTCTCGAACCACGACAACGGGTTGCGCGTGGCGAGGCTGTTCACTTCGGTGGGGCTGCGGCGCGCATCGATCGGGCCGCCCATCATCACCAGCGAACGCGGCGTGGCTTCGCCGCGCGCGGCCATCAACGAGACGGCCGCCAGCACCGGCACGGTCGGCTGGCAGACGCTGATCACGTGCAGCTTGTCGGCGCCGATGTGGCGGATGAAATCCTCCACGTAGGCCACGTAGTCGTCGAGGCTGAAGGCGCCTTCCGACGACGGCACCATGCGCGCATCGACCCAGTCGGTCACGTAGACCTTGTGGTCGCGCAGCAGCGTGCGCACGGTGTCGCGCAGCAGGGTGGCGTGGTGGCCGGAGAGCGGCGCCACGACCAGCACGACCGGGTCGTCCTTCAGCGTGGTGATCGTGTCGGCGTCGTCGGTATAGCGCTTGAAGCGCAGCAACCGGCAGAACGGCTTCCTGACGATCTCCTGCTCAACGACGGGAACGGTGCGGCCTTCGACCTCAACCTCGTGGATCTCCCACGCGGGCTTCTCGTAGTCCTTGCCGATGCGGTAGATCAGTTCGTTGCCGGCGGCGATGCGCTCGGCGCCCGGCATGTTGGACAACCAACTGGTCGGGGCAGAGAAGATGCGCGCGTTCGCTTCGGCCATGTAGGCCAGCGGCGCCATCCATGCGCGTCCGAGTTCATGCAGTTGGTACAGGGTCATGGCGGTCCGAAATCCCACTTTTGGTGCGCGGTGCTGCGCCGCAGCATACCCCAAAAGGCGAGGGTGCCGCGCGAGGCCTGTTCAGGTTATCGGCCGATCATCTGCGGCCTCCAGTACCGCGACATCGCCGGCCAGGCGCGGGCCCAGCCAGCAGTGGTTGCCGATGGACTGGAAACCCTCGCCGTTGAAGGCCTGCCGGTACCAGGCGGCCTTGCGCGGCTGGAAGCCCTCATGGTCGCCGTCGAATTCGTCCTCCCTGGCGAAGGTCTCCAGGAACGCCACGCCTCCGCACAACGCGGCCAGGCCAGGCAGTCCCCGCTTGAGGTCGCGCGTGGGCACGTAGTGCAGCACGTCCGAGCACACCAATAGATCGGCGGGTTCGCACGGGCGCAGGTACTGGAAGTCCTCGAAGCGCGCATAGTGCAGGTTGCGGGTGCGCCCGAACCGTCGGATGGCGTACTCGCTGCCGTCGAAGCCGAGGTACTGCACCTTCGGTCGCAACTTCAGCAGCGGCGCGCGCCACGCGCCTTCGCCGCAGCCGATGTCGAGCACTGTGCGGATCGGGCGCTCGAGGTGGTATTCGGCCACCGAGACCGCCATCGCGACCTTGCGCGCGAGCCTCGGTGCGCCGCCGATGTCGCCTTCGCGGTACCAGCGCTGGAAGTAGTCGGCGTCGTACTGCTTGGTCATGCGCGTGTCCGGGGTGCGGAAAAGCGGGAAGCTTACGCGATGCGGCGCGCTATCCTATGCGCCGCACGCCATCCCGCGCAGCCAGACGGAGCCAGCCGCATGTACTTGTGGGTCAAGACCTTCCATCTCGTCTTCGTCATCGCCTGGATGGCGACGGTCTTCTACCTGCCGCGCATCCTGGTCAACCTGGCCGAGACGGCCGGACAGCGCGACGTGCAGGCGCGCCTGCTGCTGATGGGCCGGCGCCTCTACGGCTTCGGCCACAGCATGTTCGGCATCGCGGTGATCCTGGGCGGCGTGCTGTGGTTCCATTTCGGCATCAGCGGCGGGTGGCTGCATGCCAAGTTGACGCTGGTCGCACTCATCCTCGCGCACTTCATCGTCACCGGCCGCTGGCTCAAGGGCGTGGCGAAGGGGCGGTCGCTACCGTCGCCGACCGCATTGAAGTGGTTCAACGAACTGCCGCTGTTCGCGCTGATCGCGATCGTGTGGCTTGTGCTGGCAAAGCCGTTCTGAACCGTGCGCCCCGACCGTGTCGGGGCCCACCGCTCACTTCTTTTCGAAGCTCACTTCTTCTCGAAATCGCCGATCTTCGGCAGCTCCACCGGCACGCCATTGGCGTCGCAGGTGCCGGCGGCGCACAGGCGTGCGCGCAGCTTCGGGGTGGCCTGCACGATGACGTGGTAGATCGTGTTCTGCTCCAGCGTGCCGCGGAAGGCGTCGCTGCCGGGGCCCGTCGCCCAGATGCCGACGTCTTCGCCGCCGTGCGATTCCGACTTCAGCGGCACCAGGGCTTCCTGCAGGTAGTCCGGATGCTCGGTGTCGACATGGCTCAGGTCGGGACGGCCCTCCGATGGCTCGACGCTGCTGGGCGCATGCAGGAATTTCTTCGGACCTGCAGGTTGACGGTTGCTGGCACCGGTATAGCCGGGGCCATTGGCGTACGTCAGTGTGGTGAACGTCATGCCGTTCTGGTCGCGCGCGAGGTCGCCGGGCGTGTCGTCTTCGCCACCCTGGCCGCGGACCTTGCCGAGGATGGGATTGCCGCGCACCGGATAACCGACGAAATTCAGCGTGTGCGAGTGGTCTGCGGTGACCAGGATCAGCGTGTCGTCGCGCGAGGTCGCTTCCAACGCGGCCTGCACGGCATCTGACATCGCGACGGTTTCATCGAGCGCGCGATACGCGTTGCCGTAGTGATTGGCGTGATCGATGCGCGCGCCTTCCACCAACAGTACAAAGCCCTCCGGATTGCGCGAGAGCGTATGGATCGCCGCGCGGGTCAGGTCGGCCAGCGACGGCTCGCCCTGGTCGTCCTTGCGGCGGTCGTGTTCGAACTGCATGTGGTCGTATTCGAACAGGCCGAGCAGCTGCGGCGCATCGGCTGCGGCTTTCAGCTGCTGCGTGTTCCACACATACGCGCCCTGCGGATGCGCCTGCTGCCATTCGGCCACCAGGTTGCGGCCGTCCAGGCGCTGGCCGACCTTGTCGTCTTCCTCCGGATCGCGCACGTCGACCGGCAGGAACTCGCCACGACCACCGGCCAATGCGACGGTCGGGCCACGGCCGAAGCGCGCGGCGGCAAGCAGCTGCTGCGCGATGTCCGTGCAACCCGCGGCAACGGCTTCTTCCGGCAGGTCGCTGTCGTTTTCCCAGTCGCGGTGCGGAACGTGCGCGTACGTCGCAGCCGGCGTCGCGTGGGTCAGGCGCGCGGTAGTGACGATGCCCGTCGCCAGGCCGGCGCTGTCGCCAAGCGTCAACCAACTGAGCAGGTGCTTGTTGCGGCTGTCGGCGCAGTCGTTCTTGTGACCCGCGGAGACGCCGATGGCACCCATGTGCGATTTCACGCCGGTAGCGACCGCGGTCATCGTGCCGGCGGAATCGGGCGTCTGCGAGTCGGTGTTGTAGGTCTTGCTGAAGGCGGTGTGCGGGAAGCGTTCCCAGCTGAGCAGGTTCTCTTCACCCGGCGTGCCTTTGCGCTGGCCTTCAAAGATGCGCGCGGCGGCGACGGTGGTGAGGCTCATGCCGTCGCCCAGGAAGACGATGACATTCTTCGCGCGGCCCTGCATGGCCCCGTTGCCGGCCGCTTTGGCAGCACCACTGCGATACCACCACTGTGGGGTCTCGCCCTGCGGATGCGCCACCGGCGCGACGTCGACATGAAGGGAGGAGGAAACGGTAGCCGAGGTGCTGGCGCAGCCGGCCAGGACAGTGAGCAGGATCGCGCCGGCGAGCGGCGGTACGACAGAGCGCAGGTGCATGGTGAACCGGGGGAAGGCGGACGCGTCATTATGCCGTCCGGGCAGTGTCCTGTTCATGACACCCGGCATTCCGCCCGCAGGGTCGCCCCCGGAGAGGGCTTGGGCTAAGGTGTTCCGTCCGTTTCGATGAGTGGTCTGGATGAAGCTGGTGTCGGCCTGGTTGAGGATCCCGTTCTGGCAGCGCGTCGTCGCCGGCTTCGTGCTGGGCGCACTCGTGGGCTGGTGGCTGGGACCGGCCGCCGGCACGTGGCTGAAGCCCTTGGGCGACCTCTACGTCACCCTGATCAAGATGATCGCGGTGCCGCTGGTGTTCTTCGCCGTGATCAATGCGGTATCGAGCCTGCACGGGCAGAAGTCCGTGGCGGCGCTCGGTGGGCGCACCTTCCTGTGGTTCGCCGCGACGGCGGCATTGGCCGTGTGCGTGGGCCTGGCCGTGGGCTGGGTGGTGCAGCCCGGCAAGGGGCTGACCGGCCTGATGATGGCGCCGGACTACCAGGTGCGCGAAGTGCCGACGCCGGTGCAGGTGTTGCTCGACATCGTGCCGGCGAATCCGTTCAAGGCGCTCACCGAAGGCAAGATCCTGCAGGTGATCTTCTTCGCGGGCCTGCTCGGCTTCGCGCTGGTGAAGCTGGGCGAGCGCAGCGCGGGCCTGCGCAAGCTCGCCGGCGAGGCCAGCGACACGATGGTGCAGGTCACCCGCTTCGTGCTGGAGATGACCCCGCTGGGCACGTTCGGCCTGATCGGCGCGCTGGTGGGCACGTACGGTTTCGAGAAGCTGCTGCCGCTCGGCAGCTACATCGGTGCGTTGTACGTGGCCTGCGCGATCCACATCGTCGTGGTCTACGGCAGCCTGCTGCTGGCGCATGGCCTGAATCCGTGGAAGTTCTTCCGCGGCGCGGCGCCCGGCATGCAGGTGGCGTTCGTCAGTTCGTCCAGCTTCGCCTCGATGCCGGTCGCGCTGCGCAGCGTCACCCACAACCTGGGCGTGGACAAGGATTACGCCGCGTTCGCGGTACCGCTGGGCGCGAGCATCAAGATGGACGGTTGCGGGGCGATCTACCCGGCGCTGACGTCGATCTTCGTGGCCCAGTACTTCGGGCTGGACCTGTCGGTGAACCAGTACTTCGTCATCCTGCTGGCGTCGGTGCTGGGCAGCTTCGGCACGGCCGGCGTGCCGGGCACCGCGACGGTGATGGTCACGCTGGTGCTGAGCGCGGCCAACCTGCCACTGGAAGGCATCGGCCTGCTGGTGGCGATCGACCGCATCCTCGACATGATGCGCACGATGACCAACGTGACCGGCCAGATGCTGGTGCCGGTGCTGGTGGCGAAGGAAACCGGCCTGCTCGATCGCGAGATCTACGAGTCCGCATCCACCAACGTGGGCCTTGCGGATGACGCTGCTCCCGCGCCATGAGTGACGCCGCGGCGATCGAACTGGTCGCGTCGTTCCCGGACGCGCCGACCTATCGTCGCCTACGCGCCGAAACCGGCCTGTCGCCCAAGTCGCACGAAGCCGCCGAGCGCGGTCTGTCGAACACGCTGTATGGCGTCAGCCTGGTGCAGGCGGGCGAGGTGATCGGCATGGGGCGGGTGGTCGGCGATGGCGGCACCGTGTTCGTCGTCGTGGACATCGCCGTGCAGCGTGACCATCAGGGGCAGGGGCTGGGCAAGCGCATCATGGCGGCGCTGGATGCCTGGTTGCGCGCGAATGCGCCGCCGACCGCTTACGTCATGCTGGTCGCGGATGGCGATGCCCGGCACCTCTACGCGCAGTTCGGCTTCGCCGACACCGCGCCCGCATCCATCAGCATGGCGTACGTGGCGCGCGGTCCAGGATCGGACGGCTAGGCGACGGCCTCGCGCGTGCCGCGCGACACCCACCAGGCGAACACGCCGGCCGTGACGAACATCAGCAGGCTGTAGACCGCGGCCGGCACGGAGATCGTCGGCTTCTCCAGCACATTGAGTGCGATGAAGATCGCCAGCGTGCCGTTGTGGATGCCGATCTCCATCGCGATGGCGATGGCCTGCTTTTTCGGCAGGCGCAGCGCCAGCGGCGCGATGTAGCCGGCGCCCATGCTGGCCAGGTTGAACAGCAGGCAGGCCAGACCGACGATGGCGAAGTAGGTGGCCAGCGTCTCCCGCGCCTGCACGACCGCGGCGACCACCAGCAAGGCGAGCACGAGCACCGAGGCCAGGCGGATCGGCTTCTCCGCACGCGCCGCAAAGCCCGGCGCTTTCGCGCGCAGCAGCATGCCGATCGCGACCGGCAGCAGGATGATGGCGGCGACCTCGACCACCTTCTTCGTCGGCGGCGGGACGTATTGGCCGGCGCCGAGGAAATACTCCAGCGACAGATTGAGGATCACCGGCAGCGTCAGCAGGCAGAGCAGGCTGTTGATCGCGGTCAGGGTGATGTTCAGCGCCACGTCGCCGCGGGCGAGGTGGCTGTAGATGTTGGCGGTGGCGCCACCGGGCGAAGCCGCCAGCAGCATCAGGCCCACGGCCAGCTCCGCCGGCAAGCCGAAGCCGAGCGCAAGCCCGAACGCGGCCCACGGCAGCACCAGCGTCTGCAGGGCGAGCCCGATCAGCACCGCGCGCGGATAGCGCGCGACGCGGCGGAAGTCGTCCAGCGTCAGTCCCAGCCCCAGCCCGAGCATGATGATGCCCAAGGCCAACGGCAGCAGCAGGTTGGTCAGCAATGAAGCCTGCATCGCGTACGACTCCCCTTCGGCGCGAAGAAACGGTGGTGCGCGGTGGCCGCGCGCCTGCCGGAGGATGGCGGCAATGCGCCACGCCGCGCAAGTTGCGCTGCACCGTGTGTGCGAAAAGAAGAAGGCCGCACGTGGCGGCCTTCTTACTGGTGCGGCGGGGGCGCTGCGTTACATCGCGACGCGGCGGCCGCTGAGGTAGCGGTTGGCCCAGTAGCCGGTCAGTAGGGTGTCCACGCGCACGTCCTTGCCGCGGCTGGGCGAGTGCAGGAAGCGACCTTCGCCGACGTAGATGCCGACATGGTTCACGCGGCCCTTCAGGCCGAAGAACACCAGGTCGCCCTGGCGGAGTTCCTCACGCGCATTGATCAGTTCGGCGTCGGCCTTGGTGGCCATGTCGCGCGAGACGCGCGGCAATTCGATGCCCAGCGCGGTGCGGAACACATACCCGACCAGGCCACTGCAATCGAACCCGCTGTCGGGCGAAGTGCCGCCCCACCGGTAAGGCGTGCCCATCAGCGCGAGCGCGCGCTGCAGCACGACCTGGACCTTGCCGCCCTGTTGCTCCTGGGCGACCACGCCTTCCTTGCTGAGATCGTAGGCGGCCAGCAGCTTGCTGATGTCGCCGGCGACCATGGCCGAGCGATCGACCAGCGGCAGCGTGTCGCTGGCGGCCAGGCGCGGGAGCAGGGCGGACAGGGTCGCGGTTGCGGCCTCGGCGGCCTTTTCCTTGACGCTGGCGGTGACCGACTTGGCCGGGGCCGCAGCGGGTGCATCGACCACGTCGGCGCTGGCAGCGGCAGGCGCGGGAGCTTCGACCGGAGCCGGCGCGTTCTGGGCCACGGCCGCGGAGGCGGCGACGCAGAGCGACAGGCTGAAGAGGATTCGGGTGACCCCCCGCGGGATGCGGTGGGTGGCGGCTGGCAGGCCTGGCGGCAGGTCGTCGGTCGTCACGCGCGGGAAGGGCTTCACAGGATGATCACGATAATGCCGGCTGATCGACCCGATTTGGTTCAGAAATCGTTATTTATTCGTTAAGCGTGAACGTCGGCTGTCACAGAGTTGACCGATTCCTAACGAAGGACGCGTTTCGCGCCCGTGTAATGGTCCCGCCAATAGGCGCCATCCAGATGGTCCAGCCGGACCGTACCCCCCGTGCTGGGGGCGTGGACGAACCGCCCTTCACCCACATAGATGCCCACATGGGTGACGGTGCCTCGGCTGCCGAAGAACACCAGGTCCGCCGGCGCCAGGCGGCGGGGCTCTATCTTCGGGCCCTGCACGTCGGCCAGCTCGCGCGAGGTGCGGGGCAGGCGGACATCCAGCATGTCCCGGAACACGTAGGTCACCAGGCCGCTGCAGTCGAATCCCGACTCCGGCGTGTTGCCCCCGTAGCGGTACGGCGTGCCCACCAGGCCGATCGCCCGCATCAGCACCGCGGTCGCGGCGGCCGGATCGTCGGCTTCCACCACCGGCCATGCGCGCTGCGCGGGTGGGGGCGAGGACTTCCGGGCCTGGGGCTTGGAACCGCCACACCCGGCCAGACCCAGCACGACGGCGCAGACCGATAGCGCGGCCCAGCGCCGAAGTGGCGCGGGCAGGGGCAAGCCGGGATAATGTCGGGCCTTCATCGCGGCGCATCTTCGCCGCATTCCCTCGCGGCCGACAAGCCGCTCCCGTCCTGCCGGCCGGCAGGCCCCGCCCAGAGTCCCGCATGAAAATCGCAAAAGACAGCGTCGTCCGTTTCCACTACACCGTGTCCGAAGCCGGCCAGGAGCCGATCGAAAGCTCGAAGGACCGCGAACCGCTGGCGATCCTGATCGGCCACGGCAACATCATCCCGGGCCTCGAGAACGCGATGCAGGACCGTGAGGCCGGCGAGAACTTCGGCGTCGATGTCGCCGCGGCCGACGCCTACGGCGAGCGCCGCGACGGCCTGAGCCAGCGCGTGCCCAAGAAGCACTTCGGCAACCAGCGCCTGATCCCGGGCCAGCAGGTCGTGCTGCAGACCAACTTCGGCCCGCGCGCCGTCACCATCGAGAAGGTGGGCATGAGCGTGGTCGACGTCGACCTCAACCACCCGATGGCGGGCAAGGACCTGCACTTCGACGTGGAGATCGTCGAGGTGCGCGAAGCCAGCGCCGAGGAGCTCGAGCACGGCCACGTGCACGGCGACGGTGGCCACCAACACTGAACCGCGTTCAACGCGTCTTCGAACGGCCCGCGAAAGCGGGCCGTTTCTTTTGGCACGCAGGTCGCCGCACGGGGCGTGCTCTAATCGGGGCTTCGATCCAGGGGGAAGGGAATGACGGCGACGATCACGGAGAACCTGGCACCCGTCGCGGTGTCGGAGCGCATCGGAGCGATGGACGTCCTGCGCGGTTTCGCGTTGCTGGGCATCCTGCTGATGAACCTGGAAGGCTTCGTGGGGCCCGTGATGGCCTCGGCCAGCGGCATCGATCCCGCGTTGACGGGCGCTGACCGCGTGGCGGACCTGCTGATCTACGTGCTTGTGCAGGGCAAGTTCTACACGCTGTTCTCACTGCTGTTCGGGATGGGATTCGCGGTGATGTCGCAGCGGGCCGAACAGGCCGGCCGCCCCTTCGCAGGCGTCTACTGGCGTCGCGGGCTGGTGCTGCTGGCGATCGGCCTGGTGCATGCGATCTTCATCTGGGCGGGCGACATCCTGGTGATGTACGCGCTGTGCTCGTTCCTGCTGCTGGCATTCCGCCCGTTGCCGCCCCGCTGGTATCCCTGGTTCGGGCTCGGTGCCTACGTCATGCCGATCGGCTTCATGTTCCTGATGGGGGCCATGGGTTCGCTGCTGGGCGGTACCGAAGGCTGGGACAAGGCGATGGGCGAGATCGGCGCGCAGATGCAGGCGCTGATCGAGAGCGAACGGACGGCCTACGGCAGCGGCAGCTATGGCGAGGCCACATGGCAACGCTTCAAGAGCACCGGCATGGCGCTGAGCAACATCACCATGTTCGGCTTCATCGCGTTCGGCCTGTTCCTGCTGGGCGCCTGGTTCGTGCGCAGCGGCGCCATCGCGCGGCCGCGGGAGTTCGGCCGCCTTTACGGCCTGTTGCGCTGGGTGGCCTTGCCGGCGGGCCTGCTGGCGATGCTCGGTTCGGTGGCACTGTCGCCGACGATGGATCCGACGACGTTCAACCTGCGCGTGTCCACGGCCTTCGCCCTGCAGCTGACGGCGAACCTGCTGATGTGCCTGGGCTACCTCGCATGGATCCTGAAAGCCCTGGAAACGCCTGCGGGGGCGAAGGCGTTGTCGGTGCTGGCGCCGGCGGGGCGTATGGCCCTGACCAACTACCTGATGCAGTCGCTGGTCTGCACGTGGATCTTCTACGGCTATGGCCTGGGATATTTCGAGCAGCTTCCGCGTGCCTGGCAGCCGTTGTTCGCGCTGGCGCTCTTCAGCGCGCAGGTACTGCTCAGCCACGCGTGGCTGTCGCGCTTCCGCTTCGGACCGATGGAATGGGCGTGGCGTTCGCTGACCTACGCGTCGCCGCAGCCGATGCGCCTTCGATCGCGATGATTGGGACTACACTGTCGGGGTGAATCCCCCCCACGACGACGTCCTCATCATCGGTGGCGGTGCCATCGGCCTGGCGACCGCGCTGGCGCTGCTGGATACCGGCCGTGGCGTGCGCGTCATCGATGCCGGCGCCGTGGGCGGCGGCGCCTCGCACGGCAACTGCGGCACGATCACGCCGAGCCATGCGCCTCCGCTGGCGGCGCCCGGCGTGGTGGCGCAGGCGCTGCGCTGGATGTTCACCCCCGACGCGCCCCTCTACCTCAAGCCCCGCGTCGATCCGGCGCTGTGGCACTGGCTGCTGCGCTTCGCTTCGCGCTGCAATCCGCGCGACTGGCGGCGGAGCACTCAGGCGCGCGCCGCGCTGCTCAACGATGCGCGTGGCCGGCTGGCCGACTGGGTGGGACGCTACGGTTTGCAGTGCGAATTCGAGGAGGAGGGCCTCGACTACGTCTTCCGCGACCCGCGCAAGTTCCAGCAGTACGTCGACGAAAGCGCGGTGTTGAAGGAGTTCGGCATCGCGACCCACGTGTTCGCGGGGACCGACTACGAGCGCGAAGAACCCGCGATGCTGCCGGGCGTGGCCGGTGCGATCCGGTTCCCTGGCGACGCGCGGTTGCGCCCGGACCGCTACGTGGCCGAACTCGCGCGCGTGGTGCGCGAGCGTGGCGGCGTCATCGAGGAACAGTGCCGGGTCGATCGCCTGGAATCGACGGTGGAAGGCGTCCGCCTCGCGACGGCAGCGGGAGGACGTGCGGGCCGCGAGGCGGTGATCGCGCTGGGCGCCTGGACGCCCGCCTTCGCGCGCCGACTCGGTATCCGTGCTCCGATCCAGCCCGGCAAGGGATACTCGATCACCTACTCGCGACCTGCGCGCGTGCCACGGCACCCGATGGTGCTGAAGGACCGCTCGGTGTGCGTCACCGTATGGGAAAGCGGCTTCCGGCTGGGCAGCACGATGGAATTCTCCGGGCACGACGACACGCTCAACGAAACGCGGTTGGCGGCACTGGAACGGGGCGCGCGCGAATTCCTGCGTGAACCCGTGGGGTCGGTCGTGCGCGAGCGGTGGTGCGGTTGGCGGCCGATGACCTGGGATGACCTGCCGCTGCTCGGGCGGGCGCCGGGGCAGCGCAACGTCTGGCTCGCCGCCGGCCACGGCATGCTGGGGATCAGCATGAGCACCGCCACCGGACAATTGATGGCCGACCTGATTGCCGGCCGCACACCGGCTTTCGATCCCACACCGTATCGACCGGAGCGATTCGCATGACGCCACAGGAATTCGATCTTGTCGTGATCGGAGGAGGCTCCGGCGGACTCGCCGGCGCCTTCCGCGCGGCGTCGCACGGTGCGCGGGTGGCGCTGCTCGAACCGAAGTCGCTGGGCGGCACCTGCGTGAACGTCGGCTGCGTGCCGAAGAAGGCGATGTGGCTGGCGGCCGAGCTGTCGCAGAAGATCGCCCTGGCATCATCGCTCGGGTTCGATACGGTGCCGCCCACCCTGGACTGGAAGGAGTTCATCGTCCATCGCCAGCGCTACATCGCGGGCATCCATGCCAGCTACATGAAGCGTCTGGACGAAAGCGGCGTGGTGCTGATGCCGTGCCACGGCCGATTGCAGGACGCGCACACCGTGGTGAACGCGGATGGCGTGCCGCTGCGGGCCGGGCACCTGCTGATCGCCACCGGTGGACGGCCCTCGCGGCCGGACATCCCGGGCGCGATGCTGGGTCAGGTATCGGACGACTTCTTCAACCTGTGCGCAGCGCCACGGCGTGTGGCTATCGTCGGCGGCGGCTACGTGGCGGTGGAACTGGCGGGCGTGCTGCAGGCGCTCGGCAGCCAGGTGGAGCTGTTCGTGCGCGGACAGCGCCTGCTGGAGGGATTCGACGCGCAGATCGCCGCGGAACTGGCCGACGACATGCACCAGCATGGCGTCCACCTGCATTTCGGCTACGCGGTGGCGGCGCTGGAGGCGGCGCGCGACGGCGGCGTGATCGTGCTGGCGGAGGACGGGACGCGCAGCGAGCGCTTCGACGGGCTGATCTTCGCGACGGGCCGCAAGCCGAACACCGCCGAAATGGGGCTGGAAAGCGTGGGCGTGGAGACGGATGCGCGCGGCTTCGTGCGGGTGGATGCGTGGCAGGACACGAACGTGGCCGGCATCCACGCGGTGGGCGACGTGACCGGACAGGCCGCCTTGACGCCGGTGGCCATCGCCGCGGCGCGGCGCCTGATGGATCGGGTGTTCGGTGGGCAGTCCGACGCCCGCCTGGACTACCGCGACATCGCGACGGTCGTCTTCTCGCATCCGCCGGCGGGCAAGGTGGGACAGACCGAAGAGGAGGCCCGTGCCGCGCACGGCGACAGCGTGAAGACCTACACCGCACGCTTCCGGCCCATGCTGCATGCCTTGGCCGATTCGCCGCAGCGCAGCCTGTTCAAGCTGGTCTGCGTGGGCGCGGACCAGCGCGTGGTCGGCCTCCATCTGCTGGGCGAGGGCGCGGACGAAATGCTGCAGGGGTTCGCTGTCGCGCTGAAGAAGGGCATCACCCTGGCGGACCTTCACGACACGGTCGCGATCCATCCGACCAGCGCCGAAGAAGTGGTGCTGATGCGCTGACCCGCGCGGACGGGGTGCGGCGATACAATGCCGTCATGGACATCTACACGCTGCACGAGGGCACGGCGCCGCTGTTCATCAGCCTGCCGCACCATGGCACCCGCGTGCCCGACGCCATCGCCGAACGCCTGACCCCCGAGGCGCGTCGCGTGCCGGACACCGACTGGCATGTCGCCGAGCTGTACGACTTCGCGCGGGCGCTCGGTGCGTCGATCATCGTGCCGGCGTACTCGCGCTACGTGGTCGACCTCAACCGGCCGGAAGACGACGTCTCGCTGTACCCTGGGCAGAACACCACGGGCCTGTGTCCCATCGTCCGCTTCAGTGGCGATCCGGTGTACCTGCCCGATCAGGCGCCGACGCCGGAGGAGATCGCCGCGCGCGTCGATACCTATTGGCGGCCGTACCACCAAGCGCTCCAGCAGGAGCTTGCGCGCATCCGAGACCTGCATGGCCGGGTCGTGCTGTGGGAAGGGCATTCCATCCGCAGTGAAGTGCCGTTCCTGTTCGAAGGCCGGTTGCCCGATTTCAACCTGGGCACCGCGGCGGGCGCCAGCTGTTCGCCCGCGTTGCAGCAGGCGCTGGATGACGTGCTGGCGTCGCAGTCGGACTACAGCTTCGTCGTGAACGGGCGATTCCGCGGCGGCTACATCACCCGGCATTACGCCGATCCGGCGAACCGGGTGCAGGCCGTGCAACTGGAACTGGCGCAGCTGAACTACATGGACGAGGACAGCTTCGCCTATCTGCCCGAACGTGCCGCCCGCACGCAGGCGCTGATCCGGCGGTTGTTGGAATGCACGCTGGCGTGAGGGCGCGCGGTTGATCCGACCCGACGCGGACGACGAACTGGCGCAACCGCTGGACGTGGCGCCTGCCGAAGCGGTCGACGCGCCACCGATGCATCCGGCTTTGCGCGCGGTAAGCCGTTCCGGGCTCGTCCTGGCTGCGCTCGGCGCCATCGCGTTCTCGGGCAAGGCGATCATCGTCAAGCTCGGCTACCGCTACGGCACCGATGCCGTCACGCTGTTGGCGCTGCGGATGCTGGTGGCGTTCCCGTTCTTCCTGGCGATGGGCGCATGGGCCGCCCAACGCAACGCGCCGCTGAGTGCGGGTGATCGCGGGCGGATCCTGCTGCTGGGCTTCCTGGGCTACTACCTCGCCAGCTTCCTGGATTTCGCGGGACTGGCGTACATCACCGCCACGCTGGAACGGCTGATCCTCTATCTGACCCCGACCCTGGTGGCGCTGATCGGCTGGCTTGTCTTCGGGCGCCGCATCTCGCGACGGCAGGCCGTAGCACTGGTCGTCAGTTACACGGGCGTGGCGCTGGCGTTCGGCCATGACCTGCAGGTGGGTGGCGCCGACATCGCGTTGGGCAGCCTGCTGGTGTTCGGCAGCGCACTGGCGTACGCGCTCTACCTCGTCGGCAGCGGCGAACTGGTACAACGCGTGGGGGCGGTCCGCCTGACGGCCTATGCGAGCAGTGTGGCCAGCGTGCTCTGCCTTCTGCAGTTCTTCCTGCTGCGGCCGCTGGAAGCGCTCGCCCTGCCGTGGCAGGTGTACGCCCTCTCGCTGGTGAACGGCACGTTGTGCACGGTGCTGCCCGTGCTGGCGGTGATGATGGCGGTGGCGCGCATCGGTTCGGCGTTGGCCGCACAGGTGGGGATGATCGGGCCGGTCTCGACCATCCTCCTCAGCCTGTTGCTGTTGGGGGAGCCGATGGGGCCATGGCAGGTCGCCGGCACCGCGCTGGTGATGGCAGGCGTGTTCGTGGTATCGCAGCAGAAGACCGTCGCCCGCTGATCGGCGTGCCTAGGCGGCCGCGCTCGCGTCAGCGAGCCATTGCACCACGTGCGACAGGGCATCGGCATGACTGCCGCCGGATTGCCTGTGTTCGCGGTACCGCTGCAGCTGCCCGTGCGCGCTGGTGCCTTCCTTGAGGATCCGCCACACGCGCTCGACCTGCGACGTGCAATCCAAGGCGCGGATGTCGTCGTCCAGCGCTTCCAGCGTGTTCTCCAGCATCTCGCGCACCGATACCAGGCGCCGGCTGCCCAGGTCGATGAGGCCGGCGTCGAACCCGTAACGCTGCGCACGCCACAGGTTCTCCGCGACGATCGCCTGGTCGCCCGCGTGCAGGTCGGCGTACAGCGAGGGCCTGCGCTCGAGATGCCGCACCAGGCAGCGGTAGACCTGCGCGATGGTCAATGCATCGCACAGGTCGGTGCAGGCGTCGGTGACACGCAGTTCCAGCGTGGGGAATGCGAGCGAAGGCCGCAGCGCCCACCAGAGGAAACTCGCGTTCTGGATCGCGCGGCCGTCGGTCATGCGCTGGACGTAGTGGTCGTACTCGGCCTGGTCGCGGAACAGCGGCGGCAGCCCCGTGCGAGGGATCTCCTGGTACGCCGTCTGCCGGTAGCCCATCAGGCCGGTGGCATGGCCCATCCAGAACGGTGACGACGTGCTGAGGGCGAGCAGCAGCGGCAGGAAGGGCTGCAGGCGGGCCATCAGCGCGACCCGTTGCCCGGGGTCGGCCGGCTGCACGTGCACGTGCAGGCCGCACAACAGGTTGCGCTGGCCCAGCATCTGCAGCTCGCCCATCACCTGGTCGTAGTGCGGTTTGTCCGTGCTGCGCTGTCCACGCCATTGCGCGGAGGGATGCGTGCCGGCCGACAGGATGCCGAGCCCGTGCCGGTGCGCGATGTCGGCAACGGTGCGACGCAGCGTGCGCAGGTCGGCCTCCGCGGCTTGCGTGTCCTCGTGCACCCCGGTCTGGACCTCGACCTGGGTCTGCAGCATCTCGCTGCCGAAGCGATCGCCCAGCGTTTCGCGGCATTCGATGAAGAAGCGCCGTGGCATGTGCCGCAATCGCCGGCCGTTGCGGCGCACGAGGAAATACTCTTCCTCGAGGCCGAAGGTGTACGGGTGCGGGTGCGGTCCGGATGTAGAAGCCATGCCGGCGTTATCGCACCGGCATGGTGAACGCGATGTTCAACGCTGGGGCCGCGGCCCCGTGCGTGTCGATCGCGAGAGGGCTCAGGCTTCCAGCGAAGCGAGATCGCCCTTGGTCTCGAGCCACGTCTTGCGGTCGCCGGAACGCTTCTTCGCCAGCAGCATGTCCATCAGGCCGCGCGTCTGCAGGTCGTCGTCGACGGTGAGCTGTACCAGCCGGCGCGTATCGGGATGGATGGTGGATTCGCGCAGCTGCGAAGGATTCATCTCGCCCAGGCCCTTGAAGCGGGTCACGTTGACCGCGCCGCGGATCTTCTCGCGCTCGATCTTTTCCAGCAGCAGGCGCTTCTCTTCCTCGTCCAGCGCGTAGAACACCTGCTTGCCCACGTCGACGCGGAACAGCGGCGGCATCGCGACAAACACGTGCCCGGCCGCGACCAGGGCGGGGAAGTGGCGCAGGAACAGCGCGCTCAACAGGGTGGCGATGTGCAGGCCGTCGGAGTCGGCGTCGGCGAGGATCACCACCTTGCCGTAGCGCAGCCCGCTGATGTCGTCCTTGCCGGGATCGCAGCCGATCGCGACGGCCAGGTCGTGCACTTCCTGCGAGGCGAGCACGCTGCCCGACGCGACTTCCCAGGTGTTCAGGATCTTGCCGCGCAGCGGCAGGATGGCCTGGAAATCCTTGTCGCGCGCCTGCTTGGCCGAACCGCCGGCGGAGTCGCCTTCCACCAGGAACAGTTCGGTGCGCGAAAGATCCTGGCTGATGCAGTCCGCCAGTTTGCCGGGCAACGCCGGGCCCTGGGTGACCTTCTTGCGGATGACCTGCTTCTCGGTCTTCAGGCGGGCGCTGGCGCGCTCGATGGCGATCTGCGCGATCTTCTCGCCCAGGTCGACGTGCTGGTTCAGCCACAGGCTGAAAGCGTCGTGCGCCGCACCCTCGATGAAGCCGGCGGCCTGGCGCGAGGACAGGCGCTCCTTGGTCTGCCCACTGAACTGCGGGTCGGTCATCTTCAGCGACAGCACGAACGTCACGCGGTCCCACACGTCTTCCGGCGCCAGCTTCACGCCGCGCGGCAGCAGGTTGCGGAAATCGCAGAACTCGCGCAGCGCGTCGGTCAGGCCGCTGCGCAGGCCGTTGACGTGCGTGCCGTGTTGCGCGGTCGGGATCAGGTTGACGTAGCTCTCCTGCACCAGCTCGCCTTCGGGCACCCAGGCGGCGGCCCAGTCGACGATTTCGCTGTCCTTCTTCAACTGGCCGACGAAGATGTCCGGCGGCAGCAGTTCGCGGCCGGCCATCTCGCCCCGCAGGTAGTCGCGCAGGCCGTCCTCGTAGTGCCAGCTGTCGCGCTCGCCGGTGGCTTCATCGAACAGGGTGACGTTCAGGCCCGGGCACAGCACGGCCTTGGCGCGAAGCAGGTGGCGCAGGGCGCGCACGTTGAACTTCGGCGTATCGAAATACTTCGGGTCGGCCCAGAACCGCACGCGCGTGCCGGTGTTCTTCTTGCCGACGCTGCCCACGACTTCCAGCGGGCTGGCGCGGTCGCCGTTGCGGAAGGTGATGCGGTGTTCGCTGCCTTCGCGCTTGATGTGCACTTCCACCAGCGTGGACAGCGCGTTGACCACGCTCACGCCCACGCCGTGCAGGCCGCCGGAGAACGTGTAGTTCTTGTTGCTGAACTTGCCGCCCGCGTGCAGGCGGGTGAGGATCAGCTCGACACCGGGGATCTTCTCCTCCGGATGGATGTCCACCGGCATGCCGCGGCCGTCGTCGGACACCTCGCAGCTGCCGTCCTTGAACAGGGTGACCTCGATGCTGCCCGCGTGGCCGGCGAGCGCTTCGTCCACCGCGTTGTCGATGACTTCCTGCGCCAGATGGTTGGGGCGCGCGGTGTCGGTGTACATGCCCGGGCGGCGCTTGACGGGATCCAGGCCGGAAAGGACTTCGATGTCGGCGGCGTTGTAACGGCTACTCATGGGCTCAGCGGGTTCTCGGTTGCGGCGGCACGGCATCCTGCGTGCCGTCGGAAGGGGAATTGTAGTGGTAGTTGGGCGGCCGCCGCGGTCGCTCCGGCAGGACGCGGGCAGGCCTGTCCGCAATACCGGCCGGCGGCGTCCCTCGGGTGTTCAGTCGGGGGCCGGCATGCCGGCGGTAGGCTTGCCGCGTGGACAGGGACGCCCTTGGGTTTGCCGTCCGGCACCCCCAGATTCTGCTCATCCACGAGGAGTTACCGCCATGAAGTCGCGCAACCTGTTGCTGCTCTCCGCCGCCGTCGCCGGCGCGTTGTTCGCGGTCCATGCGTTCGCCCAGTCCAAGGCGGGCGCCGATGCCGACAAGCCGAAGCAGGACCAGTCCCAGACCAGTGATCCGTCCGACCCGGAGGCCAAGGCGCGCCGCCGTGCGGCCAACGAGGCTGCCGCCAAGCGCAAGGCCGCCGAAGGCCAGCAGAAGAAAGCGGGCGAGGAAGAGGAAGAGCGCAAGCCCTGATCCTGTCCGCTCCGAAACCTTTGCACGGGAAGGGTTTCGCACCCATCTGACGATCCAAGACGCCCCGCTCCGGCGGGGCGTCGCGCTTTCGGGCGACACGCGTTGCCTGTAGACTATGGCTTTCCGGAGCCCCGCCCATGACTCCCCTGATTTTCGTTACCGGCGGCGTTGTGTCCTCGCTAGGCAAGGGCATCGCCGCCGCTTCGCTTGCGTCCATCCTCGAAGCACGTGGCCTGAAGGTCACGATGATGAAGCTGGACCCCTACATCAACGTCGACCCGGGCACCATGAGCCCGTTCCAGCACGGTGAGGTGTACGTCACCGACGACGGCGCCGAAACCGACCTGGACCTGGGCCACTACGAGCGCTTCGTGCGCACGCGCCTGAGCCGCAAGAACTCGGTCACCACCGGCCGGATCTACGAGAACGTGATCCGCAAGGAGCGCCGCGGCGACTACCTGGGCGCCACCGTGCAGGTGATCCCGCACATCACCGACGAGATCCGTCGCTGCATCGACGAGGCCACCGAAGGCTTCGACGTGGCGCTGGTGGAGATCGGCGGCACCGTCGGCGACATTGAGTCGCTGCCGTTCCTGGAAGCGATCCGCCAGATCCGCACCGAGCGCGGCCCCGAGAAGGCCCTCTTCATGCACCTGACGCTGGTGCCGTACGTGGCGGCCGCCGGCGAGCTGAAGACCAAGCCGACGCAGCATTCGGTGAAGGAACTGCGCTCGATCGGTATCCAGCCGGACGTGCTGCTGTGTCGATCCGAGCAGCCGATCCCGGATTCGGAGCGTCGCAAGATCTCGCTGTTTACCAACGTACCCGAGCGCGCCGTCATCAGCGTGCCGGACGTGGACGTGCTGTACCGCATCCCGATGGGCCTGCACGGCCAGGGCCTGGACGAGATCGTCCTGCGCCAGTTCCGTATCGAGAACGCCAAGTCCGCCGACCTGTCCGAGTGGGAAGCGGCGGTCGACGCCACGCTCAATCCGCTGGACGAAGTGACGATCGCCGTCGTCGGCAAGTACGTCGACCACCAGGACGCGTACAAGTCCGTGGGTGAGGCGCTCAAGCATGGCGGCCTGCGCCAGCGCACGCGCGTCAACCTGAAGTGGATCGAAGCGCAGGAACTGGAAGGCACCGACATGGCCCTGTTGCAGGGCGTGGACGGCATCCTCGTGCCGGGCGGCTTCGGCGATCGCGGTTTCGAAGGCAAGGTCCTGACCTCGCGCTTCGCGCGCGAACAGAAGCTGCCGTACTTCGGCATCTGCTACGGCATGCAGGCGGCGGTCGTCGACTATGCGCGCCATGTGGCCGGCCTGGACAACGCCAACAGCACCGAGAACGACAAGCAGTCGCCGCATCCGGTCATCGGCCTGATCACCGAGTGGCGCACCGCCACCGGCGATGTCGAAAAGCGCGACGAACGCTCCGACCTGGGCGGCACGATGCGCCTGGGCCTGCAGGAGCAGCGGCTCAAGCCAGGCACGCTGGCGCGCGACCTGTATGGCAAGGATGTGGTCGCCGAGCGCCACCGCCATCGCTACGAGTTCAACAACCGTTACCGCACGCAGTTGGAAGACGCGGGCCTGGTCGTCGCGGCCAAATCGATGGACGACCTGCTGGTGGAAATGGTGGAACTGCCGCGCGCCGTGCACCCCTGGTTCCTGGCCTGCCAGGCGCATCCGGAATTCCTGTCCACGCCGCGCGACGGCCACCCGCTGTTCGTCGGCTTCATCCGCGCCGCGCGCGAGAAGAAGGCCGGCGGCAAGTTGTTGAAGGAAGCGCGCGCGTAACTGTCCTGCACCGGCGTCGCCCGCGGCGCCTGCAACGAAGGAGTGGTGAATGAAACTCTGTGGATTCGACGTCGGGCTCGACCAGCCCCTGTTCCTGATCGCCGGCCCGTGCGTGATCGAGTCGATGCAGTTGCAGATCGATGTCGCCGGCCGCCTGAAGGAGATCACCGGCAAGCTGGGAATGAACTTCATCTTCAAGTCGAGCTTCGACAAGGCCAATCGCACCTCCGGCACCAGTTTCCGCGGCCCGGGCATGGAAGAAGGCCTGAAGGTGCTGGATGCGGTGAAGAAGCAGGTCGGCGTACCGGTGCTGACAGACGTGCACGAGTACACGCCGATGGACGAAGTCGCAGCCGTCGTCGACGTGCTGCAGACGCCGGCGTTCCTGGTCCGCCAGACCGACTTCATCAAGAAGGTCTGCTCGGCGGGCAAGCCGGTCAACATCAAGAAGGGCCAGTTCCTGTCGCCGTGGGACATGAAGCCCGTGGTCGACAAGGCCAAGTCCACCGGCAACCAGGACATCATGGTCTGCGAGCGTGGCGCCTCGTTCGGTTACAACAACCTGGTCAGCGACATGCGTTCGCTGAGCGTGATGCGCGATACCGGGTGCCCGGTGGTGTTCGATGCGACGCATTCGGTGCAGTTGCCGGGCGGGCAGGGCAGCAGCTCGGGTGGCCAGCGCGAGTTCGTGCCGGTGCTGGCGCGCGCGGCCGTCGCGGTCGGCGTGGCCGGCCTGTTCGCCGAAACCCACCCCGATCCGGCCAAGGCCCTGTCCGACGGCCCGAACGCGTGGCCGCTGGACAAGATGGAAGCGCTGCTCGAAACCCTGCTGGCGCTGGACGCGATCACCAAGAAGAACGGGTTCCTGGAGAGTTTCGTCTGAGACGCGCGCGCTCCGTTTTTTTTGCGCTGCTGATTGCGTCGACAGCGTACGCAACGTCGGCTTTTGGCTGCACGATAGGCTCGCAGGTCCTTGAGCAGGACCTGCCGGATGCGTTGTCAACAAGCGAGTTCGCCTTCGTCGCAACGCTGACGAAGTACGTGCGTCTTTCTCCCATATCGGGTAGGGAGTACTACCGCGGCGGCATCGATTTTGAGGTTGCCGAACAGATCAAAGGTTCAGTTGGAGCCCGTGGACAGCTCGTCGAAGGGACGCCCGAGCCCGCCTTTCAGGGCTTGCCGCCAGGGCCCGCCTGCGGCCCTTTTGTTGCCACGCCGAACAACAAAGGCGCTACATTTCTGATCTTCGCCTCCCGCGACAGCGAATCGGGTCATCTGCGCCCGGATCCGCGGTCACTTAGGCTCGATATCCCGGGTGCCGAACCTGGGAAATGGCTTGACCTTGTCCGAACAACCCACCACGACACTCTGACCCCATGACCACCATCGCCAAGATCCACGCCCGCGAAATCCTCGATTCCCGCGGTAACCCCACCCTCGAAGCCGAGGTCACGCTGGAAGACGGTTCCTTCGGTCGCGCCATGGTGCCGTCCGGCGCCTCCACCGGCACCAAGGAAGCCGTGGAACTGCGCGACGGCGACAAGACCCGCTACCTGGGCAAGGGCGTGCGCAAGGCGGTCGAGAACGTCAACACCGCCATCGCCTCCGCACTGAAAGGATTCGACGGCAACGACCAGGAAGGCCTGGACCGTCGCCTGATCGACCTCGATGGCACGGAGAACAAGGGTCGCCTGGGCGCCAACGCGCTGCTGGGCGTCTCGCTGGCCAACGCGCATGCGGTGGCGGCCTCCAAGAAGCAGCCGCTGTGGCAGTACCTCGCCACCGGCGACGTGACCCTGCCGGTGCCGATGATGAACATCATCAACGGCGGTGCGCACGCGGACAACAACGTGGACTTCCAGGAGTTCATGGTGCTGCCGGTCGGCTTCGATTCGTTCGCCGAGTCGCTGCGCGCCGGCACCGAGATCTTCCACTCGCTGAAGTCGGTGCTGAAGGGCCATGGCCTGAGCACGGCGGTCGGCGACGAAGGCGGCTTCGCCCCGGACTTCCGCAGCAACGTGGAAGCGCTGGACACCATCCTCGAGGCGATCGGCAAGGCCGGCTACACCGCCGGCGAAGACGTGCTGCTGGGCCTGGACGTGGCCTCCAGCGAATTCTTCGACAACGGCAAGTACCACCTGGTGGGCGAGAACAAGCGCCTGACCAGCGAGCAGTTCGTCGACTTCCTGGCCGACTGGGCCGCGCAGTACCCCATCATCACCATCGAGGACGGCCTGGCCGAGGACGACTGGACGGGCTGGAAGCTGCTGACCGACCGGATCGGCAAGAAGGTGCAGCTGGTCGGCGACGACCTGTTCGTCACCAATCCGAAGATCTTCAAGGAAGGCATCGAGTCCGGTACCGCCAACGCGATCCTGATCAAGGTCAACCAGATCGGCACGCTGAGCGAAACGCTGGAGGCGATCTCGATGGCGCACCACGCGGGCTACGCCGCGGTCGTGTCGCACCGTTCCGGCGAAACCGAGGACACCACCATCGCCGATATCGCGGTGGCCACCACGGCGACCCAGATCAAGACCGGCTCGCTGTGCCGCAGCGACCGCGTGGCCAAGTACAACCAGCTGCTGCGCATCGAAGAGGCGCTCGGCAGCCAGGCGCGCTACGCCGGTCGCAACGCCTTCGTCTCGCTGAAGAAGTAATCCATGCGCAAGGCGCCCTGGCTCCTGCTGGTGCTGGTACTGCTGCTGGGATGGCTGCAGTACAAGTTCTGGTTCGGCGTCGGCAGTTCGGGCCAGGTCGTCGCGCTGGAACAGCAGGTCGAGGCGCAAAAGCGCGAGAACGCGGGCCTGCAGGAGCGCAACGACGCGCTCGCCGCCGAAGTCGAGGACCTCAAGTCCGGCGAATCGGCGGTGGAGGAGCGGGCGCGCAGCGAGCTGGGCATGATCAAGCCGGGCGAGAAGTTCTATCGCGTGGTCGAGCCGGTTCCCGCCGCGCCCGCGCCGGGGGGCGAAGCGGCTCCCGATGCAGACGAAGAGGCCGCGCCCTGATGGCGGGTGTCTGGGCGGTGGTGCCGGCCGCCGGTCGCGGTACCCGGTTCGGGAGTGAGCTGCCGAAGCAGTACCTGAGCGTGCGCGATCGCCCCCTGATCGCCTGGACGCTGCAGGCGCTGTTCGCCCATGACGCGGTGGAAGGCGTGGTGGTGCCGGTATCCGAGAACGACCCGGACTGGCCCGGCTGGAGCGAATATGAAGGTCGGCCGCTGGTCACCTGCACCGGCGGCGCGACGCGCGCGGCTTCGGTGCTGGCCGGGCTGCATACGCTGCCGAGCGGCGTGCGCGCGGACGACTTCGTCCTCGTGCACGATGCGGCGCGCCCGAACCTGGGTCGCGAAGACCTGGCGCAGCTGCTGGAGCGCGGCCGCAACGATCCGGTCGGCGCGATCCTCGCCGCCCCCGTGCGCGACACCCTCAAGCGCGCGGGCGACGACGGCGGCATCGACGGCACCGAGCCGCGCGAACGCCTGTGGCGCGCTTTCACGCCGCAGCTGTTCCGTCGCCTGCAACTGACGCGCGCGCTGGAAGCGGCGACGGCCGCCGGCATCGAAGTGACCGACGAAGCCATGGCGATGGAGCGGCAGGGCCTACGGCCGCTGCTGGTGGAAGGCGCGGAAAGCAACTTCAAGATCACCACGCGCGCGGACCTCGAGCGGTTCGAGTTCGAACTGGCGCGCCGCGCCTGACCCACGACGGTATCGCCATGCCTGACACCTTGAACATCCGCATCGGCCAGGGCTTCGACGTGCACGCCTTCGGCGAAGGCGACCACGTCATGCTGGGGGGCGTTCGCGTGCCGCACGAGCGCGGCGTGCTGGCGCACAGCGATGGCGACGTGGTGCTGCACGCGCTTTGCGATGCGATGCTGGGCGCACTGGCGCTCGGCGACATCGGCAAGCATTTTCCACCGTCCGACGATCGCTGGAAGGGCGCCGACAGCCGCGCTTTCGTGCGCCACTGCGACGCCTTGCTGCGCGAGCGCGGATGGCGCGTGGGCAATGCCGATGTCACCGTCATCTGCGAACGTCCGAAAGTCGGTCCGCACGCCGACGCGATGCGCGCCTGCGTGGCGGAGGATCTGTCCATCGATGCCGACGCGGTCAGCATCAAGGCCACCACCAGCGAGAAGCTGGGCTTCACCGGTCGCGGTGAAGGCATCGCGGCGCAAGCGGTGGTCCTGCTGGTGAAGGCGTGAGCGAGACCCTGCCGCGCGCATTCGGCGCGCCCGTGCTGGCAGCGCGTTTCCGCAGCGCGCCCGAAGATTTCTTCGTCGAAGAACTCCCGGGCTTCGAAGCCTCGGGTGAGGGCGAGCACCTGCTGCTGACGGTCGAGAAGCGCGGCATGAATACCGCCTTCGCGGCCAAGCGGATCGCCGCGTGGGCGGGGATCGCGGAGATGGGCGTCGGTTACGCCGGCCTGAAGGATCGGCATGCGGTGACGCGCCAGCGCTTCAGCGTGCATCTGCCGCGCAAGATCGCGCCGGATCTGGCCGGCCTGGTCTCGGACGATCTCAAGGTCATCGACGCGTCCTGGCATTCACGCAAACTGCCGCGGGGTGCGCTCGCCGGCAATCGCTTCGAACTGATCCTCCGCGAGGTGAGCGGCGATCGGGAGGCGATCGATGAGCGGCTCCGTGCGATCGCGGCGCACGGCTTGCCCAACTGGTTCGGCGAGCAGCGGTTCGGCCGGGATGGCGGCAACGTGGCGGCGGCGTTGGCGATGTTCGCCGGCCGCCGGGTGCGTCGGGACCAGCGGTCGATCCTGCTGTCCGCAGCGCGCTCGGAACTGTTCAACCGCGTGCTCGGGAGTCGGCTCGCGGATGGCAGCTGGAACCAGGGCCTGGAAGGCGAGGTATGGATGCTCGCCGGCAGTCGCAGCGTGTTCGGCCCGGAGCCGTGGAGCGGGACGCTGGCGCAGCGCCTGGCGGACTTCGATATCCATCCGACCGGCCCGCTGTGGGGCCAGGGCGAGTCGCGGACGCAGGGCGTCGCGCGTGCAGCCGAGGATGCCGCGCTGGCGGGCGATGAAGCGCAGGCATTGAGGACAGGACTGGAGCAGGAAGGGCTCCGGCAGGAGCGTCGTGCCCTCCGCCTCAAGCCGGAGGGTTTCGAGTGGCGGTGGCCGGACGCATCCACGCTGCAGCTGCAGTTTGCGCTGCCGCCCGGCAGTTACGCGACCGCCGTGCTGCACGAACTCGGAGACGTAAGCGAGGCGTCGCGATCCTGAGCCGTTCGTCGGAAAGCGCATCGCAGTACTGGCGGCGCGTGTGGGCGGGCGTATAAGCGGAAACAGCGGCGGCGGATCGCCTCATCGTCGGCCGCGAGGGTGGTAGATCGTTCCCGCTTCCAGGAGGTTGCCATGAGTCGCCTCAATTGCCTTTCCTGTGCCGTGTTCCTCACCGTGCTGCTCTCCGGATGCGCCAGCACCCAGACCGCACGCATGTCCGACAAGACGCTCATCCAGCGGCAGACCGATGTGGATGAGGTCTACGTGGGCTACGTCAACGCCATCGCCAAGCAGCGAGGCACCGAAGTGATGTGGGTGAATCCCCCCAAGAAGCGGATGTCGGGCCCCATCGCGGCCACACCTTGATCCGTTCCCGGGGCGCGGCTAAGCGCGCCTGGTCAGCAGCACGAGAACCGCGCCGGTGCCACCCTGCGCGGCCGGAGCGGAATGGAACGCCAGCACGTCCGCGCGCTGGCGCAGGATGCGGTCGACCACATTCTTGATCACGGGTGCGCCCGCGTCGGAGCGCTGGCCCTTGCCGTGGATGATGCGCACGCAGCCGTGGTCGTGCTGGTGGGCCTCCGCCAGGAAGCGTCTCAGCAGCCCTTCGGCCTGCAGCGCCGTCGCCCCATGCAGGTCCAGTTCGTCCTGCGCGGAGAACTGCCCGCGCTTGAGGCGCTGGAACACGCGCGGCGGCACGACATCGCGACGATGGCTGAGCACGTCGCCCGCCGCGTGGAGATCGAACGCCTCGAGCCCCCGCTGGAACTCGCTGCGCGCATCCGTCTCGTCCTGCTCGGCCATGCGTGCGCGGGGTTTCGGAGGCGCCTTGCGGGGCGCCGGTGGCGCCTCATCCAGGCGCCGAACCTCGCCGATCGCATCGCGGAACAGGGCGGCATCGTCGTCGTCGGGGGGCGAGGGCTTGGCCATGCCACCAGCGTAGCGGCATCGCCGTATCGCGACCAGATCGCGCAGGCGCGGGAAGCGCAGGCGTGGTTCCGGTATCATGGGGCGTCCCCGAGGAAACCCATGCGCGTACTGGTCAGCAACGACGACGGCGTCGACGCCCCCGGCATCCGAATCCTGGCAGAAGGCCTGCGCAGCGCAGGTCACGAGGTGTACGTGGTCGCACCCGACCGCGATCGCTCCGGCGCCAGCAATTCGCTGACGCTCGATCTGCCGATCCGGCTCAAGCGCATCGATCACTACACCTGCAGCATCGCCGGCACGCCGACCGATTGCGTCCACCTGGCGTTGACCGGAATGCTGGAGTTCGAGCCGGACATCGTCGTGTCGGGCATCAACAACACCGCCAACCTGGGCGACGACGTCATCTATTCCGGCACCGTGTCCGCCGCGATGGAAGGCCGTTTTCTCGGTCTCCCGGCCGTGGCGATGTCGCTGGCCACGAAGAACCACGATGCGAAGCACTACGAGACCGCCGCGCGCGCCGCGGTGGAGATCGTCGCGCGCCTGAAGGCCGATCCGCTGCCCGCCGACACCATCCTCAACGTCAACGTGCCCGACCTGGCCTGGGCCGACGTACGCGGTTTCGAGGTCACGCGCCTGGGCAACCGCCATCGGTCGGAGCCCTGCGTTCCGCAACCCGATCCGCGTGGCCACACCGTGTACTGGATCGGCCCCGCCGGCCGCGAGCAGGACGCCGGTCCGGGCACCGATTTCCACGCCGTGCGCACCGGGCATATTTCGATCACGCCGATCCATGTCGACCTGACCCGTTACCAGGCGCTCGAGAAAGTGGCTGGCTGGGTCGGCGGGTTGACGGCGGCCCTGGAGGATTCGGCGTGACGCCGCGGTTGCGGCTGCAGCCCGAAGCTGTGGGAATGGGCATGACCTCGCAGCGCGTACGCGACCGCCTGGTCGAAAGGCTGCGCGAATCCGGGATCGCCGACGAGCGCGTGCTCAACGCCATCCGCACGCTGCCGCGCCATCTGTTCGTGGACGAAGCGCTGGCGACGCGTGCCTACGAAGACACCGCGCTGCCGATCGGCCACAGCCAGACCATTTCGCAGCCGTGGGTGGTCGCGCGCATGACCGAAGTGCTGCTGCAGAACGCACCGAAGAAGGTGCTCGAGATCGGTACCGGTTCCGGCTACCAGGCCGCCGTGCTCGCGATCCTCGGCCTGGAGGTCTACACGGTCGAACGCATCGGCGACCTGCTGCGCCAGGCGCGCAAGCGCCTGCGCCAGTTGGGCATGAACGTGCGCAGCAAGCACGACGACGGCCGCATCGGCTGGGACGAGCACGGTCCGTACGATGGCATCATCGTGACCGCCGCCGCGCCCGCGCTGGTGCCGGTGCTGGTCGACCAGCTCGCGATAGGCGGCCAGCTGGTCGCACCGGTCGGCGGCAGCGGTTCGCAGTCGCTGGTGCGCCTGGTGAAGCGCGAGGACGGCAGCGTCGAGGAAACCACGCTGGCGCCGGTGGTCTTCGTGCCGCTGCTGTCGGGCACGCTGGATTGACGCCGTGACGGATACGCCACGTGCCACGGGCATCGACCCGGCCGCTTCGCTCGGCCAGCAGCTCGAGGACATCATCGAGCGGCTGCCGCCGGACACCTTGAGCCTTGGCGAACTGCTGGAAGTCTTCAGCGACGAAGGCCTGCTGCTGCTCACCATCCTGCTGACCCTGGTGTTCCTGATTCCCGTCTCGATCCCGGGCGTGAGCACGGTGTTCGGTGCGGCCATCCTGCTGGTCGGCATCAGCCGTCTGTTCAACCGGCCGCTGTGGTTGCCCGCGCGCGTGAAGCACAAGGCGTTGCCCGCCGACCGCCTGCGACCGGGGCTCACGGGCGGACTGGTGTGGGTGCGCCGGATGGAGAAGATCAGCCGGCCGCATCGGCTGCGTTTCTTCGTCGACGGGCCAGGGCAGGGCGTGTTCAACAACCTCGCCTTCATCCTGGCGGCGCTGCTGCTGATGGCGCCCTTCGGATTCGTCCCATTCAGCAACACCCTGCCAGCCTTGGCCCTGCTGCTCTACGCCATCGGCTTCATCCAGCGCGATGGCGGCGCGATCCTGCTGGGCCATCTGGCGAACATCGGGACGATCATCTACTTCAGCGTGCTGATCGGTGGCGGCGGCGTGGCGGTACGCGAACTCTTCCAGCGGCTGACCGGCTGACGCCGCGGCGCCGCGCCCCGTGAGGACACGACGAAACGCATGACCACGACGCACCGCACCGGCTTCCGCATGACGCGCGCCCTCCTGATCGGCTTGGCCGTGGCGATGCTCGCCGCCTGCTCGACCACGGTCGTGCGCACACCCGGCGCGCCGTCGTCGACACGCCCCTCTTCGCAGGCCAAGCCCGGTGCGACCGTGCGCGTGCAACGCGGCGATACGCTGTACGGCATCGCCTTCCGCAACGGTGTCGACGTGAAGGACCTGGCGGCCTGGAACGGCATCGCGCCGCCGTACACGATCTACCCGGGCCAGTCGCTCAAGCTCTATCCCGCCGGTGGCAGCCGCCCCGCAGCGACGACGACTCCAACGCGCCCCTCGACGGGCACGTCGACGCGTCCTACGCCCCCTCCGGCACCAGTGACGCGTCCCGTCGCGACGCCTGCGCCGGCCAACAGCGGGTTCGCATGGCGCTGGCCCGCCGATGGCCACCTCATCGGCCGGTTCGTGAACGGGGATGCCACCAAGCAGGGCGTCGACATCGCCGGCAGCAACGGCCAGGCCGTGCGCGCAGCGGCCGATGGCGTGGTGGTGTATTCCGGCGCCGGCCTCGTCGGCTACGGCGAACTCATCATCGTCAAGCACAGCGAGCAGTGGCTCTCGGCCTACGGCCACAACCGCAAGCGCCTGGTCAACGAAGGGCAGAGCGTGAAGGCCGGTCAGCAGATCGCCGAGATGGGCAGCAGCGGCGCGTCGCGCGAGATGCTGCACTTCGAGATCCGCCACAACGGCAAGCCGGTCGATCCGCTGCAGTACCTGCCGGCGCGATGAGTCTGGTTCGGGCGCGACGCGGCTGCCTCGCCGCCGCGCTGTTGGGCACTGCGCTGTGCGTGCTGGCCGGCTGCGCTTCGACAGTCCGCGAATCGCCACCCCAGACCGCGCCGCTGGACGTGGCGACGCTGAACCTCTGGCACGACAAGCAGGATTGGCCCCACCGGCAGGACCTGATCGTCTCCGAATTGCGCAGGCTTGCCCCCGACGTGATCGTCCTGCAGGAAGTGCTGCAGGATGCGGCGCTGCCCAATCAGGCGCAGGTGCTGGCATCCCGGCTCGGTTATGAGTACCGCTTTTTCTCCGCCGATGCGCCCACGCAGGCACGCCGCTACGGCAACGCGATCCTGGTCCGGGGCACGATCGACGCCTCCCGCGAAGCGAAGCTGGCGCCGCTTGACGACTACCGCACCGCCGGCTGGGTCCGCGCCACCGTGCGGGGCCGGCCGTTGAACGTTTACGCCACCCACCTGCACCACACACCGCCGGGTGGCGCGATCCGCGCGCAGCAGATCGCGGGCCTGCTCGATCTGGTCGATGCTACGGCGGGCGACGTGCCGTCGGTGATCGGCGGCGATTTCAACACCCGCTCGGACACGCCGGAGCTGACGGCGCTGGTCGCGCGTTTCGCCGACGCCTATGCGGATGCGCACTCCAGCGAAGACTCCAACACGCCTGCGCATGCCACGCTCAATCCGCGTCTGAGCCATCCGCCCGTGCGCATCGACCATGTCTTCGCGCAACTCGGCGTCTTCCGCGTCGTGGACGCACGCATCTTCCTCGACAAGGCCGACGCCACCGGCGCGTGGCCGTCAGACCATTACGGCGTCTGGGCGCGGGTCGCGTGGAATGAGGGGGTGCGCAGGTGAACCTGGTGTTGCAGTAACCGAGGTTAGCGGGGCGCCAACAGGAAGCCCGCGACGACGCGCCGGGATTCACCGGCCAGCACGTTGAACGTGCGCGCCGCGGCGGCGTTGGTCATCACTTCCAGTCCCACGCCCTGGCGCAGGCATGCGGCCATCACGACGGCAGGGGGGAACACCTGGCGTTCGCCGGTGCCCAGCAGGATCACTTCCGGCTGGAGGGCGATCAGCGGGGCCAGGTCCTCGGGGGTGAGGGCCGCGCTGTCGCTGACGGACCAGTCCTCGATCAGTTGCTGGGGCGACAGGATGAAGCTGGCGGTCAGCGTCCGGTCGTTCACCCGGGCGTGCTGTCCGTCGGCGGACCGCAGGGTGAAGGCGTAGTCGGGCAGTTCGTGGCTCAGCTGCATGGCGGGGGCCTGCGCTGGGGGATCAGCCGCGCGGCAACACGATGTGTCGGCGTTCCTTGCTGGGGCGGTACAACACCGCAGTGTGGCCGATCCGCTGGACCAGGGCCGCGTCGGTCTTCTCGGCCAGGTCGTCGATCATGGTGTCCCGGGCCTCGCGGTCTTCGCCTGCCACCTTCACCTTGACCAGTTCGTGCTGTTCCAGCACGCCGTCCAGCTCCGCGATGAAGGCGGGCGTGACGCCCTTGTTGCCAATCTGCAGCAGGGCCTTGAGGTCATGGGCCTGGCCGCGCAGGAAACGGGTCTGGGCGGCGGTCAGGGCTACAGGCATGCGGCACGGTACGGGTCGAAAAGGGGGATCAGGGTATCATGGCCACCCCCCAGAACGGCTCGTGCGGCTCCCGTCGCAGCGTGCCCCGAGACCTCGCCGCCCCATGGCTACCCGCAGCAAGAGCAGCCAGCGCTGGCTGAAGGAACACTTCTCCGACCCCTACGTGAAGAAGGCCCAGGCCGAAGGCCTGCGCTCGCGTGCGGCGTACAAGCTGGAGGAGCTGCTGGAACGCGACCGCCTGCTCAAGCCGGGCATGGTGGTGGTCGACCTGGGCGCCGCCCCGGGGGGCTGGTCGCAGTTCGTCCGCCAGGCGATGGGCGACAGCGGCCGGGTGGTGGCCATGGACATCCTGGACATGCCCCCGCTGGCCGGCGTGGACTTCCTTCATGGGGATTTCAGGGAGGACAGCGTTCTATCCCAACTGGAAGCCATGCTGGACGGCGCGCCCGTGGACCTTGTGCTGTCGGATATGGCCCCCAATAAGAGTGGTGTGGATGCGGTCGACCAGCCGCGGATGATGCACTTGGCCGAACTCGCCATGGAGTTCGCCGAGAGCCATCTGAAGCCGGGCGGGGCGTTCCTGATCAAGCTGTTCCAGGGCGCCGGTTCCGACGACTACATCCGCGAGCTTCGCCGCCGCTATGACAAGGTGGCGATCCGCAAGCCGGATGCCTCCCGCAAGCGCTCGCCCGAGGTGTACGCCCTGGGACAGGGCAAGCGGGCCCAGATCAAGTAAGGTGACGTAACGTGCGCAACAGGAAAGAGGAACAGCGGAGCCGATGAGGATGAACGACCTGACCAAGAACCTCCTGCTGTGGGTAGTCGTCGCCGTCGTGCTGATGGTCGTCTTCCAGAGCTTCTCGCCCAAGGGCGGCGCCAGCGCGCCGGGCGGCCCGATCACCTATTCCGAGTTCCTGCAGGAAGTGGAATCCGGTCGCGTGTCGTCGGTGAAGTTCACCAACGAGAGCAATCTCGCGACGAACGCCATCGCCTTCAAGCGCAAGGACAGCACCACCGGTACCGTCTACGGTCCGCAGGACGACAAGCTCGTCGACACGCTGCTGGACAAGAACGTCACGATCGACCGCGAACAGCCGGAAAGCGGCATCTCGCTGGTCGCGATCCTGTTCAACTTCCTGCCCGTGCTGCTGATCATCGGGTTCTGGATCTTCATCATGCGCCAGATGCAGGGCGGTGGCGGCGGCGCGAAGGGCGCGATGTCCTTCGGCAAGTCGCGCGCCAAGCTGCAGGGCGAGGACCAGGTGAAGGTGACCTTCGCCGACGTTGCCGGCTGCGATGAAGCGAAGGAAGAGGTGGGCGAGCTGGTCGAGTTCCTGCGCGACCCCGGCAAGTTCCAGAAGCTGGGCGGCAAGATCCCGCGCGGCGTGCTGATGGTCGGCCAGCCCGGCACCGGCAAGACGCTGCTGGCCAAGGCGATCGCCGGCGAGGCGAAGGTGCCGTTCTTCAGCATCTCCGGTTCGGATTTTGTCGAGATGTTCGTCGGCGTCGGCGCCAGCCGCGTGCGCGACATGTTCGAGCAGGCCAAGAAGCACGCCCCGTGCATCATCTTCATCGACGAGATCGACGCCGTCGGCCGCCATCGCGGTGCCGGCCTGGGCGGCGGCCACGACGAGCGCGAGCAGACGCTGAACCAGTTGCTGGTCGAGATGGACGGTTTCGAAGGCGGCGAAGGCGTCATCGTGATCGCGGCGACCAACCGTCCCGACGTGCTCGACCCGGCGCTGCTGCGTCCGGGCCGCTTCGACCGTCAGGTCGTGGTGGGCCTGCCGGACGTGAAGGGCCGCGAGCAGATCCTGCGCGTGCACATGCGCAAGCTGCCGCTGGCCGACGATGTCGAGCCGATGGTGATCGCCCGCGGCACGCCCGGCTTCAGCGGCGCCGACCTGGCCAACTTGGCCAATGAGGCCGCGTTGTTCGCCGCCCGCGAGAACGCGAAGGAAGTCCGCATGGACCACTTCGACCGCGCGCGGGACAAGATCCTGATGGGCGCCGAGCGTCGTTCGATGGCGATGAGCGAGGAAGAGAAGACCCTCACCGCCTACCACGAAGCCGGCCATGCCATCGTCGGTCGCGTGGTGCCGGAGCACGACCCCGTCTACAAGGTCACCATCATCCCGCGCGGCCGCGCGCTGGGCGTGACGATGTACCTGCCCGAAGGCGACAAGTATTCGCTGAACCGCGTCGCCATCGAGTCGCAGCTCTGCTCGCTGTACGGCGGCCGCGTGGCCGAGGAGCTGATCTTCGGCGCGGACAAGGTCACCACGGGTGCGTCCAACGACATCGAGCGCGCCACCAAGATGGCCCGCAACATGGTCACCAAGTGGGGCCTGAGCGACGAGATGGGCCCGATCGCCTACGGCGAGGAAGAGGACGAGGTGTTCCTCGGCCGCTCCGTCACCCAGCACAAGAACGTCTCCAACGAGACCGCCCGCAAGATCGACGAAGTCGTCCGCCTCATTCTGGACCGTGCGTATGCGCGGACCAAGACGATCCTCACCGAGAACCTCGACAAGCTGCACACGATGTCCAACCTGCTGCTGCAGTACGAGACCATCGACGCGCCGCAGATCGACGCCATCATGGAAGGTCGCGAGCCGCCGCCGCCGGTGGGCTGGACCAAGTCCGGCAAGGACGACGACAAGCCCGAATCGCGGCCCCTGCCGCCGATCGGTGGGCCGGCCGCGCAGACCTGAGGCGCGTTGCCAGCGTGACGACGAAAGGCCAGACTCGCGTCTGGCCTTTTTTTCTTTCCGCGGGGTTTCCATGGCAGACAACGACACGCGCCCGGTGCGCCCGCTGTTGCCGGTCGGCATCGGTGTGGGTATCGCCATCGGCGTCGCCATCGGCATGGCGATGGACAATGTCGGTGCCGGTATCGCCATCGGCGTCGCACTGGGTGTCGCATTCGGCGCCGGATCCAGGCGCGCTCGCGCGGGCGAGGACACCGATCAGGACGGAACGAAGTGATGTTCGATACCGTTCCCCAGCTCGACTGCGCCGGCCGCATCCTCAAACTCGACCGCACGCAGGTCATGGGCATCGTCAACGTCACCCCGGACTCGTTCTCCGACGGCGGCGTGCACGACACGACCGAGGCGGCCGTCGCGCATGCGCTCAGGCTGGTGGAAGAGGGCGCCGACCTTCTCGATATCGGCGGCGAGTCCACCCGGCCCGGCGCCGCCGATGTGGACGTGGAGGAAGAACTCCGCCGCGTCGTGCCCGTGATCGAACGGCTCGCCGCGCAGGTGGCCGTGCCGATCAGCATCGACACGTACAAGCCCGAGGTGATGCGGGCCGCCGTGCAGGCGGGCGCGGGCATGATCAACGACGTGTACGGCCTGCGTCGCGACGGCGCGCTCGATGCCGCGGCCGCGCTCGGCGTGCCGGTGGTGCTGATGCACATGCAGGGCGAGCCACGCTCGATGCAGGCCGCGCCGCACTACGACGACGTGGTCGGCGACGTCCACCGGTTCCTCGCCGAACGCATCTTCGCCGCCGAGATGGCCGGCATTCCAAAGAAGCGCATCGTCGTCGATCCGGGCTTCGGCTTCGGCAAGGACACCGCGCACAACCTGCAGTTGCTCGCGCAGTTCGAGCGCTTCGTCGAGCTCGGCGTGCCCGTGCTGGCGGGGCTGTCGCGCAAGCGCAGCATCGGCGAACTGACCGGTCGCGAGGTGCCGGCGGACCGCGTGGCCGGCTCCGTCGCCGCCCACCTGATCGCCGTCCAGCGCGGCGCCACGCTCGTGCGCGTGCACGACGTCGCCGCCACGGTCGACGCCCTCAAGGTCTGGAATGCCGTCGCCGCCGTGCCCGCGCCGCGCAAAGCGGCGACGACCCCGACGATCCGCTGGCCCGACGACGACTGACTGGCCGGCGCGCGGCGCACGCCCCGTTCGCACCAAGAGTCGGGGAGGGGAGTCGCCCATGCGCATCGCATCGCTCGTCCTGCTGTGCCTGCTGTTGGCCGCGTGCAACCGCGCGCCGCCGTCACCACCCGTGGTCTCGGCGCCTGCGCCGCCACCCGGTGATCCGGTCGAGGGCCTGCGCGTGGCCACGCGGGTGGGCTGCAGCGGCTGCCATGGCCGCGATGGCGCCGGTCAGGTCTTCATGGAGAACCCCGAACTCGGCCGCATCGTCGCGCCCAACCTGACCCAGCGCCGCACGCTGTACGACGATGCCGCGCTGACGGCGTTGCTGCGCGAAGGCCGCACGCACGACGGCCACGTGCCCTGGGGCATGCCGATCAAGATGTTCCAGCATCTCAGCGACCGCGAGGTTCGCGACATCACCGCCTGGCTGCGCGGCCTGCCGGCTGTCGACAACCCGGCCTTGCCCGCGGGGCAGTGGTCCGAATCGCTCATCAGGACCACGAACGACGGCACCCATCCCTGGTTGCCCGACATGGTGCCGGACCCCGGCCAGGATCCGCCGGCCGTGCCGCCCACCGAACCGCTGGCGCTGGGCCGCCACCTCGCGTTCACCACCTGCAGCGAATGCCACGGCTGGGACCTCAATGGCTGGGAAGGCGATCCTGCGCCGTCGCTCGTCGTCGCCAAGGCCTACACGCACGCGCAGTTCACCCGGCTGATGCGCACCGGCGAGATCGCCGCTGGAGGCAAATCGAAGACCGGGCTGATGAGCGGCGTCGCGGCCTACCGGTATCCGGTGATGACCGACGAGGAAATCGCCGCGCTGAAGCAATTCCTCGACGCGCGCTGAACCGCCGCAGCGCGCTTCATCAGGTGCGATCAGCGGTCTGCGCGATCGCGCCGGATCGCACGGCGTACTTCCCCGAGCCACGACGCGGTCACCGTCGCGCCCTCGTCCGCCGGCATGACGGTCGCGCCCGCGGTGGCGGGCGGCATCGCCACGGACGGATTCGGGATCAGCGGATGCGCGCCGTTGACCCGGATCGGCGTGGCGCCGTTCTGCTGCTTCCAGTGGCGCAACAACTGCCGCAAGGCCTCCGGTGGCGTCGTCGAAGGCGTGCCGCCGGCCTGGTTGCGCGCATTCTCGCCATGGCAACCCGTGCAGGTCCGGATCTCGCCCGGTTGCAGCGTCACCCACAGGCGTTCGCGCACGATCGGCACGCCGGCGGCGTCGGTGCTCTGCCAGGTCAGGGCGCGGCTGGCGGGAACGAAGGCGGCCGTCGAACCGTCGGCGGCGATGCGCACGCTGCCGGCCGGGCCGCCTGCATTGGCCGGATTCGCAGCGACCGCCATCGGCTGCGCGATCGGGCGTCGGCCGCGCTGGTAGATCGAGCCGGTGGTGTAGGCGCGGATCATGTTGGCCTGCAGGATCTGGTAGTGCGAGATCTCGTAGATCCGGCCGCCGCCGCCCAGCGTCTGCACGCCGCCGGGCACGCGCAGGTTGTAGGGCTGCTGCTTGTCGTCGCGGTCGCGCGCGGTCTGGTTGCGGGTGACGATCAGCGCGAGCTGGTTCGCTTTCAGCCAGGCGCGGAACGCGGCTTCGTTGACCTGTTCGCTGGCGAACACCGACTGTTCCGGCGAGGCCATCGGCGTGGTGGTCACCGGCGGACGCGTGCGCGCCACCACTTCCACCGGGTCGATCTCCCACAGCACGCCGTTGTAGCTGCGCTGATTGTCCGGATCCCACCAGGTCAGGTTCTTGCTGATGCCCGGCGTGAGTGCCGGCCCTGCCACCAGCATGCCGCCGGCATTCGTCTGCAACTGGTGCAGGCGCAGCGCAACGCCGGCCTGGAACGCCGGGCTGCTGGTGTAGCTGGCGACCATGTGGCCGCTGCTCATCGGCAGCGGCGTGCGGAAGCGGCCGCCGGCCAGGTTGCCGCTGCCGTCCGCCGCCGGCGAGGCATCGACGATCTCCATCTGCTCGGCGTTGAGATGCGGCGCCCCCGTGATGCGGACGATCTGGTTGGTGCCGCCGGTGGCGAACTCGCGGGTGTAGATGGCGTAGTAGCTGCCTTCGACGGTCGGATCCTCGCGGATCTGGAACAGGCCGCCGTCCATGCGGATGTACTTCTTGTTGGCGATCAGCGCCGTGTTGGAGTAGTCCGACAGGGCGCTGTCGGTCGAGAAGGATTTCGGCAGATAACCGAACGACAGCTCCTGCCGCCCGATGTGGTTGAGCGTCAGTTCTTCGGTGCCGTCCTGGTTCATCTGCCACGGCGTGAACAGGTTGTAGGTGAAGCCATTGACGTTGCCGTACGCGCTGCTCATGCCGCTGCGCGATTCGGGGAACGTCTCCGGTTGCAGGCCGATGCTGGCGGCGCCGGACGCTTCGCTGGCCAGGTCGTGGGCGCCGTAGGTGCCGGCGTCGGCCTGCTGGTCGCGCTGCAGGTGATCCCAGCGGATGAAGATCACGCGGCCGTAGCGGTCGATGCTGGGCGAGAACGCGCCGCTGGGCGCGTGGTTGAGCAGGCGTACCTGTCCGTTCGACGGATCGAGCTGCCAGACGCCGGTGATCGTGGGCGTGCTCTCGTACTCGTCGAGCTGGGGATACAGGTGCGCTTCGCCACCGCGCGGACGGTCCGAGGTGAACAGGATGCGGTCCTGGCTGTCGTAGATCGGCGAGACGTTGTTGTAGTCCGCGGGCTGGTTCGCCACCTTGGTGATGACGGCCGCCTGACCCTGGCCCAGACCGGTGACTTCGAACATCTGCCACTTCGCGGTGGGGTGCGCGTAACGCTGCGGTGGTCCGCCCACCACCATGCTGAAGATCGCCTTGGTGCCGCTCCAGTGCACGGCCGGCTCGCGGACCGCGATCGCGTTCGCGCCCTGCTGGCCTTCCATACCGAAGCCCGCTTCCTTCGTCAGGTTGCGCAGGCTGCCGTCGGGGTAGCGGATCATCAGGTCGCCGCCGCGCGTCAGCGCCGCCATGCTGGGCAGGTGGTTGGCGAACGTCGACATGCGACTGGCGAACGGATCGCCCTGCGTCGGCACCTGGGTGACGAACAGGATGGGGTTGGGCACCGCGGTGCTCGGGACGGCCGCTGCCGTCACCCGCGCGGGCGCCGCGCCTGCCGTGGGCCGGGCGGCCGCCGGCGGCGGGGTGGCGTCGACGGAGGCGGTGTTGTCCGCGCGGCACGCGGACAGCAGCGCCACCACGGCGAGCAAGGGCAACAGGTGCCGCTGCGGGAACAGGGAAAGCATAAGCATCCGGTCGACTCGCGCTGGGAAACATCGATGTCCGCGGTAGGCGATGGCACGGCGATCTGCATCGCGCATCGGCGTCCCCCGCATCCCCCTGTGGACGCGGCCCGAATGTACATGAGCGCTGCACAGGCCTGCGGGCTCCGAAGCGCCAAGCTTGACCGGCATCGCAGAACGCATTTGATCGAGCACCGGCGCGTTAAGCTGGTCGCCTGCACACCGTCTTCCCGCCTGCATGCCGCTCGCCGATCGTCCCTCCGCCATCGCCATCATGGGCCCGACCGCATCGGGCAAGACGGCGTTCGCGCTGGACGTGGCCGAACGCTTCAACGGCGAGATCGTCAGCGTCGATTCCGCACTGGTCTACCGCGGCCTGGACATCGGCGCGGCCAAGCCCAGCGCCGCCGAACAGGCCCGCGTGCCGCACCACCTGCTGGACGTGCGCGATCCCTGGCAGGCGTATTCGGCCGCCGATTTCGCCGCGGATGCGCGCCGTGCGATGGACGACATCGTCGCCCGTGGCCGGCTGCCGGTGCTGGCCGGTGGCACCGGTCTGTACTTCCAGGCGCTGCTCGAAGGACTGGCCGCGATGCCGCCCGCCGACGCCGCGCTGCGCGAACAGATCACCGCGCAGGCGCAGCAGGTGGGCTGGCCGGCCCTGCACGCCGAACTCGCGCGCGTGGATCCCGAGGCCGGCGCGCGCATCCACGCCACCGACCCGCAGCGCATCCAGCGCGCGCTGGAAGTGTTCCGCCTGACCGGCACGCCGATCAGCCAGTGGCAGCGCGAAGCGCGCCGCGCGCGCCTGCCGTTCCGCGTGCTCAAGCTGGTGCTGGCGCCGGCCGATCGCGCCGTGCTGCATGCACGGATCGCGCAGCGCTTCGACCTGATGCTGGCGCAGGGCTTCCTCGACGAAGTCCGCCGGCTGCGCGCCTTGCCCGGCCTGCAGGCGGTCACCGCGCCGCTGGACCTGCCGGCCGTGCGCGCCGTCGGTTACCGCCAGGCGTGGGAGTTCCTGGACGGGCAGGGCGATGCGGCGGCCTTCCGCGAACGCGCCATCCAGGCCACCCGCCAACTGGCCAAGCGTCAGCTCACCTGGCTGCGCGGCGCGCTGGACGCGCGCTGGTTCGACCCCGCCACCGACGGTGCCCGCCTCGCGCAGGCGCTGGACCTGTTCCTGCCGCGGGGCTGAGCCTCCGGGCCAGGGTGGTGGAACTGGAACCGGCTGCCTGACTTGGCGGCGCCCCCGGGGGCCGGAGTTGTGTAACATCGGGGCTCCGGGTCGGCAGGGGAGCTGTTTGCCGCACCGGGTTCAGCACCACCCATACCTACTATAAGAACGCAAGGCGGGAGTACGTCATGTCCAAGGGGCAATCCCTGCAGGATCCTTTCCTGAATGCACTACGGCGCGAGCGCGTGCCGGTGTCGGTCTACCTGGTCAACGGCATCAAGCTGCAGGGCACCATCGAATCCTTCGACCAGTTCGTGGTCCTGTTGCGCAACACGGTCAGCCAGATGGTCTACAAGCACGCCATCTCCACGGTGGTGCCGGCGCGCAACGTGCGCGTGGGACCCGGCGGCGGCTACGTGCAGCAAGGTGAAGACGGCGCGGAAGGCGGCGACGACGAAACCGCGTGATAATGCGTGCCTCGCTTGAAGAGGCACGACCCCATTGTTTGAAAGATCCCGCAAGGGCGAGCATGCGCTGCTGATCCAGCCGCATGCGGGCGGCCGTCCGGACGACGGCGTCACCGAGGAATTCAGCGATCTGGCCCGCTCCGCCGGCGCCAGCGTCGCCGCGCTGCTGATGGCGCGCATCGACCGGCCCAACCCGTCCACGCTGATCGGCAGCGGCAAGCTGGAGGAAGTGAAGGCCGCGGCCGACGCCACCGGCGCCGACCTGATCCTGGTCAACTTCCCGCTCTCGCCCGGCCAGGAACGCAACCTGGAAAAACTCCTGCAGCGCCGCGTGCTCGACCGCACCGGGCTGATCCTGGACATCTTCGCCCAGCGCGCCCGCAGCCACGAAGGCAAGCTGCAGGTGGAACTGGCGCAGCTGCGCCACATGGCCACGCGCCTGGTCCGCGGCTGGACCCACCTGGAGCGCCAGCGCGGCGGTTCCATCGGCCTGCGCGGCCCGGGCGAAACCCAGCTGGAAACCGATCGCCGCCTGCTGCAGAAGCGTGTCGAGCAGTTGCAGAAGCGGCTGGAGAAAGTGGAAGTGCAGCGCACCCAGATGCGCCGCGCCCGCGTGCGCAGCGAACTGCCGCGCGTGGCCCTGGTGGGCTACACCAACGCCGGCAAGTCCACGCTGTTCAACGTGCTGACCGGCGCGGAGGCCTACGCGGCCGACCAGCTGTTCGCGACCCTGGACCCCACCGTGCGCCGCATCGGCCTGCCCGGCGGCGCGGTGGTGCTGGCCGACACCGTGGGCTTCGTGCGCGACCTGCCGCACGAACTCGTCGCCGCGTTCCGCTCCACCTTGAGCGAAGCGCGCGAAGCCGACCTGCTGCTGCACATCGTCGATGCCGCCGATCCGCACCGCGAGGAGCGCATCGCCCAGGTCGATGAGGTGCTGCAGGAAATCGGCGCCGGCGACCTGCCGCAGATGCTGGTGTTCAACAAGATCGACCGCATCGAAGGCGCCGAGCCGCGCCACGACCAGCCCGATCCGGATGCCGGCGAAGAGGGCGGCGACGCGGTCGGCATCGGCCGTGCGCGCGAACGCGTGTGGATCTCCGCGCGCGACGGGCAGGGCATCGACCTGCTCAAGGGCGCGCTGGCGCAGCGGCTGGGCTTCCAGCGCGTGCGCGGCGAACTGCAACTGCCCGCGCACTCGGCGCGCCTGCGCTCGCGCCTGCACGCGCTCGGCGCCGTGCTGTCGGAGGATTTCGACGAACACGGCTGGCGCGTCACCGTCGACCTCGCCCTGGCCGACGCGCAGCGCCTGGCCTCGCAGGCCGGCGGCCATGCGCTGGAACCGTTGTTGCCACCGGTGGATGCGGAAGACTGGCAGCGGTAGGGCGGTCGGGCAGTTGGGTGATAGGGCGGTTGTGGGAGCGACGTAAGTCGCGAATGGGTGTGCATGAGACCTGGGCTGGATGGGTAAGGCCCTTCGCGACTTACGTCGCTCCCACAGGAAGGGACGCCCGCCCATGACCTCCCGGCCTTGCCTCCCGGCCGGGGCGCCCCTATCTAGTAGAATCGAGAACGCGCCGGCCCCGCGGCCCGCGCGAACCTTTCAAACGGAGTGGGCATGGCCTGGAACACCCCTGGAAGCGGCTCTGGTAGCGGCGGATCCGGCAACAACGGCAACAGCGGCAACCGGAACAACAACTGGAAGCCCCGCAAGGGCCAGGGCGGTGGCCTGGGTGACGTGATCGACCGCCTGCGCGGTCTGTTCGGCGGTGCCGGCGGTGGCGGTGGCGGCAACCCGCTGCGCTGGGTGCTGTTGGGCATTGGCATCCTGGTGCTGTTCTCCAGCTTCCAGCTGATCGGCGAACAGGACCGTGGCGTGGTGCTTCGCTTCGGCCAGTACAACCGCACCATGCAGCCCGGCCCGAACTTCAAGTTCCCGTGGCCCATCGAAAGCGTCACCAAGGTCCCGACCACCGGCGTGCGTACCTTCAGCAACAGCCTGCCGGTGCTGACGCGCGACGAAAACATCATCACCGTGTCGTTCAACGTGCAATACCGCGTAGGCGACCCCAAGCTGTTCCTGTTCGGTACCACCGAAGCCACCCGCGTTCTCGAGCAGACCGCTCAGAGCGTGGTGCGCGAGGTGATCGGCCGTTCCGACCTGGACGCCGCCCTCAACAACCGTGGGCCGTTGTCGGCCGATGCCGGCAAGGCGCTGCAGGCCTCGCTGGAGGCCTATCGCACGGGCCTGGTCGTCACCGAACTCAGCCTGCAGGACGCGCGTCCGCCGGAAGCCGTCAAGCCGGCCTTCGACGAGGTCAACAGCGCGCAGCAGGAGAACGAGCGACTGGTCTCCCAGGCGCGCGCCGTGGCCGCCCGCATCGTGCCGGAAGCGCGTGGCGACGCACAGCAGATCCGCACCCAGGCCGAGGGTTACAAGACCGCGGCCATCGCGAAAGCCACCGGTGACGCGACCCGCTTCACCCTGCTGCTGGACGAATACCGCGGCGCCCCCGAGGTGACCCGCAAGCGCCTGTGGCTGGATACCGTGCAAAAGGTGCTTGCGGACAATCGCAAGGTGGTCGGCGCCGACAGCCGCCAGTTGATCTACGTGCCGATGGGCCAGGCGCAGACGCCGGCTGCGTTGCCCTCCGGTGCCATCCCCGCCGAGGTCGTGATGCCGCAAGTTGAAAGCACCCCATCGAGCGCGCGCAATTCCGTGCGCACGCCGCGCCGCGAGGAGGCCCAGCCATGAGGAACTCCCTGATCGTCGGCATTGCCGTGGCCGTCCTGCTGGGGCTGATGGGCTCGGTCTACGTGGTACGCGAAGGACAGGTGGGCCTGGTGCTCAACTTGGGTCGCGTGGTGCGCAGCGAGATCGGCCCCGGCCTGCACTTCAAGTTGCCGCTGGTGGAATCGGCACGGGTGTTCGACCGTCGTTTCACCGCCAACGAGTTCCCGCCCGAGCGCTCGCTGACCTCCGAGCGCAAGGACGTCAGCGTCGACTTCATCGCCATCGGCTTCATCGTCAACGCCGCGGACTTCTACCGTGCGACCGGCGGCCAGGCCGACCTGGCCACCGAGCGCCTGGCGCCGATCATCAAGGAATCGCTGCGCAACGAGATCAACTCCCGCACGCTGACCCAGCTGGTCTCCGGCAACCGCAACGAACTGATCGAGAAGCAGCTGCCCGGCATCAATGCCGGTGCCAAGAATCTCGGCATGCAGGTGGTCGACATCCGCTTCAAGCAGATCGACCTGCCGACCGACAGCGAGGTCATCGACCAGGTCTACAACCGCATGCGCGCCGAGCGCACGCAGGTGGCCAGTGCACTGCGCGCGCAGGGTGCGGAGCAGGCGCGGATCGTGCAGGCCACGGCCCAGCGCGACGTCGCCGTACTGCTGGCCGAAGCCGAACGCGATGCGCAGAAGCTGCGTGGTGAAGGCGATGCCGAAGCTGCCCGCATCTACGGCACGGCCGCCAATCGCGACCCGGCGTTCTACGCCTTCCAGCGCAGCCTGGAGGCCTACCGCGCCTCGTTCGCGGACGGGCAGGGCGTGATCGTCCTGGACAAGGACGACCCGTTCCTCCAGTACATGAAGAGCGATCGCTGATCCTCAGCGCCGGCCGCCCCAGGGCGGCCGGTTGCGTTCCAGCCTCGCTGTCTCCCCCCGTCGCCCGCCCCACCGCGCGGGCCAGGACACCCCGCCCATGCCCGAACTCTGGTCCGCCCTGTGCCTGGTCGCCATCCTGGAAGGCTTGGTGCTGTTCGCCATCCCCGCCGGCTGGAAGCGCGCCGTGGTCCAACTGCTGCAGATGTCCGACGGCCAGGTCCGCGCCGTGGGCGGCTTCATCCTGATCTTCGGCCTGACCTTCCTCTGGGTCTTGAAGCGCTGAACGGCGCCCGCGTCAGCCCGCAAGCGGGCCGGTGCTCTGCTCCTTTCTCCCTGCAAGCGCGCACGTGCTTTCCCTTCTGCCCGCAAGCGGGTCCGAGCTTTTCCTTCTCTCCGCAAGCGGGCCCGAGCTTTTCCTTCTCCCCGCAAGCGGGCGCGTGTTTTCCCTTCTCCCCGCAAGCGGGGAGAAGGTGCCCGGAGGGCGGATGAGAGGCGAGCGCGGTAGCGATGGCGGCCAGCACAGCCTCCGTCTCGCGTAGCACGTCATCGTTCCAGAATCGCACCACGCGAAATCCCCGAGCCGCCAGGAACCTCGTACGCACCGCGTCCTGGTCGGCCGCATCGAGATGTTGGCTACCGTCCAACTCCACGACGAGACCCCTCTCCAGACAGGCGAAGTCCGCGATGTAGCGTCCGATCCGATGCTGGCGGCGGAACTTCCACCCGTGCAGGCGCCGGTTTCGCAAGTGCTGCCACAAGACGCGTTCTGCCTCGGTCTGGCTATTGCGCAGCAGACGCTGATGGTCGCGATTCGCTTTGGTTCTCATGGGACACCTCCGGCCAAGGAGGTAGCGTCGGCGTCGGGCTGCGCTGCCTCTATCGGAAACGCCTGCGGTGGCGGATCGGAACGCGCCCCTCATCCGCCTTCGGCACCTTCTCCCCGCCCGGCGGGGAGAAGGAAGAGCGGTGTTGTCCGCCCGGCGGGGAAAAGGAAGAGCGGTGTTGTCCGCCCGGCGGGGAGAAGGAAGAGCGGTGTTGTCCGCCCAGTGGGGAGAAGAAGAGCGCTGTTGTCCGCCCAGCGGGGGGAAGGAAGAGCGCCGTTATCCGCCCCAGCGGGGAAAAGGAAGGGCGCCGTTCCCCGCCTGAACATGGCCCCCGGGCAGGGTAGCCCCCGTCCCCGGAAACCCGGATAATGCACAAAAGCCGGACGGGCTCCCTGCATGGGAAGACCGCCGGCTTTTTCCGTGTCTGGGCCCGGCGTGGCGGGCGGCTCCCCGATGGAGCCTGCCGGCGGCAACGGCGCCAAGCCCGGCACGACCCTTCCCGGCGGCCCCGATGGCCGCCACCAAGCGAGGAGTTACCCGTCATGGGTCAGTCAGTCGTCGTTCTCGGCGCCCAGTGGGGCGATGAAGGCAAGGGCAAGATCGTCGATCTGCTCACCGAGGAAATCGGTGCCGTCGTCCGCTTCCAGGGCGGCCACAATGCCGGCCACACCCTGGTCATCGGTGGCAAGAAGACCGTTCTCCACCTGATTCCCTCCGGCATCCTGCGCCCCGACGCGCTGTGCCTGATCGGCAACGGCGTGGTGCTCTCGCCGGCGGCCCTGATGAAGGAAATCGCCGAGCTGGAAACCGCCGGCGTGGAAGTGCGTTCTCGCCTGAAGATCTCCCCGGCCACCCCGCTGATCATGCCGTACCACATCGCCCTGGATCAGGCCCGCGAGAAGGCTGCCGGCGGCAAGGCCATCGGCACCACCGGCCGCGGCATCGGCCCGGCGTACGAAGACAAGGTGGCGCGTCGCGGCATCCGCGTGGCCGACCTGCATTACCCCAAGCAGCTGGAAGAGCTGCTGCGCACGGCGCTGGATTACCACAACTTCGTGCTGACCAAGTATCTGGGCGTGGAAGCCGTCGACTTCCAGAAGACCTACGACGAGGCGCTCGCCTTCGGCGAATACGTGCAGCCGATGAAGTCCGACGTGGCCGGCATCCTGCACGACCTGCGCAAGCAGGGTAAGCGCGTGCTGTTCGAAGGCGCGCAGGGTGCGCTGCTCGACATCGACCACGGCACCTATCCGTACGTCACCAGCTCCAACACCACCGTCGGCGGCGCGTTCGCCGGCACCGGCGTGGGCGCGGACGCGATCGACTACGTGCTGGGCATCTGCAAGGCCTACGCCACGCGCGTCGGCGGCGGTCCGTTCCCGACCGAGCTGGACGACGAGATCGGCCAGGGCATCCGCGACCGCGGCCAGGAATACGGCGCCTCCACCGGCCGTCCGCGCCGCTGCGGCTGGATGGACATCGTCGCGCTGAAGCGCGCCGTGGCCATCAACGGCATCTCCGGCCTGTGCATCACCAAGCTCGACGTGCTCGACGGCATGGAGAAGCTGAAGATCTGCATCGCCTACGAGTACCGCGGCAAGCGCACCGAGTACGCGCCGCTGGATGCGGGCGGCTGGGAAGAGTGCACGCCGGTGTACCTCGAGTTCCCGGGCTGGGAAGAGAACACCCACGGCATCACCGAGTGGGACAAGCTGCCGCCGGCCGCCCGTGCCTACCTGCGCGCGCTGGAAGAACTCTCCGGCTGCCCGCTGGCCATCGTCAGCACCGGCCCGGACCGCGACCACACCATGGTCCTGCAGGATCCGTTCGCCTGAGGGATGTTTCCTTCTCCCCGCAAGCGGGGGCATGCGTTTCCTTCTCCCCGCAAGCGGAGGCATGCGTTTCTTTCTCCCCGCAAGCGGGGGGCATGCGTTTCCTTCTCCCCGCAAGCGGGGGCATGCGTTTCCTTCTCCCCGCAAGCGGGGAGAAGGTGCCGAAGGCGGATGAGGGGCAGGCGCGACGCCTGACTCCACCAAAAAGCCCCGCACCCGCGGGGCTTTTTCATGCGCGCCCGTTTTCCGGCACGCCGCTTGCATCGTCATCACGACCCTAAATAGCGGCCGCGACCGGCCGTTAGAAGCAACAGCTATCGCTCGTCGTCGTTGGAGTTGCCCCCATGTACCGCAATGCCGCCCAATCCGCCGTCATCACCGGCCCCTGGCCGACCCCTGCGTCCCCCACGGCCGCGCAGCGTGCCTCCGAGCGCCGCAAGGCCGCGGCCGCGCAGGATGCCGAAGCGCTCCGCGCCGGTCTCACGCCGGCGCAGCTGACCACGCTCGAAGCGCTGGAAATCTTCCAGTGGCGGCTCGCCTTCGTGCGCCGCCCGCTGTTCCAGGCGCCCATCCCGGTGCTGTTCGACCGCGACCAGACCCGCCACGTCGTCATCGAGGAAGACGGCACGCTCAACGAGAGCCCCTCGATCGTCCTGCGCGCCTGACGCGCGCGCGCTTATCCCTTCTCCCCCAGAGGGGGAGAAGGTGCCCGAAGGGCGGATGAGGGGGCCACGCGCCGCGCCCACCGCGCCCCCATTCCCTGAACGCCCCCGCGTCGCACCCACGCAACCCTCACGTTTCCTTGAAGCCGGCCGATACAAGGTGGGCACCTGCCGCTCCGGCGGCAGGCCCGTTCCCGTTCGACGCCATCAGGAGCCCCCCACCGGATGTCGGATCCGCACCGCCCAGGCGACACCCCTCCGCCGGACGCCCCCGGCGCCGCCCCCCGCGCCCCGGAGCGCCGCACCGGCGCCAACAAGATGGACGACGCCACGCTGTTGGCCGGCCTCACGCCGGAGCAGCAGGCCACCATCCAGACCATGGAAACCTTCCACTGGCACCTGAAGTTCGTCCGCCGCCCGCTCTTCAAGATCCCCATCCCGGTGCTGTTCAACCGCGCCGGCGACCGCTACGTGGTGGTGCGGGAAGACGGCACGATCGATGAGAACCCGACGTTGAAGTTGAGGGATTGAGGGACGCCGTCCGGCAGCCTTCGATCTGGAAGGCGCTGGAGTCCTTCGCGGAATGACGAACAACGAAGCGCTTTCATGTGTGCTCGTCGTCAGTTCTCCATTCCTCTCCTCACGCAAACCCCCTCGCTGCCCCTTTCCTGGTGTTTCTCCTCACACAAACATCCAACGCTGGATGTTTTTCAGTGTCTCTTCTCTCACTAAGGTCCAACGTTCCCTCTTTTTCGGTGTTTCTTCTCACACAAAGATCCAACGTTGGATGTTTTTCGATGTTTCTTCTCACACTAAGGTCCAACGTTGCATGTTTTTCGGTGTTTCTTCTCACACAAACATCCAACGTTCCCTCTTTTACATCCAACGCTGGATGTTTTTCGGTGTCGCGCCCCCCTTTTTGGTGCAATCGCGCGGGGCAGTGTGAGAACTACTCCAATAGCAGGGTAGGGCGTCGCAACGCGGGCGGGCGGCAGTAGGCTGCCCGTGCCGGCCGATCCCGGCCGGTACAACCTGAAAGGACGCAATCACATGACCCAGAACCGCATCAGCATGACGTTCGAGGCCGACCGCCTGGAACGTATCGACGGCTCACTGACCGCCCTCGAAGCCGACCTCGACCTCCTGATCGCCCTCACCATCGCCGAGCGCCAGGAACTGGTGAAGATGGGCTCCAAGTCGCGTGCGTTCTGCACCAGCGCACTGGCCGTTGCCCAACAGCATGCCGGTCTGATGCCGCGCGACTTCGATTTCGACGCCTTCCGTCACGATCACCTGGCCCTCGAAGCGCTGCGTCCGCGCGCCGCACGGCTCGCCCATCTCATGCAACGTGCGGCCGACACCGAACTCGCCCTCGGCAGTGACCTGATGGCCGCTTCGCTCGAGGTCTACGGCGTCATCAAGGTTGCGGGAAGAGACAAAGGTGTGGATGAGGCTCGCCGCGAGCTGGCCTCGCGCTTCAGTCGACGCAGCGCGGCAAGCGCACCAGGCGGCGGTAACGGCTGAGTCCGCCTCTCGCTTGCACAGAAGGCCCCGCATCACGGGGCCTTCTCATTGCTGACGGCGTTTCTGAACCGCAGCCGGGCTGCAACGCCCACCCCTGCCATGTTTCACAGGTGGCGCACGTAGGCGGGCGATAAGGTGGCCCATCGCCATCAGATTCCCCGCTTTCATGGACCGCTCCTTGATGGCAGGCGCGCACGCCCCCGCAGAGCAGCGCGTCCGTCTGTACGAAACCCTGCTGCGCACCACGCCCGATCTGGTCTACATGTGGGACCTGCAGCACCGCTTCACCTACGCCAATGCCGCACTGCTGGCGATGTGGGGCAAGACCTGGGACGAAGCCATCGGCAAGACCTGCCTCGAACTCGGCTACGAACCCTGGCACGCCGCCCTGCACGGCCGCGAGATCGACCAGGTCGTCGCCACCCGTGCCCCCGTGCGCGGCGACGTCCCCTTCAACGGCACCAACGGCCGCCGCATCTACGACTACCTGCTGGTCCCGGTGATCGGCCCCAGTGGCGACGTGGAAGCCGTCGCCGGCACCACCCGCGACGTCACCGAGCGCAAACAGCACGAAGAAGCCCGCCGCAAGAGCGAAGAACGCCTGGCCGCCATGGTCGACGCCACCTCCGACCTGGTCTACCGCACCAACCACGACTGGAGCGAAGTGGATATCGTCGGCGGCAACCTGCTGTTCGGGCGCCACGGCTCGCTGACCCCCGACTGGCTGGACGTGCTGGTCCACCCCGACGACCGCGACCGGGTGGCCGAGGCCATCACCCGCGCACGCGCCACCCAGACCACCTTCAACGCCGAACACCGCCTGCGCAGCGAGGACGGCAGCTGGGCGTGGGTGTCCTCGCGCGCCGTGCCGATCCGCCCCATCGGCGGCGAGGTGACCGAATGGTTCGGCGCCGCCACCGACATCACCGCGCCCAAGCAGCACGAAGAACACCAGCGCTTGCTGCTGAACGAACTCAACCACCGGGTGAAGAACACCTTGGCCATCGTCCAGTCGCTCGCCCTGCAGACCCTGCGTGGCGCGGACGACATCGACCTGGCCTGCGACCGCTTCGAATCGCGCCTGCACGCGCTGGCGTTGGCACACGACGTGCTGACCCGCCAGCAGTGGGACCACGCACCGCTGCAGGACCTCGTGCGCACGGCCATCGCCCCCTGCCTGCTGGACGCGGACGACCGCTTCGACATCGACGGCCCGGATATGCAGTTGGACCCGCAGCGTGCGCTGGCCCTGTCGATGGCATTGCACGAGCTGTGCACCAACGCGATGAAGTACGGCGCGCTGTCCGCGCGGCAGGGGAGGGTGCGCATCCACTGGCATGCCGAAACCGCGCAGGGCCGCCGCATCCTGGTGCTGTCGTGGGAAGAACGGGACGGCCCGCCGGTCACCGCCCCCGCGCACCGGGGCTTCGGTTCGCGCCTGATCGAACGCGGCCTGGGCCGCGACCTGGGCGGCGAAGTCGCGCTCGATTTCGACCGCGCCGGCGTCCGCTGCCGGATCACCGCCCCCATGCCCGACCTGGAGGTGGCCGCATGAGCCCGCCCGAGCGCAGCCCGCGTGTCTTCATCGTCGAAGACGAATCCCTGCTGGTGATGCTGCTGGAAGACCTGCTGCCCACGCTGGGCTACGACGTGGCCGGCAGCGCCGGATCGGTGGATCAGGCGCTGACCGATCTCGCCGATGCGCAGATCGACGTGGCCGTCATCGACATCAACCTGGCGGGCACGCCATCGTTCCCCGTCGCCGACGCGCTGCACGCGCGCGGCGTGCCGTTTCTGTTCACCACCGGCTACGGCCCGCAGGGGCTGCCTGAGCGGTTCGCCGATGCGCAGGTGCTGGCCAAGCCGTACCGCAGGCAGGACATCGAATCCGCGCTGACCCGCATGTGCCCGAGGGCGTAAGCACGGCCGCTGCCTGCGTGGGCGAAGGCTCAGTGCGCGTCGCCGTCGCCGTCGCCGTCGCCGTCGCCGTGCACGTAGCTCACCCCGAGGTGGCGCGACAGCGCATGCAGGCGGCGCAGCACGCTCGAGCGCAGATGCATCGGCGCGCAATCGTAGACCTGCGTCCACAGGCCACGCAGGAACGCCTGCGGATCGCCGATGTCGGCGCCCGAGCGGACCAGGTGTTCGGCGTCGTTGAGACGCGCGTCGATACGTTCTTGGCAGAGCATGCGCCGATGCTGGATCGCGGTCCGTAAAGAGATCGTGCGCGCGGCGTCGACGCGTTCAGCGTGCAGTCGTGCTGAGCGCCGCGCAGCGTGACCGGAGGCTGAAAACCGGGGCGTGTCCATCACGCATCTCGAACATTGCGGCCGCCACGCTGGACGCTCGCAAGCGAGGACTCCGCCATGGCTTCCACCTATCCAGGCGCCACGCCCGTGGCCCCCGATCTGGCCGGACACACGCGTTCGGACATGCGCGCCGCCGCGCACGGCACGCCCGGACCTGCCGAGCCGACGCCGCCCGGCAGACCGACCGAGCCCGGCAAGCCGAGCACGCCCGGCACGCCGTCCGAACCCGGCAAACCGAGCACGCCGGGGACGCCCAGCGATCCGTATCGCCCCGAGGATCCGGACACGCCGCCGATGCCGCGCGATCCGGCCGATCCGGACGACGTACCCGTGGGTCCCGACCCGCCGGAGACGCCGCCGCACATCGACGATCCCCGTGATCCCCGCAGCCTTGCCGATTGACGCGCGACCGTACACACGCCCAGGGGGAACCGATCGATACCGCCATCACGACACCATGCCAATGCCAGGAAATGCCTATGCGACTTGCCGACTTCATTGAAGCCCATACGCAACGGATCCTCGACGACGCCGTGGAATTCGCGCTCACCCAGGCGCCGAGCGGCGCGAAGCTCAACATGAAGCGCCTGCGCAACGACATCCCGCACATCCTGCAGGAGATCGTGAAGGATCTGCGCACGCCGCAGAGCCCGGCGCAGCAGCGTGCGAAGTCGCTGGGTCGCGCACCGGTGCACACCGGGCCGGAATCGGCCGCCAGCAGCCACGGCCGCAGCCGCGCCGACGATGGCTTCGGCGTCAACCAGATGATCGCCGAGTACCGCGCCTTGCGCGCCTCGGTGCTGCGCCTGTGGGCGGCCGACGAAGCGCTGGTCGCCGACGCCGTCGACGACATGATCCGCTTCAACGAAGCCATCGACCAGGCGGTGGCCGAATCGCTGGTGGAGTTCTCCCGCACCGTGGAATCGTGGCGCAACGTGTTCCTCGGCGCGCTCGGCCACGACCTGCGCGGGCCGCTTACCGCCGTCGTGGGCACCGCGGAAATGCTGACGGAGAGCACCAAGGACACACCGCACGCGCGGCCCGCCGAGCGCATCCTCAACGGTGGGCTGCAGCTGAGTCGCCTCGTGGACGGATTGCTGGACTACAGCAAGAGCACGCTGGGCGCGGGCATGACGCTGCAATGCGCGGCCTGCGACCTGTCCGCGGCCGTGGCCGAGGAGGTCGACCTGCTGCGGTCGACCCTGCCGGACGCGCGGATCGCCTTCCATGCGCAAGGCGCGACGCATGCGCACGCCGACGACACCCGCGTCCGCGAGGCCGTGCACAACCTGGTGACCAATGCCGCGAAGTACGGCGAACCGGCGACGGAGATCCGCGTCTCGCTGAGCGGCGACGCCGAGCAGGTGCGCATCGCGGTGAGCAATGCGGGCGCACCGCTGTCGGCGGACGCGCTCAACACCTTGTTCGATCCCTTGCGGCGCGGCTCGACGACCGCCAACAAGGGCGAACACTCCAGCCTGGGCCTGGGCTTGTTCATCGTGCGCGAGATCGCCCGCGCGCACGGCGGTGTGGTCGCAGCGGAGGTGGAAGAGGGGCGCACGACCTTCGTCATGACGCTTCCCATGCAGGCGGATCGCGGCGGGGACGGGGCGCGACACGTCGCGATGTGAGGGCGCTGATGGGGGCGTGCCGTGTGCGCACGCGATCGCGGTCGACACCGGTCTGAATCGGGCAAAAGAAAGGCGCCTGCGGCCTCGTCGCCGCAGGCGCCTGGGGCACCTGTCCCGGGGAGCAGGTGCGTTAGCGGTACACGCGCTCGCAGCGGCGCTCGACGATGCGGTCGCCCTTGCTTTCCTGGCTGTTGCCCTGGACCTTGCGGCCGATCGCACCGCCGGCCACGGCGCCGCCCACGGTGGCGACCTTCTTGCCGTTGCCGCTGCCGACCTGGTTGCCCAGCAGGCCACCGACCACCGCACCGATCGCCGTGCCGGCCACGCGGTTCGGGTCGCGGGTGTTCTTCTGCACTTCCACGTTGCGGCATTCGACCTTGCTGCCGTCGCTGAAGCGGCGACCCTCATCTTCCGGGCCGTAGTAGGACGACTGCGCGGCGGCCGCCGACATCACCGACAGCAGGCCCAGCGACAGCACGAGACGTGAGGTGTTCATGCGCTTCTCCTTAGGTGGGTATCGCGGGGTCACCTTGCGCGCGCCGTTGCGAATCCCAGGTGAAAGACGCACCCGCATGTTCACCCGCCAGTGCGGTTGCCCGTGACGCGCGCGCGACAAACATGACCGTGGACTGACGATTCCACGCCGCGTTGACATCCGCGCCACAGGCACGCGCCTACGGTGGCGCCATCCACCGACGAGGCACGCACCCATGCACACCCCCGAAGAACTCGAGAAGAAACTCTGGAAGGCGCTGAAGTCCGACCGCACCCTGATGCTCGGCCTGGAAGGCGCCGAGGACGGCCACACCCGTCCGATGACCGCGCTGCTCGAACACGAAGGCCGCGGGCCGCTGTGGATCTTCACCGCGACCGACAACCTGCTCGCCCAGCGGGCGACCACGCCGCAGCGCGCCATCGCCACGTTCGCCTCGATGGGTCACGACCTGTTCGCCAGCCTGCAGGGCGCGCTGGTGCGCGATGACGACCGCGCGGTGATCGACCGCCTGTGGAACCCCTTCGTCGCCGCCTGGTACGAAGAGGGCAAGGACGACCCCAAGCTCGCCCTGCTGCGCTTCGACCCCGAGCACGCCGAGATCTGGCTCAACGAGCACAGCCTGTGGGCCGGCATGAAACTGCTGTTCGGCGTGGACCCCAAGGAGGACTACGACGACAAGGTGGCCGAGGTGAACCTGCGCGGATGACGCGCAGGCCTACGGTGTAGGCCGGAAGTCACGACTTCCCCAACGGTGCCTGACTCCGGCCGCCCAACGGTGGCCGGATGCCGGGGCACGGCCCGTGAGAGAGGAAAACCGACGCGCTGGAACAGGGGCCAGGCCGCGGTGATCACGCACCGGATGCCATGCCCCATGTTGCTGTACTCGCAAACCCACCTGCACAACCTGCTCGATCGCCTGGAAACCAGCGACGCGCGCACCACCGGCCAGCTGGAAGCCCTCACCGTATGGGTGGCGGCCCTGGTCCAGACCCATCCCGACGGCGACCAGCTGCGCGCCACCGCGCAGGCGCTCTCCGCCCGCAATCCCTTCCGCGCCCTCTGCCAGTACCAGGAAGAAGTGGCCGCCTACGACGCCACCTTCTGCCAGCTGCAATCGTTGGCCTCGCTGGCCGAACCGTTGCCGCGCGTCCGCCTGTCGCCGCCGCCGAACGTATGAAGCGCCGCTCGCCCGACGCCGGGCGCCGCCGCGTGCTGCGCGCCCGCCGCGCCTGCGAAGGCTGCACGCCCGGCATCGCCCCGCTGTCCACCGCCGGCCTGCTGGCCGTGGCGGTGATGGCAGTGGGCGCGGCGACCGCGCCGGCATCGCTGCTCGCCCTGCAGGGAACGGGGTGGGATGCCGATGCGCGCCGCTGCGCCGCGACGTTCGACGACGACACGACCTGCGCCTGACGCACGCAGCGCGTTGCGTCCCTCCATGCGAACGCCCTCTTCTCCCACGCGGGGGAGAAGAGGGCGACCTGCATCGCAGGGAAGAAAGAGGACACCGCGCCAGCGATCCTATCGACGGGGACGCAATGCAGCCGAGCTGGACGAAGCTAGGGCTTCGCACAACGGTGTCCTTGTGGTCGCCGTGGCTGTTCACCTGGATCCGGTTGGCCGCGGAGCGCGGCACCGACCACGCCTGCAGTGTCGCGTGGGGTTTGCGAACGCCGCGTCAACGCAGGCGCACACGGCGCCGCAAACTGCGCCGTCGATCACACGGGGGCGTGAACATCCGCTGTCTTGACTCGTGCGTCCGCTGCGGCGGCGCGCGTCATGCGCGCGCGATCACGATTTCCAGGTATTCCGAGGGCACCACCAGCGAGCGGTGGCCGCCGATGTTCCAGCGCTTGAGCAGCTCCGTCATCGCCGCATCCAGCACCTGCCGACCGTCCTTGTCCAACGCTTCGAATGCCTGGTGCGTGGGGCCGTAGTACGTGCGGAACACATGCATGAAATGCGCGATCGACGCGTAGCGGAAGTTGAAGACGCGGCGCGTGCAGCGGATCTCGCGCGCATGGCCGCCGAACAGGCGCGTGATGTGCGCCTCCGTCCCCCACAGCGCGGGCGAGGCCACGCCCGCCGGTGGCGGCAATTGGCGGCCGATCACCTGGAACAGTTCGCCGATGAAGCCCTGCGGCGTCCAGTTCGCCAGACCGATGCGGCCGCCGGCACGCGTCACCCGCAGCAGCTCGCGCGCGACGCGCGCATGGTCGGGCGCGAACATCGCGCCGAACGTGGACAGCACCACGTCGAAGCCCGCATCGGCATACGGCAGTGCTTCGGCGTCGGCGACCTCGAAACGCACGTCGAGTCCTTCGGCCTGCGCGCGCGCCGCGCCCTTGTCGAGCAGCGCAGGCACGTAGTCGGTGGAGGTGACCCGGGCGAAGCGGCGCGCGGCGGCCAGCGTGGCGTTGCCGTTGCCGGCGGCGACGTCGAGCACCTTCTCGCCGGCGCGCACGTCGGCGGCTTCGGCCAGCGATTCGCCGACGATCTGCAGGGTGGTGCCGACGACGGCGAAATCGCCGCTGGCCCAGGTGGCCTGCTGGCGCGCCTTGAGCGCATCGAAATCGACGGAGGAAGGCGGGTGGGACGTACGGGCGAGGGCAGCGGATGACATGCGGAGTCCAGGGGTCTCGGGGGAGTGCGCATTCTTCGCGCTCGTCCGCGTGCGTACCTGTCCCGTCGTCCGTGCGACCTGTCAGCGCGTCCGTGCGCCCGGCGGGGTTGCCGCGCCTTCAGGTTCGCGCGCAGCGCGGCGCCGTCCGTCGGCGCGCTGGCCGCATCGGCGCCGCAGTGCCGTAAGGAAGCGGGCGCGCCACGCCTAGCGCACCGGCGCGGCGTCGACGAAGACCGGATTGGTATAGAACCCGAGATCGCGCCACGGATCCTCGCCGCGCACATCGGCCAGCGGCGTGGGCTCCTGAGTGCTGCTGCCGCGCGCGCGCACGAATCCGCCGCCTGCCGGTACCGGCAGGTCCCAGCGCACGACATGCCAGGCGCCTTCGCGCCGCCACGTGCCGGCGCTCCAGCGGCGTGTCTGCATGCGCGGGGCGTCGCCGGTGCCGGCATGGCCGACGATCAGCTCCAACTGCGCCAGCGCGGGACGCTGGCCGTGCGCGTTCGGCGTGGTGGGCTGGCGCACCTTCAGTTCGATGTGCATCGTGGCGCCGGCCGGCAGCACCAGGGTTTCGCCGAGGGTGGCGGCGGGCGTGCTGCCGTCGGCGGCGCGCACGGTCAGCTCCAGCGTGTCGATCAGGTCGCCGGTGACCGCGAACATGCGGCCGTGGCGCAGGCCGTCGAGGATGTCGTGCGCATCGCGGCGCGCCCACACGTAGGTCTTGCTGTATTCGCCCGGGTCGTAATCGCGGCCGCCATCGCGCAGGTTGTGGTGCGAATCCGAGGTCGCGGTGATCCAGAAGCGCCGGCCCTCGGCCAGCAACGCATCCCACACGCCGCCGACCTGGGTGGTCATCTGGTCGAACCCGCCGAACGTGGGCGCGGAGGCATTGCGGTACAGGCCGCGCTCGCTGCGGATCGCCTGGTGGCCGGGCGCGCCCTCCATGCCGACCAGCACGCGCGGTGCGGTGTCGTGCCAGGCGCGCAGCTCGGCGGGCTCCACGTCGCCCCACCGGCCCACGCCGGTGGCGGTGCGCGAGGGATGGTTGACGAACATCAGCGGCGGCGCGGGCAGGGCGCGCATGTGCGCCAGCGCGTCGAGCATGGTCTGCAGGTCGTCGCGCTGCACGCCGTCCACGCGTTCGTTGCGGCTGAAACGGCGCTCGATCTCGACCAGTTCGTCGCGCTCGCGCGCACTGGGCGCGATGATCAGCGAGGCGTGCTCCGCGGCGGGCACGTCGAACTCCATGCCGTTGAACTGGATCAGTGCGGGCACGTCGCGGCGCGCCTGTTCCAGCGCGGGCCACGCCCGGTCGCGGGTCACCGCCGAATGGCCGGGGCCGCCGTGGTCAGTGTGGACCATCCAGGTGAGGCCGTAGTGCAGCGCCTGCCGTGCGTTACGGCTGCGCGTGTACGGCGAATCGCCGCCTGGCACCGGCGTGGGCGGGGTGGTGGAGCGGTCCCAGTCCACGCTCCACTCGCTGTGCACATGGTGGTCGCCGGCTTGCCAGGCGCGATCGTGGTCGGCCGCGCAGGCGGACAGGGGCGCGGCCAGCACGGCCAGCAGCAGGAAGGGACGCATCGATAACCTCGCAAGGCACGGCGATGCCGCCGCGGGCGCGGCGGATCGCAGAAGAAGTGGCGCGCCGCGGCATCGGCCGCGGCGCGCAGGGGCTCAGAAGTCGGCGCGCAGGCCCAGGCTGATGCGGCGGCCCGACTTCTCGTACATGGTCGGGAACGACGGATCCATCGTGTAGCCGCTGGTCGCCTCGTCCGTCAGGTTGATGCCCTTCAGGCTGAGCTTGAGGTGGTCGCTGATGCGGTAGCCGATCGACACGTCGAGCTGGCCATAGGCATCGCGCCAGATCGGATACATGTTGTAGCCGATCGACTCCACGTACTCGTCCTTGTGGTTGTACGACACGCGGGCGTCGAAGCGCGCGTTCTCGTAGTACGCGGTGAAGTTCCAGGTCTGCTCGGCCAGGCCCGGCATCGGCGTGCGGATGCCCAGGTCGGACTCACCGGCCAGCGAGCTGTCCAGCATCGTGAAATTGGCGTTGATGCCGAAGCCGTCCAGCGCCTCGTGGAAGGTGCGCAGCGGCAGGTTGGCGATCAGTTCGATGCCGTCCACGTCGTACGAACCCTTCGCGTTCACCGGCTGGTAGACGTCGAAGTCGTAGTAGCCGTTGAGCGTGCCGTTGGCGTTGTAGACGGCCACATCCTCGACCACGCCGGTGAGCGCGTTCACCACCACGCCATCGATGCGCTTGCGGAAGTACGACGCCGCCAGCAGGCCGCCGTTGGACAGGTATTTCTCCAGGCCGACTTCCCACTGTTTGGCGTAGGTGGGCTTCAGGTCCGGGTTGCCGTCGGTGAAGCGGAACGAGCTCCAGCTGGCGGTGCGCTTGTAGGCCACGTCGGTGAGCGCCGGACGGATCAGCGTCTCGGAGGCGGCGGCACGCAACAACAGGCCGTCGGCGAGTTCGGCGGTGAGGTTCAGGCTGGGCAGCACATCGGTGTAGCCGCCGTCCTTGGACACCGGCGTGTCAGTGTAGCCGGTGGAGCCGTCGGGGTTCTGCACCGGGTGATAGCCGAACGACACCACCTGCGTATCGACGTAGCGGGCGCCGGCGTTCACCGTCACCGGTACGCGGCCGAGGTTGAAGCCGAGGTTGGCCATCGCGTACAGGCTGGTGACTTCTTCATCCACGCGGTAGTACTGCGCGTCGTCGAACGGGGTGCGGAAGCCGGGATAGCGGAAGTAGCCGCGGGCGAAGTCGTTGGAGACCTGCTGCCAGTCGATGTCCTTCACCGTGTAGGCGCCGCCGGGGACGATGTCGCCGATCCATTCCAGCGGGCTGTCGGCCAGCGTGCGCGTGTTGACCCAGGAGGTGTCGCCTGGCCCGGGCCCGGTGATCTTGAGCTCGCCGTAGTTCCGTTCCTTGGACTTGTCGGTGTAGCGGCCGCCGAACTGGATGTTGTGCAGCGCCGGCAGGAAGGGCAGGTCCAGGGTGCGGGTCACGTTGACCTGCGCGGCGTACTTGTCGTCGCTGATCTTCTCCAGCGTGGTCTCGTACGCTTCGAACAGGTAGCGCGACGGCGAGGCGTACATGTCGAAGCCGGCGGAACTGGTGCTGGGAATCGTCTCGCCGCTGCGGCCGGTCCAGCGCGTGCGCGAGGGCGCGTAGGCCACGTGCTTCAGGTTGGAATAGTCCAGGGTCTTCTCGGCGCCGGAGTAGCCGGCCATCGCATCCACCGCCCAGACATCGTTCTTCCAGTCCAGGGCCAGGCTGTATTGCGCGTAGTCGGTCTCGTTGATGCGTTCCTTGCTGAGGAACTCGTGCTGGGTGGCGGTGTAGGAGACATCGCGCAGCACCAGCATGCCGTACTCGGACAGGGTAGTGTCGTCGTATTCGTGGATCGTTTCCAGCGTGCTGCGGCTGGAGGCCGAGTAGGCCGCGGCGTCGTACTCGTCCTCGGTGGTGTCGTAGCCGCCGAGCATCGCGTCGAAGGTCAGGCTGAAGGTATTGCTGGGCTTGTACTGCAGCGAGGCGGTGGCGCCCCACTTCTCCTGGTCGTTGAGGTAGACGCGGTCGCCCACCTTGTCCTGGAACACGATCAGGTTGCTCTCGGCGGTGTTGGCGCGGTTGTTGATCACCCAGCCGGTGTCGCGTTCGATCACCGCCTCGGCCTGCGAGCCGCGCGTGCCGGAGACGCCGAGGAAGCGCGACATCGGGCGGAAGTTGATGCCGGAGGTGGAATCGGTGCGGTTGGTGCGCTCGGCGTGCGAGAACGACACCAGCGCGCCCCAGTCGCCCCAGGTGTCGCTGGCGAGGAGGGCGAACTTCGGGTCGGTCTCTTCGGAGATCGAGTTGTGCGCGCCCTCGGCCGAAGCCACCAGCTTGCGGCCGGTGTAGTCGAACGGACGCGCGGTGGAGATCTTCACCGAACCGGCGATGCCGCCTTCTTCGTCGGCCGCCGTCGGCGATTTCTGCACGGTCACCTGCTGGATGATCTCCGAGGCGAACAGGTCGAACTCCACGTCGCGGCCGCCGCTGCCGGAGGCGGTGGCCAGGTCGTTGATCGACACGTGGGTGTACTCGGAGGGCAGGCCGCGCACGTTGACCTTGCTGCCCATGCCCTTGTTGCGCTCGATGGTCACGCCCGGCATGCGCTGCAGCGCTTCGGCCAGGTTCTGCTCGGGAAAGTCGGCCACGTCGGTGGCGACGATGGAGTCGGAGAAGCCCACGGTGTAGCGCTTGATGTCGACGGCCTGTTCCAGGCTGCGGCTGTAGCTGCCGACCACCTCGATGCTCTCCAGCTCCTGCGCCTGCGCCTGCGGCGCTTCGGCCGCGGCGGTCGGCGCGGTGGCCGGCGTCGCGGGGGCGGGCGCCGGTGCGGGCGTCGCCGGCGGGTGGGCCGTGTCGGGTTCGATCGTCACGGTGCCGGCATTGAGGTAGCGGTAGCGCAGGCCGGTGCCGTCGAGCAGTTGCGCGAGCGCCTGGTCGGAGGAGAGGCCCGCCGGAATGGCGCGCGTGCGCGGATTGCCGGCCTGTGCGTGGTAGACGAACTGCAGGCCGGTCTGGCGCGACAGTGCGTTGAGCGCGCTGTCGAGCGACTGCGAGGGAATGGCGTCGGTCGCGGGTTTCGCCGATTGCGCGGCGACGGTGGCGGTCGCGGCCTGCAGGGCAAGCGCGATGGAAAGGACGAGGATTCGGCGCATCGTGGGATCCGGTGGTGTGGGGTGGTGGCGTGCGATCACTCGCGCGCACCCTGACTACGAGGGCGCACGGCGACGATCGGGCACCGGTTTCCCCGTGAATTTTTTCTTACAGCGCCCGGATCACCACGGGCCGTGCACCGGCGCGTGGCGCGAACGCACGCGGATCTCGTGCGCGTCGGCGCTGATGGCGAGCGCAGGCTGTTCGTCGAGGAAGGCGCGCAGCGAGGCCACGTCGTCCGCGCGCAGGTTGCCGGTCAGGCGCAACGCGCCGGCTTCGCTGTCGTCCACGCGCAGCCGCACGGCGTTCATGCGGTTGAAGCGGTCGGCGATGTCGCGCAGCGGTTCGTCGCGGAACACGACGCGCCGCTGCCACCAGGCCGTCATGGCCTCGACATCTTCCTGCACGACACTCACCTGGTGGTCGGCGTAGGCCACGCGCGCGGACTGTCCGGCCGCCAGGTCGGCGAGCAGGCGACCCTTGCCCGCGCGGTCGACCACGTGGATGCGCCCTTCGGCGACGCCGAAGCGGGCCTGGTCGCGTTGCAACGACACGTCGAAGGTGGTGCCGATGTCGCGCACCTCCAGACCCGCGGCGTGCACGCTGAAAGGACGGCGATCCTCGGCGACGACGAAACTCGCCTGGCCTTGCGCCAGGTCCACGCGCCGGCGCAGCAGGCCGACCGTCGCGGTGACTTCGCTCTCGGCATTGAGGTGCATCACCGTGCCGTCTTCCAGCGTGACCATGCGCGGTGCGCCCTGCAGGGCGACGTAGTGGCGCGTGCTGGGCAGTGCCGCGTGCACGGCCACGCCGATGCCCAGCAGCACCGCCGCGGCGGCGGCGACGCGCGGCAGGCGGCGGGGCGTCGTGCGTGCCACCGGTGCGCGCGCGGGCCGCAGGGGGAGCGCCACCACGTTGCCGCGGTCTTCCGGGTCGGCCGCATCCGCTGGCAACGCGCGCACGGCATCGCCGATCTCGGCGGCGACGCTGGCGATGGCCAGGTATTCGCGCAGGTGCACGGGCGAGGCCACCAGCCAGTCCATGAAACGCTGCTGGTCGGCGGGGCTCAGCGCGCCTTCGCGCTGCATCACGTGCCAGTAGGCGGCTTCGCGGGTGGCGGTCGCGGCCGCACCGGGCGGGAACAGGGACGTACCCATCACGCCGCTCCCATCGCACGACGGCATACGGCCAGGCCGCGGACCACGTGCTTCTTCACCATGTGCGGCGACACGCCCAGGCGTTCGCCGATCTGGCGGTAGGTCAGGCCGTCGCGGTACTGCATGACCAGCACAGCGCGCGTGCGGGCCGGCAGGCTGGCGAGCAGGGCCTGCATGTGCTGGCGGCGCTGCGCGCGCTCGGTGGCGTCTTCCACGCCTTCCGCATGGGTGACCAGGGCGGCGATCTGTTCGACGTCTTCCATCGGGACGGGCGTCCGTTGCCGGCGCGCGGCCTGTTCGCGGGCGAGGTTCAGCGCGACGGTGAAGAGGTAGGCCTCGGGATTGACGATCTGCTCGCCCTGGCCCTGGTGCGCGCGCAGCAGGCGCAGGTAGGTTTCCTGGACGAGGTCTTCGGCTTCGTCGTTGGCGCCGCGGCGGGCGAAGAAGCCACGCAGCGCGGGCGCCTGGTCGGTGAACACGCGCGTGAGCGCGCGGATCGCGTGTTCGGCCAAGGTCCTGTCCCGCCCCATCGGAAAGGGCGGCAAGGTACGCGGCGCGGATGACGGTTCGGTGACACGCCGCCGCGCGGGCGATCACAGGCGGTTGAGGGCGCGCAGGCGGATCGCACCGACGTCGACGTCCTGCTGGTCGGCCGCGCACGCGCGCGCCGCCTGCATGGCGGTATCCGGCGTGCTCGACAGCGTCACCTGGCCCCAGGCGATGCAATGCCCGCCGTCGTAGACCTCGTAGTCGGCGAAATAGGGGTGCGCGGTGGCGTCCTCAGGTGCCGACGTGCACATCGCATTCGCATTCGCTGCAGCCGAGCTTTTCCAGAGCGATCTCCAGCGCCAGCGCGTAGCTGCGCGCGCCGTAGCCCTCGACCACGGCCAGGCGGTGGCCGGTGGCGGCGGGCAGCGCGGCGTGCTCACCGGGGTCGTCGTGCACTTCCACATAAGGATGGCTGAGGCCCTGCACGGCGCGCTGCAGCAGCGGGTGATCGGTGAGCGCGCCCGGGTCCAGCAGGGTGGCGCGCACGCCCCATGCGTTGGCCAGGCGCAGCGCGGTCAGCACTTCGGTGGTGGAGCCGCAGCTGCGCACGGCCAGGGTCTGCCCGGCGCAGCCGGCGCGCTGCACCAGCGCACCGAGCACCGAGGGCGGCAACGGCGACGGCGGCGTGGTGAACGCGTCGTGGCGCTCAGGGCCGCGGATGACGAGGATGGACATGAGGGGCTCCGGCTCAGGCATGGACGGTCTCCGCCGCGGCAGAGGGACGCAGGCGGCGCAGCGCGATGTCCAGCGCCATCGCATAGGCGCGCGGCAGGTCGTCGCGCAGGATCACGGTGACCAGCGGTGCGTGTTGGGGCTGCACGCGCGGTTCCAGTGCGTGCGCGGCATCGTCGTGTACTTCGATGTAGGGCGAGGGCAGGCCGTCGAGCGCGTCGCGCACGGCGTGGGTCTGGGATGCATCGTGAATCGCCAGCTCACCGACATCGAGCAGCAGCAGGTCGGCGCGTTCGCGGCGCGCGCGGCGCAGGCCGGCCACCAGATCAAGGACGCTGGCGAAGGCGCGACAGTGCAGCGACTGGCCGGCGGCGCTCGCACGCTCACGCAGCGGGCGGTCGAGGAAGGGAGTGTCGGTAAGCGCGGCATGCGGGCCGCGCAGGATCAGGATGGACATGGATCGCGGTGTGGCGCACGAGGTGTGCGGTGTGGCCACGATAGGTCGCGATGGCGTAAAGCCGCCATGCCGTCGCGCCCGCGTCGGCGTAAAGAACGCGTAGCGTTTTCAGCGCAGCACGATCAATGCCACGCCCGTCAGCGCGAACAGCGGCGTCCATGCGGCATCCGTCGGAAAGGCGCGATGGCGGACCCCGCGGAAGACACCGCGGGCGATGAGCTGGGTGGTGGCGAGCATCGCCAGCAGATGCAGCGCCACGGCCGCCAGCATCAACGCGAACGAGCCGGTCGCAGTGATCGCACCGGCGGGTCCGTTCGTCATGCACAGCGGCAGCAGCGCGGGCACCAGCATCAGGCCGCTGCCGTGCGCGGTGCCCATCAGGCATGACCATGCGGCCAGGCTTGCATGCGATCGATACGTGATCGATGAACGCGGCCGTCGCAGGCATCGCCATGCGGCCAGCGCGAGCAGCCCTCCGCCCGCCACAACGTAGATGTGCTGAGGCGCCCGCCCGACACCCTGCATTACCAGCGCCACGACCAGGATCACCGACACCGCGTGGCCCACGGCAATCGGCAGCAGTGCGCGTCGTGTTTCGCGCGCATCGCCGCTGCGTGTGGCCCGTGATGCGGCGAATAGCCAGCCGTTCGCCGGGTTCAGGCCATGCAGCGCACCAAGGCCGGCGACGGCGAGCCACGGCCACGCCGCATCGGGCAGCGGCATGACGGCGGGCCTCAGGGCTTGGTCGCGCAACAGCCGCCCGGCGTGGCGACCGGCGAGGTGTCGTAGCGGTCGTGGTGGCGCACCCACGCCATCGGGTAGTCCTCTTCGTCTTCGTCGCGGCCGCGCGGGGTGAGGTCCAGCAGCGCGTAGGTATGCATCATCGTTTCGACGCCACGGCCGTAGCGCGAGTAGGTATGGAAGACCTGGCCGGCGTCGTCGCGCACGAACACGCTGATGCCGGGCGCTTCCTCGTGCGGGAACGGCTGGCGCACGTAGTTGTAGTCCACTGCGCCGCGCGACATCTCCTCCTGGGTGAAGTTGACGCCGAAGTCGTGGTTGAACGAGGTGCCCTGCGAGGACACCCACGGGAAGGTCCAGCCCATGCGGCGGCGGAACGCCTCGATATCCGCCAGCGGTGCGCGCGACACGGCGATCAGGGTGAGGTCGCGCTGGGCGAGGTGGGTGAGCGCGCCGGCATGGTGGTCGGCCATGAAGGAGCAGCTCTTGCAGCCCTGTTCCCACCCGGGCGCGAACATGAAGTGCTGGACCATCAACTGGCGACGGCCGTCGAACAGCTCTGCCAGCGTGCGCGTGCCTTGCGGTGTGTCGAAGGTGTACGGCGTCTCGACCGGCACCCAGGGCAGGGCGCGGCGCTCGCGTGCGATCGCATCGTGCAGGCGGGTGAGTTCCTTCTCGCGCGTGAGCAGGGCGAGGCGGGCCGTGCGCCACGCGTCGTGGGACACGAGGGCGGGTGCGTCATGGGCAAGCATGTTCATCGTGGACTCCGGGTCGTTGGGAAAGGCGGGCAACACAGGCAGGCGTCGCCCGTACCGATGCCGTGGGGCACCGGGAATGCAGAAGAAACAGGGGCCGCGCGAGCGGCGGGCGATCAGCCGGTGCGCGCGGGACGGCGCACGGCGCGGACCAGGCCGCTGCGGCCACCGCCGCAGTAGAAGAGGCCGGCGCCGTCGGATTCGAGACCGCTGACGTGGATGCCGGCCGGCATGTCCAGGCGTTCCAGCACACGGCCGTCCTGCGGATCGATGTGGCGAAGATCGCAGTCGTCGCCTTCCCAGGTGCCGTGCCAGAGTTCGCCGTCGACCCAGCTGACGCCGGTGACGAAACGGTCGGATTCGATCGTGCGCAACACCGCGCCCGTGGCGGGATCGATCTGCACGATGCGGCGTTCGCGGTACTGGCCGACCCACAGGCTGCCGTCGGCCCAGGCCATGCCCGAATCGCCGCCTTGGCCGGGCGCGGGAATCGAAGCGACCACGGCGCCGGTGGCGGGATCGATCTTGTCGATGCGCGCCTCCGCAAGCTGGTAAAGATGGGTGCCGTCGAACGCGGTGCCGGCGTCGGCCGGACGCGGCAGGCTGCGGGCGATGTCGCCGCTGTCCGGGTCGATCGCGATCAGCCGCTCGCCGGTGGCGGCCCAGACGTGGGTGCCGTCGTGAGTCACGCCCGCGATGCCGCTGCTGGTCTCGAACGGGCCGTATTCGCGGGCGATCTCGGCGGTGCTGACGGCGGTGCCGTGGTGCGGGGTGTCGTTCATGGCGTGCTCCGGTGCGCGGGGATGGGGGCCAATCTACGCAGGCGAAGGCGCGGCGGGGAGTAACAAGATCGTCGTGAATTCCGCCAGCGGCGGCGCGACCCAGCGCTGCGCGCGGGCGCGGCCGATCGCGCGGACCTGGCCGGCGGCTTCCATGAGCGCGAGTGCGCGCTGCACCGAGCGCTGGCTGTCGCCGGTGGCCAGCGCAAGCGCGGAGGTGGACCACGCCATGCCGTCGGCCAGCAAGCCGCGCAATGCGCCTTGTTCGCCTTCGACGGGTGGCGCCAGCACCACGACGCCGCGCTGGCCATGCGGCGACAGCCGGAACCCCTGCGCGGTGGCGCTGACCTCGGCGAAGGGGGACAACAGGCGCCGCAGCCGGCCGATTTCCACGCGCAGTCGGGCGCGGTGCGTCTCGTCCGGATCGCGCGTGCGGAAGACGCGCGCGATCAGCGCCGTGCGCTCGACATCGCCCGGCCAGCCGAGGGCGAGCGCCCGCAGCAGTGCGAACAGCACCGGCCGTCGCGCGAGCGACGCCACGCCGGTGGCATCGCGCACCGCATGGCGCACGGCGTCGACGACCAGCGCGCCGGAGGCAAGCAGGGCTTCCACCTCGTCCAGCGTGACCGGCTGTTCGTGACCGGCATGCAGGATGCGCGCGGCAGGGCGCTGCAGCAGGGATTCGAGCTGTGCGATCTCGGCCGTCAGCGCCGGAATGCGGGCCTGCGCCGCGGCGGCCTGCGCGCGTTGCAGCGCCAGGCGCGCCTCACGCGTGCGCAGCGAGCGCATCGCCAGCTCCGCCGCCGCGAGCCCGGCCAAGGCATGGTGCGCGGCGGGCGCGCCTTCGAGATCCAGCGCATCCACCGCGGCGCGCGCGGCGTCCAGGCGGCCCAGCAGCAGATGCCGGCGCAGGGCGATGAGCTGCGCATGCCGCGCGTTGGCACGATCGCCACGCACGGCCAGTGCCCGCGCGGCTTCGTCCAGGCGCTGCGGCGCGGTGCCGAAATCGCGCAGGGCGAGCGCGACCTCCGCTTCGGCGACCACGCAGCGTGCGCGGGCGAGCGGTTCCTTCGGGCCGAAACCGCGCGCGGCGCGACGCAGCAGATCGCGCGCGCGCGGATAGTCGCCGAGCTGCGCCATGGCGATGCCGCGCAAGGCCAACGCCGCGGGATCGTCGCGCCAGCCGACGTGCTTGAGTGCGCCCAGGACATCGCCGGACGTCAGGGCCCGGCCGGCGGCGGCGATCAGGGAATCCATGCCGGCAGCCTACCGCGTGTCGCCGTCACCGTCGCGGGGCTATTCCGCTTCCAGTTCCTTGCGCATGCGCGCGTAGTCGCGGCGGTACTGGCGGGCGAGCTGCGCTTTCTTGGTCGCGCCGAGGATGCGGCCGGAGACCTGGAAGAACTTCTTCTCTTCCTCGCGCAGATGGTGGTGCACCTTCTCCGACAGTTCGCGCGCCTTCTTCAGCCAGGCGACGTGCCGCGGGTCGAGGGCCTGGATGTCTTCGACCAGTTCGTCGATCTCGTGGTGTTCGTGCAGGGCGTGGCGCGAAGAATTCAGGCCGCGGTCGTCCATCAGGATGGGCACGTAGAGGAAACGCTCCTCGGCGGCGGCGTGCGCGGCCAGTTCGATGCGCAGGGCGGTGAACAGATCCAGGCGCTCGCGCGTGCCGGGCTTGGAGCGCAGCAGGCGGCGGCACAGCGAACGCTGGGCTTCGTGGCTTTCGTGCAGGGCGTCGTAGATGGACTCGGGCATGGCGCGCTGGCGATGGCGGGCGGAACGCCAGACTCCCTCACGCGCTGTCGAGGCCGCGTTAACGGCGTATCGCGGACACTCGCTGTCCACAATGCCCGCGGATACTGCCGCGACCATCACCGGAGGTCCTGCCATGGAAACGAATGAACTGCATCGCGGTCGCCTGATCGACCACATCCAACTGGTCGTGCGCGACCTGGAGGCCAGCCGCACGTTCTATGCGGCGGTGTTCGACGTGCTCGGTATCCCGATGGCGGGCGAGGGTGGGAATTATTTCTGGGCCGACGAGCTCTTCGTCTCCACTGCCGACAGCGAAGCGGCACAGGGTGAACTCACCGGCCGCCACCACCTCGCGTTCCAGGCCCAGGACCGCGCGATGGTGGACCGCTTCCACGAAGTCGCCCTCGCGCACGGCGGCAAGGACAACGGCGCACCGGGCCTGCGCGATTACCACCCCGGCTACTACGGCGCGTTCGTGATCGACCCGGACGGCAACAACATCGAAGCCGTCTACCACGGCGAAGCCAAGCGCAGTGCGCCGTCGGTGAAGGTGGAGTTCTAGCGCCTTCTGATGCCTTCTCCCCGCGCGGCGGGGAGAAGGTGCCCGGAGGGCGGATGAGGGGCAAGCGCCGAACGCGGAAACATCATCGCGATGTTCCGTTCGCGCTGGTTCCGTTCGCCCCTCACCCGCCTTCGGCACCCTCTCCCCGCTGGCGCAGGGAGAGGGAAAGGCCACACACAACGGCTTACAGGAACATCCCGCCCGACGCTTCGATGCGCTGCGCGTTGACCCAGCGGTTGGCCGGCGAGAGCAGTGAGGCGATCACGCCGCCGATGTCATCGGGCACGCCCACGCGGCCGAGTGCGGTCTGCGAGGCGACGAAGGCGTTGAGCTGCGCGTTGTCGCGCACGGCGCCGCCGCCGAAGTCGGTTTCGATCGCGCCGGGCGCGACGATATTGACCGCGATGCCGCGCGCGCCCAGTTCCTTGGCCTGGTAGCGCGTCAGCACTTCCATCGCGCCCTTCATCGCCGCATAGGCGGCGTAGCCGGGCAGGGCGAAGCGGGCCAGGCCCGAGGAGATGTTGATGATGCGGCCGCCATCGGCGATCAGCGGCAACAAGGCCTGGGTCAGGAAGAACGGTCCCTTGAGGTGCACGTCGACCAGCGCATCGAACTGCGCACGCGTCGTTTCCGCGAAACCCGCATGCACGCCCATGCCGGCGTTGTTGACGAGGTGATCGAAGCGGTCGCGGTTCCAGACGGCAAGTTGCGCACGCACGCCCTCGGCGAAGATATCGAAGGTGTCGCTCTGGCCGACATCCAGCGGCAGTGCCGCGGCGCGCTGGCCGAGGGCTTCGATCTCGGCGACGACGGCCGCGGCTTCGGCCTGCTGGCTGCGGTAGGTGATCAGCACGTCGTGGCCCTGGCGGGCGACGGCCAGCGCCATGTTGCGGCCCAGGCCGCGGCTGCCGCCGGTGATCAGGGTGAGGGGGGAGGAAGGGGTCGTGGTCATGGCAGGTCTCCAGTCGGGGAAGGCGGTGGATTCACCGTGAGGGCACTGTATTGGGTGGGATTCTTTGGATAAATCCGCTTAGACTGATTGGACCGTTCATCCAGGACGAACAATCGTCGGAGCCTCCATGAACCGCCTCGACGCCATGCAGGCCTTCGTCCGGGTGGCCGAGATGGCCAGCTTCACCCGCGCCGCCGACAGCCTGGGCCTGCCCAAGGCCAGCGTCTCCACCGCCGTGCAGCAGCTGGAAGCCTGGCTGGGCACGCAGCTGTTGCACCGGACCACGCGGCGCGTTCAGCTGACCCAGGACGGCCAGGCCTTCTACGAGCGCTGCCAGGATCTGCTGGCGGACATGGACGAGGTGCAGCACCTGTTCGCGCGCTCGCCGCAGGCATTGCGCGGACGCCTGCGCGTGGACATGCCGGCGCGCTTCGCACGGCACTTCGTGCTGCCGCACCTGCCGGCGTTCCTGCACGACCATCCGCAACTGGCGCTGGAACTGAGCTGCACCGATCGTCGCGTGGACGTGGTGCGCGAGGGCTTCGACTGCGTGCTGCGCGTGGGTACGCTGGCCGACACCAGCCTGATCGCGCGGCCGCTCGGCCAGTTGCGCGTGGTGACCTGCGCCAGCCCCGGCTACCTGGAGCGGCACGGCGTGCCGCAGTCGCCGGAGGATCTGCACACGCATCGGCTGATCCACTACGCCAGCCAGTTCGGCGGCAAACCCGATGGCTGGGAATACTGGGACGGCGCGCGCTACGCGAGCGTGCCGATGGAAGGCGCGCTGACGGTGAACAGCTCCGACGCCTACGAAGCGGCCTGCATCGCCGGACTGGGGCTGATCCAGGCGCCGGTCGCCGGCCTGCGCACGCTGGTGGAGCAGGGGTTACTCGTGGAAGTGCTGCCGCAATACGCGGCCGAGCCGATGCCGGTGACGCTGCTGTACGCCCACCGCCGCCACTTGCCGCAGCGCGTGCAGGCCTTCATGGCGTGGCTGACGGAGACGACGCGTCCTTATTTGGATGCGTGAACTGGATGCGTGAGCCGGACGCGTAGGCACGATCACACGGCGTGGCGGCCGTGGGCGTCGGCGGTGACCCGGCGCTTCACCAGCGCACGGAAGAACGGGCCGGTAAGCAGCGTCGACAGCACGGCCAGGGTGACCAGCGCGGCGAACGCGTGTTCGGACAGCAGGCCCTTGTCGCGCAGGATGGTGGCCGCGACGATTTCCATCAGGCCCTTGCATTGCAGGAGCGCGCCGACCGCCAGCGCATCGCGACGCGACAGCGTGGCCGACGGCGGGCAGGCGAGCACGGCGACGAGCTTGGCGGCCACCGCCACCACCAGCAGCGCCAGCGAGGCCTGCAGCGAGGCCCAGCCCAGCACGCTGCCGTCGATCTTCAGGCCGCTGTGGCCGAAGAACAGCGGCGCGATGCCAATCAGGGCGAACTGGCCGAGGCGTTCCACCGGCACGCGACGCGACCACGTGGAAGGCACCATCGCGCCGCCGAAGTAAGCGCCGAGCAACGCATGCAGACCGAGCTGCGAACTGGCCCAGGCACCGGCGACGAGGAACACCGGCAAGGCGATCCACACCGCCCATGCCGGCGGTGCCGCCTGTGCGCGCTGCGCCAGCCGGCCGGCGAAGGCGAGGACGACGAGCACGCCCACCGCGACTGCGGTGAGCGGCGAGGCGCTGGCCAGCAACGAGCCGCCTTCGGCCGCGAGCAGCAGCAGCGCGAGGCCTGTCCAGAGCACGGCGTCATCGATCACCGCGATGCGCAGGGCGATCTGGGTGAGTGGGCGGTGCAGCGGGCCGAGCTCGCGGATGATGCCGATCAGCACGGGCAACGCGCTCACCGCGATGCACAGGCCGATCGCCAGCGAACCCATCCACGCGCCGCCCTTCGGCGCCTCCCAACCGGGCAGGCCGGTGAAGTAGTAATGCGCGGCCAGCGTGCCGGCGACGAAGGGCAGCAGCAGCGCCATGCCGGCGCTGGCGATGAAGCGCAGCGCCTGCGGACGCGGCAGCGGCGCGGCATTCGCTGCACTGGGCAGATGCGCGGACTGGCGGGTTTCCAGGCCGGCGGTGAAGGCGAGCAGCAGCACGCCGAGGAAGCCGATCTGGTCGCCGAGTTTCGACGGCACGCCCCAACTGGCCGGCAGCACGCCGGTGGCCGCCAGCAGCAGGCCGATGATGATCGGGATGACGGCGATGGGGATGGAGCGCTGCAGCACGCGCCAGGCCGTCCAGGCCAGGCCGATGAAGATCAGGGCATCGAGGGCGAGCGCGGTCAGGTCGGTCATGGCGGCGATGATAGCCGCGCATCGCGGGGCGTGGCTTCGTGCTGGCGGGCGTAACGCCGCGGGGGCAGGCCGATATGGCGATGGAAGGCCATGCTGAAGGTGCTCACCGAGCGGTAGCCCACCTGTTCGGCGGCTTCGGCCACGCTGGCGCGGCCCTCGCGCAGCAGCTCGCGGGCGAGCGCCATCCGCCACGCCAGCAGATAACCCATCGGAGCCACGCCCAGCGCACGGCTGAAGCGCTCGAAGTAAGCCGAGCGGGAGAGCGCGGCGCGCTCGGCCAACTGGTCGACGGTCCATGCATGCGCGGGGCGTGCATGCAGGTCGCGCAACGAGGGGGCCAGGCGCACGTCGGCCAGCCCGCGCAGCAGTCCGGGCGGCGCGGACGCGCCCGGCGTGGCGCGCAGGGATTCGACCAACAGCAGGTCCACCAGCCGCGACAGCACCACGGCGCGACCTGGCCAGTCGTGGTCGGCCTCATCGCTCAACAGGGTTACCAGCTGCGACAGCCGCGGCACGCCGCGCACGTGCACCAGCGTGGGCAGCAGCGAAGCGAGCAACGTCGGCTCCTGCGGCTCGAAGCGGAACCAGCCGCCCAGCAACCGCACCTCCGGCGGACCGTCCTGGCGGCCGTGGCGGACCTCGCGGTCGGGCGACGGGTCGCGGACGGGATCGATGTGAGTGGGCAGTCGGGTCAGGCCATCCGAGAGCAGGAAGCCCGGGGTCGCCGGCAGCAGCACGAAATCGCCGGCCTCGAGGGTGATCGCCTCCTCGCCGTCGACGGCCAGTACGCACCGGCCCTCCTGGACGATGCAGAAGCTGGGTTCGCCGAAGGTGGCGTAGCGCACGGCCCATCGCCCGGCGGCGCTGATGCCCTTGGAGAAAGCGGCGTGGGGCCGGAGCAGGCGGACGATATCGGAGAGGGGGTCGGACATCCGGACGATCCGAGAAGAAAGGTGGACATATCGCAATGGAGCGTCCGGTGATGCTCGCCTATCGTGGCCTCCCGATCAACAACCCCGGAATCCCCGATGAAGACTGTCCTCATCACCGGCTGCTCCTCCGGCTACGGCCTGCAGACCGCCCGCCACTTCCACGCCCAGGGCTGGCGCGTCATCGCCACGATGCGCACGCCGCGCGCCGACCTGCTGCCGAACGACGAACGCCTCAGCGTGCTGGCGCTGGACGTCACCCGCCCGGACAGCATCGCCGCCGCGCTCGACGCCGCCGGTCCGCTGGACGCGCTGGTCAACAATGCGGGGCTCGGCCTGTTCGGTGCGTTCGAAGCCACGCCGATGGCCACGGTGCGCGAGATCTTCGAGACCAACACCTTCGGCACGATGGCGATGACGCAGGCGGTGATCCCGCAGTTCCGCGCGCGCCGTGCCGGCACCGTCGTCAACGTCACCTCCAGCGCGACGCTGGCGCCAATGCCGCTGGTGGCGGCGTACACCGCCAGCAAGACGGCGATCGAAGGCTTCACCGCCTCGCTCGCGCACGAGCTGGGCGCCTTCGACGTGGCGGTGCGTCTGGTCGAACCGGGGTACGCACCCACCACGCGCTTCGCGGCCAATGGCGAAGAGCGCATGCGCGGCCTGGTACCCGAGGCCTATGCGCGCTATGCGCAGGATGTGTTCGCGCAGCTCACCGACGTCAGCGCCTTCACCCAGGAAACCGATGTCGCGCAAGCGGTCTGGGATGCGGTCCATGATGCGACGGGACAACTGCGGTTTCCCGCGGGCGCGGATGCGGTGGCGCTGGCGGCGGTCGCGCGCTGAGCGCGTGCGTCAGAGGCCGTATGCCGGCAACGTCGCTTCGTCGTGGAAGTAGCGCCCCATCAGCAGTTTGGGAAATACGGGAAGCCGCATCAGCAGCGTCGTGTAGTCGCGCAGGCACACCCCCAGCGCCGTTCTGGGGACGAACGACGCTGCCAGGCTTTCTGCGAGTTTCTGTTTGCGCGCAACGGCGGCATGCAGTCGTGCCTGGTAAGCGGCCAACGCGGCGCCCGTATCGTCGCCATGGCGGTGCAGTTCTCCGGCGAGCACGTACGCTTCCGCCAGCGCGAAGCCCGCGCCCTCGCCTGCGATGAGGGAAGGGCAGGCCGCGGCATCGCCGATCAGCGCCACGTTGCCCCGGAACCAGGTGTCCATGCGGATCTGGCTGATGCTGTCGAAGTAGATGTCGTCCGCCTGCGCGATGGCCGAGGCGATGGCGTCGGATTCCCATCCGATGCCGTCGAGCGCGCGGATCAACGTGGCCTTGCGTCCTGCATGGTCGTTGGGCGCTCCGCCCGCGAGGTGCTCGTCCCGCAACAGGACGAAGAAGAGCATCCGATCGTCGCGCATCGGAAAGCGCGCGACGTACCGGCCGGGCGCCGTATACGCCACGTAGGCGTTCCCGTTGCGGGGCCGGTAGCCGGCCACTTCGAACGAGGCGACGTGGCAGCCCATCGGGTACTCGAACCGCGCGTCGGGACCGAACACGTGGTGGCGGACACGCGAATGCAGGCCGTCGGCCCCGATCACGAGATCTGCTTCCTGCGGTGCCGCATGTTCGAAGTGGACCTGCACGCGTGTGCCGTCGTCCTCGACGGCCGCGACGCTGTCGTCGAACCGGGTTTCGACGCGGCCATCGAGGGACGCGTAGATCGTGGCGGCAATGTCGGATCTCGCCAGCGTGGCCATGCGTCCCCGGGCGAGCTTCAGCAGTACGCTGGACGGATAACCGCCGCGCGTGCGGCCGGCCCGGTCCACCATGCGCAACTCGTCGGCGGTGTGTTGCATGTCCAGCAGGGTGGGCAGCAGGCCCATATACTCCACTGCGTCGTAGCCGATACCCCAGAGGTTGACCACGAAACCGCCCGTCCGCAGTGCGGGCGCGCGCTCCACCAGGGTCACGTCGTGGCCGAGCCTGCCCAGCCAGTAGGCCAGCGCGGTTCCCGCGATGCCGGCTCCGTTGATGACGACTTTCATCGACGCGTCTCCCCAGGGGTCGAATCCAAGCATGCCCAGTATCGGGCGCGCGCGCACCTTGTCCCGGTGGCGCAAGAAAAAGCCCCGCATCGGCGGGGCTTCTTCGTCATCCGTGGTACCGCACTCAGGCGTCCACTTCGTCCTTGTACGCATCCACCGGGATGCAGGCGCACATGACGTTCTTGTCACCGTAGACGTTGTCCACGCGCGCGACCGGCGGCCAGTACTTCTGCAGCTTCAGCGTGGCCAGCGGGAACGCGGCCAGTTCGCGCGGATACGCATGGGTCCACTCGCTGGCCATCACCATCGTGGCGGTGTGCGGCGCGTTCTTCAGCGGGTTGTCCTCGCGGTCCAGGCGACCGTCTTCGACCGCGCGGATCTCTTCGCGGATCTCGATCATCGCGTCGATGAAGCGGTCCAGTTCGTGCTGCGATTCGCTTTCGGTCGGTTCGACCATCAGCGTGCCGGCCACGGGGAAGCTCAGCGTGGGCGCGTGGAAGCCGAAGTCGATCAGGCGCTTGGCGACGTCCTCGGCGCTGATGCCGGTGGCGTCCTTGATCGGGCGCAGGTCGAGGATGCACTCGTGCGCCACCAGCCCGTTGCGACCGGTGTACAGCGTCTCGTAGTGCGCTTCCAGGCGCTTGGCGATGTAGTTGGCGTTGAGCAACGCCACCTGGGTGGCCTTGCGCAGGCCGGAGGCGCCCATCAGGGTGACGTACATCCAGCTGATCGGCAGGATGCTGGCGCTGCCGAAGCTGGCCGCGCTGACCATGCCGACGTCGCCTTCGCCGCCGAGCTTCTTCGGCAGGTAGGGCGCCAGGTGCGCCTTCACCGCGCACGGGCCGACGCCCGGGCCGCCGCCGCCGTGCGGAATGCAGAAGGTCTTGTGCAGGTTGAGGTGCGAGACGTCCGAGCCCCACTTGCCGGGCTTGGCCACGCCGACCAGCGCATTCATGTTGGCGCCATCGGTGTACACCTGGCCGCCGTGCTGGTGGACGATGTCGCAGATGGCGACCACGTCTTCCTCGAACACGCCGTGCGTGGACGGGTAGGTGATCATGATCGCGGCCAGGCGGTCGCTGTACTTCTCGGCGGCGCGGCGGATATCTTCGACATCGACGTTGCCGTTGGCGTCGCATTTGGTGACCACCACGGTCATGCCGCACATCTGCGCGCTGGCCGGGTTGGTGCCGTGCGCGGATTCGGGGATCAGGCAGATGTCGCGGTGGGCGTCGCCGCGCGCGCGGTGGTAGGCGCGGATCGCCAGCAGGCCGGCGTACTCGCCCTGCGCACCGGAGTTCGGCTGCAGGCTGACGGCGTCGTAACCAGTGCACTCGACCAGCATGGCTTCCAGCTCATCGATCAGCTGGGTGTAGCCCTGCGACTGCTCGGCCGGCGCGAAAGGATGGATGTTGCCGAATTCCGGCCACGTCACCGGGATCATCTCGGCGGTGGCATTGAGCTTCATGGTGCAGCTGCCCAGCGGGATCATGGTGCGGTCCAGCGCCAGGTCCTTGTCCGACAGCGCACGCATGTAGCGCAGCAGTTCGTGCTCGCTATGGTGGGTGTTGAACACCGGGTGAGTCAGGAATTCGCTGGTGCGGCGCAGGGCGGCCGGGATCAGCGAGGGCGCGCTGGCGTCCAGCGCATCGATCGACGGCAGCGTGACGCCGTCACCGGCGAACACGCCCCACAGCGCTTCGACTTCGGCGCGCGTGGTGGTTTCGTCCAGCGACACGCACAGCGAACCGTTGCCGCGCACGCGCAGGTTGATGCGGGCAGCGCGGGCACGGGCGAGGATGGCGTCGCGCGCGTCGCCCGGCTCGATGCACAGGGTGTCGAACGCGCTGGCGTGCACGGCCGGGTAACCCAGCGTGCGCAGGCCTTCGGCGAGGATGGCGGTGAGGCGCGCGACACGGCCGGCGATGCGCTTCAGCCCTTCGGGGCCATGGTAGACGGCGTACATGCTGGCCATCACCGCCAGCAGCACTTGCGCGGTGCAGATGTTGGAGGTGGCCTTCTCGCGGCGGATGTGCTGCTCGCGCGTCTGCAGTGTGAGGCGGTACGCGGCCTTGCCTTCGGCATCGACCGATACGCCGATCAAACGGCCCGGCATGCTGCGCTTGTAGGCGTCGCGGCAGGCCATGAAGCCGGCGTGCGGGCCGCCGAAACCGAACGGCACGCCGAAGCGCTGCGAATTGCCGACCACGATGTCGGCGCCCATCTCGCCCGGCGACTTCAGCAGGGTGAGCGCGAGCAGGTCGGTGGCGACGACGAACAGGGCGTTGTTCGTGTGGATGGTCTCGGCATCCTTCGTCCATTCCTCGACCCAACCGCTGGAGGCCGGGTACTGCACGAGCACGCCGAAGTAGTCGCCGGCGGCGAGCTTTTCGTGGAAGGCGTCGGTGGAGCGCACGACATCGACGGTGATGCCCAGCGGTTCGGCGCGGGTGGCCAGCACTTCCAGCGTCTGCGGGTGGGTATCGCCGGCGACCAGGAAGGTGTTCGACTTCGATTTGGCCGAGCGCTTGGCCAGCGTCATCGCCTCGGCGGCGGCGGTGCCTTCGTCCAGCAGCGAGGCGTTGGCGATCTCCATGCCGGTCAGGTCGGCGACCATGGTCTGGAAGTTGATCAGCGCTTCCATGCGGCCCTGCGAGATCTCCGCCTGGTAGGGCGTGTAGGCCGTGTACCAGGCCGGGTTCTCGAGGATGTTGCGCAGGATGACCTTCGGCGTATGGGTGCCGTAATAACCCTGGCCGATGAAGCTGCGGAAGACCTGGTTGCGGTCGGCGACGGCGCGGATCTTCGCCAGCGCTTCTTCTTCGTTGATCGGCGAAGGCAGGGCCAGCGGCTGCGCGGACTTGATGTTGGTCGGCACGATGGCGTCGGTCATCGCGTCCAGCGAGTCGTGGCCGACGATGCGCAGCATGTGCGCGATCTCGGCGTCGTTGGGGCCGATGTGGCGTTCGAGGAACGCGCCGTGGTGCTCGAGCTCGCGCAGGGTGGGGGTGTTCGACATGGCAGGCATCCGGGAAGGGCAAAGAGGACCGGCGCGCGGAGAACGCACGTGGGATGCCCCTCTGTCCTTTTGCCTGAGAGTTTGGAAGCGCGGCGGACGAGGTCGCGTGCTTCGTGCCCCTTCGGCGCCGGCGCTGCCGCGAGGCGGCCGGTCTCTCCAGAGTGTCTGCTGCAGTGGTGGTATCGGGCCTGAGCGATTACGGGCGTTTGCGCCTTCGGCAGCCGGTCGCGTGCGACGGGCTTCTCCCACCGGGTGTTGCCGGCCAAGTATAGCCCGGGATAGCCCGCCGATGGCCCCGTGGCGGGGCCGCCGGCGGTTTCGGCGTACCATGTGCCGCCCGGCGCGGCCTGTTCATGGTGGACCGCCGCGCCCGTCCGGAGCGTCCCCCGCAATGAGTGCCCCCCACGCCATCTCCAACCGCCGCCTGGCCCTGCTGCTGGGCGGGCTGGCGATGTTCGGCCCGTTCTCGATCGACACCATCTTCCCGGCCTTCCCGGCGATGGGCGCGCAGCTGGGCGCGGACAAGGTGGCGATGCAGCAGACCATCAGCGCGTACCTGCTGACCTATGCGCTGATGAGCCTGGTGCACGGTCCGCTGTCGGACGCGTTCGGGCGCAAGCGGGTGATCCAGGGCGGCCTGTTCGTGTTCCTGCTGGCTTCGGCCGGCTGCGCGCTGGCCACCGACATGGGCACGCTGCTGCTGTTCCGCGCGCTGCAGGGCCTCTCGGCCGGCGTGGGCTTCATCGTCGGCCGCGCGGTGATCCGCGATGCGCGCCACGGCGACGACGCGCAGCGGCTGATGAGCCAGGTCTCGATGATCTTCGGCATCGCCCCGGCGATCGCGCCGATCGTCGGCGGCTGGATCCTGGGCTGGAGCGCCTGGCCGATGATCTTCTGGTTCCTGGCCGCGTTCTCGCTGCTGTTGCTGGTCGCGGTGGCCGTGTGGCTGCCCGAGACCCATCCGGCCGAAGTGCGCCTGAAGGTGTCGCCGCGCCACCTGCTGCGCGACTACGTCGGCATCGTGCGCAATCGCCGTTTCCTGCGCCTGGCGCTGGCCGGTTCGCTGAGCTTCGGCGGCCTGTTCCTGTACATCGCCTCCGCGCCCGCGTTCGTGATGGACCTGCTGCACCTCAACGAGCAGCAGTTCGCGTGGCTGTTCCTGCCGACCATCGGGGGCATGGTGCTGGGCGCGTTCCTCTCGGGGCGCGCGGCCGGCCGGATGGAGGGCGCGCGCCTGGTGAAGATCGGCTACGCCTGCATGGCGTTGGCGATGGTGGCTAACGTGGGCTACAACGCCTGGGCCGGCGCGGACATCCGGGTGCCGTGGGCCGTGCTGCCGATGATGCTGGCCGCCTTGGGCGTGGCGCTGGTGTTCCCGATCCTCACCCTGGCCATCCTCGACATGTATCCGCGCCAGCGCGGCGCGGCGTCCTCGCTGCAGGCCTTCAGCAACCTGGTGGTCAATGCCATCATCGCCGGTGTGCTGTCGCCGCTGCTGAGCCATCATGGCCTGCATCTGGCGCTGGGCATGGCCGGCTTCGTGCTGGTCGGCTGGCTGATGTGGCAATGGGAATCGCACGCCAGCCGTCGCCAGCCCGCGTGTCCGCGCGCGCCGGCCGCGCTCGAGCCCACCGACCAACTCTGACCTGCAACGAGATCTCCCCATGTCCATCCAGTCCAAGGCCCGCCGCGAAGCGAAGAAGCGCAAGGTCACCAAGGAGCGCAACCAGGCACGCGCCAACGCGCCGGCGATCGAGCCGCACGCCGAGTTGCGCAATCCGCAGGGCGAACTGCTCGCGGGCATCGTGCGCCAAGCGGGCGTCTGGGTGCTGGGCATGGACGGCCGCATCGCCGGCAGTTCCGACAGCGCGGCGGAAGTGTTGGCGATGATCAAGCAGGCCGCCGCGCTCCACGAAGCGCAGGGCAACGCGGTGCGCCTGGTGTACTCCGACGAGCTGCGCGACACCGCCGTCATCGAAGCGGCCGCGCAGGGACTGACGCTGGAACAGTTCGAGCAGCAGATGGCCGAACAGATGAAGGCGAACAAGCCGGAATCGGCGCCGGACATCAACTGACGCTTCGAGCGGTCCCGGTGCTCTTGGTGTAGGCGCGAGGTCAGTCGCGACCGCCCGACGTGGATGGGGAATACTCCCGGAAACGCTGGCAGGACTTCAACGCATCCTCGTCACAGGCCGCATGGACGCGTCATTTCACGGACGCGACTGACATCGCCCCTCCTGTGGCGCGCAGCGGCGGCGCCATGCGATCGCGCCCGCGACCACAACCGTCGGCAGCCACACCCAGCGCAGCTCCGACCACAGCACTTCCGCACCGCGCGCGCTGAAGAAGCGGTTCGCGAACGGCGACACCTCGACCACCCGCCAGGGCGCGAAATGACGCGCGTCGGACCACGGCCAGAACAGCGCCACGCCCAGTCCACCATCGGTCAGCATGTCGAGCAGGGGATGGGACGCGGCCGACAACGCGACGAAGGCCAGGGCACCGATCGCGCGCGCCCGCAGTGATCGTGCAAGGAGGGCCGCCAGGGCGCCGCAGGCGAGTGCGAACACCAACGAGTGGCTCGCGCCGCGGTGACCCCAGGCATGCGCGTAGTCGATGCCGAGCGCGAACATCGCGACATCGGCATCGGGCAGCACCGCGGCCGCCATGCCGGCGAGGGCCAGCCGTGGCGGGAGGCGGGTGCGGCCGAGCGCGACAGCGGCGGCAAGCGGGAGCAGGGCGTGGGTCAGGATCGTGGGCATGCGCGAGCGGGACTGCCGGGGCGACCAGCATCCGGCGCCTGCGTGGGCGGTCGATGAAGTCGGTGCGTACCCAAGAAAAAGGCCGGCATATGCCGGCCTTTTTTTCGCACCCCGTCGGCAGCGTTCAGCGTTCGCGCTGCGTGCGCGTCGGCTTCAACGAGCGAGGGCCTTCGATGATGGCCGGGCGCGTGCGGAGCGCCGGAGTCTCCGGCGTGCTCGCGGTGCGCGCGCCCTGACCCTGGGCTGTTGCGCCGGCACTCCGGACCAGAGGCTGCGAGCCGTTCTCACGCACCGGATCCGCGGCGATCCACTGCTTGATCTGCGGGAAGATCAGGTCCAGGCGGGAGTAGAAATCGCGGTTCTGCGCGTTGTTGAGGTTGCCGGAATTCGCGCAGGTCGCCCAGCCGCCGTACAGACCGCCCCGCAGGCGATACGAGTTGTCGGTGTAGCGGGTGAAGAGCCCCGAGCCGCTGCTGCCGCCTTCGGTCGTGCCTTCGAGCCAGCCTGCCGCAAACCGCTCCGGATAGGGGCTGCCGGTGACCGATTTGCCGAACGACACCTTTTTCGCGTCGCCCGCCGGATGGTGGATGGCCATGACGTCGGCATCCAGCGCAACGGGGCTGGCGTCCCACCCTGCGAACGTCGCACCGGCGGGGGCCGGGTTCCTGAGGCGCAGCAGGAGGGCGTCACTCGCGGCGTCGACGAAGAGCAGGTCGGCGCCGCCCGTCAGCGGATTCCCCCTGACGGCGTTGGTGACCGTGCACCCGGTGTTCTCGTACGCCCAGTAGGTGTTGAGCGTGTTCGCGACGGTCTGGTCGCCGATGCAGTGGGCGGCCGAGTAGAAGTAGGGCACCTGGGTGGCAGCGGTGGTGTCGTTGATGAGCGTCCCGGTGCACACATAGCTCTTGCCGCCGGTGGAGAACACCATGTGCGCCACCGCGTTCTTGGCCTGCACATAAGCAGGACCCAACGCGTCGACGCGGCAGACGGCGTTGATGTTGCACGCGCCGGAGTCGCCCAGTGCCTTCACGATCTTGAAATCGTTGCGGCTGTTGGTGAGCAGGTGCGAGATTTCCGGCGCCTGCAGCCTCGCCTGGAGCACCTTGACGTGGGCAGGGCGGTAGACCTCGATGATCTGCGCCGCGCCATCGGTGGCGGGCGTCCAGTACAGCCCCTGGGCATCGGCCAGCGACTGCGCTTCCGCGGCAGTGACCATGGCCACGACGCGTCCCGGATCGTCGGCGCCGGCGAAACGCAGTTCCACGTGGGGATGCAGTCCTTTCACCTGCAGGCCGACACGCAGACCGAGCGCATCCGGAGAGCCGATCTGCAGGCGCGCGACCGCGCCTCCCGTGCGGAGCGGCACCCAGCGCAACGCGGGCGTGGTGCGTCCGATGCCTTCGCTTGCGAGCTTCCGGCCGATGCCGATCTGGGTGGCCTTGATGCGCTGGCTGGCATTGCGTTGTTCGAGTTCGACCAGCCGCTCGAGCGCGAGTTCGCGGTAACCCTGGCCGATGGTGGTGCTCGCGGGAAACGGCGCCAGCTTCCACGCGGGCGCGGCCTGTGCGGGCGTGCGGCTGGCTTCACCGGCCACCTGGGTCACGCCCGCGCTGGCGGCCAGGGGCGTGGCGACCAGCATCAGGCTGGCCAGGCATCGCAGGGTGTTCGATCGCGTCATTCTTCGGACCTCCATGTCGGAGCGTGGGATTGGAACGGGCGGGCCTCACGCGGCCCGCCCATGCGTGCAACTCAGGGCTTGGCCGGCGCCGCCGCAGCGGCGGGCGCGGTGGCCGGCCATCCGCAGGTCTGGCCTTCGTTCTGCTGCTTCAGCCAGTCCTGCAGCGGAGCGAAGTACTCCAGCACCGGGCCGGCGTCCATCTTCTCGCCGCCGGTGAGCTCCTTCAGCGTGGCCTGCCACGGCTGGCCGGCGCCCTTCTCGAGCATCGCCCAGAACTTCTGGCCCGCGGCCTTGTTGCCGTAGAAGCTGCAGTTGTACAGCGGGCCCTTGTAGCCGGCCGCGTCGCACAGGCCCTTGTAGAACTGGAACTGCAGCACGTGCGAGAGGAAGTAGCGCGTATACGGCGTGTTGCCCGGCACGTGGTACTTCGCACCCGGATCGAAGAAGTCTTCGCCGCGCGCGGTCGCAGGCGCCACGCCCTGGTACTTCGCCTTCAGGTCCCACCAGGCCTTGTTGTAGTCGGCCGGCTTGATCGAACCGTCGAACACGCCCCAGCGCCAGCGGTCGATCATCAGCCCGAACGGCATGAAGGACACCTTCGCCAGCGCCATGCGCATCTGCGCATTGATCAGCGCTTCGTTGGTCTGCTGCTGTTCGCCGACCATGCCGATCGACTTCAGGTAATCCGGCGTCATCGCCAGCACCATCGTGTCGCCGATCGCCTCGTGGAAGCCATCGTGCGCGCCGGTCTGGAACAGCGGCGGCAGCTTGTTGTAGGCCAGGTAGTAATACACGTGGCCCAGCTCGTGGTAGATGGTGGTGAAGTCTTCCTCGTTGGGCTTGATGCACATCTTGGTGCGCACGTCGCCGGCCATGTTCATGTCCCACGCGCTGGCGTGGCAGACGACGTCACGGTCGATCGGCTTGATGAACTGGGTCTTGGTCCAGTAGCTCTCGGGCAGCTTGGGCATGCCGAGGCTGTTGTAGAAATCCTGCGCGCGCTCGGTCATCTGCTTGGCGACCTGCAGCTGCGCCTCGCGCTCGGCCTGGAAGAGCGCGTCCGTGCCCGGGCCGGGACCGGCCTTGGCCAGCGCCGCCTGGTAATCGGCCTGGTACTGCTTCTCCAGCGCGCCGGTGATGTCGAGGCTGCCGGCGCCCTTGTACGGCTCCAGCATGTCCCACAGGTTGCCCCAGTCCTGCTGCCACATGTTGCCCATCAGGTGGGCGGGCAGCAGGCCGTTGACCTGGCCCTTCTCCACGCCGTAGGTGGCCTGCAGCTTGGTGCGGGTGTAGCAGTGCAATTGCTCGTAGAGCGGCTTGACCTGGCCCCACAGGCGATCGGTTTCGGCGGCGATCTCGGCCGGCGTCATGTCGTAGCCGCTGCGCCACATTTCGCCGGTGTCGGCGAAGCCCATTTCCTTGGAGCCTTCGTTCACCAGTTCGACGAAGCGCGTGTAGTCCTTGCGCATCGGCTGGGCGATCGTGTGCCAACCCTGCCAGGCATCGAGCTGCGCGTCGTAGTCGCGGCTGCTGCGCAGCACGTCCTCGAGTTCGCCCAGCTGGCGGCACTTCTTTGCCTCTCCCTCACCCGTGCAGTACTCGCCTGCGCCATAGGCGCCTTCCATCTTGGTGGCGATCTGGGTCAGCTCGGCCAGCTTGGCCGGATCCTTCGGCGCGGGCATCGCGGTGGCCAGCTTCAGCAGCTGGATGGCGCGGGCCGTCTCCGGCGACATCTTCTGGCCTTCGAACTTCTTCGCCTGCTCGATCCAGGTGTTGAGCTGGGTCAGGTAACGTTCGTTGCCCTTGGCGGCCAGCAGCTGGCTGTCGTCGTTGATGTAGGTGCTCGACAGCCACTGGGCGGCGGTGAGCTCCGGGTACATCTTCTTGAACTCGTCGTTGACGCGCGCGATGAACTGGTCGGCGGTCTCGCCCTGCGGCGCGGCGGGTGCGGCGGTCGTATCCGCGGCGGGTTCGTCCTTCTTGCAGGCGGCGAGCGTGGCGACGCCGGCGCCGATGGCGAGGGCGAGCAGGAGGTGACGGTGCTTCACGGGACGTCCTTCGGGGTGCGGCTGGCACGGGAACCCGAAGGGTAGTGAGACGCGGAGGGGGCGGCAAGTCCGACGTCACGCCGCCTTGCGGGAAGGTGCTGTCAGCGGTGCGGCAGGCCCCGATCCTTCAGGAACGCGCGGGCGTCGTCGGCGTCGTGTTCGAACCGCGCCCACGGGAATGGCGGGCGCCGCGACAGATCGCGCGCCGCAGCGCGCCCGGGTGTCACCGCCGGGTCAGCGGAAGGGTAGCCCGCGCTGCTGCAGGAACGCGCGGGCGTCGTCGGCGTCGTGTTCGAACCGCGCCCACGGGAATGGCGGGCGCCGCGACAGATCGCGCGCCGCAGCGCGCCCGGGTGTCACCGCCGGGTCAGCGGAAGGGTAGCCCGCGCTGCTGCAGGAACGCGCGGGCGTCGTCGGCGTCGTGTTCGAACCACGCCTGTGTCGACCCCAGCCGGTACGTGTACCCCCAGGCATCCATGTCGGCCATCAGCCGTTCGCGCCCCACGCCGGGTAGCGCATCGGCCAGGATGATCTGCAGGCAGCAGGTGGCGTCTTCCTCGATCACCGAGTCGGTGGCGTCGGTGTGCACCTGCGCGCGGCGCTCATCCGGCAGCACGATCAGGTGGCAGGCTTCGTGCAGCATCGAGTGCACGGGCGTGTCGTCGCGCACGTAGACGTTGTGGGCGATCACGCCGGCCTCCGGTTCGCCCCAGAAACTGCCGGGGATCGGTGCGCCCGGGTCCACGTGGTGCAGGACCAGGCCATACCCGGCCAGCAGCGAGGCCGCGTCCGCGAAGGGCAGGCGGCCGACCCGCATCACGGAGGCTTCGGCGTCGGTCAGGGGCGCGTCCATCGGGAACACGGGCGGAGCAGGGCGCCGCCCGTCACAGCGTCAGGTGTTGCCTTCCGGCAGCGCCACGGAGATGTCGAGCACGTCGTGGTCGCCGTCCTTGATCAGGTCCACCTTGACCGCGTCGACGTCGACGTTGACGTACTTCTTGATCACTTCCAGCAGTTCGCGGCGCAGCAGCGGCAGGTAGTCGGGCGCGCCGCGCGAGCTGCGCTCCTGCGCGATGATGATCTGCAGGCGGTTCTTCGCGGTCTCGGCGGTGTTCTTCTTCGCCTTGAGGAAATCGAACAGGCCCATGCTCAACCTCCGAACAACTTGCTGAAGAAACCCTTCTTCTCCAGGGTGGTGAAGCGCAGCGGGCGGTCTTCGCCCAGCAGGCGCGCAACGGTGTCGTCATAGGCCTGGCCGGCCGGCGATTCCAGGTCGAGGATGACCGGTTCGCCCTTGTTGGAGGCGTTCAGCACGTCGCCGGACTCCGGGATCACGCCGAGCGTCTTCAGGCCCAGCACGTCCTCCACGTCCTTGATGCTGAGCATCTCGCCGCCTTCGACGCGCGCGGGGTTGTAGCGGGTCAGCAGCAGGTTGGCCTTCAGCGGCTCGCCGTTCTCGGCGCGGCGGGTCTTGGAATCCAGCAGGCCCAGGATGCGGTCGGAGTCGCGCACGGAGGAGACTTCCGGGTTGACCACCACGATGGCCTGGTCGGCGAAGTACATCGCCAGGAAGGCGCCCTTCTCGATGCCGGCGGGCGAATCGCACACGACGAACTCGAAGCCGTCGTCGGACAGGTCCTTCAGCACTTTTTCCACGCCTTCTTTCGTCAGCGCGTCCTTGTCGCGCGTCTGCGAGGCGGCCAGCACGTACAGCGTCTCGAAGCGCTTGTCCTTGATGAGGGCCTGCTTCAGCGTGGCCTCGCCCTGGGTGACGTTGACGAAGTCGTACACCACGCGGCGCTCGCAGCCCATGATGAGATCGAGGTTGCGCAGGCCGACGTCGAAGTCGATGACCGCGACCTTCTTGCCGCGACGCGCCAGTCCGCAGGCGATGCTCGCGCTGGTGGTGGTCTTGCCGACGCCGCCCTTGCCGGACGTGACTACGATGATTTCAGCCAATGGTGTTCTCCTTGGTCGTTCTTATGTGCGTGGGCGTCGCGCATCAGTCCTGCGCGACGATCTTGAGTTGGTCCTGGTCCAGCCAGATCTGCACGGCCTTGCCACGCAGTTCCTTGGGTACTTCCTCCATCACCTTGTAGTGGCCGGCGACGGCGACCAGTTCGGCATGGAATTCACGGCAGAAGATGCGCGCATCGGCGTTGCCGCGCGCGCCGGCGAGGGCGCGGCCGCGCAGCGCGCCGTAGATATGGATGGAGCCGTCGGAGATGACCTCCGCGCCGGCGCCGACGGTGCTGAGCACGGTCAGGTCCCGGTTCTCGGCGTACAGCTGCTGGCCCGAGCGGACCGGCGTCTTCTGGACCAGGCCCGGCTTGGTCTCGACCGCCTTGGCGGCAGGCGCGGCCTTCGCCGGCGCGGGCTCGGCGGCGGCCGGTCGCGGGGGCGCGGCAGACGCGGGCGCTGGCGAGCCGGATTCGTACTGCGCGCGGAACTTGGCCAGCAGCGGCAGGCCGAGCTGCTCGGCGAGCACCTCGGTCTCACGCGAACCATACGCCAGCGCCACCGGAAGCACTCCGGCGCCGCGCAGGCCATCGATCAGCGACTGCGCCGTCGCCGTGTCGGGCATGCGCGCCAGGCCGCCGAAGTCGACGATGACGGCCGCACGGCCGAACAGCTTCGGCGCGCGCTCGACGCGCTCGCGCATCTCGCGGACGAGCTGGTCGACATCGAGGGTGCGGATGCGGAGGTTGGCGATGCCCACCTGGCCGATCTTCAGTTCGCCGGCCTGTTCGTAGTCCATATGCGTCCGGGTCACGCTCATGTTCCCGTCGGGCGCTGTGCGCCTGCGTCCGCCAGCAGGCGCGTGCGGGTCCAGGGGGTGTCCGGCAGGGCATCGCGGTAGGTGTCGCGCACCCAGGGATAGCTGCACAGTTCCTTCATGAGCATGCTCGCGCGGACGTTCGCTTCGGCCATCACGTGCTGACCGACTTCGCGGAAACCGAAGCTGCCATGGAACAGCAGGGCCGGATCGGCCCCGTGGTCGAGGAAGACCTCGCACGCCAGCTGCGGGTAGCGCAGTTCGGCGAAGCTCTGGACATCGGCATAGAAGGCGCGGCCCACGCCGCCGCCACGCCGGCGGCTGGCGACCACGATGCGGTCGATGTAGAAGAACTGCGGATAGCGCTCGCCGAACCAGGCAAAGTTGCTGCTGTCGTGCCCGGCGCTCGAGCCGAAGCCGACGAGGAAACCGGCGAGGTTGCCGTCGCGCTCGGCGACGCGGAAATACTCGGCCGTCTCGTAGAAGCGACGGACCTTCGCCGAATCCAGCGGCAGGATGGCCAGTCCGGCATTGTTGTTGAGGGCTAGGACGGAATCCAGCTCGTGCTCGCGCACGTCGCGGATGACGATCGACATTACCTGACTCCGTACGGGTCTTGCGGGGTGGCACGCGGCCAAGCGGGGATTATCGCATGGTGGCCCCGAAGCCGGCGAGGCAGCGGGTGAGCGGGGCATGAACCCGGCAGATGCACGCGCGCCGCGGCCGCCATGACTTTAGTTGGGGCATGGCCGCCGGGGATTCCGCCTACTATGCCCGGATGTTGGGACGACTCAGCCATACCCGCCTGCTGCGTGCCGCCGGCCTCTACACATGGGCCCTGGTGGGGATTCCCATCATCCTGAATGTGTGGGTGTTGCCGCCGTCCAGCGGGACCGACGGGCAGGGCGTGAACCTGCCGCTGACCGCGCTGAGCTACTTCGCGTTCGGTGCGGTGTACTGGCTGGCGACCCGGGCACTGGACGGGCGCCGGGACAGCCTGCCGGTGGCCTGGAACGTCCCGTTGGCCATGGTGCTGACGGCGACATCCATCGGGGTGGGCTTCTATACCCAGACCGGCCTGGGGGCCGTGCTGCTGCTGATCATGGCCGGCGTGCTGCCCTGGCTGCTGGAGTTGCGCTTCGCCGTGGCCTGGTTGCTGGCGGCCCACGTGCTGCTCGTGCCGTCGTTCATGGCGCGCGACGATTTCAACTTCTGGGAAGCCCTGTTCCAGTCGATGTTCTACGTGGGCTTCGCCGCGTTCGTGCTGATCACCACCTACGTGGCGCGCCAGCAGGCGCAGGCCCGCGAGGAACAGCGGCGGCTCAATGCGGAACTGCGCGCCACCCGGGTCCTGCTGGCCGAAAGCGCCCGCGTCAACGAGCGCACCCGCATCTCCCGCGAGCTGCACGACCTGCTGGGCCACCACCTGACCGCCCTCAGCCTGAACCTCGAGGTGGCTGGCCACATCACCGAAGGACGGGCACAGGAGCACGTCCGCCAGGCCCATACGCTGGCCCGCCTGCTCCTGACCGACGTGCGCGAAGCGGTCAGCCAGCTGCGCGACAGCGGGGCCATCGACCTGGGTGCTGCGCTGGTGCCGCTGGCCGAGAAGGTCCCGTCGCTGTCCATCCACATGGACATCGAGGAGCCGCTGACCCTGGAAGACCCGCATCGCGCCCACGTGTTGCTGCGATGCACCCAGGAAATCATCACCAATGCCGTACGCCATGCCGCGGCGCGGAACCTCTGGCTGCACTGCCGACGGGACGGGGCCCGGATACTGATCGATGCGCGCGACGATGGCGCCGGCAGCCCGCAGGTGGTCGCCGGCAACGGCCTGACCGGCATGCGCGAGCGCCTGGTCCAGTACGGCGGTGAGCTGCGCATCGAGACCCAGCCGGGGCAGGGCTTCTGCCTGCATATCGCCTTGCCCGTCAGCGAAGCCCCGCCGGCCCTCGCGCCGCTTCCCGTTTCCCCACCCGAACCCACACCCGAGCTCAGCTCAGGAGGAACCCTGTGATCCGTGTCTGCCTGGTCGACGACCAAACCCTGGTACGCCAGGGCATCCGCTCCCTGCTGGCGCTGGACGACGGCATCGAGGTCGTGGCCGAGGCCGCGGACGGCAAGCAGGCCGTGGAGCTCGTGCCCCAGATCAAGCCCGACGTGGTGCTGATGGACATGCGGATGCCGGTGATGTCCGGCCTGGAAGCCCTGCAGGCGCTGGCGCGCTCCGGCCAGTTGCCGCCGACCATCATCCTGACCACGTTCGATGACGACCAGCTCGTGCTCGCCGGCCTGAAAGCGGGGGCCAAGGGCTACCTGCTGAAGGACGTCTCGCTGGAACAGCTGGTCGGTGCGATCCGGACCGTCGCCGACGGCGGCTCCCTCGTCCAGCCGGCAGTGACCCAGCGCCTGCTGTCGGGACTGGAACACATGCGCAACGAATTCGTCAGCCTCGACCGCCCGGATCCGCTGACCGACCGCGAGACCGAGATCCTGCGGCTGATGGCCAGCGGCTTCTCCAACAAGGAGATCGCCAACTCGCTGGGCGTGGCCGAGGGCACGATCAAGAACCACGTGTCCAACATCCTGTCGAAACTGGGCGTGCGCGACCGCACCCGGGCCGTCCTGAAGGCCTTCGAGTTGCAGCTCGTGTGAAGGCGGCCGGATGGCCGCCGCCGACGGCCCCGACACGACGCGGCGGGGCCGCTCCATACGCCCCGGAATAGGGCTGCCAACCGGTGTCAGGTGGGCTGCCCGAAGCCCGGCAACCCTGCTAGGATGCGCGGTGCATTTTTTTCACGGCCGTGGCACCGGCCCCCGGAGACTTCCTGAATGACCCGTTTGATCGAGTTCGTGATTGCGTTGGCGCTGGTTCTGGCGCTGTTCCTGGTGATTGGCCTGGTTCTGCCGTCCTCGCGCGAGCTGCAGGAAAGCGTTGAAACCAACCGTCGCATGACCATCGTGTTCGACACGCTGAACAACGTGCGCCGACTGAAGGACTGGAACCCGCTGATCCCGAGCGCCGCCAACGAGCTGAGCTACTCCGGTGGCGAGAATGACTCCGGCGTCGGCGCCAAGGTCGATTTCAATTCCGCCAATGCCGCCTGGGGCCAGGGCAGCTGGGAAATCGTCGAGAGCGAGCGCCCCGCGCCGTCCGGCGGCCCCGGCAAGATCGTCTACGCGATCACCGACAAGCGCATGGGCACCGACAAGCGCAGCGTCTTCTCGCTGGAGCCGTCGGGCAAGAACAACCGCAACGTCAAGATCACCCAGCAGTACGAAGTGAAGTACGGCTGGAACCTGATCGGCCGCTACGCGGGCATGTACGTCAGCCGCCATGTGGGCGACAGCGTGAAGGCCGGCCTCTCCAAGCTGACCAACATGCTGGCCACCGTGCCGAACTTCGACTACCGCACCGAAGGCAGCCCGCTGACCGACCTGAAGATCGTCGACGTGCCCGCCGAGGACCTGCTGGTCGTCAACGCAGGCAACATCGACCGCACCAACGACGCGATCAAGGCGTCGATCAAGGGCAACCAGGAGTGGATCAAGCGCGTCATGGACGCCAATGGTCTGGTCGCCGCCGGTCCGGTGCGCATCATCACCACCGACTTCGGCACCGAGAAGTACGCCTTCGACGTCGCCCAGCCGGTCCGCAAGGGCAGCGCCGCACCGAAGCCCGATGCCGCGGCCGCCGAGGGCGAAGCCCCGATCGCGGTGCCTGCCGCGCCGGTCGCCTCGACGGGCGAGCTGAAGGTCACGATCCCCTCGGGCGCGCCGGTGACGTACGTCCACGTGGACGCGCGCAAGTCCGCCTTCGCCAGCTACACCGGCTACATGGCCGAACTCGACAACCAGCGCAATGCGTTGCGCGCCTGGGCGGTGACCGCCGGCCACGAAGTCGTGGATCGTCCGTACGAGTCGTGGAAGTCGGGCGTCGACAATTCGTTCGAAGCCGACGGCAAGTTCGACATCTACTGGGCCGTCAAGCACTAAGCCCTCCCGGACGACCGTTCCGGATGGTCAGCTCCACGCCAACGCGCCGCTTCATGCGGCGCGTTGCGTTTGCGGGGTCGCCCTGCCGCAACGGTCCGTCCGCCGCTGGCAGGATGCCCGTCCGATACCGGGGACCCCGGAGCCGATGAACTACGATCGACGTCAACGCAAACCCTCGTTCCTCGCGCTGGGCGGCGGCCTGCTCGCTGCAGGCGCCGTGGGCCTGTCCGCCTATGCCTCGCACGGGATCGCGCTCGCCCAGGCCCAATCGCACGTGCAGATGGCGGCCCTGTTCGCGTTCGGTCATGGCCTCGCGCTGGCCGCGCTGTCCCCCGGCACTACCCGACGCATGGGCAAGCTGGCGCTCGGCCTGCTGTTGCTGGGCACGCTGCTGTTCTCCGGCAGCCTCGTGGGGGGCGCGCTCGCCGGTCTGCCGACACGACTCGCGCCCGCGGGCGGCATCACCCTGATGCTGGGGTGGGTGCTGTGGGCCGTGGACGCGGTGCGTCGCTGACACCATGCCCCGGCACGCGCGCGGCTTCGACACCGAGCAGGCCTGGGACCACCTGGCGCGACGCGACCGCAAGCTCGGCACCTGGATGAAGCGGATCGGTTACATCGAGCCGCAACCGACGTGGCGCAAGCCATTCGATCCCGTGGACGCGCTGGCACGCGCCATCCTCTACCAGCAGCTCAGCGGCAAGGCCGCCGGCACCATCGTCGGACGCGTGGAAAGCGCGATCGGCAGCACGCGCCTGCATTTCGACACGTTGGGCCGCATCGACGACACGGGGCTGCGCGCCTGTGGCGTGTCCGGCAACAAGACCCTCGCGCTGCGCGACCTGGCTGCGCGCGAACAACGGGGCGAGATCCCGACCCTGCGGCAGATGTCGGTGATGAGCGAGGACGATATCGTCGCTGCGCTCGTGCCCATTCGCGGCATCGGCCGCTGGACGGTGGAGATGATGCTGATGTTCCGCCTCGGCCGTCCCGACGTGCTGCCGATCGACGACCTGGGCGTGCGCAAGGGCGCCCAGTTCGTCGACAAGCAGGACGTCATGCCGACGCCGAAGGAGCTGCTCGCACGCGGCGAGAAGTGGGGCCCTTACCGCACCTATGCGGCGCAGTACCTGTGGCGGATCGCGGATTTCGGTACCGAGGCCAAGACGGCGACGAAGCGGTCGCAGGACTAGGTTCGGAAGCCGGCGTCAGCCCGCGAGCGCCTGCAGGCGCTCGGTCTGGCGTTGCCACTGCATGCGGTGCACGCGCGTGATGATCAGCAAGAGGACGAGGCACAGAGGCACATTGATCGCATCGCACGTGATGGAGGCGAGCGCAGCGTCCATTTCCGCCTCCGGCGTGTTGGCCCTCATGGAATTCCGGCCCGCGAAGTTGCTCGTGATGCTGAAGGCCAACCAAAGGAACCACCAGAGTGGAAGCCAGCCGGGAACCTCGGCGTCGTCGACCTTCTCCGGACGAGCACTGGCGCGCCAGATCTCCTTCATGGCCTGGTAGGGCTTCCATAAATTGGCGATGGGAAGGAAGTACCAGCCGACCGACCAGCCCGGTGTGAAATCCAGCTGCCGTGCACCCGCGAAGACGCGTCCGTTCCATGCCGCGCGATAGATCCACATGCCGATGAACACGAACGACGCCATCATGGTCACGAACTGCAGGAGCGTGGCCGCGAGGAACGTCAGGCCCGATTCCGCGTATACGTCGTCGACTGTCCAGCCATTGGCCGCAGCTTCCTCGAACAACGAATACTGTCGCGCCATCACGGCGATCATCAGCAGCGAAACCAGGGCACCGGCGACCAGGCAAGCGCGGCAGACCCAGGTCAGCCAGGTGGGATCCTTGAAGTGCCACGTCGTGTGCGTGGCAGGCGCAGCGATGACGTCCGCCGCGGGCGTTTGGTACGGATTCTCCATGCGATCCCCCTGGTGGCCGGCGTCCGGCCTTGGCTTCAGCGGTCCCCACCGCTGTCATGGCCCAGATAGTACCAATGCCACGGTTCGTACACGATGCCGTGCGGATTGTCGCGCGGGTAACTCATGACGAAGCCGAACCCACCGGCATGGAGGGTGAGCCACGCAAAGGCGGGTGTGCGCTCGAAGGATTCCTCGGCCGGCGGTTCGCCCGGCGTGCCGATGTCGAGCGCGCGGCCGCTGTGGTGTTCGCTGTAGCCGGGCGCCGCGTTGACGGTCAGGATCTGCTCGACGGTCTGTCCGCGCTCCAGTTTGCGTTCGAAGATACCGAGTTGGTAATCGTGGCTGCGATAGCCGGAGATGGCCTCGAGCACGATCCCATCACGCGCAGCGGCCGCGCGCAGTGCCTGCCATCCGCGCGCCGCGGAACGCGTCAGCCAGAGCGGGCGGCGATAGCGGTCACGACCGGCGAAGGCGAGGGAAGCGGGCTCGGCGACCAGCGCCAGGCCCGTGCGCGTGCCATACGCGTCATCGAGCCCCAGCGCATGCAGGCGTTCCTGCAGCGCGTGCAAGGGCAGCAGGCCCTGGGTGTCGGCGTCGAATCCGCGCGCGGCGGCCTCGAACCGCTCCAGGGCGTCCCATGCTTCATCCAGACCGGGTTCGCGGGGCAGGCCCGTCACCAACGGGTGCACACCACGCGCAGACACCGCCGCGAGGTATCGGCCATCGGCCTTGCGGCGCAGGACCGTGTGCGCGCCGGCCAGCACGCGCGCATCCGCATTGCTGCGCACGCGCAAGGTGTCGGCCGGCCACAGCTCGATCTGCGCGGTGTTGAGCAGGACGGATTTCAGCGGCTGGGCAGGCAGGCGGGGCATGCCCGCAGCTTAGCGACGCGGCGTGGGCGCCGCCAGTTCGCGCAGGCGGGCCAGCAGGTCGGCCGGGCGTGCCGGGCTGACCAGTACCAGGCTGCCGTCGCGCAACGGCAGCGTCAGCACGCGTGTGCGATCGGTGACCAGGCAGAACGCCTTCCCGAGGTTGCGCAGGCGGAAATGCCCGGCCTTGAAGCCCGGCAGGCTGAAGCCGTTGGTCTTCAGCATCGGCGAGAGCTCGGTGTGCTCCTCCAGGCTCACCACGCGGGCCTTGTCCAGGTCGATGGACTCCACCGCGAGCTTCTTCGTGTAGAACGTGGCGCGCACCTGCAGCTCGCGATTGTCCAGCACGATCGCGCGTCGCCGCAGCGCGAGCGCGAGGACTGCGCCGACGAGCAGGACGAACGGCACCGTCGACCAGGCCGCGAGCGATGGCGGCGTCTTCGATGCCGTCGTCATCGCGGCGACGATGGCGACGATGGCGAGCACCAGCGGCAGCAACAGCCACCAACCGACGTGGGCGGGTGGCGGGGCGACGGGGAAGTCCTGCGGGTGGTGCATGCGGCGGCTCCGTGCGGAAGGGTCAGGCGGGCTTCTTGAAGAACAGGCGCACCGAGACTTCGTGTTCGATGAAGAGCGTGCTGACCAGCTCCCATCCCTGTGCGCTCATCTTGTCCAGTTCCTGCTGGATGCGATCGGTGAGCTTGCCCGCGAACATCTTGTACGGGACTTCGATGACCTTGTGGTTCCATCGGTGGTTCATGGCGAATCCTTCTTGTTGTCGTCCGGGTTGGAGCCGCTCTTCGGCAGCCGTCCCGCCTTGCGTAGCGCGTCGCGCAGCACGTACTCGATCTGCGCGTTGAGCGAGCGCAGCTCGTCGTCGGCCCAGCGCTGCGCTGCGGTCAGCACGTCGGCGCTGATGCGCAGCGGATAGGCCTTCTTGTCCTGCTTTTCGCTCACCGGCGCTTCCCGTGGCGGCGCAGCTGCAGCACCATCGAGACGATCAGCGCGTTGACCAGCACCACCATCGCGATCACGGCGCCCCGTGCCATGCGGTCGTCGTCGCCCGCCCAGTACAGACCGACCGCGCCGGCCTGGATGGCCAGGCCGATCAGCACCCAGTGCAGGGCCATGCCCCGGGAACGCGGGTCGCGTGCCCGGCTCACCCACGCGCCGATGAGCAGCGCGGGCAGGCCGGAGAGCGCGAGGATGAGCGGTGCGAGCGCGTGCATGGCGTGGCGCCGGTCAGTAGATCGAGCCGGTGTTGACGATCGGCTGGGTGCCGCGTTCGCCGCAGAGCACGACCAGCAGGTTGCTGACCATCTGCGCCTTGCGTTCTTCGTCCAGCTTGACGACGTCGTTCTTCTGCAGCTCGGCCAGGGCCATTTCGACCATGCCCACCGCGCCGGCGACGATCCGCGTGCGCGCGGCGATCACCGCATTGGCCTGCTGGCGCTGCAGCATGGCCTGGGCGATCTCGGGCGCGTAGGCCAGATGGCTGATGCGCGCTTCGATCACGTCCACGCCCGCCTTGCCCAGGCGCTCGGCGATCTGCTCCTGCAGGTGCTGCGAGATCTCCTGCGGATGGCTGCGCAGCGCGATCTGGCCTTCCTCGTGCTGGTCGTACGGGTAGCTGGACGCCATCGCACGCAACGCGGATTCGGACTGGATGTGCACGAAGCTCTCGTAGTCGTCGACGTTGAACACGGCTTCGGCCGAATCGACGACCTGCCAGACGATGACCGCGGCGATCTCGATCGGGCTGCCGTCCAGCTCGTTGACCTTCAGCCGGCTGCTTTCGAAGTTGCGGATGCGCAGCGAGATCTTGCGCTTGCTGAAGAAGGGGTTGTTCCAGCGCAAGCCGTTGTCCTTCACCGTACCGACGTACTTGCCGAACAGGCTGAGCACGGCGGACTGGTTGGGCTCGAGCTTGTAGAGGCCGGCCATCAGGAACATGACGACGAAGCCCAGCACGACGGCCACCACCATGTAGGCGGGCTGCTTGTCGGCGGCGCCCGCGATGAACAACGCAATGACCCCCAGGCCCAGCACCAGCAGGCCGAGCAGGGTCGGGATTCCGGGCAGCGACGACGTGGCGTTCTCTTTCATGGTCTTGGTCTCAGGACGGGATCACAGCAGCGACAGGCCGGCACCCAGCGCGAGCAGGGCGACGGAGAGAAGGAGCAGGCCGGGGACGACCCTGTGCGCCTGGGAAGGCCAGCGGCGCTGGATCTGGTGGATCACATGGAGCATGGTCGGTCCCCGGTCATTGATGGATTAAAAGATATCAATTTGATATCAGATGTCAACAGCCCCGTGGCCGCCGTCCGTCGGGCCGACCGGTACACTGGCGCCCCCTTTCCAGGATCGTCCCCCATGACCACGCTCGGCACCCCGTTGTCCCCCTACGCCACCCGTGTCCTGCTGTTGGGGTCGGGTGAGCTGGGCAAGGAGGTGGCCATCGAGCTGCAGCGGCTGGGGGTGGAAGTGATCGCGGCCGATCGCTATGCCGATGCGCCGGCGATGCAGGTGGCGCATCGCGCGCACGTGCTGGACATGCTGGACCCGGCCGCGGTACGCGCCCTGATCGCGCAGGAACAACCGCACCTGGTGGTGCCGGAAATCGAGGCGATCCATACCGAGACGCTGGTGGCACTGGAAGCGGAGGGCGCCGCCCGGGTGATCCCGACGGCGCGCGCCGCGCGGCTGACGATGGACCGCGAGGGCATCCGCCGGCTCGCGGCCGAAACGCTGGCCCTGCCCACCTCGCCTTACCGCTTCGTCGATACCCACGAGGAATACCGCGATGCGGTGCGCGAGATCGGCCTGCCGTGCGTGGTGAAGCCGGTGATGTCGTCGTCCGGCAAGGGCCAGAGCACGCTGCGTGCCGAAGCGGACATCGACCCGGCTTGGGAGTACGCGCAGACCGGCGGTCGGGCCGGCGCCGGCCGCTGCATCGTCGAGGGCTTCATCGACTTCGAATACGAGATCACCCTGCTGACCGTGCGCCACGCCGACGGCACCTCGTACTGCGAACCGATCGGCCACTGGCAGAAGGACGGCGACTACCGCGAGAGCTGGCAGCCGCAACCGATGTCACCGCGTGCCCTGGAGCGTGCGCAGCAGATCGCCAAGGCGGTGACCGACGATCTCGGTGGCTGGGGCTTGTTCGGCGTGGAGCTGTTCGTGAAGGGCGACGAGGTGTGGTTCAGCGAAGTCTCGCCGCGTCCGCACGACACCGGCCTGGTGACGCTGGTCTCGCAGGAACTTTCAGAATTCGCGCTGCATGCGCGCGCCATCCTCGGCCTGCCGATCCCGGTGATCCGCCAGAGCGGTCCGTCCGCGTCGTGCGCGATGCTGGCGCACGGAACCGGCGTGCCGGTGTTCGGCAATGTGGAAGGCGCGCTGGAAGAACCCGACACGGCGTTGCGCCTGTTCGGCAAACCGCGCGTGGAAGGCCACCGCCGCGTCGGCGTGACGCTGGCACGCGGCGAGGACGTGGACGTCGCCCGTTCCAAGGCCCGGGCCGCCGCCGCGGCCATCACCATCGAACTCAAGTGAGGCGCGCGCGATGAACGGCCATGGCGGTTACGCGGTGTTCTTCTTCCCGCAGGCGCTGGAAGCGCTGGGCGAAGCGATCAAGCCCTATCTGACCAACCAGCCCGAAGGGCCGCATATCTTCTGCAGGGAGATCGACACCGGCGGCGCCTTCACCGAGATGACCCTGGTGGGCAAGGACGCCGAAGGCCACGACGTGCAGGTGGAACTGATGGTGCCCGGCAGCATGATCCGGATGATCGTGTCGGCGCAGAGCGAAGCGCTGTTCGGCTTCGGGCCGCGGCTGGCGACGCCGCCCGGAACATCGGCGCCGCCTACGGCGTAAGGTCCACCCATACGAGGTGATGGTCGCTGCCGTCGGCGATGGCGGCGTCCGGATCGGCTTTCTTCGGCCAGTACACACCGCTGCCGACCAGGGCGAATCCGGTAGAGGGCAGCACGTAATCCAGCCGCATGGCGCCTGCGCGCGGACCGAAGTCGCCGGTCACGTGCGCCGGCGCACCGCGGCGCTGCAGGCCTTTCCCGGCGTAGGCGAGGGCGGTTTCCTCGCCGCCTTCGCTGCGCGGGGTGGCCATGCGCATCACGCGCGGGTGTTCGAGCAGTTCGAGGATGGCGTCGTGGTGGCCATCGCCGTCGACCGGATCGTTGTTGAGGTCGCCGGCGATGACGAAGCGCGCATCCGCCGCGAGGCCGCCGCAGCGCCCCTGGTCGTCGCACAGCCACGGCGTGTCGCCGGCCGAGAGGTATTCGCGCCACAGCCGGATCTCATCGGCATTGCGGTGTCCGTTGCGGTCTTCCGGACCGTCGAACACCGGCGGAGTGGGGTGAGACACGAGGAAATGCACGGTGCCCCGCGGTGTGCGTACCGGCACGTCCCAGTGCGACTTCGACGACAGGCGCAGCTGCGCCCACGTGGTGTCGGGGTAGAAACCGCGGCCCTTGGCCGGGTCGACGGGATTGGTCGCGTCCGGCAGCGTGCTCCAGCGCAGCAGCTGGAACGTGCGCACCTGCGCTTCGTCGATCGGGAACTTCGACAGCACCAGCATGCCGTACTGGCCGGGATGCAGACCGTAGCCCCACGCATCGTTGCCGCGGTCTCGGCCGGTGCCGCCGACAGTGCCGTTGCCGTCCAGGTCCAATCCGCTCGGTACGCCGGTATTGACCGGTGCCAGGTAACGGTACGGATAGCGGAGCGGCTCGCCGCCCGCGGGCTGGGCGACTTCGAGATAGCGCTGCTGGAACAGGTCCGCCGCGCGGTGCGCGTCGTCAAAATCGAATTCGTTCAGCAGCACCAGGTCCGGCCGCACCTTCTGCAGCACGGAGGCGATCTTGCGCGCATGCGCGCTGTCGCCCTGCAGTTCGCGGATCACGCCGCCGGCCTCGTCCGAATACAGCGAGGTGTTGTAGGTGGCCACGCGCAGCGAGCGACTTTCCGGCGCGGCGCCGTCGCGGTGCGGGGCGGCGCTGCAGGCGGCCAGGGCGAGGATCATCGGAAGCAGGGCGGCAAGGGTTCGCATGCGGCCATGATGCCACGCACGGATGACATCCTCGTGCCAGCGCCGCTCATTCGGCGCGGCGCCACTGGCGTCCGTCGAAGTGCTCCAGCGGCCGGAAGCGGCGCTTGTAGTCCATCTTGCGATGGCCATCGATCCAGTAGCCGAGATAGAGGTGCGCATAGCCGTCGCGCTTCGCCCATTCGATCTGGCGGAGGATGGCGAGCGTGCCCAGGCCGCGTGCGTCCAGGTCCGGCTCGTAGAAGGTGTAGACGGCGGAGAGCGCGCCCGGGATGACGTCGGTGACCGCCACGGCGAGCAGGTGGCCGTCCTCGCGAAGTTCCACGAAACGGCCGCGCGACCAGCTGCCGACGAGGAACTGGTCGAACTCGGTCGCGCCGTGGTTGTCCATGCCGCCGAGGGGATGTCGCGCGGACAGGTAGCGTCGGTACAGCGCCAGGTGTTCCTCGCCGCGCAGCGCCGCGACGATGCGCGTCTCGACGCGTGCGTTGCGGGCCGCGCAACGGCGCTGGCTGCGGTCGGGGGCGAAATCCGCCACCGGGATGCGTACCGCCACGCACGCGCGGCACTGCCGGCAATGCGGGCGGTAGACGATGTCGCCGGAGCGGCGGAAGCCCCACGACAGGGCATCGGGATACAGCTGCGGCAGGCGCGGATCGCGCGGGTCCAGCACCAGATCGCGCGCCACCCGATCGGGCCAGTAGCCGCATGGATGCTCGCCGGTGTGGAACAGCCGCAGATCGTCGATGGGGTGGGAGTTCTCGCCCATCGTCATGGCATCCAGCGTGAGGCCAGCGGCCAGAAGGCGGCGCCCGCCACCGAGCCGGCGATCGCACCGGCGACGAGGTCGCGGGGTTCGTGCCGGTGCAGCGCCAGTCGCGACCAGGCGACCGCCGCGGCGAACAGTAGGGCGACGAGCATCCAGACCGTGCCGAGTTCGCGCAGCAGCCAGGCAGCGAACACCGCGAACGCCAGGTGCAGCGACAGCTTGCACCACCGCGCCGTCAGCATCGCGACCAGGATCATCGCGGCCGACAGCGCCATGCCCAGCGCGAACAGGGGCTGCGTGCCGCGCCATGCGACCAGCACGGCACCGGCGGCCAATGCGGCCAGCAGGAAACGGTTCAGATGGCCGCGTTCGTGCCGCGCGCTGGCATCCACGTGGTTCCAGCGCCCACGACGCACCTGCCAGCCCGAATAACCCATGACGAGGGCGGCGAACAGGCCGAAGCCCAGCGCCGACCACAGGGCCGCGGCGCGGTCGCCGCGCGCGAGGGCGATCACGACCACGGCCAGCGGCAGCACCAGCATCGGGTGGCCGAAGATCGAGAGCGCGCGGGCGAGGGCGTGGGACATGCCCGCAGCATACTGCGGCGCCTCCGTCGCGTGGGCCGCGACCGTCCGCCGGCTGAACGCGTCCGTCAGCGCGTCAACCGTGGTCGTGTGCAGGCGTTTTCCCTGCCAGTGGCGCAGCTCGCGCCGCGTCTTCAGGAGAACATGATGAATCGCAAGACCCTGCTTTTCGTGGCCGTCCTGGCCGCCCTCGGCGCCGGTTCCGCGCTGGCCGCCACCCAGGCGGGCGACGCGCACAAGCCGGCGCGCGCGAGCCTGGACAAGAACAACGATGGCGTGATCGACAAGGCCGAGGCCGCCGCGCACCCGCGCCTGGCCGAACGCTTCGCCGAGCTGGACAAGAACGGCGACGGCAAGCTCAGCGCCGAGGAACGTCCGCATCGCAAGGGCATGCGCGGCCCCGGCCGGCATGGTGGCGGCGAGCGCGGCGGGATCGCCTTCAAGAAGCTGGACACCGATGGCGACGGCAAGGTCAGCCGCGCCGAAGCGGCGGCCGATCCGAAGTTCGCCGAGCGCTTCGACACGCTGGACGCGAACAAGGATGGCGCGATCGATCGCGTCGACCGTGACCTGCGCGGCAAGCAGCGCCGCGATGCATGGTTCGCCAAGGCCGACGCCGACAAGGACGGCAAGCTGACCCGCGCCGAGATCGACCAGGCCGATGCCGCGCGCCGTGCCGAAGCCCAGCAGCGCATGCAGGCGCGCATGGACGAGCGCTTCGCGACGGCGGACGCGAACAAGGACGGCCGCCTGTCGCGTGACGAAGTGAAGGACAGCCGTCTGGCCAGCCGCTTCGACGCGCTCGACACCAACAAGGACGGTTTCCTGTCCAAGGCCGAGTTGGCGGCAGGCAAGCCCGTCCGCCGCTGAGGGAAACGACGTGCACCCGGCGTCCCGGGTGCACGTCGCGTGGTTTCAGAATTGCAGCCGGCCCGACATCACCAGGCCGGCCAACAGGCCGGCGGTCGCCAGCGTGAATCCCAGTACGCAGCCCCACACGCGCCAGATGCGCTGGCGCCGCATGCGGCGGCGCTCGCCTTCGGGATCGCGCAACAGGTCACGGGCCTGCCGGCGTTGCAGGATGCGCGGTAGCCAGCGGCCCGACGTCCAGCCGATGACGGCCATGTAGGCCAGGGTCAGCGCCATGTGCGGCATCCAGCCGGGCACCAGGGCCAGCGCGCTGATGCCGACGATGAAGAGCAGGATGGCGAGCGTGTTCACCGTGCCGTAGCGCAACAGCGCGTCGCGTTCGCGCGTGTCCAGCGGATCGCGCAGGTACTTGCGGATGCCGAACCACACCGCCCCGATACCCACCAGGGTGCCGAAGGCCGTCGCGCCGAGCGCGCCACCCAGCAGTTTGATCAGGCCCTTGCCGGCGACCGCACCGCCCGTGCCCAGCACCACCGCGCCCGCCGACGGCGGCGCCGTGATCGCGAGCATGCCGAGCACGCCACTGGCGAACGCGGCCGAGGGCGCCGACGTGCGCGCGAAGTCTCCGAAGCGCGTCATCAGTTCGTCGCGCACGTACTGGCGCGCGCGCGACAGGCGCTTGCGCACCGCGGCATCGGTGATGCCGAGCAGCGCGGCGACCTGCTGCGAGCGCTGGCCTTCGCGGTAGTACAGCAACAGCACTTCGCGGCTGTCCTCCGGCAGGGCGGCGATCACTTCGCGCGCTGCTGCTTCCTGTTCGGTCTGCAAGAGCGTTTCGGCCGGCGTGGGCGCGGTGTCGGCGGCCAGCGTCAATGCGATCTCGGCGGTTTCGCCCGTCATCGGCCTGCGCCGCTGCGCGCGCAGGTGGTCACGGGCCAGGTTGCGGGTGATCTCGCGCAACCAAGGCAGGAAGCTGTCCGGATTCTTCAGCGTCGACAGCTGCCGCCAGCCTTTCAGGAAGGCCTCCTGCGCGATGTCTTCGCTGGCCTGCACGTCGCGGGTGATCGCCAGGGCGATGCCGGTGACCGCGTTCTGGCACAGCGCGACCACGCGGCCGTAGGCGGCCTGGTCACCGCGCGCGGCAGCGGGCAGGGCATCCCGCAGGGAAAGTTCGATCGCCAGGGTGTCCATCCGCTCTCCGTGTTCCGCCCGGTGCATCCGGGCCCGACAGGCACGACGACCGACGGACCGAAGTGTGACCCACCGCGGCGGGCCGCGGCACTACAGCGGCAGGCGGCCGGTGCGCACCAGCACGAACAGGATCGCGCCGACCGCGAGCAGGCTGCTCAGTGCCACGGCCTTGCGGCCGATCACGTAGTCGTAGCCGCGCTTTCGCTTCGCGTTCGACGGATGGGTCAGGATCGGGTCCATGATCCGCGGCAGCGTCACCAGGTACTGGTAGTTGAGCGCGCACATGCCCACGACCATGACCGTCGCGATCGCCACCCAGCCGCGGCCGAGCACCGTCGCCAGCATCAGGCAGAACAGCCAGGCCGAGCCGGTGATGGTGTTGAGCGCCATGAACCGGCGCACCTGCAACCGTTCCTGCGCGGTCTGGCAGAAGCGTGCGAGGTACCACCAGGTGAAGGCATAGCCGATCAGGCCGCCGACCACGCCGCCCATCGCGCCGCCGAGTGCGAACGGATGCTGGGTGATCTGTTCGAAGATCACGCCCAGCGAACCGCCGGCCACGCCGCCGGTGACGCCGCCGGTGGTCACGCCGCCGGTGCCCAGTTTGCCCAGGCCGATCCCGCTGCCCAGCACACCGCTGCCGATCACCGTCGCCGCACTCGCCGCCGGCATCGCGCCGACCAGTCCGCCCAGCACGATCATCGTGAACGCGGCGCCGGGCGCGGTAGTGCGGGCGAATTCGCCGAAGCGCTGCATCAACTCGTCGCGGACCATGCTGCGCGCGCGCGACAGGCGCTTGCGCACGGCGGCATCGCTCAAGCCGAGCAGCTCGGCGACCTGCTGCGAGCTCTGGCCCTCGCGGTAGTACAGCAACAGGGTTTCGCGGCTGTCCTCGGGCAGCGACGAAATGATCTCGGTGGCGACGATCTCTTCTTCGGTCTGCAGCAGATGTTCGGACGGCGTCGGGCCGGGATCGGCGGCCATGCCGATCGCGATCTCGGCCGCTTCGCCCGACATCGGACGGCCGTGCTGCGCGCGCAGCCAGTCGCGGGCGAGGTTGCGGGTGATCTGGCGCAGCCAGGGCAGGAAGCTCGCGCTGTTCTTCAGCCGGTCCAGCTGCTGCCACGCCTTGAGGAAGGCTTCCTGCGCGATGTCCTCGCTGGCCTGCACGTCGCGCGTGATCGCCAAGGCAATCGCGGTGACCGTGTTCTGGCAAGCGTGGACGATGCGGCCGTAGGCCTCCTGGCTGCCGCGCGTGGCGGCGGGCAGTTCGGCTTGCAGCATCAGGTCCAGGGCAAGGGCGTTCATGGCGTCAGGATCATCGGGTGGGCTGATGACCCTGACGTGCCGGGAGGACGGATGTGACCGATCGTCCCGGACCCATGCCTTCAGCCGCCGGTGGCGGGCTGGATGCGGATGCGATCTTCTTCCGGTGCCTCATCCACGGGTGCCGGCGGCGCTTCCTGCTGCGGCACGGGAACAGGGACAGGGGCTGGCGGCGGAACCGGCCGCCGCATCCACATGATGGCGGCGGCCAGCGCGATCAGCGCCAGCAGGATCAGGCGGATGCGCCAGGCCCAGGAACGCTGCGGCGTGGCAGCGGGTTCCTGGTCGCTGCGGAACGACAGCGAGGGGCCGTAGCCCGGGCGCGTGGTTTCCATCAGGCCGGCGTCGCGCAGCAGTTCGCGCGCGCGCGGCTGGTCTTCGGCATGGCGCACCCAGACCGCAGGCTGCAGCTGCGCCTTCACCGGCTCGGTGTAGCTGAACTGCCCGCCCCGCTTGCTGTGGTACGAGCGGCCGTTGCTGATGAAGACCGGAATGCCCGCGTCATTCAGCAGCTTGGCCACGCCTTCGACGGTCTCGATGCGCTGGCTGGAGAACACTTGCCGCATGCGTAAGCCCTCAGTCCTTCGCCGGCACGGCGGAGGCCGCTTCGGCGTCCGGCACCACGCGGATCAGGCCTTCCTGCGCGGTGCTGGCGACCAGGCGACCCTGGCGGTCGAAGATCTGCCCGCGCGCCAGGCCACGCGAACCGCTCGCGCTCGGGCTGTCGATCGAATACAGCAGCCAGTCGTCGGCGCGGAATGGTCGGTGGAACCACAACGCATGATCGAGCGAGGCCATCTGCACGTTCGGTTGGTAGTAGCTGATGCCGTGCGGATACGTCGCCGTGCCCAGCAACTGGAAATCGGACGCGTAGGCGAGCAGGGCGCGATGCAGTTCGGGCGAATCGCCGACGGGCTCGCTCAGACGGAACCACACCTGCTGGAACGGCGGACGCTTGGGCGGGTTCAGTTCGTCGCGTGGGTACACGTGGCGGAACTCGAACGGGCCGCGCCGCGACAGCCAGCGCTGCACCTTCGGCGGCAGCGTCGCCATGACCTCGGCCGGCACCGGCGGCGCGGGCGGGATGTCTTCGGGCTGCGGCACTTCCGGCATCGACAGCTGGTGCTCGGCGCCTTCCTCTTCGGCCTGGAACGAGGCGGCGCAGAAGAAGATCACGCGGCCGTGCTGGATCGCGGTGACGCGGCGGACCGAGAAGCTGCCGCCGTCGCGCGTGCGGTCCACTTCGTAGACGATCGGTGCCTCGATGTTGCCGGCGCGGAGGAAATAGGCATGCAGCGAATGCGCGCGGCGTTCGTCGGCGCTGCCGCCCACCGTGGCCTGCGCGGCCGACAGGGCCTGGCCCAGCACCTGGCCGCCGAACACGTACTTGGTGCCGATGTCGCGGCTCTGGCCGCGGAACAGGTTGTCTTCCAGCCGCTCCAGCGACAGCAGTTCGATCAGCTCGGAGACGACGGGTTCGGGTGCGGGCACGGCAGGGCCTGGAGTCTTGGCGAAGACCGATTATACCGGCCGCCCGTGCGCGGCCCGTCAGGGCAGCAGCCGCTCCAGCGGGGTGGCGCGCATCACCGCATCCCACGGGAACAGCGGGCCGGGGTCCATCTTGCGCGGCACGGTGACGGTGGGGTCGTCGCTGGCGGGTTCGCGCGCGGTGTCCAGGTCTTCGTGCCCGGCGATGTAACGCAGCGAGGGCAGCTCCCGCCTCAGCCGCTCCAGCAGCGCGGTCAGCGCAGCGATCTGCGCGTCGGTGTAGGGCTCGTCCATCGTCTGGCGGGCGGCCGACAGCCAGTCCGGATAACGGCCGGTGTTCACCAGCTCGATACCCACTGACCGTGGGTTGTAGCCGCGCACGTGGTGGGCGATGCGCTGCGGGCGCACATAGACGTGCACGCTGCCGTCCCGGTCGATGTAGTAGTGGCCGCTGTTGCCGGTGCCGGACGCGTGCAGGATGCGTTCGCCGTACTGCCGCGCCAGCGCCATGTCCGGCAGTTCCGTGCAGTGGATGACGACCAGGTCGATCTGCTCCAGTGGGCGGGCTTCCAGCGCCTGCTCGTACGGCAGCAGGTCCACGTGCGGGGCGAAGACGGGCAGGTCGGTGCTCATGCTTCGATGCTAGCAGGCGGGGTGGGGGACGGGCCGGGGATGGGCCGGTCCGGTAAACTGGCCGCCTTTCCGACGCGCGGGTTTCCCATGCCGCTCAACCCCGACTCCCCCCTGGCCAAGCTCATGGCCACCCTGCCGCGTGCCGGCAAGGTGGAGTGGATCGGCCTGCGGCCGGCCCGCGATGAGGTCATGGTGGCTACCGACGCGGTCGAAGCCGTCACCGGCGGCGGCCTGGTCGGCGACCGCTACAAGGGCGGCAGCGGCAAGCGCGGCATCACCCTGATCCAGGCAGAGCACCTGCCGGCCATCGCCGCGCTCGCGCAGCGTCCGGACCTGGCGCCTTCGCTGCTGCGCCGTAACGTCGTGGTGTCCGGAATCCCGCTGATCGCCTTGAAGGAACGCCGCTTCCGAATCGGCACCGCGGTGTTCGAGGGAACGGAGGACTGCGATCCCTGTTCGCGGATGGAAGACGCGCTGGGCCCGGGCGGCTACAACGCGATGCGCGGCCATGGCGGCCTGTGCGCGCGCATCGTCGAAGGCGGCACGTTCCGCATAGGCGATCCGGTGGAGCCGCTCTGATGCGTGGCCACTGCATCCTGTCGCATGGCTTCGAGAGCGGCCCCGACGCCACCAAGGTCACCGCGCTGGCGGACGTGGCCGAGCGCCTGGGCTGGAGCCACGAACGGCCGGATTACACCGATCTCGATGCCCGCCGCGATGTCAGTTCGTTGGGCGATGTCGTCGCGCGCCTGGAGCGCCTGCGCATGCTGGCCCAGGCCGCCGCGTCGCGTGGGCCGGTGGTGCTGGCCGGTTCCAGTCTCGGCGCCTACATCGCCGGTCGCATTTCGCTGGAGGTGCCGGTGCGCGGACTGTTCCTGATGGCGCCGCCGATCAGCATGGGCCCGTTGCCGATGCTGGATGCCGCCGCGGTACCGATCTCGGTCATCCATGGCTGGGATGACGAACTGATTTCCGCGCAGGCCGTGGCCGATTGGGCGCATGCGCGTCGTGCCCGCCTGCTGTTGGTCAACGACGGGCATCGCCTGTCCGACCATGTCGCCGCTTCGGCGGATGCATTCGGGCAATTGCTCGCCGCTCTCTGACGTATCGAGGTTTTCTTTGAAGTTCTTCGTCTCCTGCGCCAAGGGCCTGGAATACCTGCTCGCCGACGAGCTGCTTGCGCTCGGCGTGCCCAAGGCCACCGCCACCATCGCCGGCGTCAACGCCGAGGGCGAGCCGGTGGATGCGCAGCGCGCCGTGTTGTGGTCGCGCCTGGCCAGCCGCGTGCTGTGGCCCATCGCCGAGTTCGAATGCCTGAACGAGCAGGCGCTTTACGACGGCGTCATGGCGATGGCCTGGGAGAACCACACCCGGCCGGAACTGACGCTGGCGGTGGACGCCCACGTCTCCGGCGAAGCCATCACCCACGCGCGCTACGCCGCGCAACGGGTGAAGGATGCCGTGGTCGACCGCCTGCGCCAGCAGGGTCTGGAGCGGCCGTCGGTGGACGTGGAGCAGCCCGACGTGCGCATCAACCTGTCGCTGCGCAAGAACCGCGCGACGATATCGATCGATCTGGGCGGTGGCCCGATGCACCGCCGGGGCTGGCGGCAGGCGCAGAACGAAGCGCCGCTGAAGGAAAACCTGGCTGCGGCCGTGCTGATGCGTGGCGGCTGGCCGGCGCTGTACCACGAAGGCGGCGCGCTGCTCGACCCGATGTGCGGCAGTGGTACGCTGCTGATCGAAGGCGCGCTGATGGCCGCCGACGTGGCCCCGGGCCTGCAGCGGCATGGCAACGCGTTGCCGACCCGCTGGTCGGGCTTTGATGTGGCGGCGTGGCGCACGCTGTTCGCCGAGGCCGTGCAGCGTGAAACGGAAGGCCGCAAGGCCCTGCGGCCTGCGTTCTTCGGCAGCGACGTCGACCTGGGCGCGATCCGCGCCGCGCGCGACAACGCGGTACTGGCTGGCCTGGCCGGCCAGCTGCAGTTCGAGACCCACGATGTGGCGCAGTTGCCCGCACGCGAAGAGCCGCGGGGACTGGTGGTCTGCAACCCGCCCTACGACGAGCGTCTGGCGGCCGACGCCGATCTCTACCGTGCCCTCGGCGATGCGCTGCAACGCGCCGTGCCGCAGTGGCGGGCCAGCCTGCTGTGCGGCAATGCCGATCTCGGCTACGCCACCGGCCTGCGCGCGGCCAAGAAATACCAGCTATTCAATGGCGCCATCGAGTGCGCGCTGATCGTCTGCGATCCCGTCGCCGCGCCCGCCCGCGAGCCGCGCGAGGCCAAACCCTTGTCGGACGGCGCGCAGATGGTCGCCAACCGCCTGCGGAAGAACCTGAAGAAGTTCAAGAGCTGGCGCACGCGTGAGGGCATCACCTGTTATCGCGCGTACGACGCCGACCTGCCCGAGTATGCGGCGGCCATCGACGTCTACGAAGAAGAAGGCGGACAGGGCCGGACGTTCCTGCACGTGCAGGAATACGCCGCGCCGGCCAGCATCCCCGAGCACGACGTGCGTCGTCGCTTCAGTGAGCTGCTGGCCGCGACCCGCGAGGTGTTCGGCGTGCCGCAGGAGCAGATCGCGGTGAAGGCGCGCGAGCGCGGCAAGGGCGGCTCCAAGTACGGGCGCATGCAGCAGCGCGACGAGTTCATCGTCGTGCGAGAGTCGGGTGCGTTGCTGCGGGTGAACCTGTTCGACTACCTCGACACCGGCCTGTTCCTCGACCATCGCCCGCTGCGCCGGCGCATGGCGCAGGAAGCGCGGGGCAAGCGGTTCCTCAACCTGTTCTGCTACACCGGCGTGGCCAGCGTGCAGGCCGCCGTGGCGGGCGCCGCGAGCACGACCAGCGTGGACCTGTCCGCGACCTACCTGCAGTGGTGCGCGGACAACCTGGCCGAGAACGGCCTGGGCGGCGCGAAGCATCGCCTGGTGCAGGCCGACGCGGTGCGCTGGCTGGAAGCCGAGCAGGCCGAGTACGACCTGGTCTTCTGCGATCCGCCGACGTTCTCCAACTCCGCGCGCGCCGACGACTTCGACGTGCAGAAGGAGCACGTGCGGTTGCTGCGCGCCGCCGTAGCGCGGCTGGCGCCAGGCGGCATGCTGTATTTCAGCAACAACTTCCGCCGCTTCCGGCTGGACGAGAACGCGGTGGCGGAGTTCGCGCGCTGCGAAGAGATCAGCGCGGGCACGATTCCGCCGGATTTCGAGCGCAACGCCCGCATCCACCGCGCGTGGCGGCTGACGCGGGCGTAACGCCGCGGGTCAGCCGACGATCAGGACGAAGTCGCCGCGCTGCGAGGCCATGGACAGCGCCAGCGTGCTGCCGGTGGCCGTCAGGTCCGCCGCCGAAAGCTGCGTGGACGGCGGCTGCGCGCGGTACGTCGCGTCATCGGGCAACGTGTCGCGGACGACGTAGCCCATCAGCACGTTGACCAGTTCGCCGAGCGCATCCAGGGCCAGCTCGTCATCGCACTGCTCCGGCGTCAGCGAAAGCAGGGCGCAGGCCATCGCCTGCATGGTGGCGCGGCTGCAACCGACGCCGACCAGCAGCGATTGCGAGCCGGACGCGATGCGCACGTGCGCGGTCACGTCGCAGGCCTCGAGCGCGGCGTCGTTGGCGATACCGGCCGCCTGGCACTGGCTGCCCACCAGGCGGGGGAACAGGCGGTTGCAGACGCGGATCGCGCTGGTGACCGCGTCGGCCAGGGTATGGCCGGCGATGCCCAGCGCCAGCGCGTGGTTGGCTTCATCGAGGTCCCGGCGGTGCGCGACCAACTCGGTCTCCAACTGCTCGGCGCTCAGCACGCCCTGGTCGACCAGGATCTGGCCGAACAACTTGCGGCCCTTCTTCTGCGCCGCGAGCAGCACGTCGAGCTGGCCTTCGTTCAGCCAGCCCATCTCGAGCGCGATGTCGCCGAAGCGGCGGTCTTCCGCGCGCTGGCGTTCGTGGATGCGGCGCGCCTGCGTCGCGTCGAGCATGCCGTGGTGCATGGCGAGTTCGCCGAGCAGGGGGTTGGACGCGCGCTGCGCGTCGAGGGCGGCCAGAAGCTGCGCCGAGGTGATGGTGCCGCGTTCCAACAGGAACTGGCCCAGGAATTTCGCTGCCATGGTGGGTCGTCTCGTACGGAAGTGGGAAGGACGTGCGTGCCGGTCAGGCGACCGCTTCGTGCAGCACGCGATCCATCACCTCCGGATCGATGGGTTTCTGCAGGTAGGACCTGGCGCCCAGCTTCAGGCATTCCTCGATGTCGCTCTGCGCGCCCAGCGAGCTGAGGATCACCACGCGGGCATCGGGATCCTGCGCGAGGATCTGGCCGAGGGCCTGCTTGCCGTCGCACTCGGGCATCACCAGATCCATCAGCACCACGTCCGGCTTCAGCGCCTGGTACTGGCTGATGGCTTCGTGGCCGTTGCCGGCCTCGCCCACCACATGGAAACCGCAGTCGTCGAGCTGGCGTGCCGCCAGCATGCGCAACGCGCGCGAATCATCGCAAAGCAGAACCGTCGGACGTGACGTCATTTCAAGATCCCCCTGTGGATCGTGTTGGCCGCGCGCGGATGCGACGCGGGGCGACATGTAGGCCGTATCGGCCGGCCCGGGGAGTTCTTGAGTCGTGCGTGGATCAGCGCGGCGCTTCGTCCACCGGCGCGCCGTCCGCCAGGGTCTCCTCGATGCGGCTGAAGGCGGAATGCGCGCCGGGCGGCGAACCTCCGGCATCCGTCGCGAAGTACGCCACGCCGGTGCCCCCGTGCGGGTCCAGCCACAGGCCCGACCGCAGGCCATAGGCATCGCCGGAGTGGCCGACACGTGCGACGCCGTCGCCGAACGGATCGTCGCCGCAGCCCCGCATGGGCGTGGCCAATGTCTGCACGGCCAGGCCATAACGGCAGAAGAACGCCTTCGCCGCGGCGCCGCCGGTGTCTTCCTCGTGGGTGATGCCGTTGTGGCCGTCGAAGGTCCACTGCGGCGTCGTCAGCGTCGCGACTGAGGTGGGCGCCAGCAGGCGCACACCATCCACCTCGCCGTTGTTCAGCAGCAGCCGGCCGATCTTCGCCAGCCCGTTGGCGGAAATGCGCAGGCCGCCCTGGGGCGAGAACAGCGCGCCGTTCTGGCCGGGCGCCCAGCGCGTGAGATCGCAAGGCTCGCCGTCGGCGACCACCACGGGGCAGGGCGGTGTGCCTGCACGGTTGTCGTCGCGGACCACCGCGCCGTCGCGGTACAGGACGACGGCGCGCGTGGCGGTGGCGTCGTCGCAGCTCGCCCAGTTGAAGCAGGCGTCCAGCTTCAGCGGCGCCAATACCAGGCGGTGCATCAGCCGGTCGAAGCGCTCGCCGGTGGCGTTCTCCATCGCCATCGCCACCAGCGGGAAATTGAGGTTCGTGTAGCGGAAGTGCGTGCCCGGCGCATGCGTGTCGTCCCACGCCTTCGGATCGTCGAGGATCGTCTTCAGCGGCGCACCCAGCGGCGTGGCGTAGTAGCCGGCGGCATCGGTCAGGCTGGAGCGGTGCGAGAGCAGCAGGCGCAGGGTGATCGGCGTGTCCGGATGGCGCGGATGGTGCAGCGTCCACCCCAGGTAGGTCGAGACGTCGGCATCGAGGTCGAGCGTGCCGGCTTCGACCAGCCGCATGACGCCGATCGACGTCACCAGCTTGGAGATCGAGGCAACGCGCACGGGGTCGTCGGCGGTCACCTTGCGGCCGGTGGCGAGGTCGGCGAGGCCCTCGGCGCGGGTGGCGACGATGCCATCGCGATCGAAGGCGACGCGGACCTGGGCGACGGGCTCGCCCGCCGATGCGGCCGACGACGCGATCAGGCAGGCCAGCGAGGCGAAGACGCGGAGACGATGTGACGACATGGGCCAGTACCGTGCGGGAGCCGGCCCCGACTTTACTTCATCGTCGGCATCACGAACTCGGCCGCGTGGGTCTCCGGCCAGCGGGCCGTGATGGTCTTCAGGCGCGTGTAGAAGCGCACGCCGTCGGGGCCGTGCACGTGCAGCGGGCCGAAGATCGAGCGTTTCCAGCCGCCGAAACTGTGGAAGGCCATCGGTACCGGGATCGGCACGTTGATGCCGACCATGCCGGCCTGCACGCGATGCGCGAACTCGCGCGCGGCGCCGCCATCGCGGGTGAACACGGCGGTGCCGTTGCCGTACTCGTGCTCGTTGACCAGCTTCAGCGCGGCCTCGAGATCGGGCACGCGCATCACGCAGAGCACGGGCCCGAAGATTTCTTCGCGGTAGATGGTCATGCCCGGCGTCACCCGGTCGAACAGGCAGCCGCCGAGGAAGAAACCGTCGGCGTGGCCGTCGACCACGTGCCCGCGACCATCGACGACGAGGTCCGCGCCCTCGGCCACGCCCGCATCGACGTAGCCGCGCACCTTGTCGCGATGCGCGCCGGTCACCAGCGGGCCCATCTCGGGATCCTGGCAACCGGGACCGATCTTCAGCGCCGCCACCTTGGGCGCCAGCGTGGCCACCAGCGCATCGGCCGTGGCATCGCCCACGCAGACGGCGACGGAGATCGCCATGCAGCGCTCGCCGGCCGAGCCGTAGCCGGCGCCGAGCAGCGCGGAGACGGCGCCGTCGAGGTCGGCATCGGGCAGGACGACCATGTGGTTCTTCGCGCCACCCAGCGCCTGCACGCGCTTGCCGTTGGCGCTGCCGCGGGCGTAGATGTATTGGGCGATCGGGGTGGAACCGACAAAGCTCAGCGCCTGCACGCGCGGTTCGTCCAGCAGCGCATCCACGGCGTCCTTGTCGCCATGGACGACGTTGAAGACGCCGTCCGGCAATCCCGCCCGCTTCAGCAGGTCGGCCATGAACAAGGCCGCGGACGGATCGCGCTCGGAGGGTTTCAAAACGAACGTGTTGCCGCAGGCCAGCGCCACCGGGAACATCCACAGCGGCACCATCGCGGGGAAGTTGAACGGCGTGATGCCGGCCACGACGCCCAGGGGCGCGTATTCGCTCCACGAATCGACGTCGCGGCCGACGTTCATCGAATGCTCGCCCTTGAGCAGGTGCGGGATGCCGCAGGCGAACTCCACGACTTCCAGGCCGCGGGTCACTTCGCCACGCGCATCGGACAGCACCTTGCCGTGTTCGGACGTGATGATCTTCGCCAACTCGCCGGCGTGCGTCTCCAGCAGCTCCTTGAAGCGGAACATCACCCGCGCGCGATTCAGCGGCGTGGTGGCGGCCCAGGCGGGAAAGGCGACGGACGCGGCGTCCACTGCCTGTTCCACGTCATCGGCCGAGGCCAGCGGCACGCGCGCGCTGACGGTTCCGGTGGCCGGGTCGAACACATCGCCATGGCGGCCGCTGCCGCCTTCCACCCGCTGTCCGTTGAAGAAATGGTGCAGCGCTTCGGTCATGGCGGACTACCTTGCTGGATCCCTCGCCCGCATGCGGGGAGAGGGTGCCCGGAGGGCGGGTGAGGGGCGACGGCGCCCTTGTCTTCAGTGGGATGAGGTGTTTCGAGTGTTGCGTTGTCCAATCGATCGATGGGTTCGTCATCGCCGGGGCGGTAGTGGCTCCGAAGTGCCCCTCATCCGCCTTCGGCACCTTCTCCCCGCAGGCGGGGAGAAGGGAATGGCAGGCTTACGCCAGCGCTTCGCGCGCCGGTGCGTAGGCGTAGCCGAGATCGTCGGCGACGGCCTTGTAGGTGATCTTGCCGGCGTGCACGTTGAGGCCGTTGAGCAGATGCTCGTCGTCCAGCAGCGCCTGCTTCGCGCCCTTGTTGGCCAGCTGCACGGCGAAGGGCAGGGTGGCGTTGGTCAGCGCGAACGTGGAGGTGCGGGCGACGCCGCCCGGCATGTTGGCCACGCAGTAGTGGATGATGCCGTCCACTTCGTACGTCGGGTTCTGGTGGGTGGTGGCCTTCGAAGTTTCGAAGCAGCCGCCCTGGTCGATCGCCACGTCCACCAGCACCGAGCCGGGACGCATCAGCTTCAGCTGGTCGCGCGAGACGAGCTTGGGCGCGGCGGCACCGGGGATCAGCACCGCACCGATCACCAGATCGGTGTCCGGCAGGCGCTCTTCGATGGCGTCGCGGGTGGAATAGATGGTGGTCAGCTGATGGCCGTACAGCTCGTCCAGATACTTCAGGCGGTCGAGCGAGCGGTCGAGGATGGTGACGTGCGCATTCATGCCCATCGCCATGCGCGCGGCGTTGATGCCGACCACGCCGCCGCCGATCACCAGCACTTCGGCCGGCTTCACGCCAGGCACGCCGCCCAGCAACACGCCGGAACCGCCCTGCGCCTTCTCCAGTGCGTGCGCACCGGCCTGGATCGACATGCGGCCGGCCACTTCCGACATCGGCGCGAGCAGCGGCAGGCCACCCTTGCGGTCGGTGACGGTTTCGTAGGCGATGCAGGTGGCGCCGGAGGCGACCAGCGCCTTGGTCTGCTCCGGATCGGGCGCGAGGTGCAGGTAGGTGTAGAGCACCTGGCCGGGGCGCAGCATGGCGCACTCGTTCGGCTGCGGCTCCTTCACCTTGATGATCATGTCGGCGCGGGCAAAGATCTCCGCGGCCGTATCGACGATCTGCGCGCCTGCCTTGACGTACTGGTCGTCGGTCAGGCCGATGGCCTTGCCGCCGTCGCGCTGGACGATGACCTGGTGGCCGTTCGAGACCAGCTCGCGCGCACCGGACGGGGTAAGCCCGATGCGGTATTCGTGGTTCTTAATTTCCTTGGGGACGCCAATCAGCATGTTGCTCTCCAGTAGCGGGAAGGGGCTTCGCGCGCGGGGGAGCGCTGGGGCCGTTGGTCCGTAATTTTACGCGGTTGCCCGTATGGTGTCCGCCAGGACATTCACGATCCGGTCGATGTGGTCCTTTTCCACGATCAGCGGAGGCGACAGGGCGATCACGTCGCCGGTCACCCGGGTCAGCAGGTGTCCCTCGTGGAAGGCGCGGGCGAAGACGTCGTAGGCCCGGGTGCCGGGCGCGCCCGGGCGCGGGGCCAGTTCGATGGCGCCGACCAGGCCGAAGTTGCGGATGTCGATGACGTTCGGCAGGTCCTTCAGCGAGTGCAGCGCCTCCTGCCAGTAATCACCCAGGCTGAGCGCCTTGTCGAACAGGTTTTCCTCCTCGTACGTGTCCAGCGTGGCGAGCGCGGCGGCGCAGGCCAGCGGATGGCCGGAGTAGGTGTAACCATGGAACATGTCGATGGCGTTGTCCGGGCCGCTCATGAAGGCGTCGAACAGGCGTTCGGAGACGAAGGTGGCGCCCATCGGCACGCAGCCGTTGGTGATGCCCTTCGCCGCCGTGATCATGTCGGGCGTGACGCCGAAGCGCTGCGCGCCGAAGGCATGACCGACGCGGCCGAAGCCGGTGATCACTTCGTCGAAGATCAGCAGGATGCCGTGCTTGTCGCAGATCTCGCGCAGCCGCTGCAGGTAGCCCTGTGGCGGAATGACCACGCCGGCCGAACCGGAGATCGGTTCGACGATGACCGCGGCGATCGTCGAGGCGTCGTACAGCGCGATCTGGCGCTCGAGGTCCTCGGCCAGTTCGATGCCGTGCGGCGGCACGCCCTTGGAGAACGCGTTGCGCGACACGTCCAGCGTGTGGCGGATGTGCGACACCGCCGGCAGGCCGGGGCCGAACCACTTGCGGTTGTTCGGCAGGCCACCGACGGACATGCCGCCGAAGCCGACGCCGTGGTAGCCCTTCTCGCGACCGATGAAGCGCGTGCGCTGCCCTTCGCCGCGCACGCGGTGGTAGGCCAGTGCGATCTTCAGCGCGCTGTCCACCGCTTCGGAGCCGGAGTTGCTGAAGAAGACCTTGTGGAGATCACCCGGCGCCAGCGCGGCCAGGCGCTCGGCCAGCTTGAACGGCAGCGGCGAGCTCATCGAGAAATTGGGCGCGAAGTCCAGCGTGCCGACCTGCTGCTTCACCGCTTCGACGATGCGCGGACGGGCATGGCCGGCGTTGCAGCACCACAGGCCCGCCGTGGCATCCAGCACCTCGTGGCCGTCGACGTCCTTGTAGTACATGCCCGATGCGCTCGCCAGCAGGCGCGGCTTGGCCTTGAACTGCTTGTTCGCCGTGAACGGCATCCAGAAGTGGTCGAGCGAGGCTGGGGCCTCGAGGTTCTGGCGGGCGTAGTGGTCTGCCAGGGCGCGGGAAGAGGAAGTGTCGTCGGCGCTCATCGCGGCTCCAGGGGGGAACGGGGCGGATGGGCGAAGCTTAGCGCGTTGAAAAAACTTTACAACCGTGCGGAAGGTTGGATTCGCCGCGCAAATGCCCGCCAGGCCGCCGTCGTTCACGCCCCGCGCGAAAGCCCGAAACGCCTGGATTGACCCGCCTGCCCCGGGGTGTAAAGTATCCCGCAACACTTTCCGCTTTCCTGCCAGGGTGGTGATGGACATCGGCGCGCGCCTGCAACTGGTCCGCAAATCCAAAGGCCTCAGCCAGCGCGAGCTGGCCAAGCGCGTGGGCGTCACCAACAGCACCATTTCGCTGATCGAGCAGAACAAGGTCAGCCCCTCGGTCAGTTCGTTGAAGAAGGTGCTGGACGGCATCCCGATCTCGCTGGCCGACTTCTTCACCCTGGACCTCGAGAAGGGCCTGCCCGACAGTCCGTTCTACGTCGCCGATGAGTTGCCCGACGTCGGCAGCAACGGGATCCACTACTTCCTCGTCGGCCGGCACCGCCCGCAGCGGCAGATGTGCATCCTGCGCGAAGTGATGCCGCCGGGCAGCGATACCGGCGACAGCATGCTGGCGCACGACGGCGAGGAAGGCGGCGTGGTGATCGCCGGCGAGGTGGAAGTGACCGTCGGCGAGCAGGTCCGTGTCTTGAAGGCCGGCGAGGGCTATTACTTCGAAAGCCGGACGCCGCATCGCTTCCGTAATGTCGGCGACACCGATGCCGTGATTGTCAGCGCCAATACACCGGCGACGTTCTAGATATTTCGAGCCCCTCTCCCGTCGGCGACCGAAGGAAGTCTCGTGGGAGAGAGGGTTGGGGTGAGGGTCCGGCGAAGCCAGTGAGTTACCGGCCTCATGGACTCCGCCGAACCCTCATCCGGCGCTTCGCGCCACCTTCTCCCGGTGGGAGAAGGGCAAGAAAGACAACCTGGAGCCTCCATGAGCAATCCCCGCACGCAACAGGACTGGCAGGCGATGGCCGGTGCGCTGTCGATCCGCACACAGGCTTTCATCGACGGCAAGTACGTCGATGCCGCTTCGGGAAAGACCTTCGACTGCGTCAGTCCCATCGATGGGCGCGTGCTCGGCCAGGTGGCCGATGGCCAGGAAGAGGACATCAATCGCGCCGTTGCCGCTGCGCGTCGCAGCTTCGATGCGGGCGCGTGGTCCAACGCGCGTCCGACCCACCGCAAGAAGGTGCTGCTCAAGCTCACCCAACTGATCGAACAACACGCCGACGAACTGGCGCTGCTGGAATCGCTGGACATGGGCAAGCCGGTCGGCGATGCGCGCAGCGTCGACGTCGCGGCGACCATCCGCTGCATGGGCTGGACCGCCGAGGCGCTGGACAAGGTGTATGGCGAAGTCGCCGCCACCGGCCAGGACGAACTCGGCCTGGTGACGCGCGAACCGCTGGGCGTGATCGGTGCCATCGTGCCGTGGAATTTCCCGCTGCTGATGGCGACGTGGAAGCTGGCGCCGGCGCTGGCGATGGGTAACTCCATCGTGCTCAAACCTTCGGAGAAGTCGCCGCTGACCGCGATCCGCCTGGCCGAACTGGCGATCGAGGCCGGCATCCCCGCGGGCGTGCTCAACGTGGTGCCCGGCTTCGGCAAGACCGCCGGCGAGCCGCTGGCGCTGCACATGGATGTGGACGGGCTGGTGTTCACCGGCTCCACCGCGGTCGGCAAGCGCCTGCTGCAGTGCGCCGGCCTGTCGAACATGAAGCGCGCCTACATGGAATGCGGCGGCAAGAGCCCGAACATCGTCTTCGCCGATGCGCACGACCTGGAGGTCGCGGCGAAGGCCGCGGCAGGCGGCATCTTCTACAACCAGGGCGAAGTCTGCACGGCGGCCTCGCGCCTGCTCGTCGAGCGCTCCATCAAGGACGAGTTCGTCGCCCGCGTGGTCGAAGCCGGCAAGGCCATGCGCCCGCGCCACCCCCTGGACCCCGGCGCGCCGATGGGCGCGATGGTCGACGAAGGGCAGACGAGGCGCGTGCTCGACTACATCGAGAAGGGCAAGGCCGAGGGCGCCCGGTTGGCACTGGGCGGCCTGCGCGCCGACGTGGTGAGCGGCGGCTGCTACATCGAGCCGACCGTGTTCGACGACGTTGCGCACGACCACACGATCAGCCGCGAGGAGATATTCGGGCCGGTGCTGTCGGTGATCGCGTTCGACAGCGAAGAAGAAGCGCTGCGGATGGCCAACGACAGCGAGTACGGACTGGCGGCCGGCGTGTGGACGCGCGACATCAGTCGCGCGCACCGCGTGGCGCGCAAGCTGCGCGCGGGTAGCGTGTGGGTGAACTACTGGGACGGCGGCGACATGACTGCGCCGTTCGGCGGATACAAGCAGTCCGGCAACGGCCGCGACAAGTCGCTGCACGCCTTCGACAAGTACACCGAGATCAAGGCGACCTGGATCAACCTGGGCAGCTGATCCCATGCTCCCTTCTCCCCGCATGCGGGGAGAAGGTGCCCGGAGGGCGGATAAGGGCGTGCGCGACCTGGGCGTCGTCGCGGCGCCTGTTTTGCGCGGATTCCGTCCGCCCCTCACCCGCCTCCGGCACCCTCTCCCCGCACGTGGGGAGAGGGGACTCACGACAAGAAGTTCTTCTGCCAGAATCGCCCCGTCCCACCGACCGGCCCGTCCATGACCGCTACCGCCACCGTTGCCCCCGCACCGGCCAATTCGCCCGGCCGCGTGCTGTTCGCCAGCCTGATCGGCACCACGATCGAGTTCTTCGATTTCTACATCTACGCCACGGCGGCGGTGATCGTCTTCCCGAAGCTGTTCTTCCCGCAGAGCGATCCGGCGACCGCGACCCTGCAGTCGTTCGCGACCTTCGCGCTGGCCTTCATCGCGCGGCCGGTGGGGTCGGCATTGTTCGGCCACTTCGGCGACCGCATCGGCCGCAAGGCGACGCTGGTAGCGGCCTTGCTGACGATGGGCATTTCCACGGTCGTCATCGGCCTGCTGCCGACGTACGCACAGGTCGGCGTGCTGGCGCCCGCGTTGCTGGCGCTGTGCCGGTTGGGGCAGGGCATCGGCCTGGGGGGCGAATGGGGCGGCGCCGTGCTGCTGGCCACCGAGAATGCGCCGCCGGGCAAGCTCGCGTGGTACGGCATGTTCCCGCAGTTGGGCGCGCCTATCGGCTTTCTTTGCTCGACCGGCATCTTCCTGTTGCTGACGGAAGTGATGACCGACGCGCAGTTCCTGGCGTGGGGCTGGCGCATCCCGTTCCTGGCCAGTGCGGCGCTCGTCTTCGTCGGCCTGTGGGTGCGGCTGCGGATCACCGAGACGCCGGATTTCCAGAAGGCGCTCGACAAGGACGAACGGGTGAAGGTGCCGATGCTGACCGCGGTGCGCGAGCATCCGTTCGCCCTGATCGCGGGCACGTTCGCACTGGTCGCGACCTTCGTCCTGTTCTACCTGATGACCGTGTTCGCGCTCAGCTGGGGCACGTCCAAGCTCGGGTATTCCCGCGAGCATTTCCTGATGCTGCAGATGGTCGGCGTGCTGTTCTTCGCGCTGACCATCCCGTTGTCGGCGCTGTATGCAGACCGCTATGGCCGGCGCAACGCGATGATCGTGGCGACGGTGCTGATCATCGGCTTCGGTTTCGTCTTCGCGCCGTTGCTGGAATCGGGCAGCGACCTGGGCGTGCTCGCCTTCCTGGCGCTGGGGCTGGGCGCGATGGGGCTGACCTACGGGCCGTGCGGGACGATCCTGGCGGAAATGTTCCCCACCGCGGTGCGCTACACCGGGGCCTCGCTGGCGTTCAATCTCGCGGGCATCCTCGGCGCCTCCCCCGCGCCCTACATCGCCACGCGCCTGGGCGAACGCTACGGCCTCGCCTCGGTGGGCGGGTATCTCGCCGGCATGGCCGCGTTGACCCTGCTGGCGCTGTTGCTCATGCCGCGGCCACGCGTGACCCGTTAACCGAACAGGCGCTTCACCGTGCGGCTGAGCCAGCCGCCCTGTTGGTGCTCGCGGACGAACCGGTTGAGGTGCCGCTTCACCGAGTCCGCGTAAGCCTTGTCGTCGTTGCGGATATGGTTGAACAGCCAGCGCGACAGCATGCTGCGCAGGTCATCAACGATATCCTCGCCCGCCTCGAAGCGCAGGCGGTACTCGGACACGCGCTTGGTGAACACCTCGTGCACGCGCTTGTGCGCCGCGCTGAACGGATAGCCGGCTTCCTCCATCAGCTCTTCCTCGAAGGCGAAGTGCGACAGCGTGTAGTCGACCAGTTCGTCGATGACTTCGCCGACGGCAAAGCGCTCCATCGATTTCTGGGTCACGTGGAGGTGGTTGATCATCTCCACGATGCGGCGGTGCTGGCCATCGATGATGTCGATGCCCGTATCCATGTCGTCCTGCCAGATCAGCAGTGTCATCGCGTATCCCCTGCCGGCGGATGCCGGAATGCACAAGGGAATCTAGGTGCGCGCAGCCCTCGCGGCATTGATCCCGATCAATGTCGCATGCGACGGACAGTCGCAGGGGCTGTAATGAGCGGTGTGGGAGCGACGTAAGTCGCGAGCTCTTACCTCAGCGACTCGAAAGCTCGCGACTTACGTCGCTCACAGGAGAGGGTCCCAACAAGGAGAGAACCTCAGCCGCTCGAGACCACCCGGTTCCGGCCGCCGGCCTTGGCCAGGTACAGGCGCCGGTCGGCTTCGCTGAGCAGGTGGTTGAGGGTCTGGCCCGGGAAGCGCGTGCGGAACACGCCGATGCTGACGGTCATCTTCAGCTTGCGATCGCCGATATCGACTTCGAGCGCCTCGATGGCGGCGCGCAGCGACTCGAAGTGCTCCACCGACTCGCTTTCGCCCAGGTAGGGCACCAGCGCGCAGAACTCTTCGCCGCCGAACCGCGCGACGAGATCCTGCGTGCCCGCGTGGCGGGCGATGGTCTGTGCGACCGCCTTCAGCGCCACGTCGCCGGCTTCGTGGCCGTAGGTGTCGTTGATGTGCTTGAAGTGGTCGATGTCCACGATCGCCGCAGTCACCGCCTGCTGCCGGCCCAGCGTGTTGGGCAACAGCGCGTGGCATTCGGCGAGGAAGTGGCGTCGGTTCGGCAGGCCGGTCAGGAAGTCGCGCGTGGCGAGGTCCTGCAGCGTGCCGATCAGTTCCAGCTGGTCGATGTTCTGAGACACGCGGCAGAAGAACTCCTCGCGCGAGAACGGCTTGTGCAGGAAATCGTTGGCGCCGCTCTTCAGGAAGCGCGGCACCAGGCTGCCGTCGCTGGTGCCGGAGATGCCGATGATGGCCAGGTGGTCGCGGGCGTGACGGGCGCGCAGGCGGCGGGTGAATTCGTGCCCCTTCATGCCGGGCATCTCCTGGTCGACGATGGCCAGGCGGATGTCGGGATTCGCATCCAGCATGGCCAGGCCGGCCTCGCCGTCGGCGGCCTCGACCACGCGGAAGCCGTACATCGAAAGCAGGGCGGCCGCGTGCTGGCGAGCGGAGCGCGAGTCGTCGACGACCAGCGCGGCGATGCGCCGGTTGCGCTCGAGCCGCTGAACCAGCCACACCAGGTAGTCGATGCTGCCGGGGGTGTTCTTCAGTACGTAGTCGACGACCTGCCGGCGCAGGACCTGCTCGCGCAGCCCGTCGTCGTAGACGCCGCTGACCACCACGGTCGGCAGCTGGCGCGACAGGAAGAATTCCACCACCTCGTCGTGGCTGCCGTCGGCCAGGACCAGGCTGGTGACGGCCATGAACCAGTCCGGATGACGCTCCAGCGCCGCGCGCGCTTCGGCGAGCGTGGCCGCGTAGACGACGGGCAGGTTGAGCTTCTGCTCGATCGCCTCGCCGATCAGGCGTGCGTGCGTGCGCGAGTTCTCCACCACCAGAATGCGCTGGGGCAGCGGGGACGGGCTGGCGGGTGCGGGCGAGGCACGCAGGGGTGTCGGCATCGTCATGGGCGTTACGGAGGTTCCATGCCTCCCTATCGGCACGCCGGGCGCGGGCTTGAGAGCGCCGTCACGAAAATGAAACCCGACGTCGGCCGCCTACCAGAGCGCGTCGCGCAGCTTGTACCAAGCCATCGCGGCCACCAGCAGGGGCGTGCGCAGGGCGCGGCCGCCGGGGAAGGGCAGGTGGTCGATCTTCGCGAACAGGTCCAGCCGCTCCGATTGTCCGCGGATCGCCTGGGCGAGGGTGGTGCCGGCCAGACCGGCGGCGATGAGTCCGTGTCCGGAGAAGCCCTGGGCGAAATAGAGGTTCGGCGTCAGCCGGCCCCAGTGCGGGGCGCGGTTGAGCGAGATGTCGATCATCCCGCCCCAGAGGTATTCGATGCCGACATCGCGCAACTGCGGGAACACGCGGTGCATGCGTCGCGTCATCACCCCGCGCAGGTTCGGCGGGGGCAGGGTGGAATAGCTCGCGCGGCCGCCGAACAGCACGCGGTGGTCGCGACCCAGGCGGAAGTAGTCCAGCGCCCAGTTGGTGTCGGCCACCGCCATGTCGTTGCGGATCAGGGCACGCGTGCGTTGCTCGCCCAGCGGGGGCGTGGCGGCGATGTAGGTGCCCACCGGCATCACCCGCGACTCGAGTTCGGGAGCGATGCCGCGCACCAGCGCATTGCCGGCCAGGATGACGTGGTCGCAGACCACCTCGCCGGTCGCGGTCTTCAGCACGGGACGCGCGCCGCGCACCAGTCCGGTGACGCGCGAACCCTCGAATATCCGTGCGCCGGCCTCCAACGCGGCGCGGCCCAGCCCCAAAGCGTAGGCCAGCGGATGCAGGTGGCCGCTCACCGGGTCGTACATCGCGCCGAGGTAGCGGTCGCTGGCCAGTTCGCTGCGCAGGCGCTCGCGGCTCCACCACTGCACGGGGTGGCCGTAGCGGGTGTTGAAGTCTTCGACGGCCTGTTCGACCTCGCGCTGCTGGCGCGGCTTGATCGGCACGGTGGCGTGGCCATCGCGCCAGTCGCAATCGATCCCGTGGCGGTCGATCCGGCCGCGCAACCAGTGCAGGCCGTCGACTGAAAGATCGAACATCTTCTTCGCGTCGTCGAAGCCGACCAGTGCTTCCAGCTTGGCTTCGCCGCAACCGAAACCCGCGATGGCCTGGCCGCCGTTCCGGCCCGAGGCGCCCCAGCCGATGCGCTCGGCTTCCAGCACGACGACCTTGTAACCCGCCTCGGCCAACTCCAATGCCGCCGACAGGCCGGTGTAGCCGGCGCCGAGGATGCAGACATCGGCCTCGATGCGCCCTTCCAGCACCGGCTGCATGGGCAGCGGTGGCGTGCTGGCTGCGTACCAGCTGTCGGGATAGGTGCGCTTGGCGGAGGCCGGGGACATCACACCGCCCGCAGATACCACGCGTACTCCAGGTCGGTCACCTCGGTGTAGAAGCTGTGCATCTCCTTGAGCTTCTGCTGGCCGTAGATGTGCTGGAAGGACGTGCCGAACTGCTCGCGGATGAACTCGCTGCCCATGAAGGCGGCGATGGCCTCGCGCCAGTACGGCGTGCGGATCTCGGTCTGGTCGTAAGCGTTGCCGGTGACCGGCGGGCCGGGGTCAAAGCCCTGTTCGATCCCGTGCAGCATGCCGGCCAGCACGGCGGCGGTGACCAGGTAGATGTTGGCGTCGGCGCCCGCGATGCGGTGCTCGATGCGCGTGTTCGCCTCGTCGCTGTGCGGGATGCGCATGGCGACGGTGCGGTTGTTGTAGCCCCACACGTCGTTGAGCGGCACGAAGGCGTTGAGCACGAAGCGCCGGTAGCTGTTGGCGTGCGGCGCGAACAGCAGCAGGCAATCCTGGTCGCTGCGCTGCAGGCCGCCGATGGCGTGCCTCAGTGCGTCGGCCGGCGCCGTCTGCGGCGAAGCGAAGATGTTGCGACCCTCGGCGTCCAGCACGCTGGCGTGGATGTGCATGCCGCTGCCGGCCTGGTCGGCGAAGGGCTTGGCCATGAAGCTGGCCATCAGGCCCTGCTGCTGGGCGACGGCCTTGATCGCGCGCTTGAGGTAGATCGCGTCGTCGCAGGCGAGCAGGGCGTCGTCGCGGTGCTTGAGGTTGATCTCGAACTGGCCGGGCGCGTACTCCGCCACCGCGGTGTCCGCGGGAATGCGCTGCGCGCGGCACGCGGCGGCGACCGCGTCGGTGAAGCCGCGGTAGTCGTTCAGGTCTTCCATGTAGTAGACCTGCGTGCTGGTGTTGCGCTGCCCCGTCGCCGGGTTGATCGACGTGCGCGGCCGACCGGCGTCGTCCATGCGCTGGTCGAACAGGTAGAACTCCAGTTCCACCGCCACCACGGGCTTCAGCCCGCGCGCCGCATAGCGTGCCAGCACGCGCTTCAGCACTTCGCGCGGGTTGGCTTCGAACATGCCGCCCTGCGCATCCTCCATGCTCAACAGCAGCTGTGCGGCCGGACAGGGCGACCACGGCACCGCGCGCAGCGATCCCGGCACGGGCCGGCACACGCGGTCTTCGTCGCCGATGTCGTACCCCAGTCCGGTCTCCTCCACCGTGTTGCCGGTGATGTCGGTGGCGATCAGCGACATCGGCAGGCAGACGCCGTCGCGATAGACCTTCTCCAGTGCGTCGCGGGTCACCCGCTTGCCGCGCAGCAGCCCGTTCATGTCCGGCAGCAGCAGGTCGATCTGCTCGCAGTCGGGCAGGGCGGCCAGCGTGGCGGCATCGTCGGCAGGCAGGGGAGACGCGGCGGAATCGGGGCGCATGAGGGCGTTCCTGGAGGCTGCGGCGCAGCTTAGCAGAGCGGCGCCTGCGTCAAGAATACTCAACGCAAGAATCCCGGGAGGTGGCGGAAACGCCCTAAATGGGTGCCGCGCCGCACCATATCGGCGCTGAAATCGTCGCTGGCGGCGCTCGTGTTGTAAAAATAAAACGGCCGGGTTAACTTGCCCGGAAGCCATTCCGGGCTTCCTGCATGACCCCGCTGCCGCGGGTCGGTCTTCCGACCGACCACAAGCAAATCGGTGCGCATCCCTTCCTTGCCGTTGGCGAGAAGTACGTGCGCGCGGTGGTCGACGGGGCCGGTTGCCTGCCGTTGCTGGTGCCGACGCTGGACCCCGTGCTGCCGCTGCGCGACGTGCTCGCCGGCCTGGACGGGTTGCTGCTGACCGGCGCCGTCAGCAACATCGAACCGCACCATTACAGCGACGAATCCAGCTACGAGGGCAACCTGTTGGATCCGCGCCGCGACGCGACCAACCTGCCGCTGATCCCGCTCGCCATCGAGATGGGCGTGCCGGTACTGGCGATATGCCGCGGGTTCCAGGAAGTGAACGTCGCGTTCGGTGGCAGCCTGTACCAGAAGGTGCACGAGCAGCCGGGCTTCATGGACCACCGCGAGAACAAGGACGATCCGTTGGACGTGCAGTACGGCCCGGCGCATGGCGTCGCGCTGGTGCCGGGCGGATTGCTGGCCACGCTGGCCGGCGAGACCCAGGCGGTCGTGAATTCCCTGCATGGCCAGGGCGTGCGTCGCCTGGGCGAAGGTTTGGTCGTGGAGGCGCAGGCGCCGGACGGCTTGATCGAGGCGTATCGCCACGACGGCCCGGCCTTCATGCTCGCCGTGCAATGGCACCCGGAATGGAAGGTGCGGGAGAACCCGTTCTACCTCGCGATCTTCGGCGCTTTCGGCGATGCCTGCCGCGCGCGCGCGGCGCGGAGGGCGTCATGAAGCGGCGGCACCCGCCGCCATGGGAGGGCGGACGCTGACGCGTCCGTGCCGCATGCGTCCGGCGCCCTGCGCCGGCTCTTCCCTCCCAGGACCGTCTTTCCCATGAGCCAGAAACAATCCCAGCGAAAAACCAAGGCCGACACGGCCGAGCTGTCCGAAAGCTCCCTGCGCCGCTGGCTGAAGGAGCGCAGCATCACCGAAGTCGAGTGCCTGGTACCCGATATCACCGGCAATGCGCGCGGCAAGATCATTCCGGCCGACAAGTTCAGCCACGACTACGGCACGCGGTTGCCGGAAGGCATCTTCGCCACCACCGTCACCGGCGATTACCCCGATGACTACTACGAGCTGACCTCGCCGTCGGATTCGGACATGTTCCTCCGCCCGGATCCGGATACCGTGCGCATGGTGCCGTGGGCGGCGGATCCGACCGCGCAGGTCATCCACGACTGCTACACCAAGGACGGCAAGCCGCACGAGCTGGCGCCACGCAACGTCCTGCGGCGCGTGCTGGCCGCCTACGAGAAGGAGGGCCTGCGCCCGGTGGTGGCGCCGGAGCTGGAATTCTTCCTCGTCCAGAAGAACACCGATCCGGATTTCCCGCTGTTGCCGCCGGCCGGCCGCTCGGGCCGACCCGAGACCGCGCGCCAGTCGTATTCGATCGACGCGGTCAACGAGTTCGACCCCATCCTCGACCTGATGTACGACTACTGCGAGGCGATGGAGCTGGACGTGGATACGCTGATCCACGAGTCGGGCGCCGCGCAGCTGGAAGTCAACTTCACCCACGACGACGCGCTGTCGCGCGCGGACCAGGTGTTCCTGTTCAAGCGCACCATGCGCGAAGCGGCGCTGCGCCACGGCGTCTATGCCACGTTCCTGGCCAAGCCGATGGAGAACGAGCCCGGCAGCGCGATGCATATCCACCAGAGCCTGATTGACGTCAAGTCCGGTCGCAACGTGTTCGCAGGCAAGTCCGAGGGCAAGGGGAGCAAGCTGTTCGGGCACTATCTGGGCGGACTGCAGAAGTACGTGCCGATGGCGATGGCGTTCTTCGGCCCCAACGTCAATTCGTACCGCCGGCTCGCGCTGGGGCAGGTGGCGCCGATCAACGTGCAGTGGGGGTACGACAACCGCACCTGCGGTCTGCGCGTGCCCATGGACACGCCCGAGAACATGCGCGTCGAGAGCCGCTTCGCGGGCTCGGACGCCAATCCCTACCTGGCGATGGCCGGCACCCTGGCCTGCGGCCTGATGGGTATCCGCGAACAGCTCAAGCCGACCGAGCCGCTGGCGAGCAGCGCCCAGGACATCGGCTTCGAGTTGCCGCGCTCGCTGGGCGAAGCGCTGGACGAACTCGAAGGCTGCAAGCCGCTGCAGGACCTGATGGGTGCGCGCTTCGTGCGCGCGTACGTCTCGGTCAAGCGCAAGGAATACGAGACCTTCTTCCGCGTGATCAGTTCGTGGGAGCGGGAATTCCTGCTGTTGAACGTCTGATTCGTAACCTTTCCCAGATTCTTCCCGTGGGAGCGACGTCAGTCGCGATGAAGCTTTACTGGTAGTCCATCGCGACTGACGTCGCTCCCACAACCGATCCCGATGTGGAGCTTCACATGACCCGACTCGACACCCGCACCCTGCAGCAGCTCGACGCCGAGCACCATCTGCATCCGTTCAACGACAACGCCGCGCTGGCCAAGCGGGGCACCCGCATCCTGACCAAGGGCGAGGGCTGCTACGTCTGGGATGCCGAGGGCAACAAGCTGCTCGACGCGTTCGCCGGTCTGTGGTGCGTCAACGTCGGCTACGGCCGCAAGGAGCTGGGCGAAGCCGCGTCGAAACAGATGACGCAGCTCGCGTACTACAACAGCTTCTTCCAGTGCACCACCGAGCCGACCATCGAACTGGCCGCCAAGCTGGCGGAGCTGGCGCCGGGCGACCTCAATCACTCCTTCTTTGTCAACTCCGGCTCCGAAGCCAACGACACCATCCTGCGCATGGTCAGGCACTTCTGGGCCGTACAGGACCAGCCGCAGAAGAACATCTTCATCGGCCGCCACGACGGCTACCACGGCACCACCATGGCCGGCGCCAGCCTGGGCGGGATGAAGGGCATGCACAAGCAGGGCGGCCTGCCGATCCCCGACATCCATCACATCGATCCGCCGTTCTGGTTCGCCGACGGTGGCGACCTGTCCGAGGACGAGTACGGCCTGGTCGCGGCGCGCCGGCTGGAGCAGAAGATCCTGGAACTGGGGCCGGATCGCGTGGCGGCCTTCATCGGCGAACCGATCATGGGCGCCATCGGCGTCTACATCCCGCCGATGACGTATTGGCCCGAGATCGAGCGCATCTGCCGCCAGTACGACGTGCTGCTGGTGGCCGACGAGGTGATCTGCGGCTTCGGACGCACCGGCGAATGGTTCGGTTCGGAGTACTTCGGTTTCCAGCCGGACATCATGCCGGTGGCCAAGGGCATCACCTCCGGCTACATCCCGTTGGGCGCGGCGATGTTCAACGACCGCATTTCCAAGGTGCTGAAGGAGCGGGGCGGCGAGCTGGCGCATGGCGCCACGTATTCGGGCCATCCGGTCTGCGCGGCGGTGGCGCTGGAGAACATCCGCATCCTGCAGGACGAGAAGATCGTCGAGACCGCGAAGAACGACATCGCCCCCTACCTGGCCCAGCGCTGGGCCGAACTCGGCGAACACCGTCTGGTCGGGCAGGCCCGCATCGCCGGCATGGTCGGTGCGCTCGAACTGGTGCCCGACAAGGGCAAGCGGGCGTTCTTCCCCGAACGCGGCACGGTCGGTCCGCGCTGCCGCGACCACGCGCTGAAGCACGGGCTGATCCTGCGCGCCACCTGGGACGCCATGCTGCTGTCGCCGCCGCTGATCATCACCCGCGCGCAGGTGGACGAGCTGTTCGACAAGACATGGAAGGCACTCAACGACACCGCGGCTGAGCTGGGGATGTAGGCGCCCGGGCGAGCGTGCGCTGCGTCACAGCGTCGCGGCCCGGGCGTATGATGGTTCCATCCCCCGATCCTGTTCCATGGAGTCCCCCGATGAAGCTCAAGACCCTCACCGTCATGCTGGCCGCGACCGTCCTGGCCGCCTGTGGCGGCAAGGACGACAAGGCTGCCGACGGCACGCCCTCCAAGGCGCTCAACGTCTACAACTGGTCCGACTACATCGCCGAGGACACCATCCCCAATTTCGAGAAGGCCACCGGAACCAAGGTGACCTACGACGTGTTCGACAGCGACGAGATGGTCGAGACCAAGCTGCTGGCCGGCAGCAGCGGCTACGACGTCGTGGTGCCGTCGCTGAGCTTCCTCGGTCGGCAGATCCAGGCCGGCGTGTTCCTGCCGCTGGACAAGAGCAAGATCCCGAACCTGAAGAACCTCGACCCGGCCATGCTCAAGCGCATCGAGCAGCAGGACCCGGGCAACCAGTACGCCGTGCCGTACCTCTGGGGCACCAGCGGCATCGGCTACAACGTCGACAAGATCAAGGCGATCTTCGGCGACACCGCCGTCACCGGCAGCTGGGACATCGTGTTCAAGCCGGAGAACGCGGCCAAGCTGAAGGACTGCGGCATCACCGTGCTGGACACGCCTTCCGAGCTGATCCCGATCGCGCTGAACTACCTTGGCGAAGATCCGCACAGCTTCGACCCGAAGGTCATCGACAAGGCGGCGGCGCTGCTGAAGTCGATCCGCCCGTACATCCGCAACTTCCACTCGTCCTCGTACATCAACGACCTCGCCAACGGCGATGTCTGCCTGGTGGTCGGCTGGTCGGGCGACATCATCCAGGCGCGCGACCGCGCGGCCGAAGCCGGCAACGGCGTCAACGTGGCGTACTCCATCCCGAAGGAAGGCGCGCCGCAATGGTTCGACATGCTGGCGATCCCGAAGGACGCCAAGAACGTCGACAACGCCTACGCCTTCATCAACTACCTGCTGGACCCGAAGGTCGCGGCGGCGAACACCAATTTCGTGACCTACCCGAATCCGGTGCCGTCGTCCAAGCCGATGGTGGACAAGGCGATCGCGGACGACCCGACGATCTATCCGCCGGCCGACGTGGACGCGAAGCTCTTCACCTTCGCGATCCTGCCGCCCGAGGTGGATCGCCAGTACACGCGCATCTGGACGGAACTGAAGACCGGACGCTGAAACACACGAGGGCGCGGGCCGTGACGGACGCGCCCTCTGTCATCGTGGCGACGGACGCGTGAGCGGACGGCGGCACAGGAGCGGGGAGGGGAGAAGGGGAGCAATCACGGCACGGAACCGGCCACTGCAATGACAGCACGCCCGCGGCAGCTCCCAGCTGGTGCGGGGACCACATCAAGCCGCCCTCGCGGGCCGAATGGAGAGAGATTGATGAAACTGCGCGTACTGGCAACCACCCTGGCCCTCTGTACCCTCGCGGCCTGCGGCAAGTCCGGCGGCGATGCGGCCGCATCCGCCGATGGCGGCGCCAAACAGGTCAACGTCTACAACTGGTCCGACTACATCGCCGAAGACACGATCCCCAACTTCGAGAAGCAATCGGGCATCAAGGTCACCTACGACGTGTTCGACAGCAACGAGGTCCTGGAGACCAAGCTGCTGGCCGGCAGCAGCGGCTACGACGTGGTCGTGCCGACGATGAACTTCCTGGGACGACAGATCCAGGCCGGCGTGTTCCTGCCGCTGGACAAGAGCAAGATCCCCAACTACGCCAACCTGGACCCGGCCCTCATGAAGCGCCTGGAGAACCAGGACCCGGGCAACCAGTACGCCATCCCCTACATGTGGGGCACCACCGGCATCGGCTACAACGTCGACAAGGTGAAGGCCGCGTTCGGCAACACCGACATCGCCAGCAGCCTGGACATCGTGTTCAAGCCGGAGAACATCAGCAAGCTGAAGGACTGCGGCGTGACCTTCCTGGACACCCCGTCGGAGATCATCCCGATCGCGCTGAACTACCTGGGCGAGGATCCGAACAGCCAGGATCCGGCGGTGATCGACAAGGCCGCCGCGCTGCTCAAGACGATCCGGCCGTACATCACCAACTTCCATTCCTCGCAGTACATCGATGCGATGGCCAACGGCGACACCTGCCTGGTGGTCGGCTGGTCGGGCGACATCATCCAGGCGCGCGACCGCGCCGCCGAGGCGAAGAACGGCGTCAACATCGCCTACGCCATCCCGAAGGAAGGCGCGCCGCAGTGGTTCGACATGCTGTCCATCCCCAAGGACGCCAAGCACGTCGATGAGGCCTATGCCTTCATCAACTACCTGCTCGACCCGCAGGTGATGGCCAACAACTCCAACTTCATCAGCTACCCGAACGCCATTCCGAAGGCGAAGGAGCTGATGGACAAGTCGATCACCGAAGACACGACCATCTATCCGACCCCCGAGGTCGAGGCCAAGCTCTTCACCTTCGCCATCATCCCGCCGGACGTGGACCGCCAGTACACGCGCATCTGGACGGAACTGAAGACCGGCAAGTAAGTCCCGCGGCTGGGGCAGGCGCGGCCTGCCCCGGATCCGGCGGTCCCACGCACGACATCACGGCTGGCGCCGATGCGGCGCCGGCGATCGGGGGAATTCCATGGCGGCAGAACAGGGCAACGGCGCGGCATCGAATGGCAAGGCGAACGCGCAGGAATATCTGCGCATCGTCGACGTGCGCAAGGAATTCGACGGGTTCGTCGCGGTCGACGACACCAACCTGACGATCCGCAAGGGCGAGATCTTCGCGCTGCTGGGCGGCTCGGGCAGCGGCAAGTCCACGCTGCTGCGTTGCCTGGCGGGCTTCGAGAAGCCGACCTCCGGCAAGATCTTCCTGGATGGCCAGCTGCTCAACGACCTGCCGCCCTACGAGCGGCCGCTCAACATGATGTTCCAGTCGTACGCGCTGTTCCCGCACATGACGGTGGAGCAGAACATCGCCTTCGGCCTGAAACAGGACGGCCTGGCGAAAGACGCCATCAAGAAACGCGTCGAGGAAATGCTCGCGCTGGTCCAGCTGGGCAAGCTGGCCAAGCGCAAGCCGCACCAGCTGTCCGGCGGCCAGCAGCAGCGCGTGGCGCTGGCGCGGTCGCTCGCCAAGGGACCGAAGCTGCTGCTGCTGGACGAACCGATGGGCGCGCTGGACAAGAAGCTGCGCTCGCAGATGCAGCTGGAACTGGTCAGCATCATCGAGAAGTCGGGCGTGACCTGCGTGATGGTCACCCACGACCAGGAAGAGGCGATGACGATGGCCACCCGCATCGCGCTGATGGACCAGGGTTGGATCCGCCAGGTCGGCACGCCCGACGAAATCTACGAGCAGCCGACCAGCCGCTTCGCCGCCGAGTTCATCGGCTCGGTGAACCTGATCGAAGGCGCCGTGGAGGAAGACGAAGCGAATTACGTCACCATCCGCTCGCCGCAGCTGCCCGATCCCATCTACATCGGCCATGGCATTTCCGGTTTCGAAGGCCAGGAAGTCGCCTTCGCGGTGCGCCCGGAAAAGCTGGGCATCGGCAAGACCGAGCCCCCGCAGCCGCACAACAAGGCCAAGGGCGTGATCGAGGACATCGCCTATTTCGGCAGTCATTCGGTCTACCACGTGCGCCTGCCGAGCGGGTACAAGTTCATGGCCAACTTCGCCAACGTCCAGCGCTGGGCGAGCGAGGGCATGACTTGGAACGATGAAGTGTGGGTGTGGTGGGGCGACAACGACGGCGTGGTGCTCACCTCATGAACATCCTGCGCTCCCTCCAGAAACGTCTGCCGGGGCCGCGCTGGGGCGTGATCTCGGTGCCGTACGTGTGGCTGCTGCTGTTCTTCGCGATCCCGTTCCTGATCGTGCTGAAGATCTCGTTCGCCAAGCTGGCGATCGCGATGCCGCCGTACACGCCCATCCTCGAATATATCGACGAGGCGCTGACGCTCAAGCTCAATCTGGGCAACTACGCGGCGCTGTTCACCGACTCCCAGTACATCGCGGCCTACCTGAGTTCGATCAAGATCGCGGCGATCTCCACCTTCCTCGCGTTGCTGGTGGCGTACCCGATCGCCTACGTGATTGCCCGCCTGCCGCCCTCGTCGCGCAACATCGCGATGATGCTGGTGGTGCTGCCGTCGTGGACGTCGTTCCTGATCCGCGTCTACGCCTGGATCGGCATCCTGAAGAACAACGGCCTGCTCAACAACCTGCTGATGAAGATCGGCCTGATCGACGAGCCGCTGCAGATCCTGTACACGCCGATGGCCGCGTATATCGGCATCGTCTACTGCTACCTGCCGTTCATGGTGTTGCCGCTGTACACCAACCTGGTCAAGCACGACCAGCGTCTGCTGGAGGCGGCCTACGACCTCGGCGCCAAGCCGTGGAAGGCGTTCTTCACGATCACGTTGCCGCTGTCGAAGGCGGGCATCATCGCCGGCTGCATGCTGGTGATGATCCCGGCGGTCGGTGAGTTCGTCATTCCCGAACTGCTCGGCGGGCCGGACACGCTGATGATCGGCCGCGTGCTGTGGGGCGAGTTCTTCAACAACCGCGACTGGCCGGCGGCATCGGCGGTGGCGATCGTCATGCTGATCCTGCTGCTGATTCCGATCCTGATCTTCAACCGGGTGCAGCAGCGCGAAATGGAAGGGAGGCTGACATGAGCCGGCTCGGACAACGTGCGGTCAACTGGACGGTGCTCGGCCTGGGCTTCGCCTTCCTCTACATCCCGGTCTTCATCCTGATGGTGTACTCCTTCAACGAGTCGCGCCTGGCCACGGTGTGGTCGGGCTTCTCGTTCAAGTGGTACGGCGAGTTGTTCCGCGACAAGCAGATGCTCGACGCGGCCTGGGTCAGCATCAAGGTGGCGTTCTGGACGGCGACCGCCGCGGTCGTGCTGGGCACGATGGCGGCGCTGGTGATGACGCGCATGCGCCGGTTCCCCGGCAAGACGCTGTTCGGTGCGCTGATCACCGCGCCGCTGGTGATGCCGGAAGTGATCATCGGCCTGTCGGTCCTGCTGATGTTCGTCTCGCTGGGCCAGGTGGTCGGCCTGCAGCCGCGCGGCATCCTGTCGATCTGGATCGCGCACGTGACCTTCACCCTGGCGTTCGTCACGGTGGTGGTGTCATCACGGCTGTCCGAACTGGACAAGTCGCTGGAAGAGGCCGCCATGGACCTGGGGGCGAACCGGATCAAGGTGTTCTTCCTGATCACCCTGCCGATCATCGCGCCGGCGCTGGTGTCGGGCTGGCTGCTCGCCTTCACCCTGTCGCTGGACGACGTGGTGATCGCCAGCTTCGTCGCCGGGCCGAGTTCCACCACGCTGCCGATGAAGGTGTTCTCGTCGGTACGCCTGGGACTGAGTCCGAAGATCAACGCGCTCGCCACACTGATGATCCTCGTGGTGACGGCGGCGGCCTTCCTGGGCTGGTGGTTCATGTACCGCGAGGAGAAGCGGCGCCAGCGCGACATGCAGCTGGCGTTGCAGGACAACGGCTGACGCACAGGCCGCCCACGGCCCCCTAACGCCGCCATCGCCACAATGGCGGCCATTCCCATGCACCCCGTGACGCCATGACTGTCGAAACCATCAATCCCGCGACCGGGCAGGTCGAGTATCGCCACGAACTGATGACGGCCGCGCAGGTCGATGCCACGCTCGCCGCCGCGCAACGCGCATTTCCCGCGTGGGCGGCGCTGTCGCTGGCCGAACGCGGCAAGGTGTTGCGCGCGATCGGCGCCGAGTTGCGGCGCCGCCGCGACGACATCCAGCGCACCATGACGGCGGAAATGGGCAAGCTGCGCAAGGAAGCCCTGGCCGAGGTCGACAAGTGCGCCGGCGCCTGCGACTACTACGCCGATCACGCGGCCGACTACCTGCTGGACCAGCCGGTGGCGACGGATGGCCAGCGCAGTTACGTGCGTTATGAGCCGATCGGTTGCGTGCTCGCGGTGATGCCCTGGAATTTCCCGATCTGGCAGGTATTCCGCTTCCTCGCCCCGGCGTTCATGGCCGGCAATGTCGCGGTGCTCAAGCATGCGAGCAACGTGCCGCGGTGCGCCGATGCCATCGCCGGCGCGCTCGCGGCGGCCGGGCTACCGGACGGTGTATTCGGCGTGCTGCATATCGACAACGATCAGGCCGCCGAGGTGATCCGCGATCCGCGCGTCGCGGCAGTGACGCTGACGGGCAGCGAGCGCGCGGGCCGCGCCGTCGCCGCCAACGCAGGCGGGCAGCTGAAGAAAAGCGTGATGGAACTCGGCGGCAGCGATGCTTTCATCGTCCTGGACGATGCCGACCTCGACAAGACCGTCGCCGGCGCCGTGGCGTCGCGCTTCGGCAATGCCGGCCAGACCTGCATCGCGGCCAAGCGCTTCATCGTGCAGGAAGGCATCGCCGATGCCTTCGTGAAGCGCTTCGTCGAGGCGGCGGCGAAGCTGCAGTTGGGCGACCCGCAGGACGACGCCACCACGCTCGCGCCGATGGCGCGGCAGGACCTGCGCGACGAATTGCACAAGCAGGTGCAGGCCAGCGTGTCGAAAGGCGCGAAGGTGCTGCTCGGCGGCGCGCCCGATGCTTCGCATGCGGGCTATCCGGCCTCGATCCTCGATGCGGTCGCACCCGGCATGCCCGCGTATGAGGAAGAACTGTTCGGCCCGGTCGCCAGCATCCTGCGGGTGAAGGACGATGCCGAAGCCGTGCGCGTGGCGAACGACACCACGTTCGGTCTGGGCGGCAGCGTGTGGACGCGGGACGTCGACCGCGGCGACCGCATCGCGCGACAGCTGCAGGTGGGCGCGGCCTTCGTCAACGCCATCGTCCGCAGCGACGTCCGCCTGCCGTTCGGCGGCACCAAGCGCTCCGGCTTCGGTCGTGAGCTCGCCGAGCACGGCATCCACGAATTCATGAACATCAAGTCGGTCTACGTGGCCTGAGCGTATCGCCGGCGGGCGATGATCCACCCATGGAACGGATGGTTACGTCGGCTGTCGTTCCGAAGCGGGTGTCCCGGTGCCATCTTGTCGGGAATTGAATTGGAGGCGCCATGAGCACCCTGACCGACACTTCGCCCGCCCGCGTGATCCGCACGATCCGTGGCCGACCCACGTCCGATGGCGCGGGCGTCAAGCTGACGCGCGTCATCGGCGGCCCGGACCTGCCTGATCTTGATCCGTTCCTGCTGCTCGACGAATTCGGCACGGACAAGGCCGAGGACTACCTCGCCGGCTTCCCGGAGCATCCGCATCGCGGCTTCGAGGCGGTCACCTACATGCTCGACGGCCGCATGCGCCATCGCGACAACCACGGCAACGAAGGCCTGCTGACGCCGGGCGCCGTGCAGTGGATGACCGCCGGGCGCGGGCTGGTGCATTCGGAAATGCCCGAGCAGGAGTCCGGCCGTATGCGCGGCTTCCAGCTGTGGGTGAACCTGCCGGCGCGCGAAAAGATGACGGACCCGAAGTATCAGGAATTCGCCCCGGACCGCATCCCGGTGGCCACGCCGGCGGCAGGGGTGACCGTGAAAGTGATCGCCGGCACTGTCGGCGATGTGCAGGGCCCGATCTCCCAGCCCGCTACCGAGCCGGTTTATCTCGACATCGCGCTCGAGGCGGGCAAGGCGTGGGACTACGCGTTGCCGACGGGGCATAACGCGTTCGCCTACGTGTTCGAAGGCGCGCTCACCGTAGGCGAAGGCGACGAAGCACGGCCGCTGGATACCCATGAGATGGGTGTGCTCGGGGGCGGCGACGTGTTGCGGGTGCGGGCGGGCAGCCGTCCTGCGCGCCTGATCCTGGTGGCGGGGCGGCCGCTGCGCGAGCCGGTGATGCGGCACGGTCCGTTCGTCATGAACACGCGCCAAGAGCTGATGCAGGCCTTCGTCGATTTCCAGGAAGGTCGTTTCTGAGCGGAAGGGACGGGGCGGTGTCCGCCCCGCACCATCAGTTGCCGGCGGACAGCTGCGCGCTCGTGGCGCGCACGTCGAGCTGCTGCGCCAGCGAGATCAGTTTGCCGAGTTCCTCGGGCGAACTGGCGTTGATCCACACCTGCGCGTAACGGTTGTCGTCGAACTCGACGACGGTGATGCGGCGCGAGGCCATCGCGGGCGATGTTTCCTGGCCGCCCAGGTCCAGCCGGTACCAGTGGATCTCTTCGCCGGAGAAGGTGCTTTCCTCTTCGCGCAGGCGCCGTTCGAGGCGGATCTTCGGGTCGCGCGAGGTGAGCATGACGTTCAATACCTGGCGTCCGTCGGCGGCGACCGCCTTGCAGGCGATGAAGGTGGCATCGACGCGCTGTTCCCACTGCAATCCGGCACTGGCCGGCAGGGTGGGGCATGGCGGAGCTTCCTGCGACCACGCGGCGGCGGAAGCGAGAAGGAGGCTGGCGGCGATCACGATCTTCATGGAGGTCCCCTGGATGGTCGCCCACGTGGGCGGTTCCGCGTTGTCCGCGCACCGCGACAGGCCCTGCGGCCTGGCTCCATCCTCTGGTCATCCCCGGTGTCGGTTGCCGTTGTCCCCCGGCAATGGCCCGACCATAGCCCATGCTGCGTCGCAAAACAACGCGCCGGGAACGCGAACGGCGAACCCAGTCACACCCGCGTGCCCGGCGACCCGCCGGGCACGCGCGTCGGCTCAGGTGCGGTCGCGCCCCAGCCAGCCGTACAGCATGCCGCCGATCAGGCCACCCAGCACCGGCGCCAACCAGAACAGCCAGAGCTGCCCGATCGCGGTCGGCCCCGCGAACACCGCGACAGCGGTGGAACGGGCCGGGTTCACCGAGGTGTTCGTCACCGGGATGCTGATCAGGTGGATCAGCGTCAATGCCAGGCCGATGGAGATCGGCGCGAACCCGACCGGCGCGCGCCCGTGCGTCGAGCCCATGATGACGATCAGGAAGAACGCGGTGAGCACGACTTCGGTCAGGAACGCCGCCGCCACGGTGTAACCCCCGGGCGACATCGCGCCATAGCCATTGCTGGCGAACGCGCCGGCGGCGTTGGGGTCGATCGCGAAGCCGGGCTGTCCCTTGGCGATGTGCCACAGGATGAAGCCGGCGGCCAGGCCGCCCACGACCTGCGCCACGATATAGGGCAGCAGGTCGCGCGCCGGGAACCGTCCGCCGGCCCACAGGCCCACGCTGACCGCGGGATTGAAATGGCCGCCGGAAATGGGGCCGAACGCGTAGGCGCCGGTCAGCACCGTCAGGCCGAAGGCCAGCGACACGCCCAGCAGGCCGATGCCCAGCGGGTTGCCGTCGCCGCCGAAATTGGCGGCCAGCACCGCGCTGCCGCAACCGCCCAGTACCAGCCAGAACGTCCCCAGGAATTCCGCCGCGAATCTCTTTGCCAGACTCATGCCAGCCCCCAATGCGTGCGTGCCCCGTCACATGACGGTGCGCGCACGATAACGGAACGGGATTCGCGCAGGTGTTTGCTTTGCGTTATTGCGCGCGATTCAAACGCGACTGAAGTAAAACTCACATTTCGCCCGCTGCCGCCGGCTCACCGCTCGGGCAGGGGAATGAACTCGGTTTCGCCCGGCACGTGGCCGAAGCGGCCGTCCAGCCAGTCCTGCTTGGCCTGGTCGATCCGCTCCTGCGAGCTCGACACGAAGTTCCACCACATGTGCCGCGGCGCATCGAGCGGCTCGCCGCCCATCAGCAGGCCCTTCACCGGGGTCTTGGCACGCAGCACGGGGCGGCTGCCCCGGTCGAACACCACCAGGTGCTTCTCCGGGATGTCGGCGCCATCGACCTGCGCGTCGCCTTCCAGCACGTACAGCGCACGCTCGACGTGGCCCGCATCGATCTCCAGCTCCGCATCCGGCTGCAGATCAACGGCTACGTTGAAGGTGCCGCTGAACACCTTCACTGGGGACTCCTCACCGTAGGCACGACCGGCGATCACGCGCAGGCGCACGCCGGCGCGGTCGATGACCGGCAGCGTGGCGGCGGCATGATGATGGAACTCGGGCGCGACTTCCTCGTACGACTTCGGCAGCGCGACCCAGGTCTGCATGCCGTGCACGTCGTGGAGGCCGGTGCGCACGTCGACCGGCGTGCGTTCGGAGTGCGCGATGCCACGGCCCGCCGTCATCCAGTTGACATCGCCCGGCGAGATCACCTGTTCCGACCCCAGCGTGTCCTTGTGGTTGATCGCGCCGGCCCAGAGGAACGTCACCGTGGCCAGGCCGATGTGCGGATGCGGGCGCACGTCGATGCCGCGGCCCGGTTCGAACACGGCGGGCCCCATGTGGTCGACGAACACGAACGGGCCCACGCTGCGGGCCTGCAGGCTGGGAACGGCGCGGCGCACGTTGAAGCCGCCGCCCAGGTCGTGCACGCGTGGCGCGATGATCGTGGTCATGGCATGTCCTCGAGGGTAGGCGCGCAGCATCGCATGGGCCGGCGCCGACCCGGATGACGATACGGAAACGGTCCGTTGCGCGTCATCCCCCATCCGGGCAGGCGCGGCGGTCAGCCCCGGCGCGAGGCGAGCCGGTCCGCGAGGCGGGTGGGTTCCGGCAGGCGGTAGCCGCGCAGCGTGCGCAGCACACCGTCCAGCGCGCCCTGCATCGACACCCGATGACCGGGCGAGACGATCAACGGATTGCAACGGATCTTGCTGCGCAGGGCCCAACCGATGTGTTCGCGACGATGGATCAGGGGCGTGCGTTCGCCGGTGGCGGCGCCGGGCGGTGCGTGGTGCCCGCACAGCACCTGTTTCGCGACGCCGATGCTCGGCAGCCCCGTCACCACGCCGAAATGCGCGGCGATGCCGAGTCGCCGTGGATGGGCGATGCCCTGTCCGTCGATGAAGGCCAGGTCCGGCGCATGCGGCAGGCGCTCCAGGGCGGCGACCAGCGCAGGCAGTTCGCGGAAGCTCAACAGGCCCGGCACGTAAGGCATCGAGGTGGGCAGTCGCACCACCTCCGACGCGACCGGCTGCAGCGTGTCGGCCGCCAGCAGCACGGCCGCGGCGCGCGTGGTGGCGCCTTCATCCTCGAAACCGACATCGAAGCCGCCCAGCCAGCGCGGCGTTTCCGGCGCATCGTCGCGCAGGGCCACGGCGCCGGCCAGCGACACCTGCAGCCGGCGCGCATCGGCGATGCTGCCGTCCCAGTCGCCGAACACACCGGTCACGGTGAAGTGCCACCGTAGCGCTGGACCTCGAGCGTCGCGCGGCCAGCCGCATCCACGCGGACGATGGACAGGCGGTCGTATTCGGTGTCGTCCATGGGCTGCGTGGTGCAGCTGCACAGGGCGGCGACCAGGTCGGGCACGGTGTTGCTGTGGCCGACGACCAGCACGGTGCCGCGGCGGTGCGCCTGCTTCCAGTGCGCCGCGCTCTCCACTGCAGGACCCCGCGCGAAGTACGCGCCGATCGTGAGGCCGTGCGCATCGGCGGCAGGACGCGCCGTCTGTTGCGTGCGCCGGAACTCGGTGGCATAGGCGGCCACGAGCGGGGCGTTCCGCAGGCGCTCGGCGAGGGCGTCGGCGCGCGCCAGGCCCACGGTGGACAGGTTCGGATCCTGCGGATCGTCGGTGGCTTTCTCGGCATGCCGCACCACGATGAACGTCAGCGGCGCCTCCGCCGGGCCGCGCGATGGCAGGGTGCCGCAGGCCGTCGCGAGCGAGGCCAGGGCCAGCAGGACCAGGAGGCGAAGCAGGGGCAGCGGGTGCATGGCGGTCCTCGGCGATGGAAGGAAGCGAGCGTGCAACGGTGTCCGGGGACGCGCAAGCACGGCCCTCACGGCGCAGGCACTACGATAGGCGCACACGCGTGAGGGAGGGGACAGGATGCGGAAGTGGCTGCGCCGGCTCGGCCTGGGGGTGCTGGTCCTGGTGGTGGCGTCCGCCGTGGCGCTTTACAGCTATGGCCGGTTCGCCGAGGGCGCGCGCGGTGCGCCCTCGCACGCGCTGGCTACCGCGGCGGATGCCACGGCACTGGATCGCGCGGTCGCCCCGATGCTGCGCGAACATCCCCGCCAGAGCGGTATGGCGCTGCTGTCGGACAACCTCGACGCCTTCACGGTCCGCGCCGCCACCGCACGGGCCGCGGGCCGCAGCCTCGACCTGCAGTACTACATCTGGAACCACGACTTCACCGGCAACCTGCTGGGGTACGAAGCGCTGCGCGCCGCCGATCGCGGCGTGCGCGTGCGCCTGCTGCTGGACGACATGACCGCGCACGGCAAGGATTCGCACCTGGCCGCGCTGGACGCCCACCCCAACATCGAGGTGCGGCTGTTCAACCCCTCGCGAAGCCGCGCGGGCGTGCTGGGGCGCGCGAGCGAGATGCTGCTGCGCCCGGTCGCGATGAACCGGCGCATGCACAACAAGGCCTGGATCGCCGATGGGCGCGTGGCGGTGGTCGGAGGACGCAACGTCGGCGACGAGTACTTCGATGCTGCGGCGCAGACCAACTTCCTCGACCTGGACGCGGTCCTCGTGGGCCCGGCCGTGCAGCAGACCTCGGCGATCTTCGATGATTTCTGGAACAGCGCATCGGTCATCCCGCTCGTCGCGCTTTCCACGGCGGAGGACGGCGCACTCGATCGGCTGCGTGCGAACGGCGACGCCGGCTACCGTTCGACGCGCGCCGCCGACTATGTCGCGCGCCTGCGCGGCAGTCCGGGCCTGCCGGCGCTGGTGGGCGGCAATGCGCTCTACTGGCTCGATGAGGTGGGCGTCTACTCGGATCCGGCCGCCAAGGGGCAGGGCGAAGGGCAGGCGCAGTGGTTGATCCACCGGCTGGGCCAGGCGATGGGCTTGGCGAAGCGCGAGCTGCGGGTGATCTCGCCGTACTTCGTGCCGGGCGACGAGGGTACTCAATGGCTGGTGGGCAAACGCGAGGCGGGCGTGGAGGTCAGCGTGCTGACGAACTCGCTGGCGGCCAACGACGTGATGGCCGTGCACGGCGGCTACGCGCCGTATCGCGTGCCGCTGCTGGAAGGCGGCGTGGCGCTGTACGAACTGATGCCACACGGGCGCCAGGACAGCAGCCTGTTCGGTTCCAGCGGCGCCAGCCTGCACACCAAGGCCTTCGCGGTGGATGGCGAACGCGGATTCATCGGCTCGTTCAACCTCGATCCGCGTTCGGTCAACCTCAATACCGAAATGGGCATCCTGTTCCGCGACCGTGCCGCCACGGCCGCCTTGCTGCGCAGCTACGAGGCGAAGATCGCGCCGGACAAGAGCTATCGCGTGCGCCTGCAGGACGGTGCGCTGCGCTGGGACGACGCGTCGCAGAAGCCGCCGCGCGTCTGGGACCGCGATCCGGAAGCCAGCGCATGGCGTCGCGGCGTGTCCCGCGCGGTGGGCTGGCTGCCGGTCGAATCCCAGCTCTAGCCTCCGCGCGCGTGCCGGAAGACGTCACGACGGCGACAGCGTGGCGAGCAGCGCCTTGGCGGCGTTGAAGCGGTCCGGCGCGTCCGGCAGCGGCACCTTGATGCGCAGCTTGTCGGGCCCGTCCATCGTGTAGAGCTTCGGTTGCTTCTGGATCAGCTGGATCACCGCCATCGGATCGATGTTCGGCTTGCTCTCGAACACGATGCGGCCACCGTGCTCGCCCAGCTCCAGCTTGCGGATGCCCAGGCCATTCGCGGCCAGCTTCAGTTCGGCGGTGGCGAACAGGTACTTCGCCGGATCGGGCAGCAGGCCGAAGCGGTCGATCATCTCCACCTGCAGGTCGCGCAGGTCCTCCCTGTCCGGCGCACTGCTGATGCGCTTGTAGAGCGTCAGGCGCGTGTGCACGTCGGGCAGGTAGTCTTCGGGGATCAACGCGGGCACGTTCAACTCGACGTCGGCGCCGCGGCGTTCCTGGCCCAGGTCGACATCGGGCAGGTGGCCGGCCCGGATCGAACGCACCGCGCGCTCGAGCAACTCGGTGTAGAGGCTGAAGCCCACCTCCGCCATCTGGCCGCTCTGGTCCTCGCCCAAGAGCTCACCGGCGCCGCGGATCTCGAGATCGTGCGTGGCGAGGGTGAAGCCCGCGCCCAGTTCGTCCATCGAGGCGATCGCCTCCAGCCGGCGCTGCGCGTCGGCGGTGATGCTGCGCTTGTCGGGCACCACGAGGTAGGCATACGACCGATGGTGCGAGCGGCCGACGCGCCCGCGCAGCTGGTGCAGCTGCGCCAGGCCGAACTTGTCGGCGCGGTTCATGATGATGGTGTTGGCGTTCGGGATGTCGATGCCCGATTCGATGATCGTCGTGCACAGCAGTACGTTGAAGCGTTGCTTCTGGAAGTCCAGCATCACCTGCTCAAGCTCGCGCTCGGGCATCTGTCCGTGGGCGATGCCGATGCGGGCCTCGGGCACGAGTTCCTGCAGCTCGCGCTGCATGCGGCCGATGCTCTCCACGTCGTTGTGCAGGAAGTACACCTGGCCGCCGCGCGACAGTTCGCGCTGGAAGGCCTCCTTCAGCAGCGCGTCGTCCCACGGCGTCACGAAGGTCTGCACCGCCATGCGGTTGGCCGGCGGCGTGGCGATGATGGACAGGTCGCGGAGACCGGCCATGGCCATGTTGAGCGTGCGCGGGATGGGCGTGGCGGTGAGCGTCAGCAGGTGGACGTTGGCGCGCAAGGCCTTCAGCGCTTCCTTCTGGCGCACGCCGAACCGCTGTTCCTCGTCGACGATCACCAAGCCGAGATCGGCGAACTTCACGTCCGGCTGCAGCAGCCGATGGGTGCCGACGATGACGTCCAGCTTGCCCTCGGCCAGCTTCTCCAGTTCGGCCTTGATCTCCTTGGCCGTCTTGAAGCGCGACAGCACCTCGACCTTCAACGGCCAGTCGGCGAAGCGGTCGCGGAAGTTGCGGTAGTGCTGCTCGGCCAGCAGCGTGGTCGGTACGAGCACGGCGACCTGCTTGCCGGCGCTGGCGGCGGCGAAGGCGGCGCGCACGGCCACCTCGGTCTTGCCGAAGCCCACGTCGCCGCAGACCACGCGGTCCATCGGTTGGCTGGACTGCAGGTCGCGCAGCACCGCCTCGATGGCCGCGCGCTGATCGGGGGTTTCCTCGAACGGGAAACCCGCGGCGAACGGCTCGTACATCGGCCGGTCGACGTGCAACGCCAGTCCGGCGCGCGCCTGCCGGCGTGCCTGGATCTCCAGCAACTCGGCCGCCACGTCGCGTACCTTCTCGGCCGCCTTTTTCTTCGCCTTCGCCCAGGCTTCGCCGCCCAGCGAATGCAGCGGCGCGGTTTCCGGCGAGGCGCCGGAGTAGCGGCTGATCAGATGCAGTTGCGCGACCGGCACGTACAGGCGATCGCCCTTGGCGTACTCGATCTCGAGGAACTCGCCGGGCATGCCGCCCACGTCCATCGCGATCAGGCCGCGGTAGCGGCCCACGCCATGGTCTTCGTGGACGATCGGCGCACCCTCGGTGAGTTCGCCGAGGTCGCGGATGATCGCTTCCGGCTCGCGGCCGGTGCGCTTGCGCCGGTGCGCCTGGGTGGCGCGCTCGGGAAACAGCTGCCGCTCGGTGAGGACCGCGATGCGCGGGTCATCGAGGGCGAAGCCGTCTTCCAGCGGCGCCACGGTGATCGCGAATCGATCCTTGCACGTCAGGAAGGTGCCGAAGTCCGCGAGCACGCTCGGCACGAGATCGGCGGCCTGCAGCACCTCCAGCAACGCCTCGCGGCGGCCGGGCGAATCGGATGCGATCAGGACGCGGCCCGGGTAGTGGCCGAGGAACGACTTCAGCGCCTCGCCGGCCGGCGCGTCCTTGGCCGCCACGGGCAGCGGCGGCAGCGGCTGGTCGCCCAGCGGCAGCGCGTCGCCGTGGCGGCTGTGCTGCGGCCCGCACACATCGACGCGGGCCTGATGGTTGAGCCGCTCGCGCAGGCCGTCCGGCGACAGGTAGAGCTCGTCCGGCGGCAGCAGCGGCCGTTCGATGTCGTGGCGGCGCTGCTCGTAGCGGTTGCGCGTCTGCGCCCAGAAGGCTTCCGCCGCTTCGCCGAAGCCGTCGGTCAGGACCGGCAACGTATCGGTGTGCAGATAGTCGAACAGGGTCGAGGTCGCATCGAAGAAGAGCGGCAGGTAGTACTCCACGCCGGCCGGCGCCAGGCCCGACTTGAGGTCCTGGTACAGCGCACTGCGGCGCGTGTCCACGTCGAAGCGGTCGCGCAGCAGCGTCATCGCACGCTCGACGGAGCGCTCGTCGAGCGGCACTTCGCGGCCAGGCAACAGCTGCACCGACGCTACCCGGTCCAGCGAGCGCTGGCTTTCCGGGTCGAAATGGCGGATCGAATCGATGCTGTCGTCCAGCAGCTCGATGCGCAGCGGCGCGTCGGCGCCCATCGGATAGACATCCAGCAGTCCGCCGCGCACGGCGAAGTCGCCGGGGTCCAGCACTTGCGGCACGTGCCGGTAGCTGGCGGCTTCGAGCCGGCGCTTCTCGGCATCGAAATCCAGCCGCTGTCCCACGCGATAGTCGAAACTGCCGCCGGCGATGTGCCGCAGCGGCGACAGGCGCTGCATCAGCGTCTGCACGGGCACGATGACGATGCCGCGCGTCAGCGTGGGCAGGCGGTGCAGGGCCGAGAGACGCTGCGACACGATGTCCGGATGCGGGCTGAACTGGTCGTAGGGCAGGGTCTCCCAGTCCGGGAACGGCACGACGGGCAGGTCGGCCGCAGCCCCCAGCAGCGTGTGCAGGTCGGCTTCGATCTGGTGCGCTTCGTGGTTGTCGCGCGCGACCACCAGCACCGGACCGTCATGGGCGCGGGCGGCGGCGGCGATGGACCAGGCCAGCGCGGTGGGCGATGCGGGCGCGCGCCACCAGGCGCGCGACTGGCCGCCGCGAGGCAGAGGGGGGGCAGGGGGCGTGATGTTCTTGGCGTCGGTCATGGGTACACAAAACAACGGCAGCGCCGGACACCGTGGGGTGCCCAGCGCGAAGGGACGCGCAGTGTACCAACAGCCCTGCGGGCGGCCTTCACCGCCGCGCGCGACGCCTCATTCGGCGGTCAGCGGATCGATGATGGCCACCACAGGCGAGATGCGATCGGCGGGAAATCCGCCGCGCAGCGCGTGTTCCCGCACGAGCGCTTCGCTGGGCGCGCGGTAGACGCAGTAGACCTTGTCGTCGGTGACGTAGCTGTGCTCCCACTGCACCTGCGGGCCGAGGTCGGCCAGCACGCCGCAGGATTTCCGGGAAACCGCCTTCAGTTCGGCGGGGGTCATCAGGCCGGCGCCTTCGATGTCGCGTTCGATCAGATAGCGGGGCACGGGGAACTCCAACGCGTGGCGGGGGCCACGGCCATGCCTTCGACTACGCGGAAACCGCCGGCGCGCGCCGACCGCCGGTCGGCGGTCAGGGATCTTCGTTGAGATCCAGCACCACCCGCACCAGGCCCGCGCCGTCGGCCTCGCGCACGCGCTTGAAGCCCAGCGACTGGGCGAGCTGCAGCATGGGTTCGTTGCTGTCCAGCACGTCGCCGTACAGGCGGTCCAGCTTCTTCGAACGCGCCCACTTGGCCAGCTTGCGCATCAGGTGGCGACCCAGTCCCTGGCCGGCGATGAAGTGGCTGACCAGGATGGCGAATTCGGCATCGCGGGTGCGCGCCACCATCGAGGCGCGCGCGACCGCGCCCACCAGTGCCTCGCCCGGCGGAAGCGGTTCGGCGGCGACCAGGGCGAACTCGGTGTTGGGATCGGGGTGGGTCAGGCGCTGCGCCATATCCGGCGTCAGCTCCTTCAGCGCGTAGAGGAAACGCTGACGTATCTCTTCCGGGCCCAGCAGGCCGAACGCGCCCTGGATGGGGCCGGCGTCCTCCGGGCGGATCGGGCGGATCAGCAGTTCGCGCCCGCTGGGCAGGCGGAAGTGTTCATGCCAGGGCGGCAGGCGTTTCGGCGCGGTCATGGGCGGATGCTCGCATGAAATCCGGAGGATCGGCGAGGGCCGTCGGGCATGCGGTTCAGGCGGCGTGGCGTTTGCCGCGCATGCGCTGGATGGCCGTGACCACGGCGAGGATGACGGCGCCCGCCACCACCCCCACGCCGGCATTGAACAGGTTTTCCCACAGCACGCCCCAGCCGCCCGTCACGTAGGGCGCGATGACGTGGTGGAGCGCCGGGATGCTGTGGACCAGGATGCCGCCACCGACCAGGAACATGGCGGCGGTGCCGGCGATGGAGAGGAACTTCATCAGGTAGGGCGCGCTGCGCAGGATGCCGCGGCCGAAAGCGCGCTTGAAGCGCGCCCAGCCGCTCTCGCGCGTGTCGACAGTCAGCGCTAGGCCCGCATCGTCCAGCTTCACGATGCCGCCCACCAGGCCGTACACGCCCACGGTCATGATCGCCGCGATGGCGACCAGCGTCAGCACCTGCTCCAGGAAGGTGCGGCCGCCCAGCGTGCCGAGCGAGATCACGATGATCTCGGCCGAGAGGATGAAGTCGGTGCGGATGGCGCCGCGGATCTTGTCCTTCTCGAACGCCACCATGTCGACGTTCTCGTCCTGCACGGCGGCCAGGCGCTGGGCATGCTCCTGCTCGTCCTCGCCCTTGTGCAGGAACTTGTGGGCCAGCTTCTCCACGCCCTCGAAGCACAGGAAGGCGCCGCCGATCATCATCAGCGGCGTCACCAGCGGGATGGTGTAGCCGCGGCCGTGCAGCCAGGTTTCCAGGGCGCTGATCGCCAGCGCGGCGGGCACCAGGATGGCCTTGTTGACCATCGACCCCTTCGCCACCGCCCAGACCACCGGCAGCTCGCGGTCGGCCTTCACGCCGGTGACCTGCTGGGCATTGAGCGCCAGGTCGTCGCCGAGCACGCCCGCGGTCTTCTTCGCGGCCACCTTCGTCATCACGGACACATCGTCCAGCAGGGTGGCGATGTCGTCGATCAGGGCGAACAGGCTGGATCCGGCCATGGAGAAGGTCTGTGTCGTCGTGGGGAGGGGCCGATTCTCGCACAGGCCCGTGGAGGCGCCGTGCGCGTCAGCTCGCGGCCCGCAGCCATTCCAGCCGGTGGCTTGCCCCGGCCTCGCCGAGGTGGGTGGCGAGCACGGGGAGGATCGGGGCCAGGGCCGCGTCCAGTTGCCAGGGCGGATTGATCACCAGCATGCCGCTCCCGTTGAGGCGCAGCGGCGAGTCGTCGGGCCGTACCTGCAGTTCGGCCACGAAGGCGCCCTTGGAGGGCAGTGCCGCCATCTTGCGGAAGAACGGCAGCAGGCTGCGGCGCTGCTTGATCGGATACCACACGGCATAGGTGGCGGCGGGCCATCGTTCCAGCGCATCGCGCAGGGCCGCGGTGATGGCGGGATACTCGGCGTCCTGCGCTTCGTACGGCGGGTCGATCAGCACCAGGCCGCGGGCGATCCGCTGGCTGCCCGCGCGCGGCGGCAGCAGCGCCTTCATCGCGGCGTAGCCATCGCGCGCATGCACCGCGACGCGCTCGTCATGGGCGAACAGGTCCTTCAACGCGCTGGCCTCTTCCGGCTGGAGTTCGCAGGCCGCCAGCCGGTCCTGCGCGCGCATCGCCTGCGCGACCAGCAACGGCGAGCCCGGGTAGGCCACCAGCGCACCGACCGGGTTGTTGGCTTCCACCGCGCGCAGGTACCGCTCGGCCAGCTCGGGCAGGCGGGGCACGCCAGCCAGCTTGAACACGCCCTCGTCGGCCTCGGAGGTCTTGCGGCTTTCCGCGCCGCCCAGCAGGTAGCGGCCGCGCCCGGCATGGGTGTCCAGCACGAAGAACGGCGCATCCTTGCGCTTCAGCGCATCCACCATCGCCAGCAGGACGAGGTGCTTGAGGACGTCGGCGTGGTTGCCGGCGTGGAAGGCATGGCGGTAATTCATGGCGCGCAGCATATATGCTTGCGCCATGCCGCGCGTATTGATTGCCGAAGACGAAACCGCCATCGCCGATGCCGTGCTGTACGCGCTGCGCAGCGAGGGCCTGGAGGCCGACCACTGCCTGCTGGGCCGCGAGGTCGCCGCGCGTGTGCGCGCCGGCGGCGTGGACGTGGTGGTGCTCGATGTCGGCCTGCCCGACATCAGCGGCTTCGACGTGTGCCGCGAGCTGCGCGGGTTCAGCGACGTGCCGGTGATCTTCCTCACCGCGCGCAACGACGAGATCGACCGCGTGCTGGGCCTGGAGCTCGGCGCCGACGACTACGTCACCAAGCCGTTCTCCCCGCGCGAACTGGTGGCCCGCGTGCGGGCGCGCCTGCGCCGCGTGGGCGGCACGGCGACGGTGCCGGCGGGCGAATGGGTCCTGCGCGGCGCCTTCGCGATCGACCGCGAGGGGCACCGCATCCGCTACCACCAGCAACTGCTCGACCTGACCCGTTACGAATACGCCGTGCTGGATGCGCTGCTGCAGCGGCCCGGCGCCATCCTCAGCCGCGCGCAGCTGATGGATCGCGGCTGGGACAGCGACGCCGACAGTGCCGACCGCACCGTCGACACGCACGTGAAGACGCTGCGCGCGAAGCTGCGCGCGGCCGGCGCCGACCCCGACCCGATCCGCACCCACCGCGGCCTGGGTTACGCCGTCGAGGCCTGACCGGTGCGGCTCGGGCTGAAGCTGGTCCTGGGTTTCTTCCTGATCGTCGGCATCGCCGCGTTCTTCGTGATGCGGGTGTTCGTCAACGAAGTGAAGCCCGGTGTGCGCCAGGCGATGGAATCCACCCTGGTGGACGCCGCCAACCTGCTGGCCGAAGTGGCTGCCGACGATCTGAAAGCCGGACGCATCGCCGATGGGGGCTTCGCGCGCCACGTGGCGCTCGCACAGCAGCGCGATCCGAAAGCCTGGGTGTGGCGGTTCCAGAAGCGCAGCGTGGACTACCGGGTCACCGTCACCGATGCGAGCGGCGTGGTCGTGTTCGACTCGCAGGGGCGCGACGTCGGTCGCGACAACTCGCGCTGGAACGACGTCTACCGCACGCTGCGCGGCGAGTACGGCGCGCGCTCCAGCCCGGAAGCGCCGGGCGACACCGCGCACACCGTCATGCACGTCGCCGCGCCCATCTACGATCCCGGCGACCGCGCCACGCTGCTGGGCGTGCTCACGCTGTCGCAGCCCAACCGCAGCATCGAGCCCTTCATCGTCGCCAGCCAGCGCAGCATCCTGTTGCGCGGTGCGTGGCTGATCGGCATCTCCGCGCTCATCGGCGTCCTGATGACCTGGTGGCTGGTGCGCGGCATCGGCGGGCTCAACCGCTACGCGCAGGCGGTCAGCGCCGGCGAACCGGTGCCGCCGCCGCGTCCGCGCGCCGACGAGATCGGCGACCTCGGCCGCGCGCTGGAGACGATGCGGCACAAGCTGGCGGGCAAGGCCTACGTGGAACAGTACGTACAGTCGCTGACGCATGAAATGAAGAGCCCGCTGGCGGCCATCCGTGGCGCCGCCGAACTGCTGCAGGAGCCGCTGCCGGAAGCGGACCGCCAGCGTTTCGCCCGCAACATCCAGGCGCAGGAGCAGCGGCTCACCGAGACCATCGACAAACTGCTGGCCTTGGCCGAGGTCGAGCAGCATGGCTGGCTGCAGCGGCGCGAGCGCGTGGATGCCGCCGCGCTTGCCGATGAGGTCGCGCAGGCCGTCGACGACAGGCTGACCCCACGCGGCGTGCACCTGGTGACGGTACCGGTGCAAGGAACTTGGAGCGTGGAAGGCGATGGCTTCCTGCTGAGGCGTGCGCTGGGCAACCTGCTGGACAACGCGATCGCTTTTTCGCCGGCCGGCGGCACGGTCGAGCTGGTCGTCGAGGCCGATGCGGACCAGGTGCGCTTCATCGTGCGCGATCGTGGTCCCGGCGTGCCGGACTACGCGCACGAGCGGGTCTTCGAGCGCTTCTATTCCTTGCCGCGTCCGGACAACGGTCAACGCAGTTCCGGCCTGGGCCTGCCGTTCGTTCGCGAGGTGATGCGCCTGCACGGCGGTGAAGCCACGCTGCGCAACCGGCCCGAGGGCGGCGCCGAAGCCGTCCTGTCGCTCCCCAAGGTGTAGCCGTCCATCGTCGTCATCCCGGCTTTCGCCGGGATGACGGAAGAGCACTTCACACAGTCTTCAAACAGGCCACCTGCCCGTTGCACACGGGCCATGGACGATGCACCGCGTATCCAACCGGGGCATCGACATGAAGTCACTGAAATTGCTGTTGCGTTTCCTCACCATCGGCGGGCTGGTCCTGCTGCTGCTCATTCCCCTGATGATGATCCGGGGCACCATCCAGGAGCGCGAAGCCTACCGGCACCAGGCCGTCGAGCGCGTCATCCAAGGCACGGCCGGCAAGCAGCGCGTGACCGGGCCGATCCGCGTCGTGCCATGGACGGAAGTGCGCCGGATCGAGTGGCTGGACGACAAGGGCATCAAGCGCCTCCGTGAAGACAAGACCACGGGCCATCTGCTGCAGATGCCGAAGACGTTGGAGGTCACCGGCCGCCTGGAACCCGCCGAGCGCGCCGTAGGCCTGTACAAGGTCCGGGTGTACGAATGGCACGCCGATCTTGCCGCCACGTTCGAGTCGGCGCTGCCGGGACCGTCGACCACCGGCGCCGAACGCCAGTACGGCACGCCGTATCTCGTGTTCGGCATTTCCGACGTGCGCGGCGTCGCCGGCACGCCGGAACTGAAGGTCGATGGCGCGGCGCTGCCGCTGAAGTCCGGCACCGGCTATCTCGGTGCACGCCTGGACGGCATCCACGCCGAGCTGCCCGCCGTCGTCGCGGGTCGGGCAGCGGGCCAGCAAGTGGCAATGAAGCTGCTGCTCAAAGGCACCGAATCGCTGTCGGTCGTGCCGCTGGGCGACAACAACGACATCCGTGTCAAATCGAACTGGCCGCATCCGAAGTTCGAAGGCTACTCGCCTACCAGCGAGGTCACCGGAGCCGGCTTCAATGCGACGTGGAAGATCTCGTCGTTGGCCAGCAATGCGCAGAAGCAGCTGCGTGGCGAAGACGGTCAGGACGCGCAGGCCGACCGCATCGTCGACGGCCGCGTGCTCGCCGCGCCGCTGAACAGCAGCGTAGACGCACTGCACGTCAGCCTGGTCGATCCGATCGACGTCTATACGCAGGCCGACCGGGCCAGCAAGTACGGCATCCTGTTCGTGGTGCTGACGTTCGTCGGCTTCGCCCTGTTCGAACTGATCAAGCGCTTGCCCATCCACCCCCTGCAGTACCTGCTGGTCGGCCTGGCGCTGGCGATCTTCTTCCTGCTGCTGCTCAGCCTTTCCGAACACATCGCCTTCTGGCAAGCCTACCTGGTGTCGGCCGCGGCCTGTATCGGCCTGCAGTTCGTCTACCTGTCGGGCGTGCTCCAGAGTTGGCTGCGTGCGGCGGGATTCGCCACCATGCTGACGCTGCTGTATGGCGTGCTTTACGGGCTCTTGGTATCGGAGGACAACGCGCTGCTGATGGGCTCGCTGCTGCTGTTCGGCATCCTGGCCGTGATCATGTGGGTCACCCGCAAGGTGGACTGGTATGCGCTCGGCACGGAACTGCGCTGAGCCATGGCGCGCCGTGCGCGACGCTACCGGGGAAGGACCGCGCTCGCGGTCCTTCTCCTCCTGCTGGCGGTGGGCTGGGCCATGAATCGCGTCCGCATCTACCACCGTGCACAGCAGGTGCTGCCGACCGCCATCGAGACGTCGGGCATGCAGCGCTTCGCGATGTCGCCCGGACAGCTGGAGTGCATGCTGCTGGGCCTGCTGGTGAGGTGCGAGTCGCACGGTGCTGTCGTGCTGGCACTGTCCGATCCCGCGGCCACCGCGATCAAGCGCGACGGACTGGACTACTTCGACGGCGCCACTCGCTCGCGCGGTGTGCTGTCGTCGCGTGGACCGGCGCGCTACGAAGCCTGGCGACCGTCGCCGCTGCCGGAGACGTGGCGCAAGTGGGACGACGGATCCGGCCTGTGGCCGGGCGTCATGCACGTGGACGTCGGCCCCGGCATGCGCCGCAGGCTCTCCGCTGCCTGGCAGGAAGGCGCGTACTTCACCCGTGATACCCGAGGCGGCGCCTGGCTGGTGGTGCTGCCGAGCGAACGCTTGGTCGTCTACAGCTGGTGGGATTGAGCATGACGTTGTTCCTGGGTTCGATCGTCATGTTCTCGCTTCCGTTGGGCGCGCTCGCGCTCGTCGCAGCCGGGGCGGGCTTCTTCTTCCGGGCGGCCCAGCCCCTGATCCTGGCCGCGAGCGCCGTTTGCGTGGCGTGGGCCTGCGTGGGTTTCATGGAGGCCGGCATGTTCGCGCATGTGCTGATCCTGCCGCTGATCATCGCGTTCGGCCTGGCCGTGTGCGCGAGCCTGGCGGTGCGCCGATGGATGGAGCACGGCTACCGACAGGACGCCCTGAGGGCGGCCGAGGAGGTGGACCCCGCTTGATCGCGACGTCCATGGAGGGGTTGTCTCGTCTCGCCCCGGCCGATGGCGTGCGCTAGAGTTCAAGGATGACCTCTGCGCACACCATCGGCCTTTTCCGCGGGCCGGAGATCACGCCCTGGCTGGACGACGTCGCGCGCCTGCGCGTGGCGGTGTTCCGCGACTGGCCTTACCTCTATGAAGGCGACCTCGCCTACGAGCGGGACTACCTCGCGGCGTATGCGGCCTCGCCGGAAAGCCTGTTCGTGCTGGCGATGGAGGATGGGCAGGTCGTCGGTGCGTCCACCGGCCTGCCGCTGGTCGACGACACCGAGGCTTTCCGCCAACCCTTCCTCGACAGCGCCTTCGATCCGGAAGACGTGTTCTATTTCGGCGAATCCGTGCTGCTGCCGGCCTATCGCGGCCGCGGCATCGGCCATGCCTTCTTCGATCATCGTGAAGCGCATGCGCGTGCGTTGGGCCGCTTCGCCTGGACCGCGTTCTGCGCCGTGGATCGCGCGGACGACGATCCGCGCAGGCCGGCCGACCACCGCGGCAACGAGGTGTTCTGGGGCAAGCGTGGCTACGAGCGACACCCCGGCATGACGATGCGCCTGCCCTGGGACGAGATCGGGCACGGCGAGACCGATCACGCACTGACGTTCTGGCTGCGCCCGCTGGAGACCGCACGATGAAAGTGGCCGTTGCCAAATACCCGATCCAGGCACCGGTGGATTTCGCTGCGTTCGCGCAACGCCAGGCGGCCGTGCTGGGCGATGCCGTCGCACAGGGTGCCCGCATCGCCGTACTGCCGGAGTACCTGTCGCTTGAATTGGCGGCCACGTTCGATGCCGCGACGCAGGGCGACCTGCACGCGTCGCTCGCGGCGATCCAGTCGCATCGCGACGCCTGGTTGGCCCTGTACGCGGGGCTGGCGAAGGCGCTGGACCTGCACATCGTGGCCGGCACGTTCCTGTTGGCGCAGGCGAACGGTCGCTACCGCAACCGCTGCGACGTGTTCACCCCACAGGGCGGGCACCTCTGGCAGGACAAGCTGCAACTCACCGGATTCGAGAAGGGGCTGAGCGTCATCGACGGCGGCGATGCGCTGACGGTGTTCGACCTGGGCGGCGTGCGCACCGGCGTGGCCGTCTGCTACGACAGCGAATTCCCCTTGCCCGTGCGCGCGCAGGCCGAGGCCGGTGCGCGCCTGCTGCTGGTGCCCAGCTGCACCGACACCGACGCCGGTGCCACCCGCGTGCGGGTGGGGTGCCTGGCGCGTGCGCTGGAGAACCGCGTGTTCGTGGCCCAGTCGGTGACGGCAGGCGAGGCGGCCTGGAGTCCGGCGCTGGACATCAACACCGGCGAGGCCGCGATCTTCGCGCCGATGGATCGGGGTCTGCCCGCAGACGGCGTGGTGGTGCAGACGTCGGGGAACCAGGTCTGGGCGCTCGCCGATCTCGACCTCGAGGCACTGGAGCGCAGTCGCCACGACGCACAGGTGGCGAACGACCGGGACTGGGCGGGCCAACTGAAGCCCGCGATCACGCGTGCCCGGGTGGACAAGCGCTGACGCGTTCCGATCAACCCAGCAGGCTGACCCCGGGTACCAGCCAGATGGAGAGCGCGGCCAGCGCCGAACCGATCACCGTCGCTGCCAGCACGTCGCTGGGGTAGTGCAGGCCAAGCACCACCCGCGAGGCCGCCACGCAACCGGCGAACGGAATCAGCAGCGGTGCCAGGACCTGGTAGTGCGCCAAGGCGACCAGCGTGAACGCCACCGCATGCAGCGTGTGGCCGGACGGGAAGCTGAATTCGTCCAGCGGCGCGATCCACGCACGGATCCGCACATCGGAAGCGAACGGGCGTGGACGCCGCGTCCAGCGCTTCAGCAGCTTGTACAGCGTCAGTGCGATGACGCCGGTCGCCGCCAGGTGCGCGGAGGCGGCCAGGCCGTCCAAGCCGTCGGCGACGATCAGCGCCGCCATCAGCACGTACCAGAACACCCCGTCGCCCAAGCGGCTGACGATGGCGAAGAAGCGGCGCACGCCGGTCCATTCGCCCCAGCGGTTGGCTCGCAGGCACCAGCCGGTATCCCGGCCCATGAAGGCATTACGCGGCAGCAGCGGACGCATGGTGGCTTCTCCGGGTCAGTGCGAGGTCGGTCAGCAGGGCATCGAAATCGGCGGCGACCTGTTCGGGGCGCAGGGCGCGCATCGCGACGGCGGCGGCATCGCCCATCGCGCGACGTTGTGCCGGGTCGGCGGCCAGGCGTTGGGCGGCGGCCAGGAAAGCGTCGTCGTCGTCGACCGCCGCGCCGTGCGCGCCATCGACCAGATGCTCGCGCGCGGCGCCGTAGTTGAAGGCCACCGTCGGCACGCCGCTCGCCATCGCTTCGAGGGTGACGTTGCCGAAGGTTTCGCTGTGGCTGGAAAACAGGAACAGGTCGCCGCTGGCGAAGTGGCGCGCCAGCGCTTCGCCGCGCTGCACGCCGCAGAAGATGAAGTCGGGACGCTCGAGCGCGAGACGCTCGCGGACCGGTCCATCGCCCACCCAGACGAACTTCGCGGTCGGCTGCTGTTGCCGGATCGCATCGAACGCCCGGATCGACAGGTCCAGGTTCTTCTCGGCGGCGATGCGGCCCACGTAGATCACCACCAGGTCCTCCGGCTGCACGCCCCACTGCGCACGCAGAGCGTCGTCGCGGCGTGCCGGGCTGAAGTGCTGCGCGTCCACGGCGCGTGCCAACCGCATCACGTGCTGGAAGCCCTGCGCCTGCAGGAAGTCGGCCAGCTCGCGCGTGGGCACCAGCGTGGCCTGTGCGCCGTTGTGGAAGCGGCGCATCCAGCGCAGCGCGGTGTGTTCGAGGAAGCGCGCGCCGTAGTCGCGCATGTATTCGTCGAAGCGCGTGTGGAAGCCGGTGGCCACCGGAATGCCCAGCCGGCGCGCGGCGCGCACGGCCGACCATCCCAAGGGGCCTTCCGTGGCCACGTAGATCGCATCAGGCGGAGCGTCCTTCCACTGCGCCAGCAGGCGCCGGGTGGCCGGGAGGCCGAATTTCAGGCCGGGGTAGCGCGGCAGGCTGGCGCCGCGCACCAGCAGCGTGTCGTCCGGCGCCGCGGTCTCGGTCGCCTGCCGCGGTCGCACCAGCGATACCGCGTGACCCCGCTGGCGCAGGCCGGTTTCCAGCCCCTGCACGGTGAGGGCGACGCCGTTGACTTCCGGCGGGTACGTCTCGGTGACGATGGCAAAGCGCATGCGCAGCTCCACGTTTTGCGCATGCTGGGGGCGAGAGATGTAGCCGATGTGTCGGATCGGTGACCGTGGGATGACGGTGTGCGCGGAGGCGCACAAAAGCCACGGTTTCGTTCAGGTATGGCGTGCAGCGACGGGCATCCGGTCGCCGACCGCATTACGTCGCGTGAAGGACGAAGCCGGTGCCACTGCCCGGGAGGCTGGACGTGCAGATGATCGTGTTCGTGGTCGAGCCGACCTCGTCGATCGCCGTGTGCAGCCGATGCAGGATGTCGTCGAAGGCCTTCCGCCTCGCCGGCATAGAGATCTCCCAGGTGACCACCCAGAATTCGTTGTTCTTGCTGCCCTCGATCTTGCCGGCCAGGCCCGGATAGTTCACGCGGGCACGGCAGTCGGCGGCCATCGCATGCTCGAGGAACCGCGCGGAGAAGCTGAAGGTGTGCGTCTCCCCGACCGGCAGCGCGTAGCGGTGGCCCAGGGTCCAGATGCGATGCCGGCGCAGGTACTGCCGATACATCCGCCACCCGAGCGTGGCGAACGCGACCAGCACGCCGATAAGGATGAGCGTCTCCATGGCGCGATCGTACAGGCCTTCGGCGTCAACGCGTCCTGCGTGTGCGCGGCGGTCCCGCATCCTTGTGCACGCGGGTCTCGTAGGCCTTCGTTACCAGCGCCCTGACGACCCCGGGCGTGGCCTTTGCCAACGCGACCCGCAGTCCCAGCACCTTGCTGCCCCAGAACAGCTTCTCGACGGACGCGGGATGCATCGCCAAGGCCTGCTCGCGGTCCTCCTCGCCGAGGAACACATGCACGTGTGTTTCCTCCGGCGGGATGGTCACGAAGATCTTGCCGCGCACCCGGAACGACGAATAGGTGTGGTGAGGCTCTTCGGTGACCGCCTCCAGCGACAGCGCATGTACGCGGACGTCGTCCAGTTTCATCCGGAGCGCCTTGTCGGACCGCGCACCTTCAGGCAGGTCGCTTGCCGCGTGCCAATCGATGTCCCAGCCACGCCATCGGCAGGTAGGCGAGCACCAGGTCCACCACGGTGAACCACAGCGGAGAAGGCAGCATCGCGACGGCGGCGATACCGCCGATCAGGAAGAGCGCGCCCACCGCCCACGCTGGGCCACCGGTGCGCCCGGGCGTGGCCAGGGTGGCGACGAAGGCACCCACGAGCGTGCCCACCGCGTGGGCCAGGAACGGGAACACGAAGTGCTTCGGCTCGAACAGCGGCATCGCCGCCTTCAGGCCTTCGGTGGTGGTGGTGTCCACGCCGGCAGGGGGCGGAATGACATGGCCGCTGAGCATGACCAGCGCCATGTTGACGATGCTGCCGACGAACAACCCGGCGATGACGGCCAGGATCAAACGGAATACACGCTTCATGACAACCTCCGGCAAGGATGCGAGGGACTGCCCGTCGGCGTGGGGCCGGCCGTGACTGAGGGCGACTATAGGCGAGCTTCGGCCGCGCGGGGTCGGGGCGTCCTCAGCGCCGGCCACCAGGTGTACCAGGCTTCCACCGCCAGCAGCGGCAGCACGAAGCACAGCCACTCCCGGGTCACGCCCCGCAATTGCGGGTCCGGCATGAAGGGGAACATCACGTCTTCGGCCTGGCCCATCACCCGCACGATCACGAACGCCACCGCGATCGTGTAGCTGCGCACCACGAAACGTTCGTGCGCCGCGAACGCACGCCGCCGCGCGCACCACCAGGCGGCAGCTGAAAAGGCGACCCACAGCGTCGCGAACAGCACGACGGGGACGCGACGGCCCACGAGATCGAAGGTCAGCCCCAGATAGATCGCAAGCGAGCCGGCGATGAGCGATGCCACCAGGTAAGCGCGTCCCATGCGGCGATGCCACTGCGGCCACCGTAGACGGAAGCGACGACTGAACTGCAGCGGTGGCAGGAGCAGCAGGGGCGTGGCGAAGGTCAGGTGCACGATCAGCGCCCCCGTACGGAATGCCGGCTCTCCGGTCCGGTCGCGTGTCAGCGCGTAATCCAGCTCGCCCCAGAGGAACCAGGTGCTGAGCGACACCAGGATGAGCAACAGCAGGACCTTGAACGGCTTGGCTGGCAGCGCGGTCGGACTCGCAGCGGACATGCGGACGCACCTGGGCGTGGCGAGAGTGCCCTGTCGTTCGTCCTACGTATCGCCGTGGCAGAAACGGTCAGCCGGGCGGACTTCGTGTCAGACCTATGACGCTCAAGCGCCGGTGATGGCCTTTACCCCGCCGTCACCACGCGAACCCTTCCTTCCAGTCGTCCTGCGGCAACCACGTGGTCTGGTCCGGCGACGAAGCATCGATCTGGCCGGCCGCCACGCTGCGCGCCACCAACGGTTCGATGTCCGAGAAGCGGGCGGCGCGGGAGCCGATGGCGGCGCCGAGGAGGTTGTTGTGGATGTCCATGGCATTGGCGCGTTTGCCGCGCCGTTCCATCACGCCGTTGACCAGGTCGATGGCGCGCGCGTCCAGCGTATAGGCCACGACGGCGCTGGCCAGCGTATGCCGGTAGGCATCCAGCGGCCCGTGCCGGCCGCCGGGCAGCGGGCTCTGCAGGACGTGGGACCACGTATAGATCAGCACGAAGGCCGGGTACACCGCCAGCACCAGGGCCAGCAGCACGAGGCGGCGCAGCCAGGGCCGTTTGCGCTTCGACGGCTTCATCGGGTCTAGAAATCCTGCGGTTCGACCACCACGGCCGTGCCGTAGCACAGCACTTCGGTGAGGCCGGCCATCACGTCGGTGGCGTCGTAGCGCACGGCGACGATCGCGTTGGCGCCCAGGTGCCGGGCGTGCTGCAGCATGTCGCGGTAGGTCTCGTCGCGCGCCTGCTCGCACAACTCGGTGTAGATGGTGATGTTGCCGCCGAACAGCGACTGCAAGCCGCCCAGGAAGTTGCCCACGATCGACCGCGAGCGCACGGTGATGCCGCGCACCATGCCCAGGTTGCGGCGGATGCGGTAGCCGGGCAGTTCCATGGCGGTGGTCACCATGGCGTCGCTGAGGTGCAGGCCGGTGGCAGGCGAAGGCGCGTAGGCGGAGGACGAGTTGTAAGGGTCGGTCATCGGGCGTCCAGAAGAGGCGTCGTGCGCAACAGGGCGCGACGCGGTGGATCAGGGGTCGAGGTGGCTGCGGAGTTCGGTGACGACGGCCTGCCAGTCGTGGAGGTCGTCGGTCTCTTCCCACAGTTCCCGCAGTTCGGAGTGGTCGGCCAGGATGCGGGTGAGCGCGTCCCGTGCCTGCGTGGCGAGATCGGCATCGATGGTCGGCTGGATCCGCGCGAGCCAGTCCGCCAGCCCTTCTTCCCGCTGTGCCGCGAACGTAGGGCGTCCGCGCGCTGCGGCCACAATCTCGGCGGCGACGATCGCCAGCGTGGCATCAGGCGCCTCCACGTATTCGGTAGACGTCAGTACGTTGTCCAGCACCTCACGGACCAGCGACAGGTCGCCGCTGTCCAGCAGATCGATCATGAAATCGCCCGCGTCGTCGTTCTCGAACGAGCCGATGCCCCAGGTGCCCATGTGTGGTTCCTCAGTGAATGCGTTACGGTTATTTGGCAGCCGCTGATTGTTCTGACGCATCTTCATGCATCTAATCGGTGTCGTACATGGGACGATTACGCGTTGGCGGTGAGCCAAGCGAACACGGAGAGGGTGAACAAGGAAAAGCCGGCATACATCATGATCGTTGCGAACCGCTTGTAGTGGCGCTCGTTGGGACGCTCGTCGTAGTGGTCTAAGACGATGGATGCCATGATCAGGCAGGCACAGATCACTGCGCCATACATGAACCATGCCGCGCTGCCGTACAGGTGCAGTCCTTTCATGTTGCTGCCGCGCCTGAAGTCGATCGGCAGGTAAAAGTGCTCGTATATCCAGCAGTACGTGCCATACGTGAACAACAGCGTGGCAGTGGCGATCAGGATGATCCTGTCCCGCCTGTCGATCCTGTTGGGTACATGTTTCTTCTTCACGGCACCCGTCCCCCTCGCGCCGCGGTGAACAACGCATACCACTCCTCGCGCGAGAGCTGCACCTCGTCCGCCGCGGCACAGGCCACCAGGCGGACGGCGTCGGTGGTGCCGACGATGGGTTGGATGCCGGCGGGATGGCGCAGCAGCCAGGCGAGCTGGATGGCTTCGGGCGTCACGGCCTTCGCCTCGGCCAGCTGGCACAGCAGTGTCGCCGTCTCGCGCACCACCGGGTCGGAGAACTCGGACGTGCCGGCGAGCTTGCCACTGGCCAGGGGCGACCAGGCCTGCACACGGACGTCGTGCAGGCGGCAATAGTCCAGCGTGCCGGCGGCGGACGCATAGGCATGCCCGGTGGTGTTGGCGACCACGCCCTCGTCGATCAGCGGCAGATGAAGCAGGCTGATCTCCACCTGGTTGGCCACCAGCGGCTGGCGCACATGGCGGCGCAACAACTCGATCTGGCTGGGCGTGTGGTTGCTGACACCGAAGTGCCGCACCTTGCCGCTGGCGTGCAACGTATCGAAGGCGCGCGCGACCTCTTCCGGCTCTACAAGTGCGTCGGGACGGTGCAGCAGCAGGACGTCGAGGTACTCCACGCCCAGTCGCGCCAGGCTGCCGTCCACCGAAGCCACGATGTGGTCATGGCTGAAGTCGTACCGGCCCGGGGTGCCGGGCGGATCGTCGGCGAAGCGGATGCCGCACTTCGATTGCAGGACCATCCGTGCGCGCAGGCCGGGCGAGGCGCGCAGCACGTCGCCGAAGGCCTGCTCGGACTTGCCGCGCGCGTAGATGTCCGCGTGGTCGAACAGGGTGATGCCGTGGGCCAGCGCGGTTTCGACCAGCCGTTGCGCGTTGCGGCGCTCGTCCGCGGTGATCGGCGAGGCATCCCACGCACGGCTCAGGTGCATGCAGCCGTAGCCGATACGGGACGTGGCCAGGCCATCGGCGAGGGGATAGGTCTTCATGGGTGCGGCACGCAGGACGGGAACGGCATCATGCCAGAGCGTCGCACCGTGTCAGTTGCGTTGGCGTTCGGCGGCCAGCTTCTGCTGCAGCGCGTCGGCTTCCAGCGGCCGTGCGAGGTGGTAGCCCTGCACGTCGTCCACGCCGAGCGCCTGCAATGCCTCGAGTTCCGAGGCGGTCTCCACGCCTTCGGCCACCACATGCGACTGGGTCTGGCGGGCGAACTCGATCAGCGCGGCGGCCAACGCACGTCGCGGCGAGTCGGAATCGATGTCGCGGGTCAGGCTGAGGTCCAGCTTGATGATGTCCGGATGGATCGCCAGCACGTGTCGCATGCTGGCGTAGCCTGCGCCGGCATCGTCCACGGCGATGCGCACGCCGGCCTCGCGCAAGGGCGCCAGGCGGTTGTTGAGCAGCCCGTAGTCGTCGACCAGCGAGTGTTCGGTGATCTCCAGCACCACCCGGTGCGGGTCGAGGTCGTCGATGTAGCCATCGATGCCGCCGCTGATGATCGTCTGCGGCGACACGTTGAGGGCCACGTAGAAGTCGCCCGGAATGCCGCGCAGGCCATCCAGCGCCGACAGGATGGCATTGAGTTCCAGACGGACGCCCAGGCCGATCTCGCGCGCCTCGGCGAACCACACGTCGGGCGTGCGCTGCGGTTCCAGCTTGAAGCGCGACAGGCATTCCACGCCGATGATGCGGCGTTCGCTGCTGCGGTAGACGGGCTGGTAGACCACGTGCGGCTGGCCGAGCTCCAGCACGGCGGTGACGCGCGCCACCTTCTCCTCGTGGGCGTGCACGGCATCCAGGTCGCCGTCGATCTGGTAGGCCAGCAGGTCGGCGAAGGCGCGCATCATCTGCAGGTCGCGCTGGCTGAGCGACAGGTTGGAGGCCAGGCTGAAACAGCAGAACGTGCCGTACACGCGGCCATCGCGCAGCTGGATGGGCACACTGAGGTGGGCGCCGATGGGCACCAGCGCGGTCTCGGGGATATGGGCGAGCAGCGGGACGGCCGCCGTATCGGGGATCAGTTGCGGGATCTGGCCTTCGACCACCCGCATGCAGTAGCCCTCTTCGAGCGGACTCGAATCGCCGGGACGGATCGGCGCAGGGTCCAGCCGGCTCACCACATGGCGGAATACCCGGTCGCGGCCGTTGAATTCGGAGACGAAGGCCACGTCCATGTCGAGGTGGCGGCGCACCGCATCCAGCATGCGGTCCACGTTGCGGCCGATCGCGGCGGCGCCGGGGCCGCCCTCCAGCCAGGCGTCGGACAGCAGCTCATCGTGGATTCTTCGATCGATCAAGGCTTCCTCCTGAAGACAGGCGTACGACGAAGTGAACAGCCGTCGGGCCTGCCCCCGCCGCAAAGGCGGACGGGGAGGATGGCGTGGGGACAAATGGGTACGGGCCACGCCGCGGACCTCTCGGCAGGTCCGAGTGTACCTTCATGTCACATAAGGGGAAGTGCCGGGGCCGGCGGGACCTCGATGTCCCCGGCGACATGCAGCGGGGTCTCCAGCGGCAGGATCCAGATGCCGTCGAGCAGGGTCGACCAGTCTGCGGTCAGGGGTCGCGCATAGCCCACGACACGGGACTCTCGGGTGCCCAATCGATGGAGTTGGGCAACGTCCAGAAAGACGCTGGATCGCGATGCATGAGGCGCGGCTTCCAATGTGCCCAACGTCGGCGTGTTCAACGCGAGGCTGCCTTGCCCCGGCCTGCCATGGTGTCCGGATGCCGAGGTGAACCCGATGCTGGCGAGATCAGGGCCGAAGCCGGGCACGAGACGCATGCCGAGGGGAATGCGCTCGGGCTTGTCGGCCAATACGCCTTTCAACGCGTGACGAGTGGCCGTCCAGATGACAATGCGCGGTGCGGGCACGCGCGCCTGGTGCCATGCCACATTCCGCGCCATGGCATCCTCGCGCAGGTTGAAGCCGTCATGCGAGCCGACATCCAGGGCACGCATCAGGGCCCAGGTCATGCGCGCGGTGGCCTTGGACGACACCGTGTCGTGATCAGAGGCCAGGCGTGTCTGGATGGTGGCGAGACACGCGCGCACCTGTGTGCGAAACGCATCATCGAAGGGATGCGTCGCATCGAACTCCCACCGGGTGAAGCGGGCGATCCGGCGTTCGCACATCGTGCGTGAGCGACCCGCGTGGCGGGCGAGCCGGGCGGGCAGCGCCTGTGCCGAATACGTCTGGGTGATGCCGCCTACCTGGACATCCAGACCCTGGACATGGAGTCTCCCCGCCACGACGTCCTGCCAAAGCCAGTCCAGCGTCGGTTGGAACTCGGCGGTACCTGCCCAGAGCGCGCCGACCGCATCCGCCAGCAGTCCGGGTCCCGCATCCCGCGCAGCAAGCTGTTCTTCCAGATGAAGGAACTCATAGACGGGACTCTCGAAATACACGGCGGAGAAGCCGCACCGTTCGACCAGCGCCCGGGTGATGCGTCCTTTGAGGGCAACCGTACGTCCCGCGCCATGGCCCGAATCCTCGCCAAGCAGCACCACGCGCTTGTCGCAAAGTGTGGCGAGTGCGGCCTCAAATGCCTGCTTTTCGTCATCCGATGCATCGCTTGCCTTGGCGGCCGACAGGAAGGTCGCGCACAAGAGCAGGAGCGCAATGGCTACGAAGCGTGACGTACGCGTGTTCATCACGGCCTCCTGCCGTATCAGTGAGGGGCCTCAGGCCACGAACGGCTTGAACGCGATCCCCAGGCCCTGCATGTCTTCGGGCTCGCCCAGCAGGTCCGAGCGCAGCAGCGGGCGTGCGTCGATCCACTTCTTGCTGACCACCAGGTCGAGGCGCTCGCCCTGCGCGGTGAGGTCCAGGCGCGGGATGGCTTCGTTGTCGTGCGAGCGGTGCAGCAGCACGGCCAGCCGCAGCAGCGCGGCCTTGCGCTTGGCGCTGAGCAGCAGGCGGTCGGGCAGGGCGTCGAAGGCGTTCTTCGGGATGCCGCGGCGGTGCGTGCGCACCAGCGCCGCCAGGACCTGCTGCTCCTGGCGGGAGAAACCTTCGATATCGGAGTGCTCCAGCAGGTACGCGCCGTGCACGTGGTACTGGCTGTGCGCGATCACCAGCCCGATCTCGTGCAGGCGCGCGGCCCAGCCGAGCATGCGTGCGTCGTCGTCGTCCAGCCCCCAGCTCTGCTCCACCTGTTCGAACAGGCGCATCGCCGTGGCTTCCACGCGCGCGGCCTGGAATTCGTCGATGCCGTAGCGCTGCATCAGGGCGGCGGTGGACAGGTCGCGCGGGTCGTTGTCGCCGCCGCGGCCCAGCATGTCGAACAGGATGCCTTCGCGCATCGCCGCCTTGCTGACCATCAGGCGTTGCAGGCCCAGCGCTTCGAACGCAGCCTCCAGCACGAGCACGCCGCCGGCGATGATCGGCCGGCGGTCGCTGGACAGGCCGGGCAGGTCGATGTCCTCGATGCGGTCGGCCTGCAGCAGTTTCTCGCGCACCTGCGGCAGTGCCTCGGCGGTGACGGCGCCCTTGGTGAGCTTCATCGCCGCGCAGATCTCGCCGATCGCCTTGTTGGTGCCGGAGGAACCGATGGCTTCCTGCCAGCCCAGGCTGCGGTAAAGCCCGGCGAATTGCTGGAACTCGGCGCCGATCTCGGTGAGCGCTTCCTTCCAGCGCTTGCGCGACAGCTTGCCGCCGGGAAAGAAGCGGCGTGTGCTGGCGATGCAGCCGGCCTGCAGGCTTTCGCGCTCGAGCGTCTCGAAGCCGCGGCCGATGATGAATTCGGTGGAGCCGCCGCCGATGTCGATGACCAGTCGGCGGTGACCGGCCTTCGGCGGTTGCGCATGGGCGACGCCCAGGTAGATCAGGCGCGCCTCCTCTCGGCCGGAGACCACTTCGATCGGCTTGCCCAGCGCGGCTTCGGCCGGCACCAGGAAATCCAGGGGTTCGCGCAGCTGGCGCACCGTGTTCGTCGCCAGAGCACGCACGCGCGCGGCAGGTACGTCGCGGATGCGCTGGCCGAAGCGCGACAGGCAGTCGAGCGCACGCTGGCGGGCGGCGGCGGACAGGCCGCCCTTGCCGTCCAGGCCATCGGCCATGCGCACGGTCTCGCGCAGGCGGTCCACGACGCGCAACTGCCCGAGCACGGAACGCGCGACCACCATGTGGAAGCTGTTCGAGCCCAGGTCGATGGCGGCCAGCATGTCCCCGTCCTGCAACGGCGGGGAGGTGGGGGATGAGAAGGGCACCATGCGCACAGTTTAGCCGGTGGCGGCGCCGCTGGCTTCTTACACTTTCGCCAACAGCGTGCCCTGCGCCGAATGCGGCGCGTCGTCGCCCGGCGTCAGTTTCCGGTAGCTGCCGTCGGCCAGCAGCTCCCAGGCGTTGCAGTTGTCGTCCAGGTAATTCTGCAGGCCGTCCTTGAACACGCGCGCGGCGATGTCCTTGTCGAGGAGGGGGAAGCAGGTCTCCACGCGGTGCAGCAGGTTGCGTTCCAGCCAGTCGGCGCTGGCGCAGTACAGTTCCGGCGAGCCGTCGTTGCCGAACCAGTAGATGCGGCTGTGCTCCAGGAAGCGGCCGACGATGGAGCGCACGCGGATGTTCTCGGAGATACCGGGCACGCCGGGGCGCAGCGCGCAGGCGCCGCGCACGATCAGGTCGATCTGCACACCGGCCTGGGAGGCCGCGTAGAGCGCGCGGATGATGCGCGGCTCGTTGATCGCGTTGATCTTGGCGATGATGCGCGCCGGCTTGCCGGCCTTGGCCAGCTTGGCCTCGCGCTCGATCTTCTTGATCAGGCCGGGGTGCAGGGTGAAGGGCGATTGCAGCAGGCGCTTGAGCTTGGTGGTCGGCGCCAGGCCCGACAGCTGCTGGAACAGCAGGTGCACATCCGTGCCGATGTCCGGGTCGGAGGTGAGCAGGCCGATGTCGGTGTACGCGCGTGCCGTGCCGCTGTGGTAATTTCCGGTGCCCAGGTGCACGTAGCGGCGCAGCTTGCGGCCTTCGCGGCGGACGATGAGCAGCATCTTGGCGTGGGTCTTGTAGCCCACCACGCCGTACACGACCTGCGCGCCGGCTTCCTGCAGCTTGTCCGCCACACCGAGGTTGGCGTCTTCATCGAAGCGCGCCCGCAGTTCCACCACCACGGTGACGTCCTTGCCGTTGCGCGCGGCCTGCACCAGCGCCTCGACGAGCGCGGAGTCCTTGCCGGTGCGGTACAGCGTCTGCTTGATGGCCAGCACATCGGGATCGACGGCGGCCTGCTTGACCACTTCGAGCACGGCTGCGAACGAATCAAAGGGATGGTGCAGCAGCACGTCGCCGTCGGCGACCTTCTCGAAGATCGCATCGCTGTCGCGCAGCGTACGCGGGGTGAAGGCGGGGTACTTCAGTTCGGGGCGCTGCACCAGGTCGTAGACCTGGATGACGCGGTTGAGGTTGACCGGCCCGTTGATGGGGTAGACCGCATTGTCGGGCAGGGCGAAGTTCTGCAACAGCGTGCGCACGATGGGCTTGGGGCAGTCGTGGGCGATCTCCAGGCGCACGGCGGGGCGGTAGCCGCGGCCGACCAGCTCGTCGCGCAGCGCCAGCGCCAGGTTCTCCACTTCCTCTTCGTCGACGACGACTTCGGAGTTGCGGGTCACGCGGAACTGGTAGGAGCCCTTGACCTCCATGCCCGGGAACAGCTCGTCGACGAACACCGACAGCACCGAGGACAGCAGGACGAAGTCGTTCTCGCCGCCGGACACGCGCTGCGGCAGGTGGATGATGCGCGGCAGCGAGCGCGGCGCGCGCACGATGGCCAGATGGCCGGCGCGACCGAACGCGTCCTTGCCCTTCAGCACGACGACGATGTTCAGCGACTTGTTGAGGATCTTCGGGAACGGGTGCGCCGGGTCCAGGCCCAGCGGCGACAGCACCGGCATGATCTCGTTGCGGAAATAGGCGCGCAGCCAGCGCGTCTGCCGCGCGTTCCAGCTGTCGCGGCCGAACACCCGCACGCCGGCTTCGGCCAGGCCCGGGCGGAGGACGTCGTTCCAGCACTTGTACTGCGCATCGACCAGCTCGGCGGCGCGGTCGTGGATCTTGTTGAGCACGGTGGCCGGGCTCATCCCGTCAGCGCCGGGTGGCAGGCCGAAGTCCTGCGCATGGCGGACCGTGGCCGCGCGGATCTCGAAGAACTCGTCCAGGTTGGTGCAGGAGATGCAGAGGAAGCGCAGGCGCTCCAGCAGCGGCACCGACGGGTCCTGCGCCTGCGCCAGCACGCGGAAGTTGAAGTCCAGTTGCGACAGTTCGCGATTGAGGTAGAGCGCGGGATCGCGCAGCACGTCTTCACCGGTCAGGGCGGCGGGCGTCGTGTCGAGGGCGGCGTTCATGCGGTCTGGTCCGTCAGGGCGGGAGTGGGGGCGTCCAGGCGCGGTTCGACGCGCTCGGCGCTGAAATGGACGGCGAAGGTGCTGCCGTGGCCGACTTCGCTTTCGATCTCGAGCCGGGCCTGGTGCAGGTTGAGCACGTGCTTGACGATGGACAGGCCCAGGCCGGTGCCACCGCTCTCGCGCGAGCGGCTGGTCGAGACGCGGTAGAAGCGCTCGGTGATCCGCGGCAGGTGCGAGGACGGGATGCCGTAGCCGGTGTCGCGCACGCTGAGCACGGCACCGTCGCCTTCGCGGGCGAACCGGACCGTGATGGTGCCGCCGACCGGGGTATAGCGCACGGCGTTGCTCACCAGGTTGGAGAACGCGCTGTGCAGTTCCTTGTTGGAGCCGGCCAGGTCCACGCCGGCGTCGTCCTGCACGACGATGGTGTGGCGGCGCTGGCTCAGCGCCTCGGCTTCGCGGCGCAGGGTGGCGAGCATCGGCGCCATCGCGACGTTCTCGTCGGGCAGGCTCTCCTGCGCTTCCAGGCGCGACAGCGTCAGCAGGTCCTCGACCAACTGGGTCATGCGCTGGGACTGCTTCTGCATCTCGCTCAGCATCGGCGCCCAGTCCGGGTACTCGGTGGGCTCGAGCATGTCGAGGTAACCGTGCACGACGGTCAGCGGCGTGCGCAGTTCGTGCGAGACGTTGGCGACGAAGTCGCGACGCATCTGTTCCAGGCGCAGCATCTTGCTGACGTCGCGCGCGACCAGCAGCCAGTGTTGGTCGGAGTAGGGGATCAGGCGCAGATTGAGGCGCAGGTCCGGGTCCACCGGTGAGGCGGCATCGAGCATCGGTTCGGCGTTGCGGCCGGCGGCGAGCCAGTGCGACATCGGCAGCGGCTGCAGGCGGTCGCCGACCGGCGCACCGATGTCGGTGGGGTACTGCAAACCCAGCAGGCTGCTGGCCGCCTTGTTGAACCACTGCACGCGCTGGCTGTTGCGTTCCACCACCACGACGGCATCGGGCAGGGCGGCGGCCGCGGCGCGGTAGGCGCGCAGCATGTCGAGCAGGCGGCGCTTGCGGGTGCGCATTTCGGCCTGGCCGCGGAAGAGCAGGCGGTCCAGTTCGTTCCAGACGCCCTGGCCCTGCGCGGGCTCCAGGCGCTGGCGCGCGGTCAGGCGCAGCAGCACCTTGCGCAACCGCCAGTAGTGCCAGGCCACCACGCCCAGCGCGGCCAGGGTGACCACCGGCCACACGTATCCCAGCAGCAGGCCGACGACCACGGCCAGCGCCAGGATGCCGGCCAGCTGGCCGAGCGTCTTGAACCAGGCGGAACGGATGTGGTGGGGCATGGACCGATTGTGTCAGATGTGTATGACAGCGACGCGCGGGCGCGACGCCCGCGCTTACATCGCCGCGGAGAACCGGTAGCCGGAGCCGCGCACCGTCTGCACCATGTTTTCCAGTCCGTGCGGCTCGAGCGTCTTGCGCAGCCGGCGGATGTGCACGTCCACCGTGCGCTCCTCGACGTAGACGCTGCCGCCCCAGACGTGGTCGAGCAGTTGGGTACGCGAATAGACGCGCTCGGGGTGGGTCATGAAGAAATGCAGCAGGCGGTACTCGGTCGGGCCGATCGGTACCGGCGTATCGCCGGCGAACACGCGGTGGGCGGCGCCGTCGATGCGCAGGTTGCCCACCGCGACGCTGCCGTCTTCGTCGTCGTCGCGGGAGCGGCGCATCACGGCGCGGATGCGGGCCAGCAGCTCGCGGGCCGAGAACGGCTTGACCACGTAGTCGTCGACGCCGGCCTCGAGCCCGCCGACGCGGTCGTTCTCTTCGCCACGGGCCGTCAGCATGATGATCGGCACGTCCCGGGTCATGGCGTCCTTGCGCCAGCGGCGGGCCAGCTCGAGGCCGCTGGTGCCGGGCAGCATCCAGTCCAGCAGGATCAGGTCGGGGACGCGGTCGGCGATGGCGTTCTGGGCTTCGCGGGCGTCGCCGGCATGGATGGGCTCGTATTCGCCCTTGCGCAGGGCGAAGGCCACCATGTCGCGGATGGCGGGTTCGTCGTCGACGATCAGGATGTGCTTCTGCACGCGGCGTCCGGTGGCGTAGGGGTCTGCGCCAGTAGACGACAATTTTATGACGATTACATGACGGGCCGCCGGGCTGTCACAAGGACCGCCGGGTGGGGTTCAGCGGCGCTCGACGTCCGGGTCGCGGATGCCCTGGCGACGGAGTTCCAGCACCTCGGGGGTGATGGCGGCGATGCGGGCGTCGACCCGGGCGCGGGCGTAGTAGTCCAGGTCGCTCTGCTTCTTGAGATTCTGCAGCTGGATCAGGGCCTGTTCCGGGCGGCCGTTGAGGTAGGCGGCCTCGGCGTAGGCCTCGCCGGCGCGCGCGGTGTCGCCGGCCAGTTCATTGGCCCGGGCGAACTGCTGCTGGAAGACCGGGTCGTCGCCCGCCCGCGCCATCAGGGGGCGCAGCACGGCCTGGGCGCGGCGCCCGGCCTCGGCGCCACCCTGTTCGTTCAGCACCTTGGCGTAGGTCAGGGCCACCGGGCGGTTCTGTGGCAAGCGCTGGACCAGGGCGTCGAAGCGCCGGTTCGCGGCGGCGGTCTCACCGGTCCGGGATTCGGCTTCGCCCAGGGTCAGGGACACCCACAGGCTGTCCGGGTAGTCGTCCTCCAGGCGGCGCAGTTCGGTCAGGGCGGTGCGGACATCGCCGCCCTGCAGATGGGCGACCGACAGGCCATAGCGTTGCGGGCCCCCCAGCGGCTTGCCGGTCTGGCGGCGCAGGGTCTCGTACTCGCGCACGGCGGCCGACGGGGTGTCGGCACTGAGCGCGCGCAGGCGCTCGCGGGCCCAGTCGAACTCGCCGGTGTCGCCCTGGCTGAAGGCGAGCGAGGGCAGGGTGACCGGGACCGGCAGCAAGGGGTTGTCGCTGCGTGTCTCGGGCAGGGTGATGCCGCGGCGGTCGAAGCGTTCCACGCGTTCGCCCCCCGGGACGGCGGTGACGGTGGTGACCTGTTCGCCGCGCAGCTGGTCGGCGCGCTGGCGCGCTTCGCTGATGCGGGTGGTGGTGACGGGGTGGGTCTGCAGGTAGTCGGGGATGGCCTCGCGGCCGCTGCCGCGCGCGACCCGGGTGGCCTGCTGCAGCTTGGAGAAGAAGCCGGCCATCGCGTCGATGTCGTAACCGGCGCGCGACAGCGTGCGGATGCCGACCCGGTCGGCCTCGGATTCGTTGGAGCGGGTGTAGTCGATCTGCCGCTGCTGCATGAGGCCCATCGCCGAGGCGATGGCCGCCTGCGAAGCATCGGCGCTGGAGTTGCCGCCGGCGGCCTGCGCCAGCACGATGGCGCCCAGCATCCCCAGCAGGATCGGCACCTGGTCGCGTTGCGCACGTTCCACCCCGCGCAGCACGTGCTGCTGGGTGACGTGCGCGATTTCGTGGGACAGCACCGCGGCCACTTCGTCCTCGCGGTCGGCCGTCAGCACCAGGCCGGCGTTCATGCCGATGTAGCCGCCCAGCGTGGCGAAGGCGTTGATCTGCCGGTCGCGCATCATGAAGAAGGTATAGGCCTGCTGTGGGTTGTCGCTGTCGGCGCCGAGCCGGTTGCCGACGGTCTGCAGCCAGTCAGCGACCAAGGGGTCTTCCAGCAGGTACCCGTAGTTGCGCAATTCGCGCAGCATCATGCCGCCGTACTGGGCCTGGCGCGCCGGGGTAAGCAGCTCGCCGGCGGAGGAACCGATGTCCGGCAACCGGCTGTCCTGCGAAGCCGCCAGCGGCGCCGCGAGGACCAGGGTCAGGGCAGTGGCGAGCAGCAGTGGGCGCAAATGGAGGCTCCGTGGCGGATAATGACGCCGTCATCAGGATGACCGGTCGATGATCCGGGCGAGTGAATACGTGGTTAACCGGACCAGTACCGGTCCGCACTGTTCCATGTCGCCGTCTGGAACCCGACCGGCTCGGCCCGATATCGAGTGCGACCACAGTACGTCCTTTTCGTTCCGGAGAATTCCCTTGAGCGACAGCCCGCAAGGCGCCACGGCGCCGGAAATCACCCTCTACAGCACGGCGATCTGCCCGTACTGCGTGGCCGCGAAGAACTTCCTGAAGAGCAAGGGCCAGGCCTGGACCGAGGTGCGCATCGACCTGGACCCCGCCGAGCGCGAGAAGATGATCGCCAAGGCCAAGCGCACCAGCGTGCCGCAGATCTTCGTGGGCGACGTCCACGTGGGCGGTTACGACGACATGATCGCGCTGCATCGCGCGGGCAAGCTCGACGCCCTGCTGGCGGGAGGCGCCGCATGAGCGCCGCCGACGACAGCCAGGACCGCGTGAAGGCGTTCACCGAATTCCGCCAGCGCATGAACAAGCGCATCCTGGACGAACCGAACCAGGTCGTGCGCCGCTTCTTCGCGCTGGACACGCAGACCTACCAGGAAGGCGCGCTGGACGTGAAGACCAAGGAGCTGCTGGGCCTGGTCGCCTCGATGGTGCTGCGCTGCGACGACTGCATCAGCTACCACGTCGCGCAGTGCAAGGAGGCGGGGGTGACCCGGGAGGAATTCTTCGAGACCTTCTCCGTGGGCCTGGTGGTGGGTGGTTCGATCGTCATCCCGCACCTGCGCCGCGCCGTGGATTTCCTGGACCAGTTGGAGGGCGGCGACGCCGCTGCACCGGCGGCCCACGACCACGGCTGAGGCGTTTCGCCCGGCCCTTGCGCCGGGCGTCAGACCATCGTCGATTTGGGGCCCCGAGGGGCGCTCGGGCATAATGGCGGGCACAGACCTTCCCCCTTGCGCCCGTCCCGGCCCCGGCCCGCGCGCGCCCCTGTTCGGAAACCCCACTCAATGACCCAGACGATTACGGTCATCCGCGGCGACGGTATTGGCCCGGAGATCATGGACGCCACCCTGTACGTGCTCGATGCCCTCAAGGTCGGCCTGACCTATGAAGAGGCCGATGCCGGCATGGTCGCGCTGGAGAAGCATGGCGACCTGCTGCCGCAGGCCACGCTGGACTCCATCCGCAAGAACGGCGTGGCCCTGAAGAGCCCGCTGACCACGCCGGTGGGCGAGGGCTTCAGCTCGATCAACGTGGCGCTGCGCCGCCATTTCGACCTGTACGCGAACGTGCGCCCGGCGAAGTCGTTCCCGAACACCAAGTCGCGCTTCCCGTCGGGCGTGGACCTGATCACCGTGCGCGAGAACACCGAAGGCGCGTACATCGGTGAGGGCCAGTCGATTTCGGAAGACGGCGAAACCGCGCTGCTGACCCAGAAGATCACCCGCAAGGGGTCCGACCGCATCGTGCGCTACGCCTACGACCTGGCCCGCAAGACCGGTCGCAAGAAGGTCACGATTGTCCACAAGGCCAACATCCTGAAGACGACCTCGGGCCTGTTCCTGAAGGTCGCGCGCGAAGTGGCCGCGCAGTACCCGGACATCCAGACCAACGAGATGATCGTGGACAACACCTGCATGCAGCTGGTGATGCGCCCGGAGCAGTTCGACATCATCGTCACCACCAACCTGTTCGGCGACATCATCTCCGACCTGTGCGCCGGCCTGGTCGGCGGCCTGGGCCTGGCCCCGGGCGCCAACATCGGCGTCGATGCCGCGATCTTCGAGGCTGTGCACGGCTCGGCCCCGGACATCGCCGGCAAGGGCGTGGCCAACCCCTGCGCGCTGCTGCTCGGCGCGGCCCAGATGCTGGATCACCTGGGCCAGCCGGAGAAGGCCGAGCGCTTGCGCGCGGCCATCATCGCCACGCTGGACGCCAAGGATTCGCTGACCCCGGACCTGGGCGGCGAGGGCAACACGATGTCGTTCGCCAAGGCGATCGCCAGCCGCGTCTGAGTTCGGCGCACATCGGGACGTACACGGACGGGACGCTCAGCGTCCCGTTTTTGTTTGCCTATGTCCCATCCATGGGGTTGGACGCTAGGCTGGCGGCACGCACAATCCGCGGCCCCCCGCAGAAGGCCCTGCCATGTCCGTCCGTCCCAGCGCCCTGGCGCTGACCCCGCTGCTGCTGTTCCTCGCGTTGTTCTTCGGTGCGGGGCTGTACTACACCGAGCAGGGCGACGCGATGGGCTTCTACCGGCTGCATGCGCCGGTGGCGATTCTGCCGGCGATCGCGCTGGGCCTGTGGATCGCGCATCGCGCCGGGGTCAAGGCGATGGACACGCTGCTGCAGGGCATCGGCGACAGCAACATCATCCTGATGTGCCTGATCTTCCTGTTGGCCGGCGCATTCGCCATGGTCACCAAGCAGATCGGCGCCGTGGACGCGGTGGTCGCGCTGGGCGTGGGCGCGTTGCCGCCGGCGCTGATCCTGCCGGGCCTGTTCCTGGTGGCGGGCTTCCTCTCGTTGGCGGTGGGCACCTCGATGGGCACCATCGCGGCGGTCACGCCGATCGCGCTCGGCGTATCCGATGCCGCCGGCATCGACCGCGCGCTGGTCGTGGGGGCAGTGTTGGGTGGCGCCACCTTCGGCGACAACCTGTCGGTGATCTCGGATACGGCGATCGCCGCGGCGCGCACCCAGGGCTGCACGGTGCGGGAGAAATTCCGCGAGAACGTGAAGATCGCGCTGCCCGCCGCGCTGCTGACCCTCGTGGTGCTCGGACTGGTAGGGGATGCTTCGCCCGTGGAGGCCGCCGAGCCGACGTCCGCCTGGCTGGTGCTGCCCTACGTGCTGGTGCTGGCGCTGGCGATCACCGGACTGGACGTGCTGGTCGTGCTGACCATCGGGCTCGTGGTGGCGGGGCTCTTCGGCCTGTGGTTCGGACCGGCCGACTACGCACTGCCGAACTTCGCCGACGACATTTACGCCGGGTTCGAAGGCGTGGTGGAGATCACCCTGCTGGCCTTGTTCATCGGAGGACTGGGCGCGCTGATGAAGGCGAGCGGCGGCCTGGACTGGCTGGCCAGGCAGATCACCCGCATCGCGCGCGGCAACACCGGTCGCCGCACCGGCGAGTGGTGCATCGCTGCGCTGGCTTCGCTGACGGACGTGTTCACCGCCAACAACACGGTGGCCATCCTGATCAGCGGCGGCGTGGCCCGCGACATCGCCGAGCGCCACGACGTGCCGCCGGCGCGCGCGGCCAGCGTGCTCGATATCTTCGTCTGCATCGTGCAGAGCCTGCTGCCCTACGGCGCGCAGATCCTGTTGGCCGCCTCGCTGGCCAGCCTGTCGCCGCTGGCGTTGATGGGCAAGGTGCACTACTGCTGGCTGCTGGCCGGCGTGACCGTGCTGTTCATGGTCTGGCCGTCGCGCCGGGCCAGGGCCGCCACCCACGGCGACGCATGAAAAAAGGGCGCCCGAGGGCGCCCTTCGCTTTTCCGCATGCGCCAGGCGTCAGTCGCGCGACTGCAGCTTGGCCAGCAGGCGCAGGAACTCGACGTACAGCCACACCAGCGTGACCATCAGGCCGAACGCGCCGTACCACTCCATGTACTTCGGCGCGCCGGCTTCCACGCCCGACTCGATGAAATCGAAGTCAAGCACCAGGTTCAGCGCGGCGATCACCACCACGAACAGGCTGAAGCCGATGCCGATCAGGCCGGACTCGTGGATGTAAGGGACCTTGATGCCGAAGAACGACAGCGCGAAGCTGACGAGGTAGATCAGGAAAATGCCACCGGTCGCCGCGGCGACGCCGAGCTTGAAGTTCTCGGTCGCCTTGATCAGGCCGCTGCGATAGGCGGCCAACAGCGCGCCCAGCGTGCCGAAGGTCAACAGAACCGCCTGCATCACGATGCCCGGGAAGCGCAGTTCGAACATCGCCGAGATGGCGCCCAGGAAGAAGCCTTCCACCAGCGCATACAGCGGCGCGGTGACCGGCGACCATTCTTTCTTGAAGGCGGTCACAAGCGCCAGGACGAGGCCGCCGATCGCGCCGCCCAGCGCGTAGATCGCGATGCCGGGCGCCACCATCGGCTGGCCGTCAGGCCCGGTGACGACGGACTGGCTCCAGGCGAATGCCGCGGTGAGCACGGTCAGCAGGAGCAGGATGCCGGTCTTGTTGACGGTGCCATTGAGCGTCATCGTGCCGCCGTCGCGCGACACCACGCTGCCCGTGCCGAGGTCGAGGAAGGTGGATTCCTTCAGTGCCGGATTGCCGCTGCGTATCATGGTTCCCTCATGTGGTCATCGGACTTCTGTCCCCAGCGCCGGAGCATATCCCAAGCCGTGGACCTTCAGGTTTCGTTTGACAGGCGGGCCCCGTGTTCCGACAATACGCGGCCTCGTTGGCGTCCAGACGCCACGCCGGGACCCTCGTCGGGGTATAGCGCAGTCTGGTAGCGCATCTGCTTTGGGAGCAGAGGGTCGGGGGTTCGAATCCCTCTACCCCGACCAGCCTGATGTACTGCCCTGGCGTGACCGACAGGGGAGGGCGAGAATCCGGACCGGGCGCCCGTAGCTCAACCGGATAGAGCACCGGCCTTCTAAGCCGGCGGTTACAGGTTCGAGTCCTGTCGGGCGCGCCACTTCCGGTGTGCGGCGGCAGGGAAAGTTTCAGTGGTGGCTGTAGCTCAGCTGGTTAGAGTACTGGATTGTGATTCCAGATGTCGGGGGTTCGAGTCCCCTCAGCCACCCCACTGTTTGAAGGACTTCCGCGCTCGTGGGGGTTCACACAAAAAGAAGATGCGGTTACACTACGCAGCCAGTTTTTCGGGGCCGTTAGCTCAGTTGGTAGAGCAGTTGACTCTTAATCAATAGGTCCAAGGTTCGAATCCTTGACGGCCCACCAAACCCGAGAACGCCCGGCTCACGCCGGGCGTTTTTCTTTGTGTGTATTAGCTCGGGGTAGCGATTCATTGCGCTGGCTTTTCTTTCGGGACCGGTCGCCGCACGGGTACAATCGCCGGGACCTGCGAAAGTGGCGGAATTGGTAGACGCACTGGATTTAGGTTCCAGCGGGTAACCCCCGTGAGGGTTCGAGTCCCTCCTTTCGCACCATGCTTCCCGGGAGCGCCTCGCACGCCTTTTGGTGTCAACTTGGGGCAAATCCCCGTCCCGGCGGGACCCCCCATCCAGGCGGGGTGACGACGGTCCCGGGGTCCCGAGGCGCCGTCCCAGGCCAAATGCTGGCAGCCAGCCCCGGAATCGGCGAAACTAACAAGTTCCGCCGGCCGGGCCTCGTGCCCGCGCGCCAGGCGTCCCGGATTATCAACATCGCCCCGGCAGTGCCGTGGCCGCAGGAGTCAGTGAGTATGCAAGTTTCGGTCGAATCGATCGGCAATCTCGAACGCCGCATGAGCTTCAGCCTGCCGGCTGACCGTCTGGACACCCACATCGGCGGCCGCCTGCGCGAGCTGACCCGCACGGCCCGCATCAAGGGCTTCCGCCCGGGCAAGGTGCCGGCGAAGGTCATCGAGCAGCGTTACGGCGACCAGGTGCGCGCCGAGGCGCTGGACGGCCTGCTGCGCGAGACCTTCAACAATGCTGTGCGCGAGCAGGATCTCCAGCTCGCCGGCAATCCGCGCATCGAGAAGCAGGGCGCGGGCGAGCTGGATTTCGTGGCGACGTTCGAAGTCGTCCCGGATTTCGGCGATGTCGATGTGACCAAATTGAATGTCGTCCGCCACACCGCCGAGGTGAGCGATGCCGACATCGAGCAGATGGTCTCGAACCTGCGCATGCAGCGTCGGACCTTCCAGGCGGTGGAGCGTCCTGCGAAGGAAGGCGACCGCGTCGGCCTGGAGACCTGGTCGCAAGCCGGTGACGAGCGCATGCCGGCGGAAGGCGTCGAGAAGGGTGCCACCCTGATCGGCTCGGGCGTCATGTTCGGCGAGATCGAGCAGGCCCTGGTCGGCCTGTCCAAGGGCGACGAGAAGACCGTATCGGTGACGTTCCCGGCCGATTGGCGCGTGCCGCAGCTGGCGGGCCGGCAGGTCGACGTGCATGTGAGCGTCACCGAAGTGGCGGAGTCCGTGGTGCCGGAAGTGGACCGCGACTTCATCCGCAGCTTCGGCGTGAAGGGCGGCGATGCCGAGCAGTTCCACGCCGACATCCGCAGCAACCTGGAGCGCGAGCTCAAGGGTGCGCTGATGACCCGCCTCCGCCGCGAAGTGGGCGAGCAGCTGATTGCCGCCTATTCCCACGTCGAGATGCCGCCGCGCCTGGTCGAGAACGAGGCCCGCGTGATGGTCCAGCAGGCGGCCGAACAGGCCCGCCGCCAGGGTCAGCAGGTGCAGATCCCGGACAATGCCCACGAAGGTTTCACGGATGCGGCACGCAAGCGCGTGCTGGTCGGCCTGCTGGTGGGCGAGGTCGCCCGCCACAACCAGCTGCGCCTGGACCCCAAGCGCCTTAACGAAACCCTGCGTCTGATCGCCTCGACCTACGAAGAGCCGGAACAGGTCATTGAGTTGTACCGGAACGATCCCCAGTTGATGAACAGTCTGCAGGGCCGTGTGATGGAAGAGCAGGTGATCGACTGGATCGCCGAGCGCGCCCAGCACACCGAGCAGACGCTTTCCTTCCAGGAAGCCATCCGCAACTGAGCCGGGCTCCCGTCCGGGCAGGCGGTCCGGCTATCCTAGGCCGGACCCCTCCCCATGAACGACAGGCGCGAAAACAGATGAGTATCGAAACCAAAGCCCTCAACCTGGTGCCGATGGTGGTCGAACAGACCAGCCGTGGCGAACGCGCCTACGACATCTACTCGCGCCTGCTGAAGGAGCGCGTGATCTTCCTGGTCGGCGGCGTGGACGACCACGTGGCCAACGTCATCGTGGCGCAGATGCTGTTCCTCGAGGCGGAGAACCCGGAGAAGGACATCAGCCTGTACATCAACTCGCCCGGTGGCGTGGTGACGGCGGGCATGGCCATCTACGACACCATGCAGTACATCAAGCCCGACGTCAGCACCATCTGCGTGGGCCAGGCGGCCAGCATGGGCGCGCTGCTGCTCGCGGCCGGCGCCAAGGGCAAGCGTTACGCCCTGCCGAACTCCCGCGTGATGATCCACCAGCCGTTGGGCGGCTTCCAGGGCCAGGCCACGGACATCGACATCCACGCCCGCGAGATCCTGACCCTCCGCGCCCGCCTGAACGAGATCCTCGCCAAGCACACCGGCCAGGCGCTGGAGACCATCGAGCGCGACACCGAGCGCGACAACTTCAAGAGCGCGGCGGACGCCCAGGCCTACGGCTTGGTCGACCAGGTGCTGGAGCGCCGTCCGGACGACTCCATCCAGGCCGGCTGATTGCCCGGATTGGCCCGGTTTCACGCGCAAATACCCCTGTTCACGGGCCTGGCTGACAAGCCGGGACCGTGTGCTATTCTCCGACCGAAAGCCCCCCGGGGCAGGTTGAGCGACCGAGTAATACCAGCATGAGCGAAGATCGTCAGGGCCGTTCCGGCGACAGCACCAAAATCCTGTACTGCTCGTTCTGCGGGAAGAGCCAGCATGAGGTCCGCAAGCTGATCGCGGGCCCCAGCGTGTTCATCTGCGATGAGTGCGTGGAGCTGTGCAACGACATCATCCGCGAGGAACTGGAAGAAAAGGCCCAGTCCGCACGCAGCCACCTGCCGAAGCCGCGCGAGATCCTCGAGGTCCTGGATCAGTACGTGATCGGCCAGAACCGCGCCAAGCGCACGCTGGCCGTGGCGGTCTACAACCACTACAAGCGCATCGAGAGCCGCCAGAAGAACGATGAGGTCGAACTGGCCAAGTCGAACATCCTGCTGGCCGGCCCGACCGGTTCGGGCAAGACCCTGCTGGCCGAGACGCTGGCGCGCCTGCTCAACGTGCCGTTCACCATCGCCGATGCCACCACGCTGACAGAAGCGGGTTACGTGGGCGAGGACGTCGAGAACATCATCCAGAAGCTGCTGCAGAAGTGCGACTACGATGTCGAGAAGGCGCAGCAGGGCATCGTCTACATCGACGAGATCGACAAGATCTCGCGCAAGAGCGAGAACCCGTCGATCACCCGCGACGTGTCCGGCGAAGGCGTGCAGCAGGCGCTGCTGAAGCTGATCGAAGGCACCGTCGCCAGCGTGCCGCCGCAGGGCGGGCGCAAGCATCCGCAGCAGGAATTTCTGCAGGTCGACACCAAGAACATCCTCTTCATCTGCGGCGGCGCGTTCGCCGGGTTGGACAAGATCATCCAGCAGCGCAGCACGGAAGCCAGCGGCATCGGCTTCGGCGCCAAGGTGAAGAGCGCCGAGCGCAAGACCGAGACCGGCAAGCTGCTGACCGACGTCGAGCCCGAGGACCTGATCAAGTTCGGCCTGATCCCCGAGTTCGTCGGCCGCCTCCCGGTGGTCGCGACGTTGGAGGAGCTGGACGAGCCTGCGCTGGTCAAGATCCTGACCGAGCCCAAGAACGCCATCACCAAGCAGTTCAAGAAGCTGTTCGAGATGGAGGGCGTGGAGATCGAGTTCCGGCCCGACGCCCTGTCCGCCATCGCGCGCAAGGCGCTCAAGCGCAAGACCGGCGCGCGCGGCCTGCGTACGATCGTGGAATCGGTGCTGCTGGACACGATGTACGACCTGCCGTCGATGGAAAACGTCAGCAAGGTGGTCGTCGACGAATCCGTCATCGAGCACAAGTCGGAGCCGTACCTGATCTACCAGAGTCCGCCGCCGCCGAAGGTGGCCGCAGCCGAGTGATCCGGCACGGAAAATGCATCCGAATACAGGCGCCCACGAGGCGCCTGTTCACTTTCTGGCGATCCTGCAAGTCGCTGGTTTTGCTGGCGTTTCCAGGTCGCTATTGCATCCCCGTCCGGATGGCCCCATAACGGGCCCATCGGTGTTTCGACACCCCCGGATTCGCACTTAGCTGGAGCCCCCCATGCCCCGCCGCCCCCAGACTGAAATCCTCGACCTGCCGGTCCTGCCACTGCGTGACGTGGTGGTGTTCCCGCACATGGTCATCCCCCTGTTCGTCGGTCGCGACAAGTCGATGCGCGCGCTGGAACAGGCGATGGAAGCCGACAAGCGCATCATCCTGCTCGCCCAGAAATCGGCCGAGACCGACGACCCCGCGGCGGCCGACCTGTACACCGTCGGCACGCTGGCGCAGGTGCTCCAGTTGCTGAAGCTGCCCGACGGCACGATCAAGGTGCTGGTCGAGGGCACGGCGCGCATCAACGTCAGCAACGTCGTGGAGCGTGACGGCTCGCTGTACGGGCAGGGCGAAGAGGTCGATTCCACCGACGGACGCGAGCCGCGCGAGATCGAAGCGGTCGCGCGCTCGCTGATGAGTCTGTTCGAACAGTACGTGAAGACCAACCGCAAGTTGCCGCCCGAGCTGCTGCAGACGCTCGCCGGTATCGACGAGCCCAGCCGCCTGGCCGACACGATCGCCGCGCACCTGGGCGTGCGCCTGGGAGACAAGCAGCGCCTGCTGGAAACCATCGAGGTGGGCGAGCGGCTCGAACTGCTCGTTGGCTTCGTCGACGGCGAGATCGACGTGCAGCAGTTGGAGAAGCGCATCCGCGGCCGGGTGAAGTCGCAGATGGAGAAGAGCCAGCGCGAGTACTACCTCAACGAGCAGATGAAGGCCATCCAGAAAGAGCTGGGTGAGCTGGACGAAGCGCCGAACGAGCAGGAAGAACTCGCCCGCAAGATCGCCGAAGCCGGCATGCCCAAGCAGGTGGAGACGAAGGCGCGCAACGAGCTCAACAAGCTGAAGCAGATGTCGCCGATGTCGGCGGAAGCCGCCGTGGTCCGCAATTACCTGGACTGGTTGCTCGGCGTGCCGTGGAACAAGCGCACCAAGGTGCGCAAGGACCTCAAGGTCGCCCAGGACACGCTGGATGCCGACCACTACGGTCTGGAGAAGGTGAAGGAACGCATCCTCGAATATCTCGCGGTGCAGTCGCGGGTGAAGAAGCTGCGCGGCCCCATCCTGTGCCTGGTCGGTCCGCCGGGCGTCGGCAAGACCTCGCTTGGGCAGAGCATCGCCAAGGCGACGAACCGCAAGTTCGTGCGCATGTCGCTGGGCGGCGTGCGCGACGAGGCTGAGATCCGCGGCCATCGCCGTACCTACGTCGGCTCGATGCCGGGTCGCATCGTGCAGAACCTCAACAAGACCGGCAGCAAGAACCCGCTGTTCGTGCTGGACGAGATCGACAAGATGTCGATGGATTTCCGGGGCGATCCGTCGTCGGCGCTGCTGGAAGTGCTGGATCCGGAGCAGAACAACGCGTTCAACGACCATTACCTTGAGGTCGACCTCGACCTGTCGGAGGTGATGTTCGTCGCCACCTCCAATTCGTTGAACATCCCCGGCCCGCTGCTGGACCGCATGGAGGTGATCCGCATCCCCGGCTACACCGAGGATGAAAAGGTCAACATCGCGCAGCGCTACCTGGTGCCCAAGCAGCTGAAGGCCAACGGCCTGAAGGCGGATGAACTCAGGATCGCCGAGGACGCGGTCCGTGACCTGGTGCGCTACTACACGCGCGAGTCCGGCGTGCGCAATCTGGAGCGCGAGGTCGCCAAGATCTGCCGCAAGGTGGTGAAGGAGATCGCCTTGGGCGGTGCGAAGGCGATGGCGAAGAAGAAGAACAAGGCCGCGGCGGTACAGGTCAGCTCGAAGAACCTGGAGAAGTATTCCGGCGTGCGCCGTTTCGACTTCGGTCGTGCGGAGGAGCAGAACGAAATCGGCTTGGTGACGGGCCTGGCGTGGACTGAAGTGGGCGGCGACCTGCTGCAGATCGAAGTCGCGTTGGTCCCGGGCAAGGGCGGCATGCTGCTGACGGGCCAACTGGGCGACGTGATGAAGGAATCCGGTTCCGCTGCGCTGTCGGTGGTGCGCAGCCGCGCCGCAAGCCTGGGCGTGGATGCGGAGTTCCTGCAGAAGCACGACGTCCACCTGCACGTGCCCGATGGCGCCACGCCGAAGGACGGCCCCAGTGCGGGTATCGCGATGGCGACGGCGCTGGTGTCGGCGCTGACCAAGAACCCGGTGCGGGCGGATGTCGCGATGACCGGCGAAATCACCCTGCGGGGTCGCGTGACCGCGATCGGCGGCCTCAAGGAGAAACTGCTGGCGGCGCTTCGTGGCGGCATCACCACGGTGATCATCCCCGACGAAAACAAGAAGGACCTCGCGGACATTCCGGCCAACGTCACCGATGGCATGAAGATCGTCCCGGTGAAGTGGATCGACGAAGTGCTCGATCTCGCGCTGGAGCGTCCCCTGGCGCCCGTTCCGGCCGATGGCGGGGGCGGTTCCGAACGTGGCGTGCCCGCCACGGAGAAGGAGGGCGACAAAGCGTCGCAGCAACCCGGCGTGAAGCACTGAACGCGGTGACGAACGGCAGCTGAAAACCCCCGAAACCCGCGTCATTGCTGGGTTTTCGGCTTGCGTGGCATTTTTTGCACTGGTATAACGACGTCACCCGCGCGCGCCAGGCGATGCCTCGAAGCGCGTGGAAACAACGACCGGTTCCCAAGGGCGCGCGCTACCCCAGGTCCCGGTTACTCATTCCGCGGTTGTTCCGCAAAGGGAGTTACTCAATGAACAAAACCGAATTGATCGATGCCGTCGCCGACGAAGCAGAAGTCTCCAAGGCCGAAGCCGGCCGTGCCGTCGACGCCGTCATCTCCAGCATCACGAAGGCCCTCAAGAAGGGCGACAGCGTGACGCTGGTCGGCTTCGGCACCTTCCAAGTCCGCAAGCGCGCTGCCCGCACGGGCCGTAACCCGAAGACGGGCGACACCATCAAGATCAAGGCGTCCAAGAACCCCGCGTTCAAGGCTGGCAAAGCCCTGAAGGATGCCGTAAACTAATCGACTCGCTGCCGATGGCAGGGTGCTTGATGCACCTGGGTGCTTAGCTCAGCGGTAGAGCGTCTCCCTTACACGGAGAGGGTCGGGGGTTCGAAACCCTCAGCACCCACCACCTCGGGGCGATGCGAAGTTAAAAAAATTTTGTCGGATGGTCTAGCGGAAAGTACGCGAACCACCTTACAATGTTCGTCTTGATGCGGAGTGGTAGTTCAGTCGGTTAGAATGCTGGCCTGTCACGCCGGAGGTCGCGGGTTCGAGTCCCGTCCACTCCGCCACTAAGACCCCAGAAAGCCCGCGAAAGCGGGCTTTTTGCTGTCTGCGCGCAGGGCATTTCGCCTTAACGCCGCTGTGCCCGAGGGCCGGAGGCCGCCGCCGGGCGGCGAGACGCCGATGACCGGGCGCGCTAAACTGCGCGGCTGAACGAATTCGGATCCCGTCCGCACATGCTGCAGAAACTCCGCGACAAAACCTCCGGCTGGATCGCCAGCCTGATCCTGGGCTTGCTGATCATCCCGTTCGCCTTCGTGGGCGTTAACGAGTACATGACCGGTGGTACCGCCAGCGACGTGGCCTTGGTCGAAGCGCCGCCGACATGGTGGGAGTCCGCGCCGCAGTGGTGGCCGGCCTCCATGCTGTGGCAGCGCGAAGAGGTCACGCAGGACGAATTCCGCGCCGCCTTCGAGCAGGCACGCCAGCAGGCGCGCCAGCAGGCCGGTGAAGCGTTCGATCCGCGCGACTTCGAGAGCGCGGACAACAAGCGCAAGGTGCTCGAGCAGCTGATCGACCAGAAGGTCCTCGCGCTGGGCTCCAAGCGCGCCGGCATCGTCGTCGGCAATGCCGCGCTCCAGAAGATGATCGCCAGCGAACCCGCGTTCCAGGTCGACGGCAAGTTCAGTCCCGAGCGTTACCAGCTCATGCTGTCCTCGCAGGTGCCGGCGGTGTCGCCGCAGAAGTTCGAGGAAGAGCAGCGCGAGCGCCTGCGCATGATGCTGGTGCCGATGGCGATCAACGATTCGGATTTCATCACCGAAGGCGAGCAGGAACGCATGTGGAAGTTGCTGGGTGAAACCCGCGACATCGGCATCGCGCTGCTGCCGCCCGTGGCCGAGGATGCGGCGCCGGTCAGCGACGCCGACATCAAGGCCTGGTACGACGGGCACAAGAACGACTTCAAGCAGCCGGAACAGGTTTCGCTGGAGTACATCGAGATCAACGGTGCGACGCTGCCCGCGGGCGCGCCGGCCGACGAGGCTGCACTGCGCAAGCGCTACGAAGCGGAGAAGTCGCGCTTCGTTTCCGCGGAGCAGCGCGTGGTCGCGCACATCCTCATCTCGGCCGACGCGGGCGCGGATGCCGCGACCCTGAAGAAGGCGGAGGAAAAAGCCGCCGCGCTCGCCAAGCAGGCGCGCGAGGGCGCCGATTTCGCCGCACTGGCGCGTGCCAACTCGGAAGACCCGGGTTCGAAGGATCTTGGCGGCGAGCTGCCGCCGTTCGCGAAGGACGGCTCGATGGTCAAGCCGTTCGAGGATGCGGCGTTCGCCATGCAGGCCGGCGAGATCCGTGGCCCGGTGAAGTCGGATTTCGGCTACCACGTGCTGCAGCTGAAAGAGATCAAGGCGGGTGCGGGCCGTAGCTTCGAAGAGGTCCGCGGCGAATTGGCCGCCGAGGAAGCCGGGAGCGAACGCGACCGCGCCTACAATGACCTGGCAGGACGCGTGGTCAACGAGACGCTGAAGAATCCGACCGCCTTGGCGCCGGCTGCGCAGGCCGTGGGCCTGCCGCTGCAGAAGGTCGGTCCGTTCTCGCGCAATGCGCCGGAAGGTGTCGCGACCGTTCCTGCCGTGCTGCGTGCCGCGTTCTCCGACACGCTGGTGCAGGACGGTACCGTCAGCGACCCGATCGAGATCGCGCCGAACCACAGTGTGGTGATCCGCGTGGCGCAGCACACCCAGGAGCAGGCGCTTGCGTTGGACAAGGCGCGCGATGCGGTGGTCGCTGCCATCCGCGCCGACCGCCGCGAGAAGGCCGCCGTCGCAGCGGCCGACGCGCTGGTCGCACGCCTGCAGAAGGGCGAATCGCTGGCCACCATCGCGGCCGCCGACGGACTGCGCTTCAACGAGCTGCCGGGCATGCGCCGCGGCATGCCGATGCCGACGGCCGAAGCCAACGAGGCGATCTTCGCGGCCGCGCGTCCGGCGGAAGGCAAGTCGACGGCGGGCAAGGTCGCGCTGGGCAATGGCGCCTACGCGGTGTTCACCGTCAACAAGGTGACCGAGGGCGTGCTGGCGGACATGCCGGCGGAAGAGCGCGCGATGATGCGGCAGCAGATGACGCAGCTGACCGGCGGCATCTCGACGCAGGCCTACGTCGATGCGCTGCGCAAGCGCTTCAAGGTCAAGGTCTTCGAAGACCGGCTGTAACGGTCCTGTCGCGCGCCACCCCGCAATCCCGCCGAAAGGCGGGATTGCTGTTTCAGGGCGCCTCGCTCTGCGTTTCGTCCAGTTGGAGCACCATGCCCGGGCGCAGGACCGCACCGGGCTTGAGTCCGTTCATGCGCAACAGGCGCGCCGCCGGGATGCCATGGCGCTTGCCGATGCTCCAGGCGGATTCTCCGCGCTTGACCGTATGCGTGCGCCCGGTCGAGGCGGTCCCGGAGGAAACCGCGGCATCGTTCTGGGGCGAGGACGGCGATGCGTCGGCCGCCGTCGCAACCGGCGTCCCGCTCGCGGTCTCGCTCGCCGTGGCGAGGCTGGGCGCCAGCAGTCGCATAGGGCGCGTGCCCCGACTGAAGCGCCCTGCCAGTGCGGGATTGAGGCGATTGAGCAGCGTCGTCGATTGTCCGTGGGCCGTGGCCCACGAGGCCAACGTGCCACCGTCGGGTAACGGATGCGCGGCGAGCCGCGGCACAGGGCGATCGAGCTGGTCCAGCCAGGCATCGCGGTCATCGGCCTGCTGGAAGATGCAGGCCAGGGCGTGCAGCTTCTCGACATACGCGTAAGTGATGCCGGAGAGCCCCGGCAACTCGGCGGGGCGTGCGTTGCGCGCATTCATGCCGGCGCGGCGCATCGATTGGAGTACGCGGTACTCGCCGGCGTTGTAGGCCATCACCGCCAATCGCCAGTCGCCGCCGAACATGCCGTGCAGCGTCTTGAGATAGCGCACGGCAGCCTGCGTCGAATCCACCGGCGACAACCGGCCGTCGTAGCCTTCGCGCATCGGCACGCCGTGATTGCGCGCGGTGATGCCGATGAACTGCCACAGCCCGGCCGGGCCGTTCGGGTTGCGGGCACCCGGCTTGTATCCGCTTTCCACGAACGGGATAAGCGCGAACTCGGTGGGCAGGTGCGCTTCGCGCAGCGCATCGACGACGTAGCCGAACAGCGGCAGCAGGTCGTCCTCGGCGCGCGCCAGTTGCCCGGGAGCATGGCCGAACTGCTTCTTCCAGCGCCCGTTGGTGGCCGCGCTGTCGCATGCAGGGTCGGCGAGGCCGTCGCGGAAACGCTGGTAGATCTCCAGGCCGCTGCGCTGCTGGCTGGCGGGCAGGGCGGAGACCGGCACCGTAGCGTCGGACGTGGGCGTGCCCGAGGTTTCCCCGGGCGCGGGGGGATCTCCGGCGACGGCGAACGGCGGCACGGCGACGAGCAGCGTCGCCACGAGTGCGGCACCCAGGGTATGCCGCGTCCTCATGCGCGGAAGTCGTTCTTCCACTGCCGCAAGGCGGCGAACGTTTCGACGCGATCGACGGGCGCGCGCCCGAGCCGATGGGCGACGGCATCGCGGACGGGATCGGTGTCCACGCGCAGGAAGGGATTCGTGGCGATCTCGCTCGCCAGGGTGACGGGCAGCGAGGGGCGCCCGGCCTGGCGCATGGCGCGCACGTCCTCGATGCGGCGCTGCAGCGCGCGATTGTGCGGATCCACCGCCTGTGCGAAGACCCCATTGGCGAGCGTGTACTCGTGGCCGCAGCAGACCAGCGACTCGGATGGCAGCGACGCCAGGCGGTCCAGAGCATCCAGCATCTGCGCCGGCGTGCCTTCGAACAGGCGCCCGCAGCCCAGGCTGAACAATGTGTCGCCGCAGAACAGTTGCGGGGGTCCCTCCGAGCCGCCACCGTGGAACGCGATGTGGCTGCGCGTATGGCCATGCACTTCCAGCACCGACAGCCGCCAGTTCTTCAGGCGCACGGTGTCGCCCGCACCCACGCGCTCGGTGGCGTCGGGAACGCGGTCGTCCGCCGGTGCGAACACCGGCAGGGTCGGCCAGCGTTCGCGCAGCGCCGGCACGCCGCCGGCGTGGTCGGGATGGTGATGGGTGATCAGGACCGCTGCAGGCCACAGGCCGTTGCCGGTGGCGGCCAACACCGGCGCGGCATCGCCCGGATCGATCACCAGGGCATCGCCATCGTCGTCGACCAGCGCCCAGATGTAGTTGTCCTCGAAGGCGGGCAAGGCGAGCAGGCGCATCGGCGAACGGACTCCGGGGGGACGGGGACGGACGCCTGAGGTCGGCGTCCTCTACAATCCGAACATGCCTGCCTTCGCGTTTACCCGTCAACCCGATGCCCTGGCGTGGTTCGGGACCGGGCGCGGCGGACCCGTGCTGGCCTCCGAGCACGCCCGCGTCAGCCAGGCACTCACCAGCCGTACTCCCCAGCCCTGGCTCTGGATCTCGCCCGAGGGGGCCGACGCCGCTCTCTCGGCCGGCCCGGCGACCCGCGGCGTGCACCTGCGGGCGCGGGCAGGCTCCTCCCGCCTCTCCGGGCATGTGCACTGCGCGCTGCCCCTGCCGCTACCGACCGAGGCTGCTGGCGTCATCGTGCTCCAGCACGTCCTGGATGCCGGTGATCCCCAGCCGCTGCTGCAGGAATGCGCCCGCGTCCTGGAGCCGGGTGGGCGCCTGTGGCTGTTCGTCCTCAATCCGCTGAGCCCGTACCGGTTGCGGTGGCGCCGTTCCGGCCTGGTCCCGCGAACGCTGGGGCAGTGGCGACTGCAACTGGCCGCGGCCGGCCTGACCGCTTCCCAGCATGTCCTCCACTACGGCCCGGTGTGGCGCGGCCTGCCAGACGCGCCGGGCCGCGGTCCCGCGCCGCTGCGTGCCGCCTGCCTGCTGGAGGCGGAAAAGCGCGTCGCCGGCCTGATTCCCCCCTCGCCCGTGGCCCGTGCCTGGCGCACGGCGCCGGCCGCCTGAACCCTTACGAGACCGCATGAAGCACATCAGCATCCACACCGATGGTTCCTGCCTGGGCAATCCCGGCCCGGGCGGTTGGGCCGCCCTGCTGCGCTATGGCCAGAAGGAGCGCGAGCTGGTGGGCGGCGAGGGCCAGACCACCAACAACCGCATGGAACTGATGGCCGCCATCGCCGCGCTGGAGGCGCTGACCGAGCCTTGCCAGGTCACTCTCCATATCGATTCGCAGTATGTGCGCCAAGGCATCACCGAATGGATGCCGAGCTGGGTGCGCCGCGGCTGGAAAACCGCGGGCGGTGATCCGGTGAAGAACCGCGATCTGTGGGAACGGCTGCATGCTGCCGCCGGCCGCCACCGCATCGAGTGGAAATGGGTGAAGGGGCATAACGGCGATCCGGACAACGAACGCGTCGACGTGCTGGCCCGCAACGAGGCCACGCGCTTCCGTGGCGGAGCGGTGGCGTGACGGGAGTGCCACTGGTGCCGGGCACCCTGGTTGCCGAAACGCCCCGCCTGCGTTTGCGGGCCATGGCCGACGACCGCGCGGAAGACGCCGCCCTGATGTTGACGCTGCTCAACGAACCCAGTTTCATCAGGAACATCGCCGACCGCGGTGTCCGTACGCTGGAGCAGGCGAGCGCCTACCTGAGGCAGGGTGCGATGCGCAGCTACGCCGAACATGGCCTGGGCATGTACGTCATCGAAAGGAAGGACACGGGCGAACTGATCGGCAACTGCGGGCTCGTGCGGCGCGAAGGGCTGGACGGTCCGGATATCGGCTACGCGCTGTTGCCCGCGCATGTGGGCTACGGCCTCGCCGAAGAAGCCGCGCGCGCCGTGATGGCCGACGCGCGCGATCGCCTGCGGCTCTGCCGCCTGCTGGCCATCGTCAATCCCGACAATGCCGCGTCGATCCGCCTGTTGCAGAAGCTGGGATTCGTCTTTGAGAGAATGGTCACGCTGCCCCATGTGGAACAAGAGGTCGGCCTGTACCACGCGAACCTTCTCACGGAAACGTCTCTCTGATGCGCCAGATCATCCTCGATACCGAAACCACCGGCCTGGAATGGAAGAAGGGCAACCGGGTCGTCGAAATCGGCTGCGTCGAGCTGCTCGAGCGCCGGCCGACCGGGCGCACCTATCACCAGTACATCAATCCGCAGCGCGAATTCGAGCAGGGCGCGGCCGAAGTCACCGGTTTGAGCCTCGAGTTCCTGTCCGACAAACCGCTGTTCGCCGACATCGCTGACGAGTTCCTGGCCTTCATCGAAGGGGCGGAACTGGTGATCCACAACGCGGCGTTCGACGTGGGCTTTCTCGACTACGAACTGTCGCGGCTCGGCGAACGGTACGGGCGGCTGGCCGATCGGGCCACCGTCGAGGACTCGTTGCTGCTCGCGCGACAGCGCTTTCCCGGCCAGCGCAATTCGCTGGATGCGCTGTGCAAGCGCCTGGGCGTGGACAACACCCATCGCCAGCTCCACGGCGCGCTGCTCGACGCCCAACTGTTGTGCGATGTCTATCTGAACCTGACGGCCGGCCAGAGCGAGATCGGCTTCGGTGGGGCCGAGGAGGCCGCCGCGGGCGCCGCCGCCGTCACGGTTGTCGCCTTCGATACCGCCAGCGCGAGCGAGCGGCCGCGTGTCGTCGTATCGGCCGACGAACTCGCCGCCCACGAAGCGCGTCTGGAAAAGCTGCGGAAGAAAGCCGGAGGGCGGTGCCTGTGGGACCCGCCGCTGCTGGAGCAGGCGGGCACCTGACCGCCGTCAGTGGCAACGCACCAGGATCGCGGTGACGTTGTCCGAGCCGCCGCCGTCCAGGGCCGCGGCGATCAGGGTGTCCACGCATTCCTGTGCGCTGCAGTCGTCATGCTTGAGCGTGACGGCGATGCTGCGGTCGTCGACTTCTTCGGTCAGGCCGTCGCTGCACAGCAGGAGCTGCATGCCCGGGCGTAGCTCGCCCGTCATGGTTTCCACGTTCAGGTGGTTCGGATCGGTGACGCCGAGCGCCTGGGTCACGACGTTGCGATGCGGATGCGAGCGCGCCTGCTCGGCCGTCAGCGCGCCTTGGGCGATCAGTTCCTGCACATAGCTGTGGTCCTGGCTGAGCTGGGCCAGTTGGCCCTCGCGCCAGAGATAGGCACGGCTGTCGCCGACCCAGGCCACTTCGAAGCGGTTGCCCTGGATGCGGGCCGCCACCACCGTGGTGCCCATCGGCAGGGTGTCGTTGCGGCGGCGCGAGGTGCGGATGATTTCCTCATCGGCGATGCGGATCGCCTGTGCCAGCGGCGTGCCGTCGCGGACCTCGCGGACGATGGTCTCGCGGGCCAGCGCACTGGCCACCTCGCCACAGGCGTGACCGCCCATGCCGTCGGCCACCAGCCACAGGCCCAGCTCGCTGTCGCCGTAGTAGGTGTCCTCGTTCAGCTCCCTGCGGAGGCCGACGTGGGAGATGTGGCCGAATTCGATCATGGTGCCCTGCGCTGTGGGACGTGCTTCGCCTACCCGTTCATACGCAATGATCCGGACGGACAGGACAACCGGCAAGGCCGACGCGTCAAGGAGGCCGGTCGGGGTTCATCGACGTGCACGCCGATGGCCGCGCGTGCGCGCCATCGTGTCCGTCGGCTTGTCCGGAAGCGGCCCGCCACGTATCATTCACGGCCCTGGACGCGTCCAGGGCCACCGGAGAGGTGGCAGAGTGGTTGAATGTACCTGACTCGAAATCAGGCATACGTTAATAGCGTATCGAGGGTTCGAATCCCTCCCTCTCCGCCAGTTTCGCGAAAGCCCCCGAAAGGGGGCTTTTTGCGTTCTGGCGCCTGCGCGAGGGGTGCCGCGGCGGAAGTCGCCGCCTAGAATGACGTTCTTTGCCGGGAGTCCGCCCATGTCCGAGATCCTCGTCCCCGTGTCGTTCGGCGAGCTGCTGGACAAGATCGCCATCCTCCAGATCAAGTCCGAGCGCATGAGCGACCCGGCCAAGCTGGCCCATGTGCGCGACGAGCTGACCGCGCTCGAGCAGGCCTGGATGGCGCATCCGGCGGCGGGGAACAGCATCGTCGAGCTGCGCGCGCAGCTGAAGGCCGTCAACGAGCGCCTGTGGGACATCGAGGACGACGTCCGCGTGAAAGAAAAGGCGCAGGCGTTCGACGATGCGTTCATCCGCCTGGCGCGCAGCGTGTACATCGAGAACGACGAGCGCGCCCGCATCAAGAAGGCGATCAACCTGGCGCTGGGGTCGAGCTACGTGGAAGAGAAGTCGTACCAGGACTACCGGTCGGGCGACGCGTCCTGACGGATCGGGGCGAAGCCCTGCGCCAGCGCTTCCGTAAGCGCTGCGGCGGGAACCTCGCGGCACGCCGGGAACCGTTGGCCTGCCCACAGCAGCGAGTAATCGTCGAGCCCCTGCGCCTCTGCAGGTCCGCGCAACGGTGCGGAATAGGCCGTCGCCAGCGGGAATGCGGGCGCGTCATCCGCCAGGGGGCCCCAGGCCCGCATCGCATGGTTGACGATGCCGCGCGCTGGGCGACCGGTGAAGACGTTGGTGACCGCGGTCGTCCGCGGTTCTCGCAACGCCCGGCGGTGCACCGCACGCGTATCGGCCTCCGGGCACAACAGATAGGCCGTGCCGATCTGCACGCCCGCGGCACCAAGCGCCATCGCGCCCGCGACGCCGCGCGCGTCGGCGATGCCACCGGCGGCGATCACCGGCACGTCGACGGCCGCGACGATCTGCGGCAACAGCGCGGGCAGGTCCGACTGCAGGTCCAGGTCATCGGACAGGAAATGCCCCCGATGTCCGCCCGCTTCCCAGCCCTGCGCAATCACGGCATCCACGCCGCGCGCCTGCAGCCAGCGCGCCTCGTCCGCGGTGGTCGCACTGGCCAGCACGCGACAGCCGGTCTCGCGCACGCCGGCCAGCAATGCGTCCGCCGGCAGGCCGAAATGGAAGCTCACCACTGCAGGCCGGTGCGCCTGCACGAGCGCGAGTGCTTCGGCATCGAAGGGGCGGCGTCCCGGCGTGGCCACGATGTCTTCGATGTCGAGATCGAACCGTGCGTAGTCGGCGCGCAGTTTCCGCCGCCAGGCGTCGTCGCGCGCGGAATCCGGCGTCGGTGGTGCGTGGCAGAAGAAGTTCAGGTTCCAAGGCCGGTCGGTACCGGACCGCAGGTGGCGGATTTCGGCGTCGAGCGCATCCGGTGTCAGCGCGGCGGCGGGCAGGGCGCCCAGGCCGCCTGCTTCGCAGACGGCGAGCGCCAGGCGGCTGCCCTGCACGCCGGCCATCGGCGCCTGCAGCAGCGGCCAGCGGATCCCGAGCAGGTCGGCCAGGTCCACGGTCAACCGTCCAGGTCGGCGCGTCGCCGCTCGAAGGCCGCCACCGCGTCTTCCACCGTTACCAGACCCATGACGCCGTCGTGTTCGATCTTCGTGCCCCAGGGCAGGTCGGCCGCAGGCTTGCCTCGGTACTTGCGCGCAGCATCGTCGTAGCGGTCCACGCAGTAGCGCGTGGTCGAGTAGGGGCCGCTGCGATGCGGATTGCTGGCGGCGTGCAGGCCCAGCACGGCGCTGCCCATCGCGTTGGCGATGTGCATGGGGCCCGAGTCCGGCGTCACCACCAGGTCGGCGCGGGCGAGCAGGGCAGGCAACTGCTTGAGCGTGTCCTTGCCGACGAGGTCGAGCACCGGGGCGCGCATCGCCGCGATGATGGCGTCGGCGGTGCGGCGTTCGAGATCGCTGCGACCGCCGCACAGCACCACGCGCCAGCCCTGCGTGGCCGCATGGTCGGCGAGCGCGGCGTAGCGTTCGGCGTACCAGTTCCGGCGTTCGTGGCTGGAGCACGGCGAGATCATCAGCGTGCGCTGGCCATCCGCAGGCCATTGCGCCCCCGCCCAGGCGTACGCGTCTTCGGGAACCGGCAGGCGCCAGACGACCTCGTCCTGATTCAGGCCCAGGGGTTCGCAGAAGCTGCCGATCGCGTCCAGCACGTGGATGCCGGGACGGTCGGGGATGCGCTCGTTGATCACCAGCCCGTGCAGGTCCTTCGAGCGGCTGCGGTCGTAGCCGATCCGGCGGCGTGCGCGGATGAAGGCCGACAGCAGGTTGGCGCGCAGGGCCACCTGCATCTGCAGCAGCGCGTCGAAGCCGTCGCCCGGCAGGTCCGCGCGCAGGGCACGCATGCCGGCCAGCCCCGTCTTCTTGTCGTAGGTGTGGAAGGTGACGCCCTCGAGGCCTTCCAGCAGCTTGAAGCCGCCCTTGTCGATCACCCAGTGCAGGCGGGTCTGCGGCCAGTGGCGCTGCAACGTGCGCACCAGCGGCACGACATGGGTCACGTCGCCGAGGGCGGACAGGCGGAGCAGGCAGAGCGATTGGGGAATCGTGGACAAGTGTTGTTAGACTCGCTGGATGGTCGGTTTTGACGCCTCGGAATCCCTGACGCCGTTCCGCGAAGGCAGCGGATACGGTGCGATTCTGTTCGACCGCAAACACCTGCGGCAAGCGGATCCCGACTGGTTTTCGCCAGAGAAGTGGGGCGACCGCGCCCGGCCCGTCGACAGTGGCGGCCGGGGAGGCGCCTGGTTCATCGATGCGCCTTCGAGCCAGTGTGTCCTGCGTCACTATCGGCGCGGCGGCCTGGCCTCGCGCTTCAGCCAGGACCGCTACCTGTGGCACGGTCCCGACCGTACGCGCAGCTTCGCCGAATTCCGCCTCACCCGTGCGCTGCTGGCGCGTGGCCTGCCGGTCGCGCGGCCGGTGGCCGCCAGTTACGTGCGCGATGGCATGTTCTACCGTGCGGCCATCCTGGTGGAGCGGTTGATGGATGTGCGTACGCTGGCCGACATCGCGTCGCAGGACGACGGCCGAGCGCCCTGGGAAAGCACGGGCCGGCTGGTGGCGCGCTTCCACCGGGCCGGCCTGGACCACGCCGACCTCAATGCGCAGAACATCTTGTTCGACGGCACGGGCCATGGCTGGCTGATCGACTTCGACCGTGGGCGCCTGCGTATTCCCGCCACCGCCTGGCGGGAACAGAACCTGGCGCGCCTCAAGCGTTCGCTGCTCAAGCTGCGCGGCGCGCGCAGCGTCGACGAGGTCGGCGTGGATTTCGCCCACCTGCGTCGCGCCTACGACCACGCCTGGTCGCGGGGTTACTGAGGTGACGTGGATGCTGCGCTTCCTTGGCGTGGGCAACGCCAGCGCGGTCGAGCTGGGCTCGGCCATGGCCACGCTGGAGCGCGATGGCGCCCCGTGGCTCACCATCGATTGCGGCGGCGAGGGCCTGACCGCGTACCACGCCCGATACGGCGACATGCCCGACGCGGTCTTCATCACCCACCTGCACCTGGACCATGTCGCCGGCATGGAGCGGCTGTTCGTGGCCAGCTATTTCGATCCGGCGCGGCGCGGCAAAGTCCGCCTGTACGTGCCTGCGCCGCTGGTGCCGCTGCTGCACCAGCGCATCGCCAGCTATCCGAACGTGCTGGCCGAGGGTGGAGCGAACTTCTGGGATGCGTTTCATCTGGTGCCGGTCGGCGATGCCTTCTGGCACGACGGGCAGCGGCTGGAGGTGTTCCCGGTACGCCACCACTGGCCGGAGACGGCGTTTGGCCTGCGCCTGCGCGGCAGTGTGGTGTGGACGGGCGATACGCGTCCGATCCCGGAGATGCTGGCCCGCCACGCCGATGCCGACGAACTGATCGCGCACGATTGCGGGCTGCACGGCAATCCTTCGCACAGCGGCATCGACGATCTGGAGCGCGAATATGCGTCGGCTCTGCTCGCCCGCTGCGTGCTCTACCACTACGCCAGTGCCGCGGACGGCGAGGCATTGCGCGCACGCGGTCATCGCGTCGCCTCGCCCGGCGAAGGCATCGCGCTGGCCGGGCCATCGCCCGTCGAGCTGCCGTGAACGTCTCGCCACTGCCGAAGGATCTGCTGGGGCGTCCGCTGCACGACCTGCGGCTGTCGGTGATCGATGCCTGCAACTTCCGCTGCGGCTATTGCATGCCGGCCGACCGGGTGCCGGAGGACTACGGCACCGATGCGTCGCAGCGCCTGTCCTTCGACGAGATCGAGGTGCTGGTCCGTGCGTTCGCGCGGCTGGGCGTGCGCAAGCTGCGCCTGACCGGCGGCGAGCCCTTGCTGCGAAAGCGCCTGCCGGATCTGGTGCGCCGGCTGGCCGGCATTCCCGGCCTGGACGATATCGCGCTGACCACCAACGGCGTGCTGCTCGCGCACCAGGCGCAGGCCCTGCACGACGCCGGCCTGCGGCGCATCACCGTCAGCCTGGACGCGCTGGATCCCGACGTGTTCGCTGACATGTCCGGCCGACGCGGGCAGGTCGGCGACGTGCTCGCCGGCATCGATGCCGCGGTGGCGGCCGGCTTCACGCGGTTGAAGATCAATGCCGTCGTGCAGCGGGGCGTGAACGAAGCGGAGGTGCTCCCGCTGGTCGAGCGCTTCCGCGGCACCGGGCACGTGGTGCGCTTCATCGAGTTCATGGACGTCGGCGACAGCAACGACTGGCGGCTCGAGCGGATGGTCCCCTCGTCGGCACTGCGCGACCGGATCGCCGCGCGCTGGCCCCTGCATCCCCTGCAGGCGGAATACCGGGGCGAGGTGGCCGAGCGCTATGGATTCGACGACGGTGGCGGCGAAGTGGGGTTCGTCAGTTCCGTCAGCGTGCCGTTCTGCGGCGACTGCCATCGCGCCCGCGTGTCGGCGGACGGCCGATTGTTCACCTGCCTGTTCGCGTCGGACGGCACCGACCTGCGGGCGATACTGGCCCAGGGCGAAGACGCGCTGGTCGCGCATGTGGCCCACCTGTGGTCGGCGCGCGGGGACCGCTACAGCGAACTGCGCGGCCGCCCGGAAGTGCGGGACCGGCGCCGCGTCGAGATGTATCTTATCGGCGGCTGATTTCCCAGGACCCGCATGCCCCGCACCGCACTGACCCACCTCGACGCCGACGGCCGCCCCGCGATGGTGGATGTGTCCGGCAAGGCCGTCACCGCGCGCGAAGCGCGGGCGACCTGCCGCGTGCGCTTCCCCGCCGAGGTCGCGCGACAGCTGAAGCGCAACGGGTTGCGCAGCGCCAAGGGCGGGATCGTCGATACCGCGATCATCGCCGGGACGATGGCGGTCAAGCGCACGCACGAACTGATCCCGTTCTGCCATCCCCTGCCTATCGACGGTTGTCGTCTGGCGATCGACTGGGAGGGCGAGAACGCCCTGTTGATCGAATGCCAGGTGCGCACGGTGCATCGCACCGGCGTGGAGATGGAGGCGCTGACCGGCGCCACCGTCGCCGCGCTGACCGTATACGACATGTGCAAGGCGCTGTCGCACGCCATCGTGCTGGGACCGGCGAAGCTAGTGGCCAAGCGCGGTGGCAAGCGCGACGTGGGGTCGGCATGACAACGACGCTCACCGTGCTCTATTTCGCCAGTCTGCGCGAACGCACGGGTGTGGCCAGCGAATCGGTCACCACCGTCGCGGTCGATCTTTCCGGACTGTATGGGGAAGTGCAGGCGCGCCACGGGATCGCCTGGCCTCGCGAGCACCTGCGCGTCGCGGTCGATGGCGAGTTCGCGCGCTGGCAGGACAGCCTGCGGACGGGCAGCGAAGTCGCCTTCATCCCGCCCGTGAGCGGAGGCTGAGGCATGCCGCAATTCGTTCTTTCCGCGGAGCCTTTGGATGTCGTCGCGTTGGGGTCCGCGCTGCGCGATCCGCGCGCGGGTGGCCATGCGACGTTCGAAGGCTGGGTCCGCGACCACCACGCCGGCCGCGCAGTGGATGGCTTGGACTACGAAGCGTATGGCGCGCTGGCCGAACGCGAAGGCGAGCGCATCGTCGCCGAGGCGATGGAACGCTTCGAAGTACTGGCGGCCTGCTGCGCGCACCGCGTCGGCGCCCTGGCGGTCGGCGATCTGGCCGTCTGGGTCGGGGTGAGCGCAGCGCATCGCGGCGCCGCATTCGATGCGTGCCGCTACATCATCGACGAGGTGAAGCAACGCGTGCCGATCTGGAAGCGCGAGCACTATCGCGAAGGGGATGCCGATTGGCTGCATCCGGTGGCGGACGGTCCGTGAGGGCGCTCCTGCCGGCCACGCTGGGCATCGCCCTGGTGTGCCTCTGGGCACCGGGCGCTCAGTCGGCCGAACTGCTGGTCGGCAACAAGTCCGCCGATACCGTGTGGCGCCTGTCGTTGCGCGACGGTCGCCGCGTCGGCGAATACAGGACCGGCGACGCGCCGCACGAGATCGCCGTGGCGCCGGACGGTCGCGTCGCCGTGGTGACGAACTACGGCGGCGCGAAATCCGGCAGCACGTTGTCCGTGCTGGACCTCGTGGGAGGCAAGCCGACGCGCGTGATCGACCTGGGCCAGCACAGTGCGCCGCATGGCATCCGCTTTCTGGCCGATGGGCGTCGCGTGCTCGTCACCACCGAAGCGTCGGCCAGCCTGATCGTGGTCGACGTCGCCTCGGGCGAGGTGGAACGCAGCATCGATGTCGGCGGTGGTACGGGGCACATGGTGGCGCTGTCACCGGACGGGCAGGTCGCCTATCTGACCAAGATCCAGGCCGGCACGATCAGCCGGATCGATCTGGCCACCGGCGCCCGCGTGGAGCGTCCGGCGGGCAAGGGCGCCGAAGGCGTCGCGGTGCGGCCGGACGGTGCGGAAGTCTGGGTGACGAACCGCGAGGACGGCACGCTCACCGTGCACGATCCGCGCACACTGGCGGTCAAGCGCCGCATGAGCAGCAAGGGCTTCCCCATTCGCGTGACCTTCGCGGCCGACGGCGCGCTGGCCTTCGTCACCAATGCCCGCGCGGCCACGCTGGCCGTCTTCAACGCCCGGACCAAGGTGCCGGTGGCGACCGTTGCGCTTTCGCGCGAGGACATGGACTACCAGGCCACCATGCTCGGCAACGCGGCGCTTCCGATCGGCGTGGTGGTCGCGTCGGACCGTCCACGGGCCTACGTGGCGATCAGCGGCGGCGACCGGGTTGCGGTCATCGATACGCAGCGCTGGCAGGTCATCGATTACTGGGTGACCGGCCGCGAACCCGACGCGCTGGGCATCATCGCCGACTGAGTCGCACGCGCCGTCGGGCAGAAAAGGCGGTGGCCCCGCCGGCTGACCTCGGCGCCCGCGTTGATCGATACCGTTGCTGCCGCGCCCCGCGGTTGTTCCGCGGCGCGGAGAAAGATGCCGTCGCAACGGCAGGGGTCAATGAATAACCCGTGGCCGAAAAGGCGGTGGCCCCGCCGGCTGACCTCGGCGCCCGCGTTGATCGATACCGTTGCTGCCTTCCGGCCCTGGCGGGATTTTCGACCTAGCGTCGCGAGGGGCCGACGGGGCCACCATAGAAACGAAACCGCGCCGGAGCGCGGTTCGCCATCATCCCGATACGCTGGGACGCATCGAATCTGGCGGAGAGAGGGGGATTCACTCGGCGCTGCGCGCCTTCGCCCTGCGGGCGGCTTCGCCGTGCAAACCGCTACGCGGTTTGTCGAACCCGGGGGTTCTCACCCCCTCTCCACGTCCCGGCGAAACATCACGGACCTGAAGCCATCACTACGTCTTTCAATCTGGCGGAGAGAGGGGGATTCGAACCCCCGAAGCGCGGTTTAGACGCTTACACACTTTCCAGGCGTGCTCCTTCAACCACTCGGACACCTCTCCGGGACCTGAACGCGACCGCGGGCCGCTTTCAGGGGCGTGAATTCTAGCCTCCGGCGAAGCAGGCCACAAGCGAAGCCGGTCGCGGGCGTCTTCCGGCCGGGGCCGCTTGCCGGCCGTGGCACAATGTCGGCATGTCCTACCTTGTCCTCGCCCGCAAGTGGCGCCCCAAGCGTTTTGCCGAACTGGTGGGCCAGGAACACGTGGTCCGCGCGCTCACCAACGCGCTGGATTCCGGGCGGGTGCACCACGCCTTCCTGTTCACCGGCACCCGTGGCGTCGGCAAGACCACCATCGCGCGCATCTTCGCCAAATCGCTGAACTGCGAGAAGGGCACCAGCGCCGATCCGTGCGGCCAGTGCGCGGCCTGCCTGGACATCGACGCGGGCCGCTACATCGACCTGCTGGAGATCGACGCCGCGTCGAACACCGGCGTGGACGACGTGCGCGAAGTCATCGAGAACGCGCAGTACATGCCGTCGCGCGGCAAGTTCAAGGTCTACCTGATCGACGAAGTCCACATGCTCTCGAAGGCGGCGTTCAACGCGCTGCTGAAGACGCTCGAGGAGCCGCCGGAGCACGTCAAGTTCCTGCTCGCCACCACCGATCCGCAGAAGCTGCCGGTGACGGTGTTGTCGCGCTGCCTGCAGTTCAACCTGAAGCGCCTGGACGAGGAGCAGATCCGCGGCCAGATGACCAAGATCCTCGGCGCCGAGCAGATCGAGGCCGACACCGGGGCGATCGCCCAGCTCGCGCGCGCGGCCGACGGTTCGCTGCGCGACGGCCTGTCCTTGCTCGACCAGGCGATCGCTTATGCCGGCGGTGCGTTGCGCGACGACGGCGTGCGCACGATGCTGGGCACCGTGGACCGCACCCAGGTCAACGCGATGCTCGCCGCGCTGGTGCAGGGCGATGGCGACGCGCTGCTGCAGGTGATCGCGGGCCTGGCGGAATTTTCCCCGGACTGGGGTGGCGTGCTGGATGCGGTGGCCGAAGCGCTGCATCGCATCCAGGTGCGCCAGCTGGTGCCCTCGGCCGCGGTGGAAGCCGAAGGCGTGGATGTCGAAGCATTCGCCGGACAGCTGCGCCCTGAAGTGGTCCAGCTCTGGTACCAGATGTCGATCAACGGCCGGCGCGACCTGCACCTGGCACCCAGCGGCCGCGCGGGCTTCGAGATGAGCCTGCTGCGCATGCTGGCGTTCCGTCCTGCCCAGAACGGCGAAATGCGGGGCGAAGGGAAGCAGGCGCCGGCGGCAGCAGACGCGGGCGCCGCGGTATCCGCGGCGCCTTCCAAGCCGGTGCGCGCCGCTGAACCCGTTCGCGAGGCGATGCCGCCGCCGGCCGCGCCCGTCCATGAAGCGCGCGCGGCCGTATCGCCGCCTGCTTCGTCTGAAGACCCGCCGTGGGCGCCTGAGCCGCCGCCGGCTCCGGCACCGACTGCGCCTGTTGCACGCACGGCGATGCCGACCGACATCGGCATCATCGATGCCGAGACCTGGCTGCATTTCGCCAGCACCTGCGGGTTGAAAGGCGTCGGCAAGCAACTGGTCGAAAACGTCGCCTTCTCCGGCTACGCCCACGGCACGCTGACGCTGGCGCTGGACAGCGGGTTCGACTACCTCCGCTCCGAGCGCACGCTGGGCGAGCTGGCCGACGCCATCGCCGAACGCTACGGCGTCGCCCCCCGGCTGGCGTTCGCGACCACCATCGCCGCCGCGGAGACCGAAACGCTCAAGGAGCGCAGCCACCGGCAGCGTGGCGAGCGGCAGAACGAGGCCGAAGAAACCTTCATGAACCATCCGGATGTGCAGCGACTGGTGCAGCAGCACGGCGCCCGGCTCGTCCCGGACTCCATCCGTCCTTACGAAGAGTGATCACGACATGCGTGGAAACATCGCCCAACTGATGCAGCAGGCGCAGAAGATGCAGGAGAACCTGCAGCGCGCCCAGGAAGAACTCGCCAAGCTGGAAGTCACCGGCAATGCCGGCGCCGGCATGGTCAGCGTCACGCTGACCGGCGCGAAGGAGTGCCGCAAGGTCCGCATCGATCCGTCGGTGCTGTCGGATGCCGAGATGCTGGAAGACCTGATCGCGGCCGCTTTCAACGACGCCTCCAACAAGGTCGACGCGGAATCCAAGTCGCGCATGGGTGCGGCCACGGCCGGCATGCCGATGCCGCCGGGCATGAAGCTGCCGTTCTGACCCGCACCGGTCCGGCGCCCGCGGTATCGGCGGGCGTGGACCCGGGATGACGATGTCCAGTCCGCTGCTCGAACAGCTCATCGAATCGCTGCGCGTGCTGCCCGGTGTCGGGCAGAAGACGGCCCAGCGCATGGCCTACCACCTGCTCGACCGTGAGCGGGACGGCGGCAAGCGCCTGGCCGCCGTGCTCGCCGATGCGCTCGAACGCATCGGCCATTGCGCGCAGTGCCGCGACTTCACCGAAGGCACCCTCTGCGTGATCTGCGCCAGCGGTAGCCGCGACCGCCACCAGCTCTGCGTGGTCGAGTCGCCGTCGGACCGCCTCGCGATCGAACAGGCGACCGGCTATCGCGGCGTCTACTTCGTCCTGCACGGCAGGCTGTCGCCCCTGGACGGCATCGGTCCGCGCGAGCTCGGGCTGGATGCGTTGACCCGTCGCCTGGTTGCGGGCGAAGCGACCGAACTGATCATCGCCACCAATCCGACGGTCGAGGGCGAGGCCACGGCGCATTACCTGGCCCAGCTGGCACGCCAGCAGGGCGTGCGACCCAGCCGGCTGGCGCATGGCGTCCCCCTGGGCGGCGAGCTGGAGTACGTGGATCGCGGCACGCTGGCCCATGCCTTCGGCGGCCGCAGCGAAATGACCTGACCATACCCGGGAAGACGACCCCATGACCGATACCATCTTCGCCCGCATCATCCGCCGTGAGATTCCCGCCACGATCGTCTACGAGGACGACGACGTGCTGGGTTTCAAGGACATCGCGCCGCAGGCGCCGGTGCATGTGCTCTTCATTCCCAAGCACGACGCGATCCCGACGCTCGACGATCTGCGGCCGGAGCAGGCGGTACTGGTGGGCAGGCTGGTGCTGGCGGCAGCGGAGTACGCGCGTCGCGAAGGCTTCGCCGAGGACGGCTACCGCGTGGTGATGAACTGCCGCGAACATGGCGGACAGACCGTCTTCCACATCCACCTGCATCTGCTGGCCGGCGCACCGCTGGGACGCTTCGGCACGCCGGGCTGAGACGATCGATCAAAAAGAAAGCCGCCCTCGGGCGGCTTTCTTCATGCGGCGATGGCGGTGCTCACCACCAGCCCCAACGGCCCCAGCGCGGGCCCCAGAAGGGATCGTAGTAGGGATAGGGGCGAACCTCGACCTCGCGCACTTCCGGCCAGAGGTAGACCACGTCCGCTGCGACACGCGGCAGCTGGTAGTCGTAGTCGCCGATACGCGTGCTCTCGTAGCCGTCGATCTTGCCGACGAAGGTCACTTCGCGGCCTTCGGCGAACACGGCCGGATCGTAGAAACCGGCGCGGCAGGCGATGAAGCGGCCATCGGTGGCATCGGGCGCGCTGGCCAGCGGCCGACCCGTGCCCGCCAGCGGTCGCGAGACCAACTGGAAGCACGTGCTGTTCTGCGCGGGCGTGGTGCTGATGATGCGGCCGCCCCAGCGGACGGAGGCGCCTACCTGGGGTGCAGCGACCGAGTCGCGCGGATTGACGGGCGTGAAGCTGCCCTGCAGCGGTGCGGGTGCGGTGGCGCACGCCGACAGCAACACGGCAGTGGCGGTAGCGAGGACAGCGAAACGAAGGTTCATGGCCAGTCTCCAGTAGGTCACGGGCGGTGCCGGCGCAGGTCTTCGATCAGTGCGCGGTGATCCCCCTCATCCGGAGCGTAGCGCGCCGCGGCGAAACGCCGGCTGAGCGAAAACAGTACGTTCGAGGCCTGCGGACGCCGCGCGGCGACCCTTCGTGCCCAGTCCGTGGCGGTCTCATGGGGCTCCCGGCCGAGCCCCAGGCGCGCGTACCGGCGTCCCAGGCGGTGCCAGGCGCGCAGCAGCGGATCGCGTTCGCGTTCGGCCCGGGCCAACCACCAGCCCATCCAGCCCAGCGTGCCGAGCGCCGCGATGCCGAACAGGATGCCCAGCCCGGCGCCGCCGAGTCCGTTCGCGCCCAGGCGTTCGAGCAGCTGCGTCTGTCGGCGCGCATCGAAGCCCAGCACCAGATCGTTCCAGCCGCGGCGCATCCAGTCGCTGACGCTGCCGAAGCCCTCGAGCGTGAGGCGGCCTGCGCCCACCCCATCGCCCAACTGGTCGTCCAGGGTGTCGTAGATGCGTTCCGGCGCCACGGCTGCGGTCGGATCGACGCGTACCCAGCCGCGTTCCGGCAGCCAGACTTCGGCCCAGGCATGGGCGTCCATCTGCCGGATCACCCAGTAGCCGCCCAGCCGGTTGTAGACGCCGCCCGTGTACCCGGTCACCACGCGCGCAGGCACGCCAGCGGCCCGCATCAGGAAGACGAAGGACGAGCTGAAGTGCTCGCAGTAGCCCTGCTGCTGATCGAACAGGAATTCGTCCACGGCGTCCCTGCCGGGCAACGGGGTTTCGAGCGTGTACGCGAACTCCGCGCGGATCCAGGCAAGTGCTCGCTGCACGATCGCACTGTCGTTGCCGCCGGCTTCCTGCCGCCACTGCAAAGCCAGTCGCCGTGTGCGCGGATTGAAGTCCGCCGGTAACAGGAGGGCCTGCTGGCGCAGTAGCGCCGGCAAGGGGGATTCGAGACGATCCGGCGCCACGGATTGCATGCGCCAGCGCGTGAGTGCGTTTAGCGGCGTACGCACCGTCATCGAATAGTCGTTGGCCAGATGAGCACCTTCGGGGGCGGCCGAAGGTAGGTCCAGCGCCACCAACTGGCGCCTGTCCGTCGGCTCGACCTCGAGCTGATAGTCCCATTGCGTGCCGCCACGCGTAGCTCGCGCGGGCGGCAGTCCACGCAGCCATGGCGCCTGCGTCCAGGTGCGACCGTCGTAGTTCCACAACACCGGCCCGCGCCAATACATCTGCTCCGGGGCGGGCGTCGCGCCAAAGAACTGCGCGCGCAGCGCAGGATCCTCATCGGCCATCAGGTCGAGCCATCCACCGGGCGACATGTCATCGCTCAGACCGGGTTTGGCGAGCGCGCGTTCTGGCACACCCCACAGCGGTGACGCGAAACGAGGGAACAACCAGAACGCCGCCAGCACCAGCGGCAGTCCCAACAGCACGAGCCGTCCGACGAGGACCAGACGGGGCCATGCGTTGGGTGCGTCGGCCGTGCTGAACGTCTCCACATCGGCCAGCCGCTGCAGCGCGATCAGGCCGGCGCACAGGCCGAACAAGCCCAGCGTCATCGTCAACGGCCCCTGGTCGAGCAGGAAGGCGGCGAACGGCGCGAAGAAGGCGAAACCGAGCAGGCTGCGATTGTCGCGCAGCCCCTGCGTTTCGGTGGGCTTGAGGGCGAGCATCGCCGCCAGCAACGCGCAGCCGGTATCGCGTCCGAAGCGCAGGCCGGTGACGTAGAGCACCGCCGCCAGCATCGCCAGCGCCAGCAGAACGCGGAGCCAGGCCGGCAAGGGGCGCCACCAGGACGCAGCGCCGAGCACGACACCGACGGCACCGAGTGCAAGCGCCAGTGACAACGGCAACTGGAGCAGCAGGGGCAGCAGGCACAGCGCCGCGCTGCCCAGCGTCCACAAGCGGCTGGTGCGGTCGGGGAGGGGGGCGTCAGGCGCGGGGATCGGCATGCGGCATCAGCGCGAGGGCGCGCAGGCAGAGGTGGCGGTGCAGGGTGCCGTTCGCCGGCCCCAGCGGCGGTTGGCCGGGCAGGGCGAGCCGATAGCGTCGCCCCTCGCGTTCGCCGAGTTCCACCCAATGCGCGAGGCGGCGGATGCGATCCTCATGCGCGAGGGTGCCCAGCATGTCCCAGTCCAGCCTGACTTCGACGCCCACCGGTTGCTCGTATTCGCGCACCAACAGCATGTCGCGTCGTGCGGAAGGCTTCCACGCGATCGTGCGCGGCGCGTCGCCCGCGCGATAGCCGCGCAGGTGGTGGACATCGTCACCCGCCGGGTCGAGCCTCGCCCGCTGGCCCGTGCGTCCACCTTCCGGCAACGGTGGCCCGTGGACCTCGAGCGCGGGATAGACCAGCAACGGTGGCGGCCAGATCCACGACCAAGCGCGCGCCAGGCCGAGGGGCTGCGTGGTCGATATGCGCAGCCGTCCGATCTCATGCCAGCCGCGGCGCTGCGTGGGCAGGGCCAGCTCCACCACGGTCCCTTCCGCGGACATCGTGGGCGCGAACGCCGTGGCTTCGGCGCCATCCACCCGGAGGCCACGGCGCGGGCGGCCGTCGCGCGCGGAAAGGGCGATGTGCAGCAGGAGCGACTCCCCCGCATGCACGGGGTCGCCCGACACCGCGTCCATGCGCAGGCCGGACAGCTGCAGGTGCGCAAAGATGAGGCTCGCCATCGCGGTCGCACCCAGCAGCAGCGCCATCAGCAACGCGGGATTGTTGTTGTAGTTCAGCGCACCGAGCGCCATCGCCAGCACGAGCACAGCATAGAACAGGCCGAAGCCCGTCGGCAGCACGTACACGCGCCGTCGGTCCAGCTGGACCGGCAGCACCTCCGCGGCGCGTGGCCGCGCGAGCAGGGCCAGCCGTCGTGCCAGCGATGCGCGCAAGCCCGCCATCCTCAGTCGACCGGAACCGCGTGCAGGATGGCTTTGGCCAACGTGGTGGCCGAGGCGGCTTCGGCTTCGGGCACCAGCCGGTGGGTGGCCACGGCAGCGAACAGCGCCTGCACGTCGTCGGGCAGCACATGATGGCGACCGAGCAGCAGGGCATAGGCCTTCGCCGCGCGCAGCAGCGCGATGCCGGCGCGCGGCGACAGGCCGACGCGTACGCCCGGGTGCTGGCGGCTGCGCGTGAGCAGCGCCTGCACGTAGTCGATCAGCGCGTCGCCGGCATGCACCTGGCCGACGGCCTGCCGCAGCGCCATCACCTCGTCCGAAGACAGCAGCGGCATCGCCTGTGCGATCAGCATGCGCCGGTCGGTGCCGGCCAGCAGGGCGCGCTCGGACTCCGCGCTGGGATAGCCCAGCGCCAGACGCAGCAGGAAGCGGTCGAGCTGCGAATCGGGCAGCGGATACGTGCCGGAGAGATCGACGGGGTTCTGCGTCGCGATGACGAAGAACGGTTGGGGCAATGCATGGGTCACACCGTCCAGCGTGACCTGGTATTCGGCCATCGCCTCCAGCAACGCGCTCTGGGTGCGCGGTGGCGCGCGGTTGATTTCATCGGCCAGCAGCACGTTGGTGAAGACAGGACCGGGATGGAACGTGAAGGCGCGGGCCTGCGCGTCGTACACCGAGACGCCCAGTACGTCGGCCGGCAGCAGGTCCGAGGTGAACTGCACGCGCTGGAAAGTGAGGCCTAGCGTGGCCGCCAGGGCGTGCGCCAGGGTGGTCTTGCCCAGGCCCGGCAGATCCTCGATCAGCAGGTGGCCGTCGGACAGGAGGGCGACGAACGCCAGGCGCACTTCATGCGCCTTGCCCAGCACGAGCGAGTTGACCTGGGCCTGTGCCCGCTTAAGGGCATCGGCCAGACCTTCGGATAGCATAGGGCGGGTGCTGGGAATGGCGGACATCGCGCTCTCGGTTCCGATCGTGGGTTCCGGGAAGTGTAGCGAGATGGACGAACAACAACGCGCGCGGCGATGGTTCCTCACGGTGTGGGCAACCGTGACGGTGGTCAAGATCGCGATCGCCTCGCGGCTTCCCTTGTTCGTCGACGAGGCGTTCTACTGGCAGGAAGGACAGCACCTCGCGGCGGCCTACTCGGATCTGCCCGGGCTCACCGCATGGTTGACGCGCCTGGGCGTCGAGCTGGGTGGCCATCATGTGCTGGCCGTACGCGCTCCGTTCCTGCTCCTGGCGGCGGCGTTGCCTTGGCTGGTCGCGCGCTGCGCGGCGCGTGCCTTTGATGCGACGACAGGCTGGCAGGCCGCGACGTTGACCACCCTGATGCCGCTGGCGGGCACCCTCGGTGTGCTGGCCCTGCCTGACGTGCCGATGGCGGTGGCGGCCGTGCTCTGTGCAGACGCAGGCGCGCGCTTGCTGCGAGGTGTGGATGGGCGGGCGGCGACCGAACTCGCCGTGGGCCTGGCCATGGGCGCGCTCAGCCATTACCGCTTCGTCGGCGTGATCGGCGTCGGCCTGGTCGCGTTGCTGTGGTTGCCCGAAGGCAGACGGGCGCTGCGCGATGCGCGCGTGTGGGGTGCGCTCGCCGTCGGCGCGCTCGCCTGGGTGCCGCTGCTCGGGTGGAACCTGGAGCACGCCGATGCGGGCCTGCGCTTCCAGTTGCTGGATCGGCATCCGTGGCGTTTCCATGCCGACGGCGCACGGTTCCTGCTGGTGCAGGCGGCGATGGCGACGCCGCTGCTGTTCTGGGCATTCCTGGCGCTTTGCGTGCGCGGGCTGCGTGGCGATGACGGCCGCGGATCCGCATGGCGCTACTTCGCCCTGCTGGGCGCGATCTCGACGTTCGGCTTCTTCGTGCTCGGCTTCTTCGCCGACAACGAACGCGTGAGCTTCCACTGGACGCTGCCGGGCTATCTTGCCTTGCTGGCCATCGCGCCGCTCCTGCTCAGGGAGTGGCCGAGACCACTTCGCCGCGCCACTTGGCTACTGGCCGCGACCGGCGCGGTGCTGATGCTGGGTTACTACGTCGCCGTTTCGATGCCGGGCGTGCGCACCCATCTTGCCGGCAGCAAGTACTACCCCGAGAACTTCACCGGCTGGGACACGCTCGCGGCCGACGTGCGGACGGCGCGGACGCGGATGCCTGCCGACACCGTGCTGCTGGCTGACAGCTTCAAGACAGGGGCCGAACTGGGTTTCGCGCTCGGGGATCCGGACATCCGCGTGCTGGACCATCCGTTGAACAGGAAGCACGGCCGCGCGCCGCAGCTGCAGGTGTGGGGATTGCACGACACGGGTCAGCGCAGTGCGCCTACGCTGCTGGTCGTCGGCGCGACCGACGTGAAGTTCAGCGCGCTGCTCGCACACTACCAACAGCTGTGTGGCGTCGTCGGCGCATTGCCGCCTGCACGGGTCGTCAACATCGATCGCGGCGCGCGCCGGTTCCTGCTGTTCGCATTGCCCGCCACGCGCGGCGAAGGCGCGTGCATCACCCCGGTGGTGGCGAACGTCGACGTACCCGCTGCAGGCGCCGCCGTGGAACGCCGTTTCAGCGTGGGCGGCTGGGCCGTGAAGGACGTCGTGGGCGTCGCGAAGGTGGAGATCACCCTCGACGGGCGCGTGGTCGCGGTGGCGGAGGGCGCTGGGCCGAACGAGTGGCTGCGTGGCTTCCTGAAGCACGCGTCGCGCGACCCGCGCATGCCCCGGGTGCAGTTCAAGGCTGAGGTCGACGCCACCGCGTTGCCGGCTGGACGCCATTGGCTGGGCCTGCGGGTGACCGGTGGCGATGGCAGCGTGGAGACCTGGGCCGAACGGCCGGTCGTCCTGCGCTGACCGGCGGGCTCAGGGCAGGTCGAATCCGGCGTCGCGCAGCATCCGGCACACCGCGATCAGCGGGAGGCCGACCAGGGCGGTGGGATCGGTCGATTCGATGGCGTCGAACAGGGCGATGCCGAGCCCTTCGGACTTGAAGCTGCCAGCGCAATCGAAGGGTTGCTCGGCATCCACGTAGCGCTCGATCTCGGCGGCGTCCAGGGAGCGGAAGCGGACCGTCGTGATGTCGTGCGCGGCCAGGGTCTCATCGTCCCGGACCAGCGCCACGGCCGTATGGAACCGCACCTGGCGGCCGGCCATGGCCGATAATTGGGCGATGGCGGCGTCGCGGTGTCCGGGCTTGCCGAGCGGGGCGCCGTCCAGCTCGGCCGCCTGGTCGGCGCCCAGGACCCAGGCCCCGGGGTGCTGGGTGGCGATCGCGGCGGCCTTGGCCTGGGCCAGGCGGGCCGCCATGGCCGGCACGGCTTCCCCGTCCAGCGGCGTTTCGTCCACCTCGGGGCGGGCAATATGGAACGGCAGGCGCAGGCGCTCCAGCAGCTCACGGCGGTAGCGGGACGTGGAGGCGAGCAGCAGGGGCATGGAGGCGGGGATCGGCAGGGGACGGGGCGGGGGAGTCTGACCGGCAGGTGGGCCGGCGGCAAGCATCCTCGTCCCACGGGGTGGTTTGACAGTTCAGGGTTTGATCCTTAACATTCAGCGGCTTATGTCCGCGAATACGCCCGAGCTGCTGGATGCGTGGCGCATGGTCGCGAACCGGCGCAGCTTCGAAGGCCGCCTGCCGTTGTCCGCCATGACGCGCCTGCGAGGCCTTCTGGCCGATACCGAAGGCGAAGTGCGCTACACGGTGGAGTTCGACCACGATGCGTTGCGGGTCCCGTACCTGGAGCTGCAGATCGAGGCCGGCCTGCCGTTGGTGTGCCAGCGCAGCCTGCAGCGTTTCATGCTGCCGGTGACGCTGAAGCAACGGTTGGGTCTGGTACGCAGCGAAGAGGAAGAAGCCGCGCTGCCGCCCGACTACGAAGCGCTGCTGGTGCCGGAAGACGGCATGCTGCGCCCCGCCGACCTGGTGGAGGACGAACTGGTCCTCGCCGTGCCGGTGGTGGCGGTGGACCCGGCGTCCGACGCGGTGGAACGCGAATGGGCGGCGGACGAAGAAGAGGTGGCGAAGGTCAGTCCGTTCGCGGCGCTGGCCTCGCTGAAGAAGAACTAGCCGCTACGGCGGTCTGGCAACACGAACCGCAAGGTTCACCAACAGATACGAGAGCTGGAGCAATCCCATGGCTGTGCAGAAATCCCGCGTCACCCCGTCCCGTCGTGGCCAGCGTCGTTCGCACGACGCGCTGACCGCCAAGCAGCTGTCCACCGACCCGACCACGGGCGAGACGCACCTGCGCCACCACGTGACCGCCGACGGTTACTACCGCGGCAAGAAGGTCATCGCCACCAAGACCTCGGCGGTCGAGGAAGATTGATCCATGCAGCGCGCCCGCCGATGGCAGGGCGCGCCTTCCGCATGATCGATGACAACCTGGGCCCGCTGGCGGGCCGGCAATGGGAGCGTGCATGAGCGAGCCGGGCAACAAGGGGCGCATTTACGCGCGCATCGCCGGAACGGGCAGCTATTTGCCCGAGAAAGTGCTGACCAACGAAGACCTGTCGAAGTTGGTCGACACCAGCGATGAGTGGATCCAGTCCCGTACCGGCATCCGCGAACGCCACATCGCCGCCGAAGGCGAGACCGCGGGCGACCTGGGTTACCAGGCCGCCTTGCGCGCGCTCGAAGCCGCCGGCGTGGACGCTTCCGAGATCGACCTGATCGTCGTCGGCACCACCACGCCCGACCTCATCTTCCCGTCCACCGCCTGCCTGATCCAGGCGCGCCTCGGCGCGACCGGCTGCGCCGCGATGGACGTCAATGCCGCGTGCTCGGGCTTCATCTACGCGCTGAGCGTGGCGGAGAAGTTCATCCGCTGCGGCGACGCGAAGACCGCGCTGGTGATCGGCACCGAAACGCTGAGTCGCATCGTCGACTGGACCGAGCGCACCACCTGCGTGCTGTTCGGCGATGGCGCCGGCGCTGCCGTGCTCAAGGCTGACAGCGAAACCGGCATCCTCAGCACCCACCTGCATGCCGATGGCAGCAAGAAGGAACTGCTGTGGAATCCGGTCGGCGTGTCGGCCGGCTTCAACAAGGATGAGCCGAACAACGGCATCCGCATCCACATGAAGGGCAACGACGTCTTCAAGTACGCGGTGAAGGCGCTCGACAGCGTGGTCGACGAGACGCTCGACGCCAACGGCCTGGACAAGCACGACCTGGACTGGCTGATCCCGCACCAAGCCAACCTGCGCATCATCGAAGCCACGGCCAAGCGCCTGGACATGTCGATGGACCAGGTCATCGTGACCGTCGACAAGCACGGCAACACCTCGTCCGGTTCGGTGCCGCTGGCGCTGGACACGGCCGTCCGTTCCGGTCGCGTCGAGCGCGGCCAGCTGTTGCTGCTGGAAGCGTTCGGCGGCGGCTTCACCTGGGGCTCCGTGCTGCTGCGCTACTGAGCCACGGCCGCACGCTTCCGCAAGACGAAAGGCGACGCTGCACAGCGTCGCCTTTCGCGTTTCTGGCGATGCGTATTCCACGTGCGCGGCCTTCGTCGGCAGCATGCGGCGCGATGTCGCATCCGTGCGCGCATACGCCCCGGTACAGACAATCCGGCGGGTTCGCCCGTATCATCGCCGCCTGATTTTTCGCGCAGGGTATCCGAGTGGCCTCCACGCAACTCGCTTTCGTCTTCCCGGGCCAGGGCTCGCAGTCGCTCGGCATGCTGGCCGAACTCTCCGAGCTGCACCCGATCGTGCGCGAGACGTTCGCCGAAGCCTCCGAAGGCGCCGGCGTGGACCTGTGGGCGTTGTCGCAGGGCGGCCCCGAGGAAATGCTCAACCGTACCGAGTACACGCAGCCGACGTTGCTGGCCGGCGGCATCGCCGTGTGGCGCGCCTGGCAGCAGCAGGGCGGTGCGCAGCCGGCGCAGTTCGCCGGCCACAGCCTGGGCGAATACACGGCGCTGGTCGCTGCCGGCGCGCTTTCGCTGAAGGACGGTGCCCACCTGGTGCGCCTGCGTGGCCAGCTGATGCAGGATGCGGCGCCGGCCGGCGTCGGTGCGATGGCCGCGGTGCTGGGCGCCGAAGATGCGCTGGTCGCCGAAGTCTGCACGCTCGCGTCCGACAGCAAGGTCGTCGTGCCGGCGAATTACAACTCGCCCGGCCAGATCGTGATCGGCGGCGACAGCGATGCGGTCGAGCGCGCCATCGCGCTGCTCACCGAGCGCGGTATCCGCAAGGTCGTGAAGCTGGCCGTCAGCGTTCCCTCGCACACGCCGCTGATGCGCGAAGCCGCCAACCGCCTGGCCGAAGTGATGGCGGGCCTGTCCTGGCACGTGCCTTCGTTGCCGGTGGTGCAGAACGTCGATGCGAAGGCGCATGACGGCGTGGATGCGATCCGCGACGCGCTGGTGCGCCAGCTGTACCTGCCGGTGCGCTGGACAGAATGCGTGCAGGTGCTGGCAGCGGGCGGCGCCACGCGCATCGCCGAGTGCGGCCCGGGCAAGGTGCTCGCCGGCCTGGTCAAGCGCATCGACAAGGGCCTGGATGCGCGCGCCATCGGTGGCGTCGGCGACTTCCAGGCCGCCTTGGCCGACTGGCACGCCTGATACGCCTCTGTCGCCGTTCCCTTATCCTGTCCGCCGCGATCGCGCGGACCCGTCCCGAGGACATCCATCATGAGCAAGCCCCTGCAGGGTGAAATCGCGCTGGTCACCGGCGCCAGCCGCGGCATCGGCGCCGCCATCGCGGACGCGCTCGCGGCGCAGGGCGCGACCGTCATCGGTACCGCGACCAGCGCATCGGGCGCGCAGGCCATCGGCGAGCGTCTCGCGGGCGCAGGCGGCCACGGCCGCGAGCTCAACGTGACCGACGCGGGCGCCGTGGACGCGCTGGTGGACGCGATCACCAAGGAATTCGGCGGCATCTCGATCCTCGTCAACAATGCCGGCATCACCCGCGACAACCTGCTGATGCGGATGAAGGATGAGGACTGGCAAGCCATCCTCGACACCAACCTGACCAGCGTCTACCGCACGTCCAAGGCGGTGATGCGCGGCATGATGAAGGCGCGCAAGGGGCGCATCATCAACATCGCCTCGGTGATCGGCGTGACCGGCAACGCGGGCCAGGCGAATTACGCCGCGGCCAAGGCCGGCATCATCGCGTTCTCCAAGTCGCTGGCGAAGGAAATCGGCAGCCGTGGCGTCACCGTGAACGTGGTCGCGCCGGGCTTCATCGCCACCGACATGACCAAGGACCTGCCGGAAGAAACCAAGAAGGCGCTCGGCGAGCAGATCGCCCTGGGCCGCCTGGGCGAACCGGCCGATATCGCCAACGCGGTGGCGTTCCTGGCCGGCCCTTCGGCCAGCTACATCACCGGCGAAACCCTGCACGTCAACGGCGGCATGTACATGCCGTAGCAAAAAATAGCTGTAAGTGATTGATTCGGTGGCGGTTGCAGCAAGCTGCCCCACGCCCCCGGTTTCCACTACACTATCCCCCGGTTTGCCCTCGCGCAGCGTCGGCAGAGTCCAACAAGTCACCCAATCTCCGTCTGGAGCGAATCCATGAGCAGCATCGAAGAACGCGTCAAGAAAATCGTCGTCGAACAACTCGGCGTGAAGGAAGAAGAAGTCACCAATAGCGCATCGTTCGTCGATGACCTGGGCGCCGACTCGCTGGACACCGTTGAACTGGTGATGGCGCTGGAAGAAGAGTTCGAGTGCGAGATTCCCGACGAGGAAGCCGAGAAGATCACTTCGGTGCAGCAGGCCATCGACTACGTCAAGGCGCACGTCAAGGCGTAAGTCCCGCGTTTGCAGTAAACCGTGTCGGGGCCGCGAATGCGGCCCCGCGCGTATCCGGCCCCCATGCGCCTGCGTAGGGCGCGGCCGCCAAGATTCATGAGGAATCCGATATGAGCCAGCGTCGTCGCGTCGTCATCACCGGCATGGGCCTGGTGTCCCCCCTGGGCAATGACATGGCCACCAGCTGGGACGGCATCGTCAACGGGCGCTCGGGCCTGGGCCCGATCACCAGCTTCGACACCGAGGGCTACACCACGAAGATCGCGGGCGAGATCCGCGGATTCGATCCCACGGCCTTCGTTTCGCCGAAGGACGTGAAGAAGATGGACTCGTTCATCCACTACGGGCTGGCCGCATCGCTGATGGCGATGGAGGATGCCGGCCTGGAAGTGACCGAGGCCAATGCCGAGCGCATCGGCGCGATCATCGGCGCGGGCATCGGCGGCATCCTCGGCATCGAGGAAACCGCGGTGAAGCTGCACGAAGGCGGCCCGCGCAAGATTTCCCCGTTCTACATTCCCAGCACCATCATCAACATGCTGCCGGGCCATCTGAGCATCATGAAGGGGCTGAAGGGTCCGGGCTATTCGGCGGTCTCCGCCTGCGCCACCTCGAACCACTCGATCGGCATCGCCATGCGCACCATCCAGTACGGCGACGCCGACGTGATGGTCGCCGGCGGTGCCGAGCGCGGCTCGTCGCCGACGTCGGTGGGCGGCTTCTGCGCGATGAAGGCCATGTCCACCCGCAACGACGACCCGGCCCGGGCCTCGCGGCCGTGGGACAAGGACCGCGACGGCTTCGTGCTGGGCGACGGTGCCGGCATCCTGGTGCTGGAGGAATACGAACACGCCAAGGCACGTGGCGCGCGCATCTACTGCGAGCTGGCGGGTTTCGGCGCGTCCCAGGACGCGTACCACATGACCGCTCCGAGCGAGAACGGCGAGGGTCCGTCGCGCTGCATGCTGTCCGCGCTGAAGGACGCGGGGCTGAACGCCGACCAGGTCGAGTACCTCAACGCGCACGGCACGTCCACGCCGCTGGGCGATCTGGCCGAAACGCTGGCGATGAAGCGCGCGCTGGGCGATCACGCGTACAAGATCATGGTCAGCTCGACCAAGTCGATGACCGGGCACCTGCTGGGTGCGGCGGGCGGTGCGGAAGCCATCTTCTCCGTGCTGGCCATCCACCACGGGATCATCCCGCCGACCATCAACCTGGACGAGCCGGGCGAAGGCTGCGATCTCGACTACGTGCCGCACACGGCGCGGGAGAAGAAGATCGACGTCGCCGTGTCGAACGGCTTCGGTTTCGGCGGTACCAACGGGACGCTGGTGTTCAAGCGGATCTGAAGCACGGCGCCCACGTTGCATGAGGAGCGGCGGTACCCTTGCGGTCCGCCGTTCCTGTTTTCCACCCCCGCATCCCGCTCCATGATCGAAACCCGCGCGCTTCCCACCGCTACCGACCTGCTGGCCCTGCATCGCCAGGACCCGCTGCGCTATCCCGTCCTGCTGGAATCGGTCGCTTCCGGCACCGCGCAGGGGCGGTGGGATTTCCTGTTGGTGGCCGACGGCACCGGGCTGCGCCTGGGCAGCGATGGCGTCACGCGGGACCTGCTGGGCCGGGCCGAGGCCGGCGATTTCCTCGCCGCGCTCGACCGCCAATGGCAGGCGCAGCGCACGCCGCGCGAGGAGCCGCGCTGGCCGTTCCGCGGGGGCTGGGCGTTGCTGCTGGCTTACGAACTGGCGCAGCAGGTCGAACCGGTCCTGCTGCTGCCGCAGGCCCCCGATACGCAACCCGTCGCGCTCGCCCTGCGCTGTCCCGCCGCGGTGCTGCGTGATCGCAGCACCGGCGACTGCGTGGTGGTGGCCGAAGCGGGGCAGGGCAATCTGATCGCGCGCACGGTGGCCGACGTGATGGCAGCGACGCAACAACCGGACCTGCCCGCGTGGCAGCCGCCGGCCCGGATCGACGAAGACGCACCCGCCGCCTTCACCGACGGCGTGCAGCGCATCCTCGACTACCTGCGCGCGGGCGACATCTTCCAGGTCAACCTGTCGCGCGCCTGGCACGCGCGCTTCGACGCGCCGCTGGATCCGGCGGCGCTGTACGCGCGCCTGCGCACCGCGAATCCGGCCCCGTTCGCCGGCCTGTTCGCCACCCCGGACTGGACGGTGGTCAGTTCCTCGCCGGAGCGCCTGGTGTCGGTGCGCGGCGATGTGGTCGAGACCCGGCCCATCGCCGGCACGCGACCGCGTTTCGAAGGCGACGACGATGCCGCGCGCATCCGCGAACTCGTCGGCCATCCGAAGGAGCGCGCCGAGCACGTGATGCTGATCGACCTGGAGCGCAACGACCTGGGCCGCGTCTGCATGCCCGGCAGCGTGCAGGTGGACGAGCTGATGACCGTGGAAAGCTATGCGCACGTGCATCACATCGTCAGCAACGTGCGCGGCCACCTGCGCGACGACGCCACGCCCGGCGACGTGATCCGCGCGACCTTTCCCGGCGGCACCATCACCGGCTGCCCGAAGGTGCGGTGCATGCAGATCATCGCCGAACTCGAACAGGTGCCCCGTGGCGCTTACACCGGGGCATTCGGCTGGCTCAACCGCGACGGCGACCTCGACCTGAACATCCTGATCCGCAGCGCCGAGATCGTCGCCGACGGCGCCGGCAGCGTGGCGCGCTTCCGCACCGGGGCGGGCATCGTCGCCGACTCGGACCCGGACAAGGAGCTCGACGAGACCCGCGCGAAGGCCCGGGGCGTGCTGAAAGCGCTGGAAGGCTGAGCCCGTCCGGGTCTCCCACGGTCGCGACCGTGGCCGGCTGAGACGGCGACCGGGTATCCTGCACGGCCTGTTCCCATCGCCGAGGATCGCGTGGCGTCAGCTCTCAAGCGCGGTTGCCGCTTCATCGTCATCCTGTTCTTCCTGCTGCTGGCCCTGGCGGTCGGCGCCGGCGTATGGCTGTGGCAGGGGCATCGCGGCTTCGCCGACAGCCCCATCGGCGGTCCGCCGGAAGCGACGGTCGAGGTCGCCAGTGGCGACGCGTTCCCCACCGTGCTGCGTAAGCTGCGTGAGCATGGGGTGACGATGGGGTCCGACCTGCAGTGGCGCCTGCTCGCACGCGAGACCAACACGGCCAGCCAGTTGAAGGTGGGCGAGTACGCACTCGAGCCCACGCTGACCCCGCGCGAACTGCTGCAGCGCATGCGTGAAGGGCGCACGCTGCAGTACCGCGTCACCCTGGTGGAAGGCTGGAACATCCGCCAGCTGCGCGCCGCGCTGCGCAACGCGACACCGCTGCAGCAGAAGACCGCGCAGATGAGCGATGCGGAACTGATGGCGGCGCTCGGCCATGCTGGCCAGCACCCCGAGGGGCGCTTCCTGCCCGAGACCTATGTCTACACCCGCAGCGAGTCCGACCTGGACGTGCTCAAGCGCGCGTACGCCGCGATGGAGAAAGCACTGGCGGCAGCCTGGGACGGCCGCGCGCAGCACATTCCCCTGCAGTCGGCCGAAGAGGCGCTGATCCTGGCATCGATCATCGAGAAGGAAACCGGCATCGCCGAGGAGCGTCCCGCCATCGCCGGCGTGTTCGCGCGCCGCCTGAAGATCGGCATGCCGCTGCAGACCGACCCCACCGTCATCTACGGCATCGGCAGCAGCTACGACGGCAACATCCGCCGCCGCGACCTGACCACGGACACGCCTTACAACACCTACACCCGCAAGGGCCTGACCCCCACGCCGATCGCGATGCCCGGTGCCGATGCGCTGCGCGCCGCGGTGAACCCGGCCGATGGCAACGCGCTGTACTTCGTCGCGGTCGGCGACGGCAGCGGACGGCACCTCTTCTCGGCCACGCTGGCCGAGCACAACGCCGCCGTCGCGCGCTATCTGGTGACGCGCCGCGAGACGCTGCGCAAGGCGGAAGCGCCATGACCGAAGCGCTCCTCTCGCAGCCGCGCCTGATCACCCTGGAAGGTGGCGAGGGCGCCGGCAAGACCAGCGCCATCGTCGCCATCCGCGACCGCCTGCTGGCCGAGGGCCACGAGGTGGTGCTGACCCGCGAACCCGGCGGCACACCGCTGGCCGAGCGCATCCGCGAGCTGCTGCTGGATCCGCGGGACGAAGCGCTGGCGCCGGAAACCGAACTGCTGCTGATGTTCGCCTCGCGCGCGCAGCACGTGCGCGAGGTGGTGCGTCCGGCGCTGCGTCGCGGCGCCTTCGTCGTCAGCGACCGTTTCACCGACTCCAGCTACGCCTATCAGGGCGCGGGCCGCGGCCTGGACCCCGAGTGGATCGCCGCGCTGGAGCGCCGCGCGGTCGGGGTGAAGCCGGGCCTGACCCTGCTGCTCGACCTCGACGTGCGCGAAGGCCGTGCGCGCACCGCCGGCCGCGATCTGTGGCCGGACCGGATCGAAAGCGAGCAGGACGACTTCTTCGAACGCGTGCGCGCCGGATTCCGCGCGCGCGCGGCCGGCGAGCCACAGCGTTTCCGCGTGATCGACGCCGGCCAGCCGCCCGCTGGCGTGGCGGCATCGGTCGACACCGCGATCACCGCCTACCTGCGCACGCTGACCGACAGCGACCTGGCATGAGCGCCGCGTTCTCGCCCTGGCAACAACGCGCTTACGACCATGCGGTCGCGGCGCTGGAGGCCGGCCGCCTCGGCCACGGACTGCTCGTCTGCGGGCCGGCCGGGCTCGGCAAGCGTGCGGTGGTCGATCGCCTGGCGCGGCGCGTCCTGGCTCAGCAGCGCGATGCGCAGGGCGAGCCCGCACCCAACGACCGCAGCGCGCACCTGATCGACGCTGGCACGCATCCGGACCTGCAGGTGGTGACGTTCGCGCCCACCAAGGACGGCAGCAAGCTGCGCACCGAGATCGTCATCGACCAGGTCCGCGAGATCTCGCAGAAGCTGGCGCTGACGCCGCAGTACGGGCGGGCGCAGGTGGCGATCCTCGATCCCGCCGACGCGATCAACCGTGCTGCCTGCAATGCGCTGCTGAAGACGTTGGAGGAACCCTCACCGGGCCGCTACCTGTGGCTGGTCAGCGCGCAACCCGCGCGGCTGCCGGCGACGATCCGCAGCCGTTGCCAGCGCATCGAATTCCGCCTGCCGCCGCGCGACGAAGCGCTCGTCTGGCTGAAGGCCCAGGGTCATGCGGCGGCCGATGCCGAGCGTGCGCTGGACGCCGCCCGCGGCCATCCGGGCCTGGCCGACGACTGGCTGCGCAACGACGGCCTCGCATTGCGCCAGGCCGTCGCACGCGATCTGGCGCGGCTGGAGCAGGGTGAAATCGGCGTGGTGGAAACCGCGCAGCGCTGGGCCAACGACGACCTCGCCGACGCGCGCCTGCGCCATGCCGCCGACCTGGCGCTGGAGCAGGCGGGCCGCACCGGCTTGACCGATCCGGCCCGATTGACCAAGCTGGCCACGTGGTTCGACGCCGCCAACCGCACCCGCGACCTGTTGCGGACCACGGTGCGCGGCGACTTGGCCATGGTGGAACTGTTGCTGGCCTGGGCCGGCAACGACCGCGGGCGCGCTGTCGGCGCGCGGCGCGGCTGACCGACACGCACGGAGACGGGGAATGAATGCAGCAGGTGGACGGCAGGGCATCCTGTCACTGGCAGTGAAGGACAAGGCCGCGCTGTACAACGCCTACATGCCGTTCGTGAAGGGTGGCGGCATCTTCGTGCCCACCCCGAAGCGCTACTTCCTCGGCGATGAAGTCTTCCTGCTGCTCACGCTGCCCGAATCCAGCGACCGCCTGCCGGTGGCCGGCAAGGTGGTGTGGGTGACCCCGGCCGGCGCGCAGGGCAACCGCGCCGCGGGCATCGGCGTGCAGTTCGCCGAGACCGGCGAAGGCGAAGCCATCAAGAACCGCATCGAGACGATGCTGGCCGGCAGCCTCAACGGTGAAAAGCCCACCCACACCATGTGAAGCCCGTCCGCGCCCTGCGCGCGGGCCGCTGTTTTCACGCCGGCTTTCGTCCCGTCTGGCGAGCATCGAGCCTTCCTTCCCGTGGCAGGCATTCCATGGCGCGCCCGATCTGGACCGGCACCCTCTCGTTCGGCCTCCTGAACATCCCCGTTTCGCTGATGTCCGGCGAGCGCAAGGTCGACATCAGCTTCCGCATGCTGGATTCGCGCGACAAGAAGCCGATCCGCTTCGAGCGCGTCAACGCCGAGACCGGCGAAGAAGTGCCGTGGAAGGACATCATCAAGGCGTTCGAGTACGACAAGGGCAGCTACGTGGTGGTGGAGAAGGAGGACATCGCGTCCGCCGCGCCGCAGACCCATGAATCCGTCGACGTGGAAGCCTTCGTCGACCGCGACGCGATCGGCATCCGGTTCTTCGAGAAGCCCTACATCCTGGTGCCCGGCAAGAAGGCCGAGAAAGGCTACGTGCTGCTCCGCGACACGCTGGCCAGCACCGGCAAGGTCGGCGTGGCACGGGTGGTGATCCGCACCCGCGAATACCTGTGCGCCGTGGTCCCCGAAGGCGATGCGATGGTCCTGATGATGCTGCGCTATCCGCAGGAACTGGTGGATCCGGAGGAATACAAGCTGCCCACCGGCAAGGCGTCCGACTACCGCATCACCCCCAAGGAGCGCGAGATGGCCGAGAGCCTGATCGGCTCGATGTCGGCCGAGTGGACGCCCGACGACTACCACGACGAGTTCCGCAGGCGGCTGGAAGCCATCATCAAGAAGCGGATCAAGGCACGCGGAGCCACCACGAAGATCAAGGACGACGACGCGCCCGAACGCGAGGATGCCGCCACTAACGTGGTCGACTTCATGTCGCTGCTGCAGAAGAGCCTCGACACCAAGAAGCGGACGCCGGCGAAGAAGGTCGCCGCCAAGAAGGCCCCCGCGAAGAAGGCGCCGCGCAAGGCGGCCAAGGCGGCGAAGAAGGCGCCGGCCAAGCGCGCCCGCAAGACGGCGTCGCGCTGACGGCATGGCGGGCGGTCGCCGCATCGTGCCGGTGGAGGGCGTCGGCACGGGTGCCAGCGGACGCGCCTGCCTGTACGTGATGCCTTGCGCTTACGAGGACCACGCCAAGCTCGGCATCGCCACCGACCCGCTGGCGCGCATGCAGGCGTTCTCGTCCCGGTATTACGCATTCTTCGATCTCGAACGCGGCTGGCTCGCCGATGCCGGCAGCGTGCGCGAGGCGCGCGCATGGGAGACGCGCCTGAAACGGGACCTCCGCGCGCATGCCGCGCCGCCGCCGCTGACCGTGCCCGCGCGTGCCGCCGGACGCACGGAGTGGTTCCGTGGCGCGGACGTGGCCCTGCAGGCGGCGAGAGCCGTGCTGGAGGCCGAGGGCTTCACCGTCCATCCGCTGCGCGATTGGGTGTCCGCGCGCCTGCGCGTCCAGCGCGACCAGCTCGATGCCGGGGAGCAGGCCGCCGTCGACCGCTTCGGTCCCGTGGACGAATGGCCACCCGCGCACACCGGCCCGCCATGGGAGACGCTCCGCGACGCGCTGGACGCGTACGTCGCCCTGGACCTGCCGCTGCAGGGTGCGGTATCGCCGGTCCTGCAGGCCTGGCATGCGCGCAACAGTCTGTCGCCCCGCTGAAGCGCGGCACCGATCGCCCGCGACTTGCACGCGCCGTTGACGGCGCAGGCGGCATAACAGCGGCGAGGATCCCGTCATGAGCCTGCAGGAATACCGCCGCAAGCGCCGCTTCGACCGCACGCCCGAACCGTCGGCGGAAGCGCAGGGCGCGCGAGGCAAACGGCCCATCTTCGTGGTCCAGCTGCACCACGCCAGCCACCGCCACTACGACTTCCGCCTGCAGGTGGGCGACACGCTCAAGAGCTGGGCGGTGCCCAAGGGACCCAGCTTCGACCCCGACGTGAAGCGGCTCGCTGCCGAGGTCGAGGACCATCCGGTCGATTACGCGGACTTCGAAGGCGACATTCCGAAGGGCCAGTACGGCGGCGGCCACGTCGCCACCTTCGATCGCGGCCTGTGGACCACGGACGGCGATGCCGAAGCGCAATTGGCGAAGGGTCACCTCCGCTTCCGCATGTTCGGCGAGAAACTCAAGGGCGGCTGGCACCTGGTGCGCACGCCCAAGCCGGCGCGACAGCCGCAGTGGCTGCTGTTCAAGGAGCGCGACGATTTCGCGGGCCCGCGCGAGGCCGACGACCTGCTCGACGACGTGAAGCCGCCGCCCGGTGCAAAGCCGGTGCGACGCAAGCGGACGCCGGCCAAGTCCAGTGCCCACGCAGCGTCGCGTGCGAAGAAGCCGTCTGCACCGCGCGAGCGCTGGGCGCAACGCGCGGCCCGGCTCGACGGCGCGCGCGCCACCTCGAAACATCCGGCCTTCCGCATCCCCCAGCTGGCGAAGCTGCAAGAGCAGGTGCCCGCGGGGGACGACTGGCTGCACGAAGCGAAATGGGACGGCTACCGCCTGATCGCCGAGATCCGGCGGGGCCGCGTGCGCCTGTGGTCGCGCAACGAACGCGAGTGGACCCAGAAGGCGCCGGAGATCGTCGCCGCGATCGAGCGGCTCGATCTCGAGGATGCGGTGCTCGATGGCGAACTGGTCGCCGGCGCCGGGCGACAGGAGGACTTCGGCCTGCTGCAGGCCACGCTCTCGGGCGAGAAGAACGCCACGCTCTCCTACGTGTTGTTCGACATCTTGCAGGTCGACGGCGTGGACATCACCGGCAGCCCGCAGTACCAGCGCAAGGCCTTGCTGGCGGAAATCCTGAAGTCGCCGCCGGACCGCCTGGTGTACAGCTCGCATATCGTCGGTCGTGGCGATGAAGCGCTGAAGATGGCGCTCGAGCGCGGGCTGGAAGGCATCATCTCCAAGCGCGCGGACGCGCCGTACCACGCCGGTCGCGGCGATGTGTGGCGCAAGATCAAGCAGCGCGATGCCGAGGAGTTCGCGGTGGTGGGCTTCACCGCGCCGAAGGGCGGCCGCTCCGGGCTCGGCGCATTGCTGCTGGCCACGCCCGACGGCGACAAGGGGTGGCGCTATGCGGGACGCGTGGGCACCGGGTTCAGCGATGCGCTGCTCGCATCGCTGTCCACGCAGCTGGCCAAGGGCGCGCGCGCCACGCCCACGGCCCAGGTCGAGGTGGACGATCCGGAGCTGCGCCGCGCACGCTGGGTCACGCCCAAGCTCGTCGCCGAGGTGTTCCACCACGGGCGCGGCAACCAGGGCCTGCTGCGGCAGCCTTCGCTGAAAGCGATACGCCGCGACAAGCGCGCTGCCGACCTGCGCGAAACGCGCGCTCCCGCCGGAGATTCCGCCATGCCTGCCGCCGCCCGCACACGCGCCAAGACCACGTCCGCATCGACGCCTGCGTCGATCGAGCTGACCCATCCCGAGCGCGTCGTCTTTCCCGACAGCGGCATCACCAAGCACCAGGTGTTCGACTACTACCGCGCGATGGCGCGCTGGCTGCTGCCCGAGATCCGCGAGCGGCCGCTGTCGATCGTGCGCTGCCCGCAGGGCGCGGGCCGACCCTGCTTCTTCCAGAAGCACCACACGCCCGGCATGGACCGCGTCGACGCGGTACCGCTGGCCGAGGAAGGCGGGACGCGCGCGGACTACCTGGTGGTGCGGGACGAAGCCGGCCTGCTCGAACTGGTGCAGTTCAACGCGATCGAGTTCCATCCGTGGGGCGCGCAGGCCGACGCGCCGGACGAGGCCGACCGCATCGTCTTCGATCTCGATCCGGGCCCCGACGTGCCGTGGCCGCACGTGGTCGAGGCCGCACGCCTCGTGCGCAAGCGCCTGCGCGCGCTGGGGCTGACGTCGTTCGTCCGCACTTCGGGCGGCAAGGGCCTGCACGTGGTGGTGCCGCTGAAGCCGGCGTGCCCGTGGCCGCAGGCGAAGGACTTCGCCCACGCGTTCGCCGAGTCGATGGCGGCCTCCGAGCCGTTGGCCTACGTGGCGACGGCGACGAAGAAGTTCCGCAAGGGCAAGATCTTCATCGACTACCTGCGCAACGGCCGCGGCGCCACCAGCGTGGCCTCGTTTTCGCTGCGCGCGCGCGAAGGCGCGCCGGTGTCGATGCCGCTGCGGTGGGAGGAACTGGGTCGGATCAAGGGCGGCGATGCCTACACCCTGTCCACCGCGCCGCGCCGCATGAGCCGCCTCGGCGCGCATCCCTGGGGCGACTACGCACGCCGCCGGCAGGACCTGGCCGCCGTCAGCGACGCCTTGTCCACGTTGCAGGCGCCGCCCGCGCCCGAGAAGAAACGCCGCCGCCGCTCATGAGCCGCGACGCGCGCGCCTGAGGAAACGGATCGCCGCCTGCTCCCATTGCCGCTGGCCGCGCACCTGGGTCGCGGTGCGTTGCACGCGGCCGTCCTCCCAGCCTTCGAACACGCGCGGGTCCACGTAGCAGCGTTCGCAGATGCGCGGCGTGTTGCCGAGGATGGCGGACGTCTCGCGCAGGACCCCCATGCGCGCCTGCTGCCGCGCGGTGTCGCTTTCCGGCACGTCCGTCGCCGCGAGGGTGCGGAACGCGAACAGCGTCGCGCCCCAGGTGCGGAAATCCTTCGCCGTGAACGGGCCGCCCATCACGTCCTGCAGATAGGCGTTCACGTCGCCCGAGCTGATCCGCTGCACGGTATCGCCGTCGCGGTACTGGAACAGCGCCTGGCCCGGCAACTGTCGGCAGCGCCGTACCAACCGCACCAGCCGCGCGTCGCTGACCCGCGCTTCGATCGGCTTGCCGCCCTTGCCGCGGAAGGCGAAGCGCACCTCGCTGCCGGCGACGAAGCGCGCATGCACGTTGCGCAGGGTGGTGAGGCCGTACGACCCGTTGCTCTTCTCGTAGCTGGTGTTGCCCACGCGCAGCAGGGTCTGGCCGAGCAGGGCGAGCACGAGTGCGACGACTTTCTCCCGCGGGAAGCCGGGCAGGGCGAGATCGGCGCGGATGCGGCGGCGCAGACGGGGCAGGGCATCGGCGAAGGCGAGCAAGCGGTCGTACTTGCGTGCGCCACGCTCGGCCTGCCAGTCGCGGTGGTAGCGGTACTGTTTGCGCCCGCGCGCGTCGCGGCCGGTGGCCTGCAGGTGGCCGTGCGCATCGGCGCAGATCCACACGTCGGTGTAGGCGGGCGGGATCGCCAGCATGCGGATGCGGTCGAGCGTGGCCGGTGCGCGCACCGCACGGCCGCGCGGATCCAGGTAGACGAAACCACGCCCGCGCCGCTGCCGGCGCAGGCCGGGCACGGTGTCGGTCGTGTAGTGCAGGCCGGCCACGCGGCCTCAGAACTCGTCGACGTACTCGAGCACCAGCCCGTAGCGGCCGGCGATGTCGTCAGCGGTCTCGCGCACGCTGTCCGCATAGGGCGAAGGCGCTTCCACTTCCAATGCATGCAGATCGCCGCCCCGGTCGTCGGTCAGGCCGGAGGAACTGGAGTCGTCGTCGTCCATGTGCGGCATCAGGTCCGCCAGCTCCTCCACACGCTCCACGCCGTCCACGCCATGCAGGGCTGCCACCAGCGCATCGAACCCGGTGCGCGTGCCCGTGGCCCGCAGTCTGATCATCGTCATGGGAATCCTCTGCGCCAGGCGCTTTCAAGTCCCGCCGAACATAGGTCGGCCCGGGTCGTCTCTCCGTGAAGTCAGCCCCGTTGTGGCACTACCGCTACATGCTTCCTTAACGACGCGCCATCCATAGTCAGGACCAATGGTCGGCCGTAGCGGCCCGGCCTTTATCGCCACGGGTTGCCATCACGAGGTCGTCATGGATCAGGATTCGTCGTCCACCGCACACCAGGAACGCAGGATCTCCACCGGCAACGAGGGCCTGGACAACATACTGGGGGGCGGCTTCGACGCCGACCGGATGTACCTGTACGAGGGTCGCCCGGGCACCGGCAAGACCACGCTGGCGCTCGAGTTCCTGCTGGACGGCGTCTGCAACGGCGAGAAGACGCTCTACATCTCGTTGTCGGAAACCCAGCGGGAACTGGAACTGGTGGCGTCGCGCCACGGTTGGGACGTGTCGAAGGTCGACATCTTCGAACTCATCCCGCCGGAGACCACACTGGATCGCACGCAGGAACTCACCGTCCTGCATCCGGCCGAGGTCGATCTCGCCGAGACCACCAAGCTGATCCTGGACCGGGTGGAGGAACACAGCCCCCAACGGGTCGTGATCGACAGCCTCTCGGAACTCCGGTTGCTCGCGCAGAGCTCGCTGCGCTATCGCCGGCAGGTGCTGGCGCTCAAGCACTTCTTCGCCAGTCGCGCCTGCACGGTGGTCCTGCTGGACGACATGACCTCGCACGAGAACGACCTGCAGCTGCACTCGATCTGCCACGGCGTCGTCCTGCTCGAGCAGCTGGCCATCGAATACGGCGCGGAACGCAGGCGCCTGCGCGTGGTGAAGATGCGTGGCATCAACTTCCGCGGCGGCTATCACGACCTGACCATCCGCAAGGGCGGGCTCGAGATCTATCCCCGCCTGGTGGCGGCGGAACACCACACCAGCTTCCTTGGCGAGTTCACCAAGAGCGGCAACGCGGAACTGGACAAGCTCCTGGGTGGCGGACTCGAGCGTGGCACGAACGTGCTGCTGATCGGCGCGGCCGGCGTCGGCAAGTCGTCGCTCGCGGTCACCTACGCCATCGCGGCGGCGGAGCGGGGCGAGAAGAGCGCGTTCTTCGCGTTCGACGAGGGCAGGGGCACCATCGAGGCCCGGGCCAGGACGCTGGGGCTGCATCTGCAGCCGGCGCTGGACGCGGGACTCATCCTGTTCCAGCAGATCGATCCCGCCGAACTGTCCCCCGGCGAGTTCGCGAAGATCGTGCGCGAGCGCGTGCAGAAGGACGGCGCCCGCATCGTCGTCATCGACAGCCTCAACGGTTACCTCAATGCGATGCCGGACGGCAGGTTCCTGATCCTGCAGATGCACGAGCTGTTGACCTTCCTCGCGCAGCAGGGCGTGCTCACCATCCTGGTGATGGCGCAGCACGGCCTCGTGGGCCCGATGGAAACACCGCTGGACATCAGCTACCTCAGCGATGCGGTCCTGATGCTGCGGTATTTCGAGTACGCGGGCACGGTGCGCCGGGCCCTTTCGGTGGTGAAGAAGCGCAGCGGCGAGCACGAACACACGATCCGCGAGTTCAAGCTCAGCTCGCACGGACTGGTATTGGGCCCGCCACTGAAAGAGTTCAGCGGCGTGCTTTCGGGGACCCCGACGTACATCGGCGGCGGAGAACCCCTGCTGGACTCCGATCCCGAACGGGGTGCCTGAGTTGGACAAAACCGTGCTCGTCCTCGCCCCGATCGGCCGCGATGCCGTGACGGTGGCGGACGTGCTCCAGCGGTCCGGCATCCGTGCCGAGGTCTGTCCCACCATCACCGCGCTGGTCGAGCGCCTCGATGACGGCGCGGGCGCGGCCTTCATCGCCGAGGAGGGCCTGTTCGCCGAGGATACAGAGCGTCTCGTGCAATGGGTCGCCAAGCAGGCGCCGTGGTCGGATTTCCCGTTCGTGCTGCTCACCAGCCGACAGGATCAACCGCAGGTCCGGGACTGGCGGCAGAAGATGATGCAGCAGCTGGGCAACGTGTCGCTGCTCGAACGGCCGGTGCAACCGATCACCCTGGTGAGCCTGGTGCAGGCCGCGTTGCGCGCACGCCGTCGCCAACGCGAGGTGCGCACCCTGCTGGACGAGCAGACGCATGCGGCGAACAAACTGGAGTCGCTGATCGATGAACGGACGGTCCAGCTGCAGCAGACGAACGCGCAGCTCAGGGCCGAGATCGACGAACGCGCGAAAGTGGAAGAGACCCTGCGCCATGCGCAGAAGATGGATGCCCTCGGCAAGCTGACCGGCGGCGTGGCGCACGATTTCAACAATCTGCTGATGGTGATCACCGCCGGCCTCGATGTGCTCGACCGCGCCGCCGACCCCCTGAAACGCGAACGGATCGTCGCCGGCATGAAGCAGGCGGCCCAGCGCGGCGCGAGCCTGACGCGACAGCTGCTGTCCTTCTCCCGCAACCATGCGTCGAAGCCCGAGGTCGTGGACGTGCGCGGCCTCGTCACCCAGATGAGTGACCTGCTGCACCGCAGCCTGCGGGGCGACATCGAGGTCAAGCTGGACATCGCGCCCGGCATCTGGCCGGTCTTCGTCGACCCCGGCGAGCTGGAGATCGCGCTGCTCAACCTGTGCGTGAACGCCCGCGATGCGATGGAGCAGGGCGGAACGATCACGATCTCGGCGGCGAATGAAGGCGAAGAGCGCGCGAGCGTGCGCGGCAGTGTGCGGTTGAGCGTGGCGGACTGCGGAACGGGCATGCCGCCGGAGATCCAGGCAAAGGTATTCGACCCCTTCTTCACCACGAAGGAAGTGGGGAAAGGCTCCGGTCTCGGCTTGGCGCAGGTGTACGGTTTCGCGCGCCAGTCCGGCGGCTCGGTCGAGATCGCATCGACGCTGGGCGCCGGCAGTACCGTGACCCTGCACCTCCCGCGCGCGGGCAGCGCGTCCAGCGAAGGCAAGGCCGCGCCGGCGACCGTGCCGGCTGCGGGTCCCGGACGATCCGGTTCGATCCTGCTCGTGGAAGACGACCAGGACGTCGCCGCCATGCTGCTGGGGCTGCTCGAGACCCTCGGATTCGAGGTGACCCATGCCACCAGCGGCGTCTCGGCACTCGGCGCCCTGGCCGACGGCCGCAGCGTGGACTTGGTGCTGTCGGACATCATGATGCCGGGCGGCATGAACGGCATCGGGTTGGCCAAGGAGATACGGGCGAAGCGGCCGGACGTGCCGGTGCTGCTGAGCAGCGGTTACTCCGACGCCTTCAGGGACGATGCCGAGGCGCTGGGCATCACGATCCTCGCCAAGCCGTATCGCATCCAGGAACTGGAAGCCGCCATCGAGAAGGCTCTGTCGCGAAAGGCGGACGCGTAAGCACCCCAAAGAAGGTGGACGCCGGCAGGACGTTCACGCCGTGTCGTTCGGGGTGGCCGGATGGCGCTGCGTCAGCCAGGGCCAGAACCCGGAGCGACGGCGACGGTAGACGTGCCGGGCCGGCACGAACAGTTCGACCCGCGTGCCGCCGTCCGGCGACGTGCGGATGTCGAGCCGACCGCCGAGCTGGTCGGCGCGTTCGCGCATGCCGGCGCAGCCGAAGTGGCCATCGCCACCGTCGGCACCGGCCAGGGCAGCGAGCCCGATGCCGTCGTCGCGGATCGTCATCGCCAGGCCGTCCGCGCGGTAGGCCAGCGCGATGCACGCGCTGCGCGCCTTCGCATGCCGCACCACGTTGCGCAGCGCTTCCTCCGCGATGCGCCGCACTTCTTCGGCGGCCGTATCCACCAGCGGCCGTCGCGTGCCCTCCACCGTGACCTGCAGGTCCAGCGAACCGTCCTCGATCAGGTGTGCGGCGGTGTCCCGGAGCGCGGCCGGCAGATCATCGCCGGTATGCGGCGTGCGCAGGTCGTGCACGCGTTCGCGGCCCGCCTTCAAGGCCTCGTCGGCGCGATCCAGCGCCCGGTTGAGCGCCTCGTGCGTGCGTCCGTCCGCGCGCAGGCTGTCGACCGCACCCTGGAAGCGCAGGGTCAGCGCCTGGAATTCCTGCAGCAGGGTGTCGTGCAGCTCGCGCGCGATCCGCGTGCGTTCGGCGATCTGGCCGTCGAAGCGGTCGCGCAACCGCGCCGTCTCGTACCGCAGCCGCAGGGCGTACAGGCCCCACAGCAGCAACGCGACGGCCAGCACGAGCAGGGCCTTGAACCAGGCCGATTGCAGGAAGGTCGGCGGCACGGCGAACGCGAGCGTCGCGCCCTCCTCGTTCCACACGCCGCTCTCGTTCGCCGCGATCACCTGGAAACGGTACTGCCCGGGATCGAGGTTGGTGTAGAACGCCTGGCGTCGATGGCCGGCCTCGATCCAGTCGTCATCCACCCCGTCGAGCCGATATCGGAAGCGCACGCGCGCGGGGTTGCGCAGGCTCAGCGCGGTGTAGTCGATCTCGACCCGCGATACGCCCGCAGGCAGGGTGGGAGCAGCGGGGTCGCGGAGGCGCTGCGTGCCATGGGCCAGGCCCACGATGCGCACCGGAGGCGGCAGGGGATTGCGGGCGAGACGATCCGGGTGGATCTGCGCCACACCGTCCGTGGTCACGAACCACAGCCTGCCGTCGCCGCCCATCACCGCGCTGTTGCGCGCGTAGCCGGGTGCCGCGGGTGCCCGCAGGCCGTCTTCGAAATCCAGCACCTCGACCTCCAGCGGCTGCGCCGGCTCGTCGAAGCTGCGGAGAAGGGCGTCCCGGGGCACGCGCGCTATCCCGGCGCGCGACTGCAGCCACACGTGGCCGTCGCGACTTTCCACGATGCCCGTGATGCCCTGGTGCCACGCATCCTGTCGCTTCAGCACCACGACCTTGCCATCGCGCAGGCGCGCCAGGCCACCCAGGCTGGCCACGAGAACGTCCTTGCCGAGACGATGCAGCATGGTCACTTCGCCGCCGGGGATGTCGGCGTGCTTCCACAGCATGCGCGTCGCGGGCGGGTCGATGCGCATGAGGCCTCTCGAACGCACGTACGCCAGCAACCCGCCCTCGGGCATCGCGATCATCGTCGGTATTCGCAACGGCCCGTCCGGATCCGTCGGCAGGGCTTCGATCCATTCCCCGTGTTCGTAGCGCATCAGTCCGCCTTGGACGCGGCTGAACCAGGTACGTCCGTCGGTGGTGGTGACGCAATCCAGGCCCGCGCGACGCTTGGCCGCAAGCGGCATCGGCGCGAAGCGTCCGTCCACCCCGCGCAGCAGCGCATCGCCGGTCTTTACCCAGATGGCGCCGGAGGCGTCTTCGCAGAGCGCCTGCGGGTTCTTCAGGCCTTCGAGCACGCGCGTGGCTTCGCCCACCGGCGGAATGCGGAACAGGCTGTCCGAATCGGCGACATACACGCTGCCGTCGCGTGCGCCCATCAGCACGTAGCCCAGCGGCGAATGCGGGGGAACGACGGCCGCCGGACGGATATCCGCCGGACGGAAGCGGTCCAGGCCTGCGCTGGTGCCGATCCAGAGATTGCCCTCGCGGTCTTCCAGGATCGCCTGCGCGCGATCCGAAGACAGGCCGTCCTTCGCGGTGAAGGTGTCCTCCGTCAACGCATGGCCCGCAGACAGGCGACCCGGATGGGCGATGCGGAAGAGGCCCGCCGAATAGGTGACGCCCCACAGCGCGCCATCGCGGTCGAACAGGGCGCGGCGATAGAAATGTCCGGGCGTCGCCACCGGCACCACGGGCGGAGCCCCGCGGTCGGCGCCCGCCGCTTCCGGCAGGCGCTGCGTGCCGGTCAAGGGGCTGGACAGCCAGACGTGCCCGGTACGGTCGGTCACCAGGTCGAAGTTGTCGCCCGAATCGTCGCGCCGTTCGATCCCGTTGCCGGTGCTGATGAAGCGGCGCGTGCCGCGGTCCAGCACCTTGACCTCCCTGCCTTCATCCACCCACAGGCGACCATCGCCGGATTCGGTGATCGACCAGGTGAAGTTCGCATCGAACCCCCAGGTGGCGTCGATGCTCTCCCAACGGCCACCGGCATAGCGCATCAGGGGATGGCGGGTATTGCCCGTGACGGCCCAGACCGCACCCGCGCGATCCTCGAAGAACCGGAACACCCAGCGATCGCTGGCGGGCGTCGAGCGGTCGAGCAGGTTTCCGTCGCGCAGCAGCGCCATGCCGCCGGACTGGTAACCGATCCACAGGTCGCCATTGCGCGCGACCATCAACGCCGACACCGGCAGGTTGCGCGCCGCACCGCCGGGCACGGCGCCCCCGTCGAACCGCACGCCGTCGAAGCGGTGCAGTCCCGCATCGCTGCCGATCCACAGGAAGCCGTCCGGCGTCTGCGCCAGGGCATAGATGCCCGTTGGCGCGCCGTCGTCGGCCATCCAGCGGCTGTGTTTGAGCTGGGCAAGACCGACGCCCGGATCCAGCGCATGCGCGGGCGCCGCGCCCAGGAGCACGCCGGCTGCAGCCAACAGGACCGTCAGGAAAAGACTGCGCAGCATGGCGGCCCTCCGCAGGCGGCCAGACGTCAGGGCATCGTCGTAGGGGCCGGTCATCCCCTCCCGGGCCCGCCGGCATCCTAACCCGCCCGCCGAACCATGCGCGACTGCCGGCCCCGCACCATCGCGCTACCATCGCCCCAGGGACGTCGGCGTCCCGACGGGGTGCAGGGATGAAGGGGATACAGGGAAGCCGGCCGCGGCGTCGGACGCGCGTGCCGGTGTGGGGGGTGCTGGTGTGGGGCGCGCTGCTGTGCGCGCCGCTGCTGGCGCAGACGCCGTCGTTGAGCGGCCTGCGCGTGCTGCCGCACGCGGACCGCGAAACCTCGTTCACCGGCTGGACGCATGACGGGCCGGTGCCCGCGTCCGTGGCCGCGTCCGTCGAACTGGGCGACGATCTGTCCGGTACCACGTTGCAACTGCAGCCGGCGAAGCCCGGCGACACCTATCGCGTGCGCGTGCAGTACGAAACCAGCCTCGCCCTGGGCGCGGAAGGCCCGCACCTGGACCTCATCGACTGGAAGCACTGCACGTCGGCGTGGCAACCCGCCAAGGCCGTCGATGCGGTGTCCTTCGTGCTGCCGACGCCCACGGCCGAACAAGACAGCTGCTTCCCGGCCTATACGCGCGCCGAACTCGAGGCCGCTGTGCGCGCGCACGGCGTGAAGCAGGGCGATCCGACACTGGCCGACGGCTGGCTTCCGAACCTCGACAAAGGCGATGCCGTGGGCGCGGTGACGCCCTACGTGGGCATCAGCACGGTGCGGGTGCGGGTGGAGGTCAAGCGAAAGGGCGTTTGGGTGGTTGTGACGACGGTGGAATTTGCGTTGCCGATGGGGTGTTGAGAAGAGCGGCGTGCAGCCATCGTGTGTGCTGCTTGATAGGCAGACCGGCTTCGCCGTTGAAAGCCACCTTCGGCTCAACCCTTCCTACGGTGGCCGTTGCGCCGGTTTCCCGAATTCTGGTGCACTGGCGCACAATGCGACGCCCTCATTCGATCTGGACCCCTCATGGATACCGAAGCCATCCTCAGTGCCGCCCTGCGTGAAGCGGGCTACGGGCCGGATGCGATCGGCTCGGCGCTGCCGCGGATCCTGCGCATCCTGGAGGCGGAGGATGTCCGCATCGAGATGGGACGCGTCCTGTCGCGCAAGGAGCGCGAGTACGTGCGCCTGCAGCTTGAGCTCGGGCTCAGCGTGCGGGAAGTGGTTGCGGGTCTGAAGAAATAGCCGCAACGAGTTGACGGCACGCTCAGTTCGGCCGTGCACCCGGCGCGTGGTGCACGACGTCCGTCTCGCCGAGGCCGGAGGGATCGATGGCCGGCAATTCGCGGAACTCCTCCGCGCTCATCGCGGAGAGGCGTGACCGGAGATCGTTCTCCACTTCGATCCTGCGCCGGTCGACGAACGTCTGCAGCGCATCCAGCAACTCGGAGAAATCCATCGCCTCGAGGCGGCCCAGCGAGAACATCGGGACGCGCTCGCAGCCGACATGGGAACGGTCATCCCGATCACGCACGGCTTCCGCGATGTAGGTGTGGTCCACGCCGCCGGGATGCGACACCAGCGTGTCGCGCAGCCGCCTGAAATGCCGATGGCGTACCTGCAGCAGGTCCGGCAGGCTGCCGATCACTTCGCCGGCGCCCCAGGGCGCGACGCCCTTGCCGAAGCAGCGCCCGTAGCGGACCAGCGCCGAGGTCCACCACGCGTCGACATCGCTCGCCGGCGCCGCGTCCTTGATCCGGTCCACGTAGGCGGCCACCGCGAGCAAGTCGTCGGCAATGCCGCTCAATACTTCCAACCGTCGCGCCTGCTGGCCGTCCAACCGCCTGGCTTCGGACATTCCTTGCTCCCGACCCACCGTTCCAACGGTGACCTTACTGGCGATGACGATGTGCGACCGGGTTTCAGGCAACCGTACATCGGACGATGCGAGGTAAACGTATCTACCAGAAGGACGCGGCGATAGCGTCAATCCGTTCGCTCACGGCCCGGGGGCGGCTGAGGATGTGCGACGAAGGCGCGGGCCACCGCCAGCGCAGCGACGGCGCCGACGAGCTGTGCCAGCACGAAGCCCGCCACATCACCCGGTCGGATGCCGGCGAAGGTCTGCGTCAATGCGCGGGCGAGCGTCACCGCCGGATTCGCGAACGAGGTGCTGGCCGTGAACCAGTACGCAGCGAAGATGTAGCCGGCCACCAGCGCGGGTATCGCGGCAGGGCGATGCCGGAGGCCCAACAGGATCGTCAGCACCAGGCCGAACGTGGCGACGCCTTCGCTCAACCACTGGCCATCGCCCGTCCGGATGCGGGTGCCGGGCTGGAGCAGGGGCAGGTCGAACATCGCATGCGCGAGCAGCACGCCGGCGACGGCGGCGACGATCTGCACCACGACGTACGCCAGCGCCTCATGCGTGCGCAGTTCGCCCCGCCACCGCATGACCAGCGTCACCACCGGATTGAAGTGGGCACCGGACACGGGCCCGAGCACCACGATCAACACGTAGAGGATGCCCGCGGTCGCGCCCGCGTTCGCGAGCAGCGCGATGGCAGCGTTTCCGTCGGCCAGGTTCACGCCCATGACCCCGGAACCCACCACGCAGGCGAGCAGCAGCGCGGTGCCGATGAACTCGGCCAGCACTTTCCGGCCCAGCGACATCAGAGCGACGCCAGCAGCGTCTTGACGCGTTCGGCGATCTCGTCGCGCACGGCGCGGTACCCGTCGTCGTCCATGTGCTTGGGATCGGGGAGCGCCCAGTCCTCGCGCCGCTTCGCCGGCACCCACGGGCAGTTGTCGCCGCAGCCCATGGTGATGACGGCATCGAAGGCGCCCTCGATGTCGTCCAGCGCGGTCGAGGCATGGGTGGTGAGGTCGTAGCCCAGCTCGGCCATGAAGCGGACCGCCTTCGGATTGATCTGTCCCGACGGCCGCGAGCCGGCACTCAGCGCCTCGACCTGGTCGCCACCATGGAGACGCGCGAACGCCTCGGCCATCTGGCTGCGGTTGGCATTTTCGACGCAGACGAACAGGACGCGCTTCATGGCACGGATTCCAGGGGTTTGATCATGCAAAGGGCGGACGCGGGGCAGAGGGTGCGGAACTCGGCGCTGCCGCGCACCGCGGCAGGCGCCTGGTCGCGCGCGATCTCGACGTAGCCGCAGCGGGCGAAGAACGGCGCCGCCGTTTCGGTCAGCAGCACCAACTGCCGCAGCCCGTGCGTCGACGCCTGCGCTTCCAGCGCGTCGACGAGTCGCTCGCCGATGCCGTGGCCGCGACGGTCGGCCCGCACCGCGAGCGAACGCAGCAAGCCGCTATCGCCGAAGCGTTCGATGCCGACCACGCCTGCGAGCGTCGCGTCTTCGACGGCCACGATGAAGTCGACCACGGTGGTGCCGAGGTCATCGACGGGCAGGCGGCTGTCCTGCAGCAGGCCGCGGATCGCCGTGCCGTCGTCGGACGTGCTGGCGCGCAGGTCCATGGCTCAGCAGCAGCCGGAGGCCGGTGCGCAGCACGAGGCGACGGCCACCGGACGCGGCGCCATCGACGCCGCATCGGGGCTGCAGGCTGCGCCATCGGTGGCGCACGGCGCATCGCCCGCGTAGTAGGTGGTCGCTGCGCCGGTGGTGTGGAAGGTTTCCCAGCGCGTGCCCTGCGGGTCTTCCGTCCACAGCTTGTCCGACTGCGCGTAGCAGCAGATCGTGGCGTCCTCGGGCACGACGCTGCCGCCGGCCGCGTCGAGGCGCTGGCCCATCGCGGCCAGGCCGTCGGCGCTGTCCACCTGGAAGCCCAGGTGATCGATGCCCGCAGTGCGTCCGGTGGTGGAAATGGCGAAGTTCACCCGCGGATCGTCGAGCATCCATTTGGCGTAGTCGGCCTTGACCACCGCCGGCTGCGTGGCGAAGAGCGCGGAATAGAAGCGGATGCTGCTGTCGAGGTCGGTGACGTTGAGGTGGACGTGGAAGCGGTTCATGCGCGGGCTCCGGTGTTCTTGGGGGTGCAGGCCACGGCGGGGCCGCATGCGGCAGCGCCCGCGCAGCAGTTCTCGGTCAGGTAGGCGATCAGGGCATTCATCTGCAGGTAGTTGGCGCGGACGCGGATGACCCGTCCCTCGCGCTCGTCGCGGACCAGCGCCGCCGCGCGCAAGACATTGAGGTGGGCGCTCAGCGTGGCCGGCGGCAGGTCCAACTGCTCGCGCAACGCACCGACGGCCATTCCGTCGGGACCCGCCTGGACCAAGGCGCGGAACGCGGCCAAGCGGGTGTCGTGGCTGAGGGCGCTGAGGGCGGACAGGGCAGTGGTGGTTTCCATAATTCCAATATTCCGGAAATATGGAATGTTGTCAATCCGGGTCCGCCAACGGCGGGCTTGCCCTGGAAAAACGAAGGCCCCGCATCGCGGGGCCCTCGTTTGTCGGTGTGCGGCGATGTCGACGTCAGAACCGGAAGGTCACGCCCGCCATCGGCCCATGCACCTTGAACTGCCCGGTGAGGCGACCGGCGACATCCACCGTGCCCACGCCCGACTCGGGCGGCGCCTCGAACGATCCGCGATAGTCGTCGCTCAGCTTCAGGCGGAACCAGTCGTAGCCCACGTGGATGCCCAGGCGCTCGGTGACGAGATATTCGACCAGCAGGCCGCCGCGCTCGAAGTGGCCACGCTCGTCGATGAAGTTGCCCCAGCGCGTGTCCAGGTATTGCGCCTGCGCCTCGATGCGCAGCCGCGGCGTCGGCGACCAGCCGATCCGCGTGTGCAGGTTGGGCGAGGTGCCGTCGCGCTTCCAGTCCAGCGTCTCCCACTGGGGTTCCAGTTCGCCGGTGCCGGTACTGCGGCCGGTGCCGCGTGCTTCCAGCGTCGCATGGGTGACGCCGGCGCCGAGTCCCCATTGGAAGCGCGGCGTGTCCACCACCGCGAACTCGTAGTTGAGGCTGGCCAGTTCGAAGCTGAGGCGACCGTCGATGTCGATGGCGGGCACTTCGACCGGGTCGCCGGGAATCTCGACTTCGTCGAAGATCGTGCCCGGATCGACCCAGTCACCATCGAAGTTCCACGACTGCTCGCGCCGGTAGTCGTAATAGTTCGCGCGCAGCGATTGCCGGGGCGACAGACGGAAGGCGAGTTCGCCGCGCGGACGCCAGCGCCCGTCAGAATCGATTTCACCCGACGCCGCCAAGTCTTCGCTCTGCGTGCCATCGGTCGCGGTGCCGGTGCCGTCGAAGCGGATGTTGGCTTCCGGATTGAAGGCCGACAGCCGCAGTTCGAAGCGCGCTTCGTCGGCGAAATCCTGGGCTGCGGCGCCCAGTGCGATGCAGGAAAGCGGAAGGCAGGCCAGCAGCGATACGACGCGTGACGTGCTTGGGGAACGGTGGGATTTCACGAAGTGCTCCATGCGTGGGGGTAACACACCCTTGCGCATGCGGAGTCGACATGAAGTGAACTGCGGTCGCGCATGTCGCACGATGATGTGCTTATCCGCATCGATCTCACCGCATCGATGACGTATGTCGTGCAGCTTTGTGGACGCGCGGTGAGTTCAGTGACGTCGAAGGAAGATCAACGCGTTCTGCATCTGCTGATCACATGGAAGCGCGCAGGGTGTTCGTGCGGCCAACAGGTCGCATCAGAGGACATCGAAATGCCGAACCAGCAGAACGACAAGCAACAGACGCCCGGCCGCAACCAGGACCAGCCGAACCAGGATCCGAAGCAGAACCGCGGTCGTGACGATCAGCAGGATCAGCAGAAGCAGCAGGGCACACCGCAACAGAAGCCGCGCGATCGCGACGACACCTGACGCGGGTTGAAGCGACGCGGGGGCCGACGGGTCCTCGCTCGCCTCGAGGGCTTGGACGCTCTCCCTCACTCATGCAGCGGCTCGCGCATCGCGCCTGGCGCTGCATTGTCACGTCCGGGTAACGAAACCGGAGCTAGTGTCATCCCGCCACCGGGGGGCGGCGCCCTCTCAGCAAGGATGACGCGATGAACGCGATGCGCCATGCCGTCGTACTGTCGATACTGCTCCTCGTCGCAGCACCCGTGATGGGCCAGGACAAGGTCAGCATGGTGCCCGTCGGTTTCGCCAAGGGCAGCAGCAGCGCGACGATGAAGGGCAACCTCGGCGGTTACGACAGCGTGCGATACACGCTGTCCGCGCGTGCCGGGCAGACGATGACGGTGAAGATCGGCGGCAGTTCAAATGCCAACTTCAACGTCTTCGAACCGGGCGATGCGCCCGGCAACGCCACCGCGTTGGGGAGCGGCAGCGTGGGTGCGGACTGGCGCGGCACGCTACCCGTCAGCGGGCAGTACACCGTGCAGGTCTTCCAGATGCGCGCGTCCGCCCGTCGCGGCGAGCAGGTGCCGTATACGGTGACGTTCGGCATCAAGTAGCGGGTGGGCCGCGCACGTCGCGTGCGCCTGCCATCGCGCTCGGTCATACTCGATCACGGACGGTCCACTGTCGGGTACGACCGCTCCGCTGCGCTTCCGGGGAGTGCCCGACGTCATGCCCGGGAATCACACGTGCCCCGTACCACGCACTTTCTGCTGTCCTGCTGCCTGCTGCTGGCCCACGGTCTGGCGAGCGCCGACGCGCGTGCGCAGACCCCCGAGGGTGAAGACGCGGCGTCCGCATCACGCCCGAAGACCTGCCTGGTGTTGGGCGGCGGCGGCGCGCGAGGCGGCGCGCATGTGGGCGTGTTGAAGGTGCTCGAGCGCGAGCGCGTGCCGATCGACTGCATCGTCGGTACCTCGATGGGGGCCATCGTCGGCGGCCTGTACGCGGCGGGCTACAGCGCCGACGAGATCCAGGCCATCCTGGACAAGGTGGACTGGAACGCCGAGCTGCGCGACAAGCCGCCGCGCAGCGACCGCGGCATGCGCCGCAAGGAAGACGATCTTCGCCTGCTGGGCGGCATCGAACTCGGCATCCATGAAGGCAGCCTCGCGTTCCCGCGCGGCGTGATCCAGGGCCAGCGGCTGGAGCTGCTGCTGCGCAAGCTGTTGCTGCCGGTGGCCACGGTGCACGACTTCGATGCGCTGGCCATCCCGTTCCGCGCCGTCGCCACCGATATCGTCAAAGGCGAGAAGGTGGTGTTCGCCGAAGGCGACCTGGCTGCGGCGATCCGCGCCAGCATGTCGGTGCCGGGCGTGTTCGCGCCGGTGAAGATCGACGGCCGTTTGCTGGTGGATGGCGGGGTGCTGGACAACGTGCCGGTGGATGAGGCGCGCAAGTTGGGCGCGGAGCGGTTGATCGTGTCGCGCGTGGGCAGCCCGCTGCGGACGGAGGAGGGGCTGACCTCACCGCTGGCGATCACCGAGCAGATGAGCAGCATCCTGATGCAGCGCGCCGTAGAGGCGCAGCTGGCCACGCTGGGGGCGCAGGACCTGCTGCTCGCGCCCGACCTGGGCGACATCGCCAGCGAACAGTTCAATCGCGCACCGGAGGCCGTGGCGCCCGGTGAGCGCGCCGCCGATGCGGTGGTGCCGCAGTTGCAGCGCTACGCCGTCGATGCGGACGCATACGCCGCGTTTACCGCGCGCCACCGCATGCCGCGGTTCGACACGCCGGTGGTGCGGTTCGTCGAGGTCGACGGGCGCCAGACCGGCACGGAAACCTTCGTCGAGCAGCGCCTGGTCCCGCTGGTCGGCAAGCCGCTGGATGTGCCGGCGGTGGAGCAGACCCTGGCCACGCTGTACGGCGAGGGCCGCTACGAGAAGATCGGCTGGACGCCGGTGCGGCGCGACGAGGCGTGGGGGCTGCAGGTCAACCCGGTGGACAAGGCGTGGGGTCCGGACTTCCTCCATCTTTCGCTGCGTCTGTCGGACGATTTCGATGGCGCCAGCGCGTACCAGTTCATCGCCGAGCTGACCCGCACCGGCCTCTCCGAAGCCGGTGCGGAGGCCCGCGTGCGTGCGGCGATCGGCCAGGAGGCGCAGCTGTTCCTGGAGTACTACCATCCGCTCGGCCTGCGCGCGCACCACGCGCTGTCCACCTACCTGCAGTACCGGGCCACCAACCGCGACATCTCTTTCGTGGAAGGCGACCTGGGCGACTACCGCTACTTCCAGGCCTACGGCGGTGCGCGCTGGACGTATTCGCCGCACCGCGACTGGGAATTCGCAGCCTTCCTCGAGCGCGGCCACGAGCGCGTGCGCTTCGATCTGGGCGACCCCGCACTGCGCGGGCGCTACCACGCCAACCTCGGCAGCCTGGGCCTGCAACTGCGGCACGACTCCATCGACAGTTCCACGTTTCCCACGCACGGCCATCGCGCGTCGCTGACGTACCAGCGGTTCGACGACGCCCTGGGCTCTTCGGTGGACAGCGCGGTGGCGCGGTTGCAGTGGGACGGCGCGTGGTCGTGGCGGGAGCATCGCTGGGTGGGCGGCGTGCGTGCGTCCACGTCCACCGGCAGCGATGCGCTGCTGGCGACGTACGGGTTCCTGGGCGGGTTGGGCAATCTCTCCGGCTATGCGGAACAGAGCGTGTTCGCGCCGCACACCGCACTGCTGCGCCTGATGTACTACCGGCGCGTACTGCACACCGACAGCCTGATCACGCTGCCGCTGTACGTCGGCGGGAGCGCGGAGTGGGGCGGCTTCTGGGCGACGCGCGAAGACGCGAGTTTCGGCAGCATGACGCCGGCCGGCAGCGTGTTCGTCGGTGCGGATTCGCCGCTGGGGCCCATCTTCCTCGGCTGGGGCCGGGCCGAAGGCGGGCGCGATTCGTTCTACCTGACCTTCGGGTCGCTGCTGAGGACGCTCGATGGCTTCTGACCTTTCCCGCGCGCCGCCCACCTCGACGACGGCCGTGCATGTGCTGCTGGGCGGTACGCTGTACGCACTCGCGCTGGTCTGGGGCGGCGAATGGCTGTTCGCGCAGTTCACCGCGCGCGAATTCACGATGGGTGCCGAAGTGGGGCCGCGCTGGACGCGCACGGCGCTGGCGTTCGCGCCGTTCGCCGGCCTGGCGCTGTATGCCTTCTGCCGCCGGCGCGCGCTGTGGTCCGCGCGCGTGCGGCTGGCGTGGGCCACGGGCATCGTGCTGTCGCTGCTGCTGTGGCTGTGGTACTTCCTGGATCCGCTGCTCAACTCGGGCGGCGGCGCCAACATCGGCCTCGGCCTGCTGATGATGGCCTCGCCGCTGCCGATCTTCCTCGCGATGTGGCTGATCGCCCGCCGGCCACGCGCCTGAGCGCGCGTCCCTTTCAAGGAGCTGTCCCATGAAGGCGTCCGTCCTGGTGTTGGTGTGCTGCCTGCTGATGCCGGTCGCGGCGGAGGCGGTGCCGTTCTGGGGCGCGAAGCAGTCCAGCCCGGCGGACACGCAACCCGCGGCGCTCAAGCCCGGCGAGTGGATCTGGGGCGGCGACAGCAAGGCGATGGGGCCGATGGCGGTGCTGGTGAGCCTGACCGAGCAGCGCGCCTACGTGTACCGCAACGGTGTGCTGGTGGCGGTGTCCACCGTCAGCACCGGCAAGCCGGGACATGAAACGCCGACCGGCGTGTTCACCATCCTGCAGAAGGACAAGGACCACCATTCCAGCAAATACAACAACGCGGCAATGCCGTACCAGGAGCGGCTGACCTGGGACGGCGTGGCCCTGCATGCCGGCGGCCTGCCGGGATATCCGGAATCGCACGGCTGTGTGCACCTGCCATCGGAATTCGCGCGACGGCTGTTCGACAGCACGAACATGGGCATGGTGGTGGTGATCGCCAGGAGCGGCGAAGCGCCCGAGCGGCTGGTGCATCCCACCGCGATCAGTCCGATCAGCGCGACCACGGGCGCGGACGACGAAGCGGCGCCGTTGCCGGCCGGCGAGGCCTTCCGCTGGCAGCCGGAGAAAGCGCCGGAAGGCGTCGTGTCGCTGTTGATGAGCACGGCGGACCGCCGTATCTTCGTCTACCGCAATGGCGTGGAGATCGGGCGCGCGCGCATCGAGTTCGGCGCGGCGGGTCCACCGCAGGGCACGCATGCGTATCTCGTCGCCGCCGGTGGACAGCCCGGCCGGATGCCGCCGTGGCTACGCATCGGCATTCCCGGTCACGAGGAAGAAGCGCGCCAGCCGGTCAGTCCGCAGGACGTCGCCCGCGTCATCGCGCCGGGCGCCTTCGTGGCCCAGGTGCTGCCGCTGCTGTCGCCGGGCGTGGTGCTGCTGCAGACCGACGCGCACGTGCTGCCCGAGACGACGGGCGTGAAGACGCAGGTGTTGAACGCGGATCCGCCGACGTTGTGAGAATCGGCGGTGCGTGGCGTGCGGCCAACGGTGCTACGACGTCGCGCCACCCGCACGCCCGCGCCCGAAGTAGGGCAGGGCGAACAGGTACAGGCCGGTGAACAGCTGCAGGAACAGCGGCGGCAGTGGCGAGTAGGTCACCCAGGCCGGGGGTTCGCCCCCCGCGGCGGCGCGCCAGGCGAAGTTGAGGACGACTGTCAGGGTGAACACGATGGAGAGCCAGCGGTGGCTCTGCCGGGAGAAGCGCGCGAGGCTCATGGCGTTTCCTTGTGGGGGCGTTCGATCATCTTCCAGCCGTTGCCGGACGGATCGCGGAAGCCTGCGTCGACCTGCCCGTAGCGGCTGATGGGTTCCTGGACGAACTCCACGCCCTGGGCGCTGAGCGCTTCGTAGGTGGCCCGGCAATCGCCGACCTTCATCACCAGCGGTGGCATCGCACCCTTGGCGACCAGGCGGTCGAGCGCATCGGCGGTGGCCGCGTCGTGCACCGGCGGACCGGGCCGGAACAGGCCGAGCTGCACGGAGGGTTGATCCGGATGCTGCACCGTCAACCAGCGGTAGTCGCCGTTGCGCACATCCGCCTGCACGCGGAAGCCCAGCTTGCCGACGTAGAAATCGACGGCCTCGTCCTGGTCGCGTACGTAGACGCCGATCACCTCGATACCCTGATTCATGGAACCTCCTTCGCTGGGGCCGCCAACGTAGCCTCGACGGCCTGTCGGCGCTTCTCCAAAACTGCGGTCTTCAGGTCCGGACGCTCCACTGCGCGGAGCACGCACTCCGGGATCAGGCTGCGCGGGGCGGGCGCTTCGCGCGCGCGCCGTCGGCATTCGCCCGGGCTCTCGCCGGTGATGTCGCGGAAGATCCGGCCGAAGGTGCCGATGCTGGTCCAGCCGGTCTGCAGCGCGATGTCGATGATGGCCGCGTCGGTATCGCGCAGCAGCGCCGCGGCGCGCTCGATCCGCCGGGTCAGCAGGTAGCGGTGCGGCGGCAGACCGAAGGCCAGCTTGAACGCGCGCGCGAAGTGCGCCGGCGACACCGCGCTGATTCCGGCCAGCCGTTCGACCGGCCAGTCCCGGTCGGGATGGGCGTCCATGCGGTCCTTCGCCCGCAGGAGCCGGCGCAGCAGTTCGGGGCTCTGGTTCACCGGCGGAACGCTCCTGAGTGTCGGTGAGGGCGAGGGCTGCGCCGCGCATTGTGCCGTAACGCCGCTCGCTGAAAACGAAGGCCCCGCCGCGTCGACATGGCTGAACGGTAACGGCGTTCACAGAACGACGCCGATCGTCGGATGAACGGACTTCATGTAACACAACCGGCACGCATCGCCCCTAATCTGCGGCCATGGACACGTTGGCCGACATCCGGGCCGTACTGGCCCTGGCGCACGAGCGCATCGAACGCGGCGCGTTGCGGGAGGACCCGCGCGTGTTCATGGACCAGCTGTGGCGCCAGGTCTACGACGCCGCACCCGACGACCTGCAGCCCTACGTCTGGTCGCGACTGGCCGACTTCGCCGCGCAACTGGGCACCCAGGGCGATCCGGAGCCTGCCCGCCGCCCGCTGCGGGCACCGCCCGAGGTCCATGCGCGACGCTGAACGTGCCGCGCCGGTGCGTGGCCTTTCCCGCGTGCGGCGTGCGTTGTCATCGGCATGGATGGCAACAAGGAACATTCCCGCGGCATGAAGGCCGGTACCGTGGTGCGCCCCGCGCGGGTGAATGAGGCTGCCGAGCTCTCGGCGATGATGCGGCGCACCTTCGTGGCCGCGAACGGACACTGCAGCACGCCCGAAAACGTGGCCGCCTTTCTCGAGGCCGTGTACACGCCGGAGCGGCAGGCGCAGGAAATCCGCGACCCCGACACGCTCACCCTGATCGTCGAGCACGACGGCGTGTGGGCCGGCTTCGCGCAGCTGCGCTGGGGCACGGTGCCGCCGGCCGAAGTGCTGGTCCGGCCCACCGTGGAGCTGGGCCGGATCTACCTGGACGAGGCCTTCCACGGCCAAGGCATCGCCGCCGTGCTGGTGTCGCACCTGCTGGCGGCCGCGCAGCTGCGCAAGTCGCGCTCGGTGTGGCTCAACGTCTGGCAGGAATCGGCGCAGGCGATCCGCTTCTACCGCAAGCATGGCTTCCAGATCGTGGGCCGTTCGATCTTCTACGTGGGCGACGACCCCAAGGAAGACTGGGTGATGACCCAGACGCTGCCGGCGGGTTGAGCCGCGCGGATCAGGATTCCGCGCGCTTGAGCTGCAGCGTGTAGTCGCCCGGCGGCAGGCCGTCGATGTGCAGGCGCACGTTGACCGGCCGGATGCAGGCCGGCACCGGGCGGCCGGGTTCGATGGGGGCGACGTGGACGTTCACCGTGGCGGTGAGCGCAGTGCCCTCGCGGGTGATCTCGAGGATGTCCATCGGGTCCAGCGATTCGCGCACGGACAGCCAGACGTCCTGTTCGAAGGTGGTGCGCGTGCCGTCGACCTGCACGCGCAGGTCGGTGTTCGCATCGCCGCTGCAGCCGCCGTCGCGCTCGTGCACTTCGAGCAGGCCGGACAGCGTAGCGGTGTCCGGCGTGGCGGCTGCGGGCGATGCGCCCAGCAGCAATGCGAGCATCAGGGAAGCGATCGGCATGGCGCGTGTCCGGTGATCAGACCGTGGGCGTACGCAGTGTCGGGTTGTCCCAGCCCGGGCGCGGTGCGAAGCGATCGCCGTGGCGCGCCTGCAGCGCCTTGAGCGTCTCCAGCAGTGCGTCGGGACCGACGGCCTTGACGTGTTCGATCGGGCCGCCGCGGAACGGGGCAAAGCCGGTGCCGAAGATTACGCCGGCGTCGAGCAGGTCTGCATCGGCGACCACGCCATCGTGCAGGCAGGCGACCGCTTCGTTGAGCAGCGGCAGGATCAGGCGGTCTTCCAGATCGTCCGGCGCCTTGTAGTCGGACGGCACCTGCGGCTTCACCGGCTTGCCGTTCTCCCACTTGTACAGGCCCTGGCCATCCTTCTTGCCGCGCTTGCCCGGTTCCACCGTCGCCAGTGCCGCGGGCAACTGCAGGCCGAGGAACGGCGAGAGCTCCGCGCCGACGCCCTGGGCCACGTCCAGGCCGACGGTGTCGATCAGTTCGATCGGGCCCATCGGCATGCCGAACTTCACAGCGGCCTTGTCGATGACCGGGCCGGGGATGCCTTCGGCGTAAGCGGTGGCGGCTTCCAGCATGTACGGGAACAGCACGCGGTTGACCAGGAAGCCCGGCGTGCCGGCGACCGGCACCGGGAACTTGTCCAGCGCCTTGCAGAACGCGGCCAGGCGGCGGACGTTGGCCTCGTCGAGTGCGTCGTGCTGCACGATCTCCACCAGCGGCATCAGTGCCACCGGGTTGAAGTAGTGCAGACCGGCGAACTGCGCCGGGCGCTGGATGTGCTCGCGCAGTTCGGTCAGCGGAATGGACGAGGTGTTGGTGGTCAGCAGCGCGTCGGCCTTCAGGCGCGGCTCGACGGTCTGGTAAAGATCGCGCTTGGCCTCGGGATTTTCGATGATGGCTTCGATCACCAGGTCGGCCTGCGGCACGCCGTCGCCGGCCAGGTCGCCCTTCAGGCGCGCGGCCACGGCGGGGCGCTTGCTCTCGTCCTTCACCTTCTTCGCGAACAGCTCCTGCGCACGCGCGAGGGCGCCGTCGATGAAGCGCTGCTCACGGTCCTGCAGGGTGACGTTGAAGCCCTTGTAGGCGGACCACGCGGCGATGTCGCCGCCCATCACGCCGGCACCGACGACATGCACGTTCGCGATGCCATGGTCCTTTCCGCCGAGGCCTTTCAGGCGTTCGGTGAGGAAGAAGATGCGGATCAGGTTGCGCGCCGTCGGCGTGCCTGCCAGCTTCACCACCGCCTTGCGCTCGGCATCCAGGCGCGCCTGGATGCCCTTGCCGCCGGCGGTCTTCCACACGTTGATCAGCGCGTACGGCGCGGGGTAGTGCGCCTTGGGCGCCTTGCGAGCGACCTGCTTGAGCATCTGCGGCGCCAGCAACTGGCGGGCCAGCCAGCTGTTGCTGATCCAGCCGGTGAAGCGCTGCTTGAACGCGCGTTGCGGGCGCGAGGCGATCAGCGCGACGGCGGCGTCGATCAGCACGGCCGGTTCGGCGATCTTGTCGACCAGGCCCATCGCCTTGGCCGAACTCGCCGACAGCGTGCGGCCGGTGAGCATCATGTCCATTGCCTTCGGCGCGCCCACCAGGCGCGGCAGGCGCGCGCTGCCGCCCCAGCCGGGGAAGATGCCGAGCTTCACTTCGGGCAGGCCGATACGGGTGGACGGATCGCTGCTGGCCACGCGGTAGTCGCAGGCCAGCGAGATCTCGGTGCCGCCGCCCATGCAGAAGCCGTGGATCGCCGAGACCGTGGGGCAGGGCAGTTCGGCCAGTTTCTGGAACACGGCCTGGCCGCGGCGGATCGCGTCGTTGACGGTGCCCTTGCGGTCGAACTCCTGGAATTCCTTCAGGTCCGCGCCGGCGATGAAGCCCGACGCCTTCGCCGAGCGCAACACCACGCCCTTGGGCGGATCGATGGCCAGGCGTTCGATGATGTCGGCCAGTTCGATCAGCACGTCCTGCGAGAACGCATTGACGCTGGCGCCCTGACGGTCGAAGCCCAGCACCACGATGCCGTCCTCGCGCAGCTCGGTCTGCCAGTGACTGAATCGCAGCCCATCGAAGTTCGCGGCCATGCTGGGACCATCCGTTGACGTATGGATAAGGCCGCTATCATCCCGAGGTTGTTTCACCCGCGTCAAATCCACATATCCGTTGGAACGTCGTCACGGGCGTGACCGGCGGCAGGGGGATGTTCCTGCCGCCTTGGTTAAATTCTTGATAGGGCAACGGTTTGGACAAGGCGTTGAACTTTCCCCCGCTAGCGCGGTCACAGGGCACGGCCACCGCCGAGCCGACAGGAGTGCGGCCCGGCATGGCCGAAACAGATCCAACCCAGGAGCTGGACCTCGAGCTGGTCAGACGCGTGCAACGCGGCGACAGCGCGGCCTTCGACCTGCTGGTGCGCAAGTACCAGCATCGCGTGGTGGCGCTGATCGGGCGGTACGTCCATGACTGGAGCGAGTGCCAGGACGTGGCCCAGGAGACGTTCCTGCGCGCTTACCGCGCGCTGGGCAATTTCCGGGGCGATTCCCAGTTCTATACGTGGCTGCACCGCATCGCCGTGAATACCGCCAAGAACCACCTGGTCGCGCACAACCGCCGTCCCCCCACGGACGACGTGGATGCCGCCGACGCCGAGCAGTACGACATCGGCGCCCGGCTGCGCGACACCGACACGCCCGAGCGCGAACTCATGCGCCAGGAACTGGAGGCGACGGTGATGAAGGCGGTCGACGCGCTGCCGGAAGAACTGCGCACCGCCATCACCCTGCGCGAGGTGGAAGGGCTGAGTTACGAGGAGATCGCGCAGAAGATGGATTGCCCGATCGGGACGGTGCGCTCGCGCATCTTCCGGGCGCGCGAAGCCATCGACGAACAAATGCGTCCCCTGCTGGACACCGACAGTGCAACCCGGGAGCGTGCCCGCCCATGACTGCCCGCAACGAGATTCCGACCATCGACAAGCTCGACATCCATCATCGCCAGCAGCTCTCCGCCCTGATGGACGGCGAACTGGTGGCCGACGAGGCGCGCTTCCTGCTGCGTCGCCTGCAGCACGACCAGGACCTGGCCGGCTGCTGGGAGCGCTGGCAGCTCTGCGGCGACGTCCTGCGCGGCCAGGGCCGTGCGCCGGCCCCGACCGGGTTCGCCGAGCGCGTCGCGAAGGCGGTCGCCGCCGAATCCGTGGCGGCCCCGGCCGCCGCGCACGCGGCTACCGGCCGGCCACGCAACCTGCTGGCCCGCTGGGGCGGAGGTGCATTGGCGGCGTCCGTCGCGTTGGTCGCGCTGTTCATGGCCCGCCAGCAGGGGCCGCAGCCGGCCCCGGCAGGTGAAGACACCCAGGTCGCGTCGGCCCAGGCCGCACCGACCGTCGCCCCCGCCCAGAACCCCGCGGCACCGGCGCCGGACGCCGAGGCCTATGCCGCGGCCGCCGTCGTGGCGGCCGCCAGCCTGCCGCGGCGCCAGGACAACGCGACCCGTCGCAGCGCCACCCGCAACCAGCAGGCCGCCCGGTCCGCCCAGCGCGTAGCGCGTGCCGAAGCGCCTGTCCGCGCCACCGGCACGCTGCCCGTCACGGGCGGCGCCACGAACGCGCTGGCCACCGCGCCGCTGCATGCGTCGACCAATCCGTTCTCCCATCCGTCGCAGGACGCCTCCGCCGTGCCGGCACGGCCCTGGCCACGCTCCGCGCTGTCGGCCTATCCGTCGGCCACCGGCGCGCTGACGACCGGTTACAGCAGCGAATCCGCGGGCCGCACCTTCTATCCGTTCGAGCCGCGCCCGCAGCAGACCCCGCCGGTCGAGTTGCCCACGGACGCGCCGCGCGAGTAAGTCCCCCAGGCGCCGGCCGTCGCCGGCGCCTCTCCCCATGTTCCTTCTCCCTATCGAGGCTTGCGTTCGATGACTCCCCACGCCCGTCATGGTCTGTTGACCCTGCTGATGCTGACCACGCCGCTGGCCGCCTGCGCGCAGCAGGCCGAGGCGCCCGCGCCGGTCGCGGCCGCTGCGCCGGCCGTCGCCCAGTCCGCCGCACCGCAACTGGTGACCGGCCTGCCGGACTTCACCCAGCTCGTCGAGCAGGTGGGCCCGGGCGTGGTGAACGTGGAGGCCAAGATCGGCTCGCGTGCCAGCGCGCAGGGCGAGGAAGGCGACATCCCGGAGATCTTCCGTCGCATGCTGCCGCCGGAATTCCAGATGCCCGGTCCGGGCCAGGGGCCGCAACGCCGCGGCGGTACCTCGATCGGCTCGGGCTTCATCATTTCGGCCGACGGCTACGTGCTGACCAACCATCACGTGGTGGACGGCGCCGATGAAGTGAAGGTCACCCTGCCGGACCGCCGCGAGCTGACCGCCAAGGTGGTGGGCAGCGACCAGCAGTACGACGTGGCCCTGTTGAAGGTGGAGGCCAAGGGTCTGCCGACCGTGCGCATCGGCAATTCCGCTGCGCTGAAGCCCGGCCAGTGGGTCGTGGCGATCGGGTCGCCGCTGGGCCTGGATCACTCGGTCACGGCCGGCATCGTCAGCGCGGTCGGCCGTAGCGCCTCGCCGGAGCAGCGTTACGTGCCCTTCATCCAGACCGACGTGGCGATCAACCAAGGCAATTCGGGCGGTCCCCTGCTCAATACCCGCGGCGAAGTGGTCGGCATCAACTCGCAGATCTTCTCGGTGTCCGGCGGCTACATGGGCATCAGCTTCGCGATCCCGATCGACCTGGCGATGAGCGCGGTGGAGCAGCTGAAGAGCAGCGGCAAGGTCAGTCGCGGGCAGTTGGGCGTCCAGGTCGGCGCAGTGACGGCCGACGCGGTGAAGGGATTCGGCTTGCCGGACAATCGCGGCGCGCTGGTGAACGAGGTGCTGACCAGCAGCCCTGCGGCGAAGGCAGGCCTGAGCCCCGGCGACGTGATCCGCTCGGTGAATGGTCGTCCCGTCAACGATTCCAGCGACCTGCCGCCGCTCATCGGCGCGATGGCGCCGGGTTCGAAGGTCACGCTGGGCCTGTTGCGCGACGGCAAGGCGCGCGACATCACGGTGACCCTGAGTGAGCTCGATGAGGGTACCGCGGCCCGGGATTCGCTGCCGACGGCGCCGGAGCGCGACGCGACGCCTGCGGGGCGCAACCCGCTCGGCATCCAGACCCAGAGCCTGGATGCCAACAGCCGCAAACAGCTGGGTGTGGAGTCGGGCGGGGTGCTGATCAGTCGTGTGGAGGGTGCCGCCGCCCGTGAAGCCGGTCTGGCGCCGGGCATGGTCGTCCTGCAGGTAGGGCGTACCAAGGTGGACAGCCCGGCCGCGCTGGACCGCGAACTCGCCTCCGCCAAGGCCGGCGATACGGTCATGCTGCTGGTCCGTGTCCGCGGCGTAACCCGCTTCTTCGCTGTCACGGTGGAAAAGGGCTGAGCGTCGGCCCCCCGGATCCTCTGGCTCCGGAACGCCTCGCGCCCGCGGGGCGTTCGCATTCCGGGGCCCCGCGCGGCCTGGGCCGGCGTCCGTGCGATAATGTCCCGTTATTCCTGACGACGGCACAGGCCGCCGCCCCTCATGTCTTCTGATTCCATGCGGAATATCCGCAACTTCTCGATCATCGCGCACGTCGACCACGGCAAATCCACCCTGGCCGACCGCATCATCCAGCTCTGCGGCGGCCTCGAGGCCCGCGAGATGGAAGCGCAGGTGCTCGACTCCAATCCCATCGAGCGCGAGCGCGGCATCACCATCAAAGCCCAGTCCGTGTCCCTGCCGTACAAGGCCAAGGACGGGCAGGTCTACCAGCTCAACTTCATCGATACCCCCGGCCACGTCGACTTCTCCTATGAAGTCAGCCGCTCGCTGGCCGCCTGCGAGGGCGCGCTGCTGGTGGTGGACGCCGCCCAGGGCGTGGAAGCCCAGTCGGTCGCCAACTGCTACACCGCGGTGGAGCAGGGCCTGGAAGTGGTGCCGGTGCTGAACAAGATCGACCTGCCGACTGCCGACATCGAGAAAGCCAAGGCCGAGATCGAAGCCGTCATCGGCATCGATGCCGACGATGCCGTGCCCGTCAGCGCCAAGACCGGCCTCAACGTCGACCTGGTGCTGGAAGCCATCGTCCAGCGCATCCCGCCGCCGCAGCCGCGCGACACCGACAAGCTGCAAGCGCTGATCATCGACTCGTGGTTCGACAACTACCTGGGCGTGGTCTCGCTGGTGCGCGTGATGCAGGGCGAGATCGGCCCGAAGAGCAAGATCCTGGTGATGTCCACCGGCCGCACCCACGAGGTGGACAAGGTCGGCGTGTTCACCCCCAAGCGCAAGGAGCTGAAGAAGCTCGGTGCGGGCGAGGTGGGCTGGATCACCGCATCGATCAAGGACGTGCATGGTGCGCCGGTCGGCGACACCCTGACGCTGGCGGGCGACCCCGCGCCGGGCCCGCTGCCGGGCTTCCAGGAAATGCAGCCGCGCGTGTTCGCCGGCCTGTTCCCCGTGAACGCCGAGGATTACCCGGCGCTGCGTGAGGCGCTGGAGAAGCTGCGCCTGAACGACGCTGCGCTGCGTTTCGAGCCGGAAAGCTCGGAAGCCATGGGCTTCGGCTTCCGCTGCGGCTTCCTCGGCATGCTCCACATGGAGATCGTGCAGGAGCGCCTGGAGCGCGAGTACGACCTGGACCTGATCACCACGGCACCGACCGTCGTGTATGAAGTCCTCAAGACCGATGGCACGGTACTTACCCTGGACAACCCGGCCAAACTGCCGCAGTCAAACCTGATCGAAGAGGTGCGCGAGCCCATCATCCGCGCCAACATCCTCACCCCCGAGGCGTACATCGGCGCCATCATCAAGCTGTGCGAGGAAAAGCGCGGCGTGCAGATCGGCATCCAGTACCTGGCCAGCCAGGTGCAGATCAGCTACGAGCTGCCGATGGCCGAAGTGGTGCTGGATTTCTTCGACAAGCTGAAGTCGGTCAGCCGCGGCTACGCGTCGCTGGACTACTCGTTCCTGCGCTTCCAGCCCGGCCCGTTCGTGCGCCTGGATACGCTGATCAACGGCGACAAGGTCGACGCGCTCAGCCTGATCGTGCACCGCAGCCACGCCGACCGGCGCGGCCGCGAGCTGTGCGAGAAGATGAAGGAGCTGATCCCGCGGCAGATGTTCGACGTGGCGATCCAGGCCGCGGTCGGCTCGCAGATCATCGCGCGCAGCACGGTCAAGGCGATGCGCAAGAACGTGCTGGCCAAGTGCTATGGTGGCGACATCACCCGCAAGAAGAAGCTCCTCGAGAAGCAGAAAGAGGGCAAGAAGCGGATGAAGCAGGTGGGCCGCGTGGAGATTCCGCAGGAGGCCTTCCTGGCGGTGCTGCAGGTGGACAGCAAGTAACAGGCGACAGCGGCGGACGAGGACGCCGGGCATGCCCGGACGGTCCCGGTCGACCTGCCGTCTTCCGACGAATTCCGTTCCAAGGGAATACAGATGGTCTGGTTTGAAACGATCCTGGTGGTGCTGACGCTGCTGACCGGCGTGGTCTGGCTGGCGGACAAGCTGTTTCTGGCGAAGCGCCGTCGCGCCAAGGGCGGGCTGCTGGACGAGGAGCCGGTGCTGGTCGACTACTCGCGCGCCTTCTTCCCGGTGCTGGCGGTCGTGCTGGTGCTCCGCAGCTTCATCGCCGAGCCGTACAAGATCCCGTCCAGTTCGATGATGCCGAACCTGCTGATCGGCGATTTCATCCTGGTCAACAAGTTCTCCTACGGTCTGCGCCTGCCGATCACCAACCAGAAGTTCCTGGCCCTCGGTGAGCCGGCGCGCGGCGACGTGGTGGTGTTCAAGCCGCCGCACGACCCGGAGAACAACTGGATCAAGCGGGTGATCGGCCTTCCGGGCGACAGGATCGGTTTCCATGGCGACACCGTGTATCTGAACGGCCAGCCGTTGAAGTACCAGACCCTGGGCCCCTACGAGGGCACCGGCGGCACTACCGAGGCGCCGGGCGCGACCTTGCTCCGCGAAGACCTGCCGGGCCGTCCCCATACGATCCTGGAAAGCGTCGGCGTACCGCCCCCCGGCGGCGGCGAGGGCGACTGGATCGTGCCGCCGGGACGCTATTTCGTGATGGGCGACAACCGCGACAACAGCCTGGACGGCCGGTTCTGGGACTACCATTTCCTGCCGGAGGAGAACCTCCGCGGCAAGGCGTTCCTGATCTGGCTGAACTGCGAGGGCTGGGTCTGCAAGAATGGTTTCGATGCCTCGCGCATCGGCAACGGCATCGAGTAGCAACTAACGTCCAACGGGGCATGGGGGAATGGCAATGAAGCGCAACCAAGGTGGCATGACGTTGTTGGGGTTCCTGCTGGTACTGGTGGTGGTGGGCTTTGCGGCCTTCATCGCCATGCGGCTGTTCCCGATGTACCAGGAGTTCTACGCGGTCAAGTCTTCGCTGAAGGGCGTCGCAGGCGAGGCCGGCGTCTCCGACATGGATCCCGCCAAGATCCAGGACCTGTTCTTCCGTCGGCTCTATATCAACTATTCCCAGAGCGTGAAGCCGTCCAACGTCAAGATCGAGCGCATGGATGGCGGATGGCGGATGACCGTCAGCTATGAGGTCCGCCGCGAACTGCTCGGCAATCTCGACGTGGTGGGCAAGTTCAACGCGTCCGAGCCGTTGACGCGTCGAGCGCCGGAATAAGGGTTTGGCGGTTGACCGCATCGGCCATGCTTTCGCCGACCAGGGCCTGCTCGCACAGGCCCTGACGCATCGCAGTGCGGGGGCACCGCACAACGAACGGCTGGAGTTCCTGGGCGACAGCGTCGTCAACCTGCTGGTCGCCGAAGCGCTGTTCCAGCGCTGGCCCAAGGCCGATGAGGGTGCCCTTACACGGGCTCGCGCCGAACTGGTGCGCGAAGCGGCCCTGGCCGTCATCGCCCGCGAGCTGCAGCTGGGCGAGCGGCTGACGATGGGGCCGGGTGAGATGAAATCCGGCGGCCATCGCCGCGATTCCATCCTCGCCGATGCGCTCGAAGCGGTGGTCGCCGCGATCTACCTGGATGCCGGTTTCGAAGGCTGCCGGGCCGTGGTGCTGCCGTGGTTCGAGGCTTCGCTGGCCGCGCTTCCGGTCGGCCGGCCGGAGAAAGACGCGAAGACGCGCCTGCAGGAATGGCTGCAGGGCCGCCAGCGTCCGCTGCCGGTCTATGATCTGGTTTCCGAAAGCGGCGACGACCACGCCAAGGTCTTTCTCGCGCGCTGTACCACGCTGGATCCGCCGTTGATGGCGGAAGGCGAGGGCACCTCGCGCCGCAACGCCGAGCAGGTGGCCGCGGCCGCCCTGCTCGACAAGCTCGACATTTCGAAGTGAGTACACCCCGGTGAGCGATTCCTCTTCCTACCGCAGCGGCAGCGTTGCGGTCATCGGCCGTCCCAACGTCGGCAAATCCACCCTGACCAACGCCCTGGTGGGCGCCAAGGTCAGCATCACGTCCAACCGGCCGCAGACCACACGTCACCGCCTGCTGGGCATCGCGACGTTCGCGGCCGGCAAGGAGCGTCCTGCCGGGCAGATCGTGCTGGTCGACACGCCCGGCCTGCACAAGCAGCAGGGCAAGTTCTCGGCCTCGGCCATGAGCCGGGTGATGAACCGTGCCGCGCGCGGTGCGCTCGAGGAAGTCGATGCGGCCCTGATGGTCGTGGAGGCCGGCCGCTGGGACGATGAGGACACGCTGGCCTACAACGTCCTGCGCGACGCCGGTATCCCGGTCGTTCTGGTGGTCAACAAGGTGGACCGCATCAAGGAGAAGGCGGCGATGCTGCCGTTCCTCGCGGAGGTGGGGCAGGACCGTGAGTTTGCGGCGGTGCATCCGGTGTCCGCGCTGAAGCGCAATGGCCTGGATGCGCTGGTCAAGGACGTGCTGGCCTTGCTGCCGGAACAGCCGCCGATGTTCGGCGAGGACGAAATCACCGACCGCAGCGAGCGTTTCCTCGCGGCCGAGCTGGTGCGCGAACAGCTGATGCGCCAGCTGGGCGCCGAGCTGCCGTACGCCACCACGGTGGAGATCGAACGGTTCACGACCGAAGACTCGCCGAAGGGCGAACTCGCGCGGATCGGCGCGGTGATCTGGGTGGAGCGCGAAAGCCAGAAGGCCATCGTCATCGGCAAGGGCGGCGCCCGGCTGAAGGAGATCGGCAGCAAGTCGCGCCAGCAGATGGAGCACCTGTTCGGCCGCAAGGTCTTCCTCGAGACCTGGGTGCGCGTGCGCGAAGGCTGGTCCGACGACGAGACCGCGCTCAAGGCCTTCGGGTACGAATGACGCGCTGATGCGCATCACCGGCGAGACCGCGTTCGTCCTGCATGCGCGCCCCTGGCGCGAGACCAGCCTGCTGGTCGAGGTGCTGGGCAGCGAACAGGGCCGCATCGGCCTGGTTGCGCGCGGCGTCCAGGGCCCGAAGAAACACGTGTTGCGGGCGGCCTTGCAGCCGCTGCAATGCATCCGCCTGGATGTCGACCTGCGTGGCGAGCTGGGCAGGCTGGTGGCCGCCGAGGCGCTGGATGCCGCGCCGCAACCGGCCGGCGACGCGATGCTCGCCGCGTTCTATCTCAACGAACTGGTGCTGCGCCTGGCGCCGCGGCACGACCCGTTGCCGGCCCTGTTCGAAGCGTATGCGGACGCGCGCGAGGGCCTGCGTCAGCGCGCAGGTCTGGCGTGGACGCTGCGTCGCTTCGAGCGCGAGTTGCTGGAGGCGCTCGGTGTCGGTTTCGCGCTGGACGAGGATGCCGATGGCGAGGCCATCGATCCTGCCGCACGCTACCGGCTCGACCCCGAGCAGGGACCTCGCCGCCTGCTCAGCGACCGTGGCCACGAGGAGCGCGGCCGCGCCGCGACCGGTCGCGCGTTGCTGGCGCTCGCCGGCGATACGCCGCCCTCGGCGGACGATCTCGCCAGCCTGCGTCTGCCGCTGCGCGCCGTGTTGGCGCACCACCTCGGGCCCCGCGGCCTGAAGTCGTGGGAAATGATCGGCGACCTGGGACGGCTCCGACGCGCGCCGGAGCGGCACATCGACTAGTCCTGTCGGTTCGCCAGCAGGCGGTCCGCCGCCGTCGCGAACGCATCGCGCGCCGCCGCATCGCCTGGCGAGGCATGCCAGCGGGAGGCGATGCCGGCCAACGCACGCGCGCCAGCGAAGCCGCAACTCGCCTGCAGGCGATGGAGATGTGCGCGCAATGCGGTTTCGTCACCCTGTTCGAAGCTGGCCAGGCAGGCTGCGCGCGTCGCGGGCAATTCGGAGAGGAACAGCTGGCGCAGCAGCTTCGCGTGATCGCGATGGCCGCCCAATGCGGCGAGCGCCGCTGCATCGTCCCAATCCTCGTCCCCATGGGCGCGTTCGCCGAGCACGGCGCGGATGGCGTCCTGCAGCGCCTGCACGCCCATCGGCTTGAGCAGTACGTCGGCGAAGCCTGCCTGGAGCAGCGCCTTTCGCAGGCTGGGCGTCGCGTCCGCGGTGTGCGCGAGCGCTGGCGTGGCCGCATGGCGCGCACGCAGGTGCTGCAGCAGGACGCTGCCGCTGCCGTCGGGCAGGTTGGCGTCGATCAGCCACAGGTCGAACGGGCCCGCCGCGGCCAGGGCTTGCGCACCGTCGGCGGCCAGCGCGACCTCGGCCGGCAGCGCGGCCAGCGCGACGCGCATGAACTGGGCGCTGATGGGGTCGTCCTCCACCAGTAGCAGGCGGGGCGGGGTGCCGGAAGAAGCGGGCATGGGGGCTTCCTGCAGGGGTGCGGCCATCTTAGCGCCGGCGGGCCGCGCCATCGGCCATGCGACAATGCGGCCCCGCCGACACACGCAGCCTGACGCCACGTGGCACGTTCCCGCTCCCCCCGCATCGACAAGACCCCGTTTGAAGCCCAGATCACCGACCTGACCCACGACGGGCGCGGCGTTGCCCGTCGCGACGGCAAGGCCGTCTTCGTCGCCGGCGCCCTGCCGGGCGAGCGGGTGATGGCCGAACAGACCGCCAAGAACCGCCATTTCGACGAGGCGAAGACGCTCGTGGTCCTGGAAGCCTCCCCGGACCGGGTGGCGCCGCGCTGCCCGCATTTCGGCACCTGCGGTGGCTGCGTGCTGCAGCATCTGGACGAGGAACGCCAGATCGAAGCCAAGCAGCGCGTGCTGCTGGAGAACCTGGAGCGCATCGGCCATGTCACGCCCGGCACGGTGCTGCCGTCGCTGACCGGCGCTGCTTGGGGCTATCGGCGGAAGGGCCGTTTCTCGGTGCGGCGGGTCAACAAGAAGGACAAGACGCTGGTGGGCTTCCGCGAACAGGATCCGCGCTTCGTCGCCGACCTGTCCGAATGCCACACCGTCATCCCCGAGATCGGCGGCAAGGTCGCGGCCTTCGCACAGTTGGTGGAAGGGATGGAGGCGCGCGAGCACATCCCGCAGATCGAGTTCATCGCCGGCGATGCCGCGGCGGACTTCGACGGCGTCGCACTGGTGTTCCGCCACCTGCAGCCGCTCGGCGATGCCGACCGTGAGCGCCTGGTCGCCTTCGGCCAAGCGCACCGCTTCGCGATCTTCCTGCAGCCCGGGGGCGTGGAAAGCGTGCACCCGCTGTGGCCGGAGGCGCCGCAACTGGCGTTCGGTCTGGCGCCGTGGGATGTCTCGCTTGCGTTCCGTCCGCTGGACTTCATCCAGGTCAACGCAGCGCTGAACGAGAAGATGATCGCCCACACGTTCGGCCTGCTGGACCTGCAGCCGGACGACCGCGTGCTCGACCTGTTCTGCGGCCTGGGCAATTTCACCTTGCCGATGGCGCGCGTGGTGCGCGAGGTGGTCGGCGTGGAAGGCGATGCCGGGCTGGTGGCCCGCGCCCGCGAGAACGCGGAACGCAATGCGCTGGCCAACGCGCAGTTCCACGCGGCCGACCTGACCCAGGACCAGCGCAACGCGTCGTGGATGCGGCAGGGCTTCGACAAGCTGCTGCTGGACCCGCCGCGCTCGGGTGCGATCGAGGTGCTGCAGCAACTGCCGCTCAAGCAGTTCGGCCGCATCGTCTACGTCAGCTGCCACCCGGGCTCGCTGGCGCGCGATGCCGGTTACCTGGTGAACGAGCAGGGCTATACGCTGGTATCGGCGGGGGCCATGGACATGTTCCCGCATACCGCGCACGTCGAGTCCATCGCCTTGTTCGAGAAGCGCTGATGGGCATCGAGGTCGAGCGCAAGTTCCTGGTCGCCGGCGACGGTTGGCGCGCGGCCGCGCGCGAGGTCGTGCCGATGGCGCAGGGCTACATCAACGACATGGGCGCGATAGACCGTGGCGAACAGAAGGCCTCGGTGCGCGTGCGCATCCAGGGCGAGGCCGCCTTCCTCAACCTGAAGTCGCGCGAGCTCGGCCACACGCGCCAGGAGTTCGACTATCCGATTCCTGTCGCCGATGCGCGCGCGCTGCTGGCGCTGTGCGTGGGAGGCGTGGTCGACAAGCGACGCCACTATGTGGAACACGAGGGCCACCTGTGGGAGGTCGACGAGTTCCTGGGCGACAACGCCGGGCTGGTGGTGGCGGAGATCGAGCTGGACCACGCCGATGAAGCTTTCGTGAAACCGGCCTGGATCGGCAAGCAGGTCACCGACGCGGCCCGCTATTACAATCTGGCCCTGGCATCGCGCCCGTACTCGGCCTGGTCCGACGACGAACGCACCGCCACCGACCTTCCCTGAGGATCCCCCGAAATGCTCGTCATCGGCATCGCCGGCACCGAACTCACCGCGCAGGAGCGCGACTGGCTGCAGCACGACGCCGTGGCCGGCGTCATCCTGTTCACCCGCAACTTCGCTTCGCGCGCGCAGGTGGCGGAACTGTCGCAGGCCATCCGCGCCGCCGCGCCGCGTCCGCAGTTGGTCTGCGTGGACCAGGAAGGTGGCCGCGTGCAGCGCTTCCGCGAGGGCTACAGCGACCTGCCTGCGCTGGAAGGCTTCGGCAAGCTGTATGCGCAGGACCCGACGCTGGCCCTGCAGCGCGCCGAGGAACATGCCTGGCTGATGGCCAGCGAGATCATCGCCAGCGGCGTGGACCTGAGCTTCGCCCCGGTGGTGGACCTGGCGCGCGGCAACCGCGCCATCGGCAATCGCGCGTTCGATGCCGACCCGCAGGTGGTGGCCGAGTTCACCCGCGCCTACGTGCGCGGCATGCACAGCGCCGGCATGGCCGCCACGCTGAAGCACTTCCCCGGCCACGGCACGGTGCTGGAAGACACGCATTTCGACGACGCGGTGGATCCGCGTCCGCTGGACGTGCTGCGCGCCGAGGACCTGGTGCCCTTCGTCGCCGGCATCGAGGCCAAGGCCGACGCGGTGATGATGGGTCACGTGAAGTATCCCGCCGTCGCTCCGGAGCCGGCGGGCTATTCGCCGTTCTGGATCCAGCAGGTGTTGCGCCAAGAGATGGGGTTCCGTGGCGTGGTGTTCTCTGACGACATCGGCATGGCCGCGGCGTTCTCGGCCGGCGGGGTGAAGCAACGCATCCACGACCACCTCGACGCGGGTTGCGACGTGGTGCTGGTCTGCTCGCCGAAACTGGTCGACGAGTCGCTGAAAGCGGTGGAAGGCCGCGCGTTGAACACCGCCGCCGTGCTCGGGGTGCTGGGCCGCGGCGCGCTGGGATGGGATGGGTTGATCGCGGATGCGCGCTACGGCGATACGCAGTCGCGTGTGATCGAAAGTCTTAAAGGAGTGGCTTGATGGAATCGCTGGGTAATCCGAGGCCGAAGCTGGCCGACGCGCTGGCCAACGCCGACCTGCTGGTCGACCGCGCGACGATCGACCGTGCCATTGCGCAGATGGCGGCGCCGATCGCGCGCGACTACGCCGGCGAAGTGCCGGTCTACCTGACCATCATGCACGGCGCGCTGCCGTTCGCCGGCCAGTTGTCGCTGGAGCTGGGCGCGCTGGGTCTGGACCTGGAGTTCGACTATCTGCACGCGACGCGCTACCGCGGCGAGACCACCGGTGGCGAACTGGTGTGGAAGCACCGCCCGGCGACGGCCCTCTACGGCCGCCGCGTGCTGCTGGTGGACGACATCCTCGACGAAGGCCACACGCTGCTCGCCGTGAAGCAGTGGTGCCTGGAGCAGGGCGCCACGGACGTGCGCATCGCCGCGCTGACGACGAAGCAGCACGACCGCTGCGTGGCGGGCATCTGCGCCGACTACGTGGGGCTGGAAGTGGCCGACCGCTATGTGTTCGGTTTCGGCATGGACTACCACGAGCAGGGCCGCAACCTGCCGGGCATCTACGCGCTGAAGGACTGAACCATGGGCGATATCGCGCTCGCCGTCATCGGCGGCACCGGCGTCTACGCGCTGGCGGACCTGCAGGACGTGCAGGCCCATGACTTCGATACCCGCTTCGGTGCACCGTCCGGCCCGGTCCGCGTCGGCCTGCTCGGCGGCCAGCGGGTGGCCTTCCTCGCGCGCCATGGCGAAGGCCACTCGGTGCCGCCGCACAAGATCAACTACCGGGCCAACCTGCAGGCGCTGAAGGACATCGGCGCCACGCGCGTGCTGGCGCTGAACACGGTGGGTGGCATCACCGACGCCTGCGGTCCGCGCGTGCTGGCATGCCCCGACCAGCTGATCGACTACACCTGGGGTCGCATCTCGACGATCTGTGAAGAACCGGGCACCGAGGTGCTGCATGTCGATTTCGGCGATCCATACACGCATTTACTTCGCCAGCAGATCCTGGCCGCAGCGCGCACGGCGGGCGTGGCGTTGGTGGATGGCGGATGCTACGGCGCCACCCAGGGGCCACGCCTGGAAACCCGGGCCGAGATCCGCCGCCTGCGCCGCGATGGCTGCGATCTGGTCGGCATGACCGGCATGCCGGAAGCCGGCCTGGCGCGTGAAATGGGCCTGGAGTACGCATGCCTGGCCATCGTCGCCAATTGGGCCGCAGGGTGCGGTACCGATGAGGAAATCACGATGGACGAAGTGCTGGCGAATGTCGCCGCGGCGTCCGCGGGTATCCCGGCCCTGGTGGAGGCGTTGGCACGCGGGTGATTGTCAACGCGCGCCGGGATTTGCATACTCGGCGCGTGTGACGCCTTGTCACACACACCACCCGCATCCAGAAAAGGAAACGCAAGCGCTATGCCGTACGGTACCGTGAAATGGTTCAACGATGCCAAGGGCTTCGGGTTCATCGCGCCAGAAGATGGCAGCGCCGATGTCTTTGCGCACCACACCGCCATCAACTCCAAGGGCTTCCGCAGCCTGCAGGAAGGCCAGCGCGTCAGCTACGAGTTGACCCAGGGCCCGAAGGGCGCACAGGCGTCAAACATCACGCCGGCAGCCTGATCCAAGACGATTTTCTTGAACCCCGCTCCGGCGGGGTTTTTTATGGCCGCGTTTCGGCGGCCTTGTGCGCCTCGCGCGAGCATCTGCACGCATGACTCCCCTGCACATCGCGATCATCGGCTACGGCACCGCGGGCCAGGCGGCCGCGCTGTCGCTGTCCCGCGATGGGCACCGGGTGGAGGTGTTCGAGCGTGCGCCGGAACCCGGACCGGTCGGTGCGGGATTCCTGCTGCAACCGACCGGCCTGCAGGTGCTGTGGGAGCTGGGCCTGTTCGCGGATGCGATGGCGCATGGACGTCGGGTCAACCGCCTGTACGGCGAGACGCCGTGCGGCCGTGCCGTGATGGACATGCGCTACCGGGGGCTGGATGCGCGCCTGTTCGGCCTGGGCATGCAGCGGGGCGCCCTGTTCTCGCTGCTGGACGCGGCATGGCAGGGGCAGGGCATCTTGCATCGTGGTCATGCCATCGCCGCGGTCAGCGACGACACGCGTCGCATCCGGGACCAGCATGGCCGCTGGCATGGCCCGTTCGATCTGGTGGTGGCGGCCGACGGTTCGGCCTCGGCACTGCGCGCCGCGACCGGCGCGGTGAAGCGCGAGGCGCCGTATCCCTGGGGTGCGCTGTGGCGGCTGGTGCCGCAGCAGGCATGGGCCTGGCCCGACGAACTGCGCCAACGCTACGTGGCCGCGCGCAAGATGATCGGCCTGCTGCCTGTCGGCACCCGGCCCGGCGATCCCGTGCCGCGGCTGAGTTTCTTCTGGAGCCTGCCCGTCGCCGACTTCGACGCCTGGCGCGCGCGCGGCCTGCCGGCATGGCGGGACGAGGTCGCCCGTCTGTGGCCCGAAGCGGACGCGTGCCTGGCCGACACCCTGGACCCCGACCAGCTGGCGCGCGCGAGTTATCGCGACGTGACCCTGCGTCAGTGGCATCGCGATCGTCTCGTCGTGCTTGGCGACGCCGCGCACGGCATGAGCCCGCAGCTGGGGCAGGGCGTGAACATGGCGCTGATGGATGCGATCGCGCTGCGCGACCAACTGCGCGTGCACGACGCCGTCGAGCCGGCACTCGCGGCCTACCAGCGCGTGCGCCAGGCGCACGTGGGCATCTACCAGTTCTGGAGCCGGTGGCTGACGCCGATCTTCCAGTCCGACCACGACGCTGTCGGATGGGCGCGGGATGTCGCCTTCCTTCCGCTGGGCAAGCTACCGGGCGGTCGTGGACACATGCTCCGCGTGTTGAGCGGCACCCAGCACGGCATGCTCGGAACGCTGCGCCTGACCCCTGCGTTCCTGCGGACGATCGAACAGATCGCACCGGGGTAACCGTTTCCCGTATCCGGGTGATTCCACCGCAGGGCATCGAACTGCGCGAGAATCGATGGAAGACCGGGAGCCGACGATGCCAGACCTGCCGCCTTTCGAAACCCATCGCGTCGACAACGTGCCGCCGCCCTTCGAGCCGCGCGACCTGTGGGCCGACGATGTCGCGCTCCGCGACGCGGTGCAGCGCGAAGGCGCCGCGGCGTTCGCCGCACGCCTGGCCGCTTACGGCGCGCTGGCCGGCGATGAGCTCTACCGGCTCGGCTTCGATGCCAATCGCGACCGGCCGCGCCTGCGCACGCACGATCGCCATGGGCATCGCATCGACAGCGTCGAGTTCCACCCGGCCTATCACCGTTTGATGGAGATCGCGAAGGCCCACGGGGTCGCGGGCCTGTCCTGGCACGCGCCGGCGCCCGGCGCGCACGTCGCGCGCGCGGCGCTCAGCTACCTGCACCACCAGGCCGAGGCCGGCACCAGTTGCCCGCTGACGATGACGCACGCGGCGGTGCCGGTGCTGCAGCGTGTCCCCGCGCTGCAGGCGTGGGCAGCGAAAGCCGCGGCGCCGCACTACGACCCACGCGACGTGCCCATCGCCGACAAGGCCGGCATCACCCTGGGCATGGGCATGACGGAGAAGCAGGGCGGGTCCGACGTACGCGCCAACGCCACCGTCGCCACGCCACGGGCCGACGGCGGCTACAGCCTCGTCGGCCACAAGTGGTTCTTCTCCGCGCCGATGTGCGACGGCTTCCTCGTGCTGGCCCAGGCCCCGGGCGGACTCACCTGCCTGCTGATGCCGCGCCGCCTGGAGGACGGGACGAAGAACGGCTTCCGGCTGATGCGCCTGAAGGACAAGCTCGGCGACTGGTCGAATGCGTCCAGCGAGGTCGAGTTCACCGACGCGCACGCGTGGCGCGTGGGGGAGGAGGGGCGCGGCGTGGCGACCATCATCGAGATGGTCATGCTCACGCGGCTGGATTGCATGCTCGGCTCCGCGGCCGAAATGCGGATGGCGCTGGCGCAAGCCGTGCACCATGCCCGCCATCGTCGGACGTTCGGGCAGCCGCTGGTCGAACATGCGCTCATGCAGAACGTGCTCGCAGACCTCGCGTTGGAGTCGGAAGCCGCCACGGCGTTGGCGCTGCGGGTCGCGCGTGCCGTGGATGCGGCTCCCCGCGATGCGGCGCAAGCCGCCTTCGCCCGCGTCGCCACCGCCGTGGGCAAGTTCTGGATATGCAAGCGCGCGCCGACGTTCGTCAACGAAGCCCAGGAATGCCTGGGCGGCGCGGGCTATGTCGAGGAGTCCGTCCTGCCGCGGCTGTACCGGCAGGCGCCGCTGAACTCCATCTGGGAAGGCAGCGGCAACGTGCAATGCCTGGACGTGCTGCGCGCGCTGTCGCGCGAGCCGGCGAGCACAGCGGCGGTGCTCGCTGAGCTCGATGCGTGCGCGGGGCGCGATGCGATCTTCGATGCCTTCGTCGCGCAGCTGCAGGCGGACCTGGCGCAGGCCCACGAGGGCGTGGCGCGTCGCCTGGTCGAGCGGATCGCGCTGGCGCTGCAGGCCGCCGTGCTGATCGGCGCGGGCAGTCCGGTGGCGACGCTGTTCGTCCGCAGCCGCCTGGGAGGCGAACAGGGGCGCGTGTTCGGCACATTGCCGGCGGGCGCGGATTTCCCCGCTGTGATCGGGCGGACGCTGCCGCCATGAAGACCCGTTTCGTCCGCTGGTTCACGGCCCTTCTGGTCGCATCGGGGCTCGCACCCGCACAGGCGCACGAGGCGGGCCGCCCCGCACCTGCGTTGCTGCCGGTCGCTCAGCAGGCCGACGCCATCCGGGTCTACAAGGCGCAGCGCCGGCTGGACCTGCTGCGCGCGGGGCGTGTCATCGCGACCTACCGCGTGGTGCTGGGCGGTGAGCCGGTGGGGCACAAGCGCCAGCAGGGCGACCAGCGCACGCCGGAAGGCGACTACCGCATCACTTACCGCAACGACCGCAGTCGCTTCCACCTGTCGCTGCGCATTTCCTATCCGGACGATGCCGATCGCCACCAAGCCGTCGCGCGTGGCGTGGATCCGGGCGGGGACATCATGATCCACGGCGCGACCCCGCCGGGTTCGCGGACGGACTGGACGGAAGGTTGCATCGCGGTCACCGATGCGGAGATGGATGCGATCTGGCAGCGCGTGCCGGTGGGAACCCCGATCCGCATCGACCCCTGACGCGCGTGGACGTCAGCGCGGTGCGGAGCGAGAGGCGAGGGCGCGCGAACCGGTCAGGATCAGGCGGACCATCTCGGAGAGTTCGTCGATGAGCTCGCCATCGCGCTCGGGCGGCAGGTCCATCGCCGTCGCGCCCATCGCGAATACCAGGCGGGTGATGGCGCGCGAGACGAGGGCCGGTTCGTGCAGCGGCGCGTTGTCACGGGCGGCCAGCCGGACGAGGTCCACGTGCAGTTCCTCTTCGAAGAACTGAAGTTCGCGTTCGACCGCGTGCTTGAATGCGTCGGAGCCGACGTTGCCCTCGCGCAGCAGCACGTGCAGCAGCTTGTCGTCGGCGCGCAGCTGTTCGATGAAGGCCTCCACCGAGCCGCGCACGACGCTGCGGTCGGTACTGGCCGCCCGGTGGCGCGCTTCGCCGATGATCTTGCGCAGCGAGCGACCGGCCAGGTCGATCAGCGCCACCGCGAGTTCGTCCATGTCGCGGAACTGGCGGTAGAAGCTGTTCGGCGCGATGCCGGCTTCACGCGCCACTTCGCGCAGGCTGAGCGTGGAGACGCTGCGGTGCGGGCCCACCAGCTTCAGCGCCGCGGCAAGCAGGTCCTCACGCGAAATCGTCGCCTTCCGGCCGGGGCCGTGGTCGTCGTGGGGCAGCGGATGCGGGTGCAGGGTCACGCGGGCAGGCCGGGCATACGGGGTGGTAGGGGCATCATAGCCGGGTAAATTAATATACAACTGTATACACAAACGTCTTCCCATGGGTATAGTGGCGGCCATGAACGCCCAGTTCCGCCCGTCCCCCCGCCGGCCCGGTCCCCTGAAACGCTTGATCCGGCCCCTCGTGAAGCCGGATGTCTTCGATTTCTGGGCCTCCCGTTTCCACCGCACCTGGACCTGGGAGCGCCCACTGGCGCGGCTGGTCGCCCGCGAAGCCGCGTCGGCGGATGCGGTCACCCTGCTGTTCAAGCCCAATCGCCACTGGGCCGGTCACCGCGCCGGCCAGCATGTGAACGTCGGCGTGGAGATCGGCGGCGTGCGGGTGACCCGCAGCTACAGCCTCACCGCACCGCCGCGTGCGGACGGCCTGCTGCCGATCACCGTCAAGGCGATCGAAGGCGGCAAGGTCAGCAGGCACCTGAGCCAGGCGGCCCGCATCGGCGACATCGTCGAGCTGGGCCAGGCGTTCGGCGACATGACGCTGCCGGCTTCGCCCCAAGGCGCGTTCCTGCTGTTGGCCGCCGGCAGTGGCATCACGCCGTTGATGGCGCTGGTGCGCGAGTTGGCCGGGCAGGGCATGCCGGCCGACCTGACGCTGCTGTATTGGGTGCGTCGGCGCGAGGAGGCCTGCTTCCTCGACGAACTGCGCGCGCTGGCGGCGGAGCATCCGCGCTTCCGCCTGCGGCTGCTGTTGACGCGCGACGCCGCGTCGGCCGGCGACGAAGCCGAAGGCCGCCTCGATGAGGCGTTGCTCGCCGCGCATGCGGGCGACCTGTCCACGCAGCAGGTGATGGCCTGCGGCCCGGGTGGCTTCGTCGAAGCGGCCCGGAGCCTGCTGGCGACGCAGGCGTCGTCGTTCCAGGCCGAAGCCTTCACGCCCCCGCCGGTCACCGTGATCGACGAGGGCGAAGTCGACATCCGCCTGAAACGCAGCGGGCGCACGCTGCGCGTGGCGCGCGGCGAATCCCTGCTGGTCGCGCTGGAGCAGCACGGGCTGAAACCGCCGTCCGGCTGCCGCATGGGCATCTGCAACACCTGCGCGTGCGGCAAGTCCGCCGGCAGCGTGCGCCACTTGCCCAGCGGCGACCTGTCCCACGAACCCACCCTGGCGTTGAAGCTGTGCACCCACAGCGCCGCCACCGACCTCGAGCTCGATCTCTGATGGCCATGTCCTCCTCACGCAATCGCAAGCTTTCCGTCGAAGAACTGGACCGCTTCGGCGAGGAACTCGACGCCCTGCGCGCACGCACGGTCGCCACGCTGGGCGCGCGCGATGCGCGCTACATCCGCAACGTGGTGAAGGCGGTGCGTTTCAGCAACCTCACCGGCCGCGTGCTGCTGTTCGCTGCGGCGATCGCCGGCGGCCTGTGGCTGGCCGACAGCGCCGTGGGCTGGCTGTTCTGGGTGCTGTGGGCGCTGGGCGCGTTCTCGCTGGGCCTGGGCAAGATCCTGGACAACATGGAGTTGGGCCACAACGTCATCCACGGGCAGTACGACTGGATGGGCGACCCCCAGCTCAACGGCAAGACCTACGATTGGGACATCGTGGCGACCAGCGACAACTGGCGGCACACCCACAACTTCCGCCACCACACCTATACCAACGTGCGTGGGCTGGACGACGACATCGGCTACGGGCTGCTGCGGATCTTCCCCGAGCAGAAATGGCGTCCGTTCTATCTGGTGCAGCCGTTCGTCGCGGTGGTGTTCGCGCTGCTGTTCCAGTGGGGCATCGCCATCCAGGACCTGAAGCTGGGCCGCTGGTGGAGCGGCAAGATGACCAACAAGCAGCTGCGCCGCAAATCCGCGCCGGTGGTGCGCAAGATGGGCAAGCAGCTGGCGAAGGATTACGTGATCTACCCGGCGCTGGCCGGCCCGTTCTTCCTGCCGGTGCTGCTGGGCAACATGGTCGCCAACGGCCTGCGCAACGTGTGGACCTACGTGATCATCTTCTGTGGCCACTTCACGGCCAATGCGGAGACGTTCCCGAAGGAATGCATCAAGAACGAATCGCGCGGCCATTGGTACCTGCGCCAGCTGCGCGGCTCGTCGAACCTACGCGGCGGTTTCCTGATGAACGTCATGTCGGGCAACCTGAGCCACCAGATCGAGCACCATTTCTTCCCCGACATCCCGGCCAACCGGTATGCGGAGATGGCGCGTGAAGTACGCGCGATCTGCGCGCGCTACGGCCAGCACTACAACACCGGCACGCTGCTGACCCAGTTCGGCCAGGTGTGCTGGCGGATCGTGCGTCATGCCTTCCCCAGCCGGCCGCGCCACCTGCCGGCGTTGGTCGCCGCCGACGCCGTCGCGTAGCCGCTAGCACGGGTCTTCCGGGGACGTCGCCCTCGCCGCGAGGGCGATCCGGCGCTTGAGCCGCCACTCGGCGAAGAACGACGCCGCGATCAGGCCGGTGCCCAGCAGGCCCAGCCACTGGAACCACGGGTTCTCGAAGACATCATCGGCCAGGTCGTTGTCCTGCAGCTGCAGGCGCAGCAGCCGGACTTCGGTGGCGAGCGCGGTCGCGCCGCTCGGGTTCCGGGGCAGGGACGCTTCCGCCTTCGATGCGAGCCGCGCGAGATGGGCCTGTTCCGCCTGATCCGCGTTGTCGCGACGCTCCACGGTGACCACCAGCGCGCTGGTCAGCAGGATCAGCAGCGTGCCCAGGCCACGCAGCAGCGGCGGCAACGAGTCGGACATCGGGCGCGGCTCCCGGAGACGATGCCCCGCATCCTAGACCACGCGCCGCGCGAATGTCGTGCGGCGGTGGCGTCAGTCGAGGAATTGCAGGCGCGCGAGTTCGGCATACAGGCCGCCCTGCGCCAGCAGTTCGGCATGCGTGCCCTGGGCGACGATGCGGCCGCGATCCATCACGACGATGCGGTCGGCCTTCAGCACGGTGGCCAGGCGGTGCGCGATCACCAGGGTGGTGCGGCCGTCCATCAGCCGTTCCAGCGCATGCTGCACGGCGCGCTCGCTCTGCGCATCCAGGGCGCTGGTGGCTTCGTCCAGCAAGAGCACCGGCGCGTCCTTCAGCAAGGCGCGGGCGATGGCGATGCGTTGTTGCTGGCCGCCTGACAGGCGTGCGCCGCGCTCGCCGAGCGGGCTGTCGAACCCTTCCGGCAGTTCGCGGATGAAATCGTCCGCTTCGGCGGCTTCGGCCGCGGCCTGCAGTTCGGCGTCGGTGGCGTCCAGCTTGCCGTAGCGGATGTTCTCCGCGGCGCTGGCCGCGAAGATCGTCGGCTGTTGCGGCACCAGCGCGATCTGTTCGCGCAGATCGGTCGGGTCGAGTTCGCGCAGGTCCACGCCGTCCATGCGCACGCTGCCGGCCTGCGCATCGTGGAAGCGCAGCAGCATCGAGAACACGGTGCTCTTGCCGGCGCCGGAGGGGCCGACCAGGGCGACGGTCTCGCCCGGATGGACCGTCAGGCTGAAATCGTCCAGAGCGGGCAGGTCAGGGCGCGAGGGATAGTGGAAGGAGACATCGTCGAAGCGGATCTCGCCCTTCACCGGTGAGGGCAGGGCGCGCGGCGTGGCGGGTGCATGGATGGCCGGGGATTCGTTGAGCAGTTCGGCGATGCGGCCCATGCCGCCGGCGGCACGCTGCAGTTCGTTCCAGACTTCCGCCAGCGCGCCCACCGAGCCGCCGCCGATCAGCGCATAGAACACGAACTGGCCCAGCTCGCCCGTCGTCATGCGCCCGGCGATCACATCGTGCGCACCGGACCACAGCACCAGCACGACCGCGCCGAACACCAACGTGATGACGGTAGCGGTGACCAGCGATTGCGCGCGAATGCGCTTGCGAGCGGTTTCCACCGCGACGGCGACCGCGTCGCCGAAACGCTTGAGTTCGTAGCCTTCGCGCGCATGCGCCTGCACGGTGCGCACGGCGCCCAGTGTCTCGCTGGCGAGCGTGTTGGCGTCGGCGACGCGGTCCTGGCTGGCACGCGAAGCCTTCTCCAGCCGGCGCGCGCCGAGCACGATCGGCAGGACCGCCAGCGGGATGCCGACCAACGCATAGGCCGCCAGCTTCGGGCTGGTGACGAACAGCATCACGATGCTGCCGATCACGGTGATGCTGCTGCGCAGGGCCACCGACATGCTGCTGCCGACCACGCTGCGCAGCAGTTCGCTGTCGGCGGAAAGTCGCGAGACGAGTTCGCCGCTGCGGGTGCGGTCGTGGAACTCCGCGTCCAGGCCGACCAGGTGGCCGTACAGCTGGCGGCGCAGGTCGGCGACGACGCGTTCGCCCAGCAGGGAGACGAAGTAGAACCGGGCGGCGCTCGCCACGGCGAGGACGAGCACGACGATGAAGACGCCCAGGAACACGCGGTCGATGTTGCCGCCGCTGTGGAAGCCGCCGTCGATCATCTGTTTGAAGGCGACCGGGAAGCTCAGCGTCGCCGCCGAGGCCAGGCCCAGCGCGCACAGCCAGGCGGCGAACAGGCCCCCGTGCTGGCGCACGAACGGCCACAGCGCACGCAGCGTGCCGAGCTTGGCCTTGGGTTTCGAGGGGGCGGACGTGTCGGTGGCGCTGTCGGTCATCGGGAGGGTCGTATCAAGGCGACTGTGGGAGGGGCTGTGCGTCCATCGACGGCCACAGCGCCTCCCGCATGCGCCTCGCGCGCCGTCAGGCCGAGGCCGGCAGCACGCGCACCCGATTACGGGTGGCGTCGCGCAGCTGGGTTTTCAAGGCGTCCACGCGGTCGACCGGCAGTTCGAGCACCAGCCGGGCGCCGGATTCGTCGAACGTTTCATCCTGTTTCACGGCCTGATGGGCGCCCAGCGCACCATGCACCACGCCCAGATCGTCGAACGGGCAGGTCAGCACGAGGGCCGCCATCGCCACGACCGGCAGCCGTGGCGCCTGCCGCAGGCATTCCGCCGCGGCGCCGCCGTACGCGCGCACCAGGCCACCCGCGCCCAGTTTGATGCCGCCATACCAGCGGGTTACGACCACCATCACCCGGTCGTAGCCCTGACCGTCGATCGCCGCGAGGATCGGGCGCCCGGCGGTGCCCGCAGGTTCCCCATCATCGCTGGACCGGTACTCGCTCCCGATCCGGTAGGCCCAGCAGTTGTGCGTGGCATCGGGTGTGGCGACCTCGCGCAGGAAGGCCAGTGCCTCGTCCGGTGTGGCGACCGGTGCCGCCAGGGCGAGGAAACGGCTGTGCTTCACCTCCAGCAGATGGGAGGCCCGCGCCGCGAGCGTATCGGTCACGGCGTGCCCAGCAGCGGGCGCAGGTCGTCGGGTACGCGCTGGAAGGGATGCTCCTGCACGAACAATTGCAGGCTGCGCAGCGCGTTGGCACTGTCGCCCAGGTCGCGGCGCAGGCGGATGCGGTCCAGCCATTCGGCCGGTGCCAGGCGGGTGTCTTCGTCCACCGGCACCTGCAGCTCGGTGCGGCGCAGGGTGTTGCGCGCCACGCTGGGCGCCGAGGCGCCCGTGCTGGCGGCCGGCGCGGGAGCAGGCGGAGGCGGAGGCGGCGCCGCAGCGGGCGCGGCACTGAAGCCGTCCTGCCGCGAGATGCGCGACCCGGTGACCATGACCGAATCCAGCGTGTCCGACGTATCGGCAGCGGCCTTGGCCTCGCTCGCCCGTCGCTCGCTTTCGCTGCGCAGCTGCTGCTCGCGTTGCTGTTCCGCCAGGACGCGCTGGCGGGTTTGCTGCTGCAGCGCGCGTTCCTCGGCGTCGGCGGCGGCCGCGCTCGCGCGATCTTCAGCCACTTCGGGGAACGCTTGCGGTGCGGTGGCTTTGCGGGTCAGTGCCGGCTCGGCGGGCGCGGGCAGGCCCGGCACGGCAGGGATCATCGACAGCGGCCCGCGTTTGGGCGCCGCCTCCTGGCGCGCGGCGGCCTCCGCATTCCTGCGGGCCGGGCTGGCGGGCGGCGCCGGTGCGGCCTCGATCACGGGCGGGGCGATCTGCCGGACCGGCGGCGGAGGTTCGTAGGCCTCGACGGGGGGAGGTGCCGCAGCCGCGTCCATCTCCGCGGCAGCCGCCGCATCGGCGGCCTGTTCCGCGGGCGCGGACATGACCGCGGTCTCGCGCTTGGCCAGCACAGGCACTTCGCTGGCGACCGGCACCTGCTGGGTGGGCCGCAGTTGCCACGCGATCCCGGCGGCCAGCAGCACCGACGCGGCCACGCCCATGCCCAGCGGCCAGCGCCGGCGCGCCGGTGGGACCGTGGCGCCACGCGGGCCGGGTGCGTCCTGCACGGCGGCGCGGGCAGCGCCGAGGATGCGCGCGTCCAGACCGGGCGATGGGCCGCCGTGCGGTCCCAGCCTGGACAGGGACTGCGCCAGGGCGCGTTCTTCGGGCGTCAGGGGTTCGTGGGGCGTCTTCATTCGTTCAACCTCGACCGCAACCGGTCCATCGCGTACCGCAACCGCGATTTCACGGTCTCCCGGCCCACGCCGGTGATCTCGCCGATTTCCTCCAGGGTCAGTTCCTGCTCCAGCCGCAACAACAACACTTCCCGCTGCTCGGGCGGCAACTCGTCCATCGCCACCTGCAACCGCCGGCGCTGCTCGAATTCCGACAGTTGCCGCTCGGGCGTATCCGGATCCGGAACGCGCTCGGTGCGCGCCTCCGCGTCCTCCGGGGTTGCCGGCCGGTGCTTGAGTGCGCGCCAGTGGTCGTTCAGCCGATTGTGCGCGATCCGGTACAGCCAGGTCCCGAACGCCGCTTCCGGTTTCCAGCCCTGGCGTGCCGCGATCACGCGCTGCCAGGTGTCCTGGAAGAATTCATCGGCCATCGCCGCATCGCGCAGATGCCGCAGCAGGAAGCGGTACAGCGGTCCGCGATGCCGCGCGTAGAGCTGCTCGAAGGCTGACGCATCGCCGGCGGCATAGGCCAGCATCAGGGTTTCATCGGCAGGTTCGGCAAGGTCGTTCACCGCCACCAGCGTAAGCGGTCCGTGCGCGGGCGTGAAGCCGCCGCGAGGAGACGCGGCCGCCGCGTTCAGCCATCCGGTCGCGGATGTTCGCGGGGCGGTAAGCGAGGACGCGGCGGGGGCGAGGGGCGGGCACACAGGGAAGTGAACGCCTCGCGGCGCGCGATGGGGTTGCGCGGCGGTTTCCGTTCAGGGGGCGGCAGGCGGTATGCTCGGCAGGGGGATATCCAGATACACGCACCGTCTCTGTCGGGACACGGTCATGCCTACGCCATCGATCAGCGCAGACAATCCGGCCAGCACACCCGCGTCGCCCGCAGAGCGGATCGCGTCGATCCTGCGTGGGCTGCTGCCGCCGGGCGCCGAGCTGGCGCTCTGCTGGCGGGACTGGGCGTTGGGCAACGGCGCCGGTGCCACGCCGGGCGCGTCCCCCTCGCTGCGCCGTCGCGCCGAACATGCACTGGCGGAGGCGCTGGTCGAACACGACGGCCCCGAACTGCGCGTGCATGCGTGGGACAACGCCGATGGCAACGCACGGGTCGCCTTGGCCGTGGCCCTGCCGCATCCGCTCTCGGCGGGGGAAGAGGAATCCTGGCTGCTGCTGGCGCGCACGCTGCTGGTCACCACGCTGGACGCGTCGCGCGCGCAGGCGCGCATCGTCTCGCTGGAGAAGTCCAAGCGGCTGCAGCAGGCGCTTTACGAAATCGCCGATCTCGCCGGCGCCGACCTTGAGATGCCGGAGATGCTCCGCCGCATCCATGCGGTGGTGAATTCGCTGATGTACGCGGAGAACTGCTACATCGTCCTCTACGACGACCAGCGCCGCACGGTGCGGTTCCTGTACTTCGCCGACCAGCGTGATCCCTACATCGCCGAGGCCGAGCGCGAGTTCGGCGAAGAGGAGATGGCCAACAGCATGACCTTCGCGCTGCTGCGCCACGGCCAGCCGCTGCGCGGCCCCTCGGCCGTGATCCGGCAGAAGCTCGGCGTCATCCGCGATCCGTCCCACGGCCCCGACAGCCTGGACTGGCTGGGCGTGCCGATGCGGCGCGACGACCGCGTCTGCGGCGCGATCGTCGTGCAGAGCTACGACACGCCCGCCAGCTACGCGGACGAGGACCGCGCGCTGCTGGGTTACGTGGCCCAGCACATCCTGACCGCGCTGGACCGCAAGCATGCGCACGTGGAGCTGGAGCACCGCGTGGCGGTGCGCACCCACGAACTGCAGCGCGCCAACCGCGAGCTGCAGGCGGAGATCATGGAGCGCAAGCGCGCCGAGAAGCTGCAACGCGCGCTGTTCCGCATCACCGACCTGGCGATCACCTCCGAGAGCCTGGAACGTTTCTACGCCGACGTCCACGTGGTGGTGGACGAACTGATCAACGCCCGCAATTTCTACATCGCGCTGGTTTCCGACGACGGCGAAGCGCTGAACTTCCCGTACTCGATCGACGACCGCGACCCGATGCGCAAGGCGCGGCGGATGACCAACGGCCTGACCGAGTACGTGGTCGCCACCGGCCGGCCGCTGCTGGCGGACCGGGAGGTCATCGGCCAGCTTGCCGAGGCGGGCAAGGTGCTGCAACACGGGCCTCCCGCCCACAGCTGGCTCGGCGTGCCGTTGTTCCGCGGCGAGGACGTGGTCGGCACGGTCGTGGTGCAGAGCTACACCGACGACGTGAAGTTCACCGCCCACGACCAGAACCTGCTGACGTTCGTCGCCCACCACATCGGCAACGGCCTGGACCGGCAACGCACGCAGGAACGCCTGCGCAGTGCGCATGCCGAACTGGAGCGCCGCGTGGAAGAGCGCACCCGCGAACTGAACGAAGCCAACCACCAGCTGCGCGCCCAGATCGGCGAGCGCCTGCGCGCGGAGCAGCAGCTCACCTACCAGGCCACGCACGACGCGCTGACCGGCCTGCCCAACCGGCCGCACCTGCTTGACCGTCTGTCGGCGGCGATCGAACGCGCGCGCCATGGCGACGGTCAGGCGTTCGCGGTGCTGTTCCTGGACCTGGACCGGTTCAAGCTGGTCAACGACAGCATGGGCCACGCCGCCGGCGACGAACTGCTGGTGGAAGTCGCCCGCCGGATCACGATGAGCGTGCGCGACGACGACGTGGTGGCGCGGCTCGGCGGCGACGAATTCGCGCTGCTGGTCGAGTACGCCGACGGCGTGGAGAACGTGCGCGATTTCGCCCAGCGTCTGCTGGCGGTGCTGGGCCGACCCATGTGGGTGGCGGGACGCGAACTTTTCCCGTCGGCCAGCCTCGGTATCGCCATCTGGCATCCGCGCTACCGCAACGGCGAGGAACTGCTGCGCGACGCGGATGCGGCGATGTACCGCGCGAAGGAGCAGGGACGCGACCGTTCCGCGGTGTTCGACGAAGCCATGCGCGAAGCCGCGATGCAGAGCCTGGACCTGGAAGCCGATCTGCGCCGCGCCATCAACAACCGCGACTTCCTGCCGTTCTACCAGCCTATCCGCCGGATGGACGACGGCCGCGTGATCGGCCACGAAGCACTGCTGCGCTGGCAGCACGAACGCCGTGGCCTGCTGCTGCCGGCCGAGTTCATCGGCCTGGGCGAGGACAGCGGGCTGATCGAGCAGGTCGACTGGCTGCTCTACGAACAGGTCGTGCGGCAGATCGCGCGCGGCGTGGAAGGCTACATCTCGGTCAACGTGTCGCCGCGGCATTTCCGCTCGCCGGATTTCGCCGACCGCCTGCTGGCCATGTTCGAAGCCCAGGGTGCCGATCCCTCGCAGTTGCGCCTGGAGATCACCGAGGTCGCGCTGCTCGACGACGCGCCCCGCACGCTGCGCATCCTGCGCACACTGCGCCAGCACGGCATCCTCGCCCAGCTGGACGACTTCGGTACCGGTTTCTCGGCGCTGTCGTACCTGCACCGGTTCCCGATTTCAGTGCTCAAGATCGACCGCAGTTTCGTCTCCGGATTGGGCAGCGAAGCGCGCCCCGAAAGCCTGGCGCTGGTGCGCGCGATCCTCGCGCTGGCCGGCACGCTGGGCATCGAGACGATCGCCGAAGGCGTGGAAACCGAAGAGCAGCGCCAGTCCCTGGTGGAACTGGGCTGCCATCTGGGGCAGGGCTACCTGCTGGGTCGGCCGGCGGCGCAGATGGCCGTGGCGACCGCGCTCGACACGCTCTGAGTCGCGCGCCGAAGGTGCGGCGCGGCATCCCTGCCGCTGCCGCTTGAACCATCACTCACCGGCGATCGCCGGGGCATCCGTCTGCGTGGCGACCAGGCGGTGCGCCTGATCGATCAGGCCGATGAACTCGGCCTTCAGCCCGTACGGATCGCGACCCGTTGCACCGCGTGCTGTGCGTGCGACGTCCGTCCACGCCCAACCATCGATGCGCTTCCCGCCGCGCAGCAGGTCGGCATAGGCGGCAACCGCGGTGGCGAAGCGGAACGCCTCGCTGGGCTGCGATATCAGCATGCTGCGTGCGATCGGCGCTTCGATCAGCCGGCTGGCATCCTGCCCGGGCAGCTTGTAGCGCAGGCGCAGGTGGGCGACTTCATCGGTCGCGACGCCGGCCGCCACCGTCTTGCCGCCGTAACGCAGTGCCGGCAGGCGATCCGCCCCCGAACCGACCGGGGTGATTTCGTACAGGGCGGTGACCTCGTGCCCGGCGCCGATATCGCCCGCATCGACTTTGTCGTTGGCGAAGTCTTCGTTCGCCAGCACGCGGTTTTCGTAGCCGATCAGCCGGTACTCGGCGACCACGGCCGGATTGAACTCGACCTGGATCTTCACGTCGCGCGCGATAGTCAGCAGGGTGGACTGCATCTCCTCGACCAGCACTTTGCGGCCTTCCTGCAGCGTGTCGATATAGGCGTGGGTGCCATCGCCGACATCGGCCAGCTTTTCGGCCAGGGCGTCGTTGTAGTTGCCGGTGCCGAAGCCCAGCGTGGTCAGGGCGATGCCGGACTTGCGCTGGTCGGCCACCATCGTCTCCAGCGCATCTTGGCTGACGGTGCCGACATTGAAGTCGCCATCGGTCGCCAGGATCACCCGGTTGACGCCCTCGGGCACGAAGGCCTGTTTCGCCATCGCGTAGGCCAGGCGGATGCCGTCGCCGCCGTTGGTGCTGCCGCCCGCTTGCAGCCGGTCGAGTGCGGCGAGGATTTCGCCATGGCGGTCGCCCGGCGTGGGCGGCAACACCAGGCCGGCGGAGCCGGCATAGACGACGATGCTGACGCGGTCCTGCGCCCGCAACTGCGTCACCAGTTGCGTGAAGGACTGCTTCAGCAGCGGCAGCTTGTCGGGCGATTCCATCGAGCCCGAGGTATCCAGCAGGAAGACGAGGTTGGCCGGCGGCAGCGTCGCCTTCGGCACGTCGTAGCCCTTGATACCCACCATCAGCACCTGGCGCTGGGCGTTCCAAGGCGCGGGGGCGAGTTCGGTGGTCACGCGGAACGGACGGCTGCGGTCGTTGGGGGCGGCGTGGCCGTAGCGGAAGTAATTGACGAACTCCTCGGCGCGCACCGCATCGGCGGGCGGCCGCTGGCCATCACGCAGCATGCGCCGCACGTTGCTGTAGCTACCGGTGTCCACGTCCACGGAGAACGTCGACACGGGCTCATCCAGCGTTCGACGCACCGGGTTGTCGTCGCGTTCGGCGTACTTCTCGGTGTTGGCGGGTTGAGTTTGCGGGTACGCGACCACGCCCGCGGAAAAGCTCTCCCGGTAGGCCACCGACGCGGGTGCGGGCGGCGGAGGGGGCGCATAGGCATAGCCGGGTACGGCGGCCTTCGCCTGCCGCGAAAGACGCGCGCCGGTGACGACGACACTGTCCAGCGTGCTGCGCTCACGGCGCTCGGTTTCCGCACTTGCGGCGGCATCAGCCGCGGTGGCAGCGGCCAGCGCCGCTTCCTCTGCCGGTGCCTGCTGGGCGGTCGGGTTGGAAGTGCAGCCGGCGAGGACGGCGACGGCAAGCAGGGTGAGGTTAAGACGACGGTGCGACATGGCGTGACTCCGTGGCGGGGACGGAAGGTCGAACGCACGGGGTCGGGGAGTGGGGTTAACGGTGCGGCTTGGATGTAAGGGTTGCCCCGCCTAGCGGCGAGGACACTCCGAGGTGCTCCTGGCTTACGCGACCCGCCGCTAAGGCCTCGGCTTCGCTTGCCGATACTCCCCGCGCTCGCCCTGCCGTAGACCCTTGGGGTCGATATGGACGCAGATGCGATCGCCGCAAAGGGTGGCGTCGGACGCGTAGTAGGCTTGCAGCACGGGGATCGCAGCGTCGTAGCGATTGAGCTCGCCTCTCGCCGTGGCTATCTCGCGTCGGTAGTGGCTGACTGAGGCCCACCCCGCGAATGCCAGCAGCAGCGACAGTGATCCGGCTGCGCAGGTCCACGACCATGCAATTCTGTGGGCCCTCCGCAACTGGATCGACATAGTCGATACATCACGACTGTACTGCGATGCCAGTGGCGCCAAGACATTGTTCGCCTCTTCGCCAATGCGAATCGTAGCGCTCCGGACAATCTCGCTAATGCGCTGATCGGCCAATCCAACCCCTTTGTGGAGCGACGCCATTTGCTGGTCGAACGAGGCTTGAATATGCGCTTCTCGCTGCTCGATCTTCGCAATGAGTGCCGCTTGCAGCTTGAGCGAGCTGTGAAGGGACGATAGGGCATCCCGAACTGAATGGTCATCGGACATAAGCGCTCCTTGCTTGCTTCTTGTCAGGTCCTTGCTCCAGGCGACTCCAGCTGCCTGGCCATTTCTTGCTGTTGAGTTTCTTCCATCCGTTGTGGAGTCGCTGGCTCGCGTGCCCATTCTTCCAAGGCTCGAACGTGCGGCGACTGAGCGATTCGCGTACATGCCTCAGAGATTGCTGTCTCATCTCGGCTGGCTAGTGCGGACGCGAGTCTGTCCAACTCGGCGTTGCCGGTGCCACTAAGTCCGACCACCGCACCATGCTGCTGCTTGTGATTCGAGGATTCGATACCAATGCGCTCATCGGTTGCGGGTGGATCTTGGCGCTGCCGTAGCTCGCGTTCTATTGTTTCCAGTGTTGCGGGATCGGCGCGGCCCGTAGTGGGAACGGCTTGTTGCTCTTGAAAGAGTCGTATGGCTTGCTCCGTCTCCCGGGTGAACGTGTCGCCTTCAGGGACCTGCCGATTACGTTCGGCCCGCACGTCCAGTGCCCGCAGATGGCTATTGAGTTGGCGAACTTCCCCGCCGTCTTCGAAGCGGCGCAGTGCGCCATCTTCCATTGCAGGCCGGTCCTGTGTAGGGGCGATGCCCGCTCCAGCGCGGATGCGCCCCAGATCCAATTGGGCGACGAAGTCCGGGGTGAGTGCAGCGTGCCAGGCGTCATATCGGTTGAGGCGATCCTTCAAGCCGTTCTCGCCGTTGTTGATCGCAAGTGTCGCGCGCGTGACATCATCTCTATCCTGTTCGGGTACCTGGTTCTGCCAGAACCAGATCGCGATTCGCTCAGCGTTGTCGCGATCCGAAGCGAGGGCGGGGTTGGCTATCAAGTCGAGATTGAGGGCTTCGTCGGCAGCTCGATAGTTGTTCTCGCCGGTCAGTTGCGTGTAGCCACGGCCGCGATACAAATAGCCATCCCCCGCGTTGTCGTTGCCCATGCGTTCCCCGTACATCAGTCGGCCCAGTTCCCGAGGTCGGCCTTCTAAAGCTTCCTGGCGGGCATTCTCCAGTGCTTGTGCGCCTTCACGCCACGCGGAACGAACGGGGATCTGATGGATGCCTCGTGTGTACCTGAAGCTTTCCTCAAGGCGCGTGAATCCTGTGGATTCATGGCCCATCTGCGCCATGAAATTGGCCATTTCTTCGCGAGATGTAATGCCAGCGTCGCGAGCGGCTCGCAGCATTGAAATTTCATGTTCACTAGGCATCGACGAAATCCTTGTCGAAATAGGTGCCGGTCAGGGGAGCGCGTCGGCTGGATAGTCTTCCGATGAGAAGGTCGCCATGGACACTTCGCCAAAATCGATTGGCGTCAATCGCCTCTCTGCGGAGTTGCCGTCTACACGGTCGATTCCGCCATGTACGATGCTAGTCAGTAACCAGAGTTTGCGCTCGCGCGCATACTCGAATCGGTACTGGCTTGACCACAGCTCGCGCGAACCCCCCTCGAATCGGAACAAGATTTCGCCAGGTTCGATACGTATATCCTGCAGGGGGTCGCCCATCATGCCCCCGCACGTGGAGCACGGAATCGCTTCAGGGTTAATGAGGGCCTTACTCAAGCGATGATGCTCGTCGCGGCGCAGCAGAAGAAGCTGTCGTTGACTGGCTTGAGCGCGGTCGCCACCTTGCTCGAGGACCACCAGTATGTCTTCGTCACCATCATTGTCGACGTCGCCGCGGGCCACTGCTTGAATGACGGTCTCCGCTGGTGCGAGATATTCGAGGTCACTGCAACTGACGTCAGGGGGGGATGTGTTGCACCATCCAACGGATGTCCCTTCGCTGATGCCGACTCCGTAGAGTTGTGGAGCCCGATCGTGCGCGCACGCAACCAATCCGCTGAATAGGAGGCTCGTAAAACCGATCCCTGCTCGAACTCTCCATGTTTCGATAGGCATGTGGCGATCCTGCCGTTGTCGCGTTGGCAGGAGTGTAGTCATGGACGGAGGTTCCCGGAGCAGGTTGTTCACTAATGTGACGTTGATAACGTGCTGTCCGGACAAGGGAACCGTCACATCAACGTGTTGTCGGGAGGTTTCACTCCACGCGGACCCTCAGTGTCCCGTCCACCAGTCGCGCGTTCAGCGTCTCATTGACCTCGACCTGCGCCACCGACCGCACCAGCGTGCCGTCCTCCTTCGTCACCAGGGCATAACCGCGGGCGACGGTGGCCAGCGGGCTGACGGCTTCGAGTGAGCGGGCGAGGCCGCGCAGGTGCAGGGCTTCGCGCTGCAACGTGCGCGCGATGGCGGCTTGCGGGCGTGGGGCGAGGGCGAGCAGGCGTGCGCGCAGGTGGTCGAGGCGGCGCTGGGGCGCGTGCGCGCGCAGGATGGCGTCGGCATGCCGAAGGGTGGCAATGCGCCGTGCCTGGCGATCGCGCCAGAGCGCGTGCAGGCGACGCACCGCGTCGTCCTGACGACGCCGCAGCAGGTCCAGTCGCGCTTGCGGGCGCAGGGCGTTCAAGCGTAGCGCGGCGCGATCCGCGCGCTGCATCAGGTTGCGCAGGCGATGCGCATGCGCGGTGGCCAGGCGTCGCTGCAGGTTGTGTACGCGGGCGAGCAGGTCGCGGCGATCCGGCACCAGCAGTTCGGCGGCGACCGATGGCGTGGGCGCGCGCAGGTCAGCGGCGAAGTCGGCCAGGCTGAAGTCGGTTTCGTGGCCCACGGCGGACACCACCGGCACCGGCGAGGCGGCGATCGCGCGCGCCAGGCGCTCATCGTTGAAGGCCCACAGGTCTTCCAGCGATCCGCCGCCGCGGGTGACCAGCACCACGTCGTAGCGGCCACTGCGCGCGGCGCGTTGGAGCATGTCCACCATCTGCGCCGCGGCCGTCTCGCCCTGCACCTGCACGGGCAACACGTCCACCTCCAGCAACGGGTAGCGACGCTGCAGCACGCTCAGCACGTCGCGCACCGCTGCGCCGGTGGGCGAGGTGACGACGGCGAGGCGCCGCACATGCGCCGGCAGCGGGCGCTTGCGGTCCGCATCGAACAGGCCTTCGGCCGCGAGTTTCGACTTCAGCTCCTCGAACGCGCGCCGCAGTGCGCCTTCGCCGGCCTCTTCCATATGGTCGACCACCAGTTGGTAGTCGCCGCGCGCTTCGTACAGTGTCAGCCGGCCGCGCGCGAGCACGCGCAGGCCTTCGCGCGGGGCGAACTTCAGCCACTGGCTCTTCGGCTTGAACATCGCGCACTTCACCTGCGCGCGCGCGTCCTTCAGGGTGAAGTACAGGTGGCCCGACGCCGGCCGGGTGACGTTGCCGAGTTCACCTTCCACCCAGATCAGCGGGAACGTGTCTTCCAGCAGGTTCCGCGCAAGCGCGTTCAGCTGGCTGGGCGAGAGGATGTCGCGGGCGGTGTCGGTCATGCGGGAAGGATAAACGGTGGGGCCGGCCGGCGCCGCGAAGGCCTGCGACACGCGGTCGCGGTCGCCCGGGCGCGTTCCATGGTGGAATGCGCGAGTCTAGATGGCTGGAGTCGTCCGCATGCCCGTATCCCGCTGGTGCGTTCCCGTGGTGCCAGTCCTGCTCGCCGCGCTCGCCGGATGCGGACCCGATGCGCCAGCAGCGAAAACCGATCCGGCTCCCTTGGTGGAGGCACAGGCGTTGCCGTCGACGGCCGGCGCCGCGCAGCCCGACCTGGTCGCCACGCCGGATGGCTCGCTGCTGCTGAGCTGGGTGGAGCCGGTCGGAGACAGCGGCCACCGTCTGCGCTTCAGTCGCCTGGTCGAGGGCGAAGCCGCGTGGGCTGCGCCACGCATCATCGCCGAAGGGTCGGGCTGGTTCGTCAATTGGGCCGACACACCGCATGTCTTTGCGCTGCCGGACGGGTCATTGTGGGCGCACTGGTTGCGCAGCACCGGACCGTCGCGGATGGACTATGGCATCGACCTGGTGCGTTCCGCCGATGGTGGCGCGACCTGGTCAGCGCCGACGCTGGTGCCGCCCACGGCGAAGCAGGGCGACAACGGCTTCGTGACGTTCTGGCCGCAGGGCCGCGATCGGTTGGGTGTCGCGTGGCTCGACAGCCGGCAGAAGTCGCCCGGCGATGGCCATGCGCATCACGACGATCACGGCAGCGGCGCGATGATGCTGCGCGCGGCGCTGTTCGACACCGAGGCGACGCAGCAGGCCGAATGGGCCCTCGATGCCTCCACCTGCGACTGCTGCACCACCGCGTCCGCGATCACCGACCGCGGCACCGTGGTGGTCTACCGCGGCCGCACCACCGGCGAAGTCCGCGATACGCGTCTCGTGCGTTTCGACGGGAACGCCTGGACGGCGCCGCGCGACGTGCATGCCGATGGCTGGGAGATCGCGGGCTGCCCGGTCAACGGGCCCGTCGTGGTGGCCGACGGGCCGCGCGTGTGGGTCGCCTGGTACACCGAGGCCGAGGGCCTGCCGGAAATCCGCGCGGCGCGTTCGGACGATGCGGGCGACACGTTCACCGCCCCGGCCACCCTGGCCAAGGGCGAGCAGGTGCTGGGGCGGCTGGGGCTGGCGCGGGGCGACGGGCACCTACTGGTCAGTTGGCTCGAACAGGCAGGGGATGCCCAGCGACTGGTGCTGGCGCGCTATGACGGCGAGTGGAAGGGCGCACGGCGCGCCGAGGTCGCCACGCTCGCCGCGCGCGGGCGCGCCAGCGGCATGCCGCGCCTGCAGTGGTCGCATGGCGCCGCCTGGCTGGCCTGGACCGACGTGGTCGATGGCGCCCCGCAGGTGCGCGGTGCGCGGGTGACGTTCCCGTAATGACGCGGCTGCGACACCGGGTCGCAGCCGATTCTCCGGGGCCACCGTCTACCATGCCGCGGTGATCCGCACGTCCGCCTTCCTCCGACCGATGCTGCAGCTGGCCTTGCTTGCCGCGCTGCTGATGGCGTTCGCGCCGTCGGTGACGCGTTGGGTGGGCACGGCCGGGTCGCAGGTGCTGGCGGGCTGGACCGAGCTGTGCACGACCGATGGCATGAAGTGGGTCGATACGCGGATCACGTCGCCCGCCAAGAAATCGCCGCCGCCCGCCGGCCTGCCATCGGGTGCCGACTGCGCGTACTGCACGCTGGCCGTTGCGCTGCCGGTGCTGTTGCTCTGCCTCGCGCTGCTGTTCCCGCGCCACGCCGCCGACGTCATCGCACGCGTCGTGGCGCTTCCGCGTGTGGATCGATTGCGTCTGCGCGGCTTGGGCGGGCAGGGGCCGCCCGTCCTGCTCTGAACCACAAGACCTTCCGTTGATCGTGCGGCCCGTGCGCCGCGTCCTTGTGCTTTGGAGTGTCCATGTCCCTGTCCTCTTGCGCGACGCTGCGAGCGTCGCGCCTCGCCGTGGCCGTCGCCGCGGCGTTGTCCCTTCCCCTTGCTGCCCGTGCGGCCGACAGCGTCACGCTGCCGGATGGGTCGCGCGCCACCCAACTCGATACCGTCGAAGTCGAAGGCCACGCCGCCGATCTCGACCAGGCCGCCGGTACCGGGACCCGGCTGGCGCTGAGCGTCATGGAGACCCCGGCCTCGGTGACCGTCATCGATCGCGGTACGCTGGATCGGCGCGGCGTGCGCACCACCCAAGATGCCTTGTCAGGCATCCCCGGCCTGACGGTCGCGTCACCGCCCGGCAACGGCAACGCAGTGACCTACCGTGGCTTCTCCGGCAGCCAGATCACCCAGCTGTTCAACGGCATCGATGTGCAGTACGCGAGCATCGCCGCGCGACCGGTGGACGCGTGGCAGTACGAACGGGTGGAGGCCATCGGTGGACCGTCCAGCTTCCTGTACGGCGCGGGTGCAGTGGGTGGCACGATCAACTACGTGACCCGGCTGGCGCGCCTGGACCGCGACGAAGCGGCCGTGCAAGCCTCGTGGGCTGCGTTCCGCGACGCCACGCTGGCGATGGGCGCCAACCTGCGCATCGGTGGCGATGACGCGCGCCAGGCGATCCGGTTGGATGTCAGCACTCGCGACGCGGAGACTGGCATCGACCAGCAGCGGCGCGAGGCCACGACGCTGGCGGCCTCCTGGTTGGTGCAACTGGCACCCACGCTCCGCCACACGCTGGCCGTGGAAGTTCAGGAGGAAGAAGACCATCGTCCGTACTGGGGCACGCCGGTGCGCCAGCCCGCGTCCGGACGCCTGTCGGTACTGCCGGCGACGGTGGGTCGCAACTACAACGTCGCCGATGGCTATTACGGACAGGACGTGCGATGGGCGCGCTCGTTGCTGGAATGGACGCCGGGCGAGCGCGATACGGTGCGCAACACGGTGTACCACTACGACGCGTTGCGCGACTACCGCAATGTCGAGAGCTACCGTCTGACGCCCGACAACGACGGCGTGATCCGTTCCGGCGCGTTGCTGCAGCGGCACGATCAGCAGCTCTACGGCAACCGGCTGGAATGGACGCACGAAGGCGCGCTGTTCGGCCTGCCCACGCAATGGGCCACCGGTCTGGACGTCAGTTACAACCGGCAAACGCGTTTTCCGCTGTCGTTGCCGGCGACCGTGGACACGGTGGCACTGGACGCGGTGACGCCGGGGCACTTCCTCGATGTGCCGGGCGCGTCCCTCGTCCACACCCCGGACCGCACGAACCGGCTGCATACGCAGGCGGTCTATCTCGAAAACCTCACGCACCTGACGCCGGCGGTGTCGCTGCTGACCGGCCTGCGTCGCGACCGCATCGTGCTGGACGTGGTGAACCATCGTGCGGCGACCAGCACCAATCCGGCCCGCTTCGAGCGGACGTACACGCCCACCACCGGCCGTGTCGCGTTGAACTGGGCGTTCACGTCACAGGCCAGCGTGTACGCGCAGTACAGCACCGCCGCCGATCCGCCGGCCGGCATCCTGAGTACCGCCAACTTCGCCACGTTGCGCGATTTCGATCTCACCACCGGGCGCCAGGGCGAAATCGGGGCGAAGCTGCAATCGCAAGACGGGCGCAGTTTCGCCACGCTGGCGGCGTACCGCATCGTGCGCCGCGATCTCGCCATCACCGATCCCGCCAATCCGGGGCAGACCTTGCCGGTCGGCCAGCAATCCGCGCGCGGTGTGGAAGCGTCGTTCGGCTGGCGCCCGTCGGATGCGCTCACCGTTGAAGGCAATCTGGCTTGGGTCGATGCGGCGCTGGATGACTTCTACGAGAACGTCGGTGGCCTGTCGGTGTCGCGTGCGGGCAACCGGCCCACCAACACGCCATCCCGCGTGGGCAACCTGTGGGTGGACTATGCCTTCGATCCCCGCTGGCGCGCAGGCGTGGACCTGCGCGGCGTCTCGTCGCGGCACGCCAACGCCGCGAACACCCTGTCCACTGCCGGCTACGCCACCTGGGGTGCACACGTGGGCTTCGCATGGAACGACAGCACGGAGCTGATCGTGCGCGGCCGCAATCTGGGCGACCGTACCTACGTGGCGTACACGCTGGGCGGCACGATGGTCTATCTCGGCGATCCGCGCAGTTGGGAGATCATCCTGCGCAAGCGGTTCTGATGCCATCGCGCTGCGGCAGGCGGGTCGGCGCGGTCTTCGCGCCGGCCTTCCCCGTGTTGGTTACGATGCCCCCCATCGCGATCCGCCGAAGGAGCACCGCATGCGGGGTCTGGATTTCAGTTCGTGGCAAGGCCTGCTGACCACGCTGGCGGGCCTGGCGCTGATCACGCTGATCGGCGTGGGCATCCGCTTGCTGGTCATGCAGACCGTGCAGGAGCGGCGCGCGCGGGAGAACCGGCAGATCAACGAGCGCCTGCGCACGCTGATCGCGGCCTACAAGACGCTCGGCGGCTCTTTCACCGGGAATCTCAACGTGGACCCCACCCACCTGCGCGAGCTGCGCCAGCGCGCGCGCGATGAAGGCCTCGAGGAGGCGGAGACCGGCAGCGATCGTGCGCGCCGCATCCGCGACGCGGTGGAAGCCGCGTTGTCGGACATCATCCTGCTGGGCACCGATGAACAGGTCAGGCTCGCGGCCGAGGCCGCCCGTGATCTTGCCGCCGGCAAGCCGATCCACACGCACGCGCTGGTGGTGTCGCTGCGCGATTTCATCCGCGGCGTACTGGACCTGGAGCCGGTCCCGTCCGATCTGGCGATCCCGCGCCAGGGGCCGGCGCGTCCGGCGCCCAACGCGAAGGGCAAGGGCGAGGGCGGGAAGGGCGAGGATCGCCAGGGCGGCGCGCGCGGCGGTGGCGGTGCCGGCGGCATGGGCGCCGGGATGGGGGCGGGCGCCGGCATGGGCCTGGGCGCCGGGCTGGCGGTGGATCCGGACCGCGATCCACCGGGTTGACGGCTACTCGTCGATCCAGCGGCGTTCGGGACCCGGGCGCTTGGCCAGCTTGCGCTGCAGCGAACGCCGGTGCATGCCCAGCAGGCGCGCGGCGGCGGAGATGTTGCCTTCGGTTTCGGCCAGGGCCTGCTGGATGTGCTCCCACTCCAGCCGGCTGAGCGGCGTCATGGTGTCCTCGGCGGCATCGGCATCGTCGACGGGCGTGGTCGGCGCTTCCAGGCCGAGCGCGCGCAGGATCGTCGGCACCGTGGCCGGCTTGGGCAGGTAGTCGTCCGCCCCGCGCTTGATCGACTCCACCGCCGTGGCCACGCTGGCGTAGCCGGTGACGAGCAGGATCTGCATGTCGGTACGGATGCCGCGCAGTGGTTCGATCAGGGCCAACCCGGAATCGCTGCCGAGCTTGAGGTCGACCAGAGCGAAATCCGGCTGGAACTCGCGTGCGCGCGCCAACGCGCTGGGCGCGTCCAGCGCGATCTGGGTCTCGATGCCCTTGCGCGCCAGGCTGCGCTGCAGCGTGCGGGCATAGAGTTCGTCGTCGTCGACCAGCAGGCCTTTCATCCGGAACCTCGCGTCAGGGTGTCTCGTCGTGGCCTGCCACCGGCAGGCGGAATTGCACCTGCACGCCCTTGGGCGGCACGGCGCGCATGGTCATGCGTCCGCCCAGCCGCTCGATCGTGGCATGCGACAGGGCCAGGCCCACGCCCATGCCCTCGGGCTTGCTGGTGCGGAAGAGTTGTTCGGACTGGAACGGCAGCGCTTCGTGGAAGCCGTTGCCGTAATCGCGCACCGTGCCGACCAGTTCGTCGTCCTCGCAGCGCAGATCCAGGTCCACGCGCTGCGAACCGGCCTGCCGGCTGGCATCGGCCGCGTTGTTGAGCAGCGCCTGCAGCAGGTGGCCGGTGGAGGCATCGGTCGCCAGCCACGGCGGCAGGGCACCGGTGCGCTGCAGCTCCACCGTCGGACGGATCAGCTGCCAGCGCTGCACCACGTCGTCCAGGTCCACGCGCTGGCGCACGCCCATGTCGGCCGAGGCGGCGAGCGCCCGCACGCGGTCGCGGCACAGGTCGATCAGCTGGCGCATCGTGCCGGCGTCCTCGCGGATGTCCGGTTCGCTCGCATGCTCGCGGATGTCCTCGGTGAGCAGCGTCATCGTCGCGAGCGGCGTGTTGAGCTCGTGCGCCACGGCCGCGGCATGCGTAGCCAGCGCGACGATGCCTTCGTTGCGGGCGAAGCGCTCGCGCAGGCGCGCCAGTTCCTGTTCGCGCAGGCGTAGCGCGGCGACCAGGCGCGTGGAGAAGTACAGCACCACGCCGGCGGACAGCACGAAGTTCACCGCCATGCCCCACAGGTGCACGTTGAAATTGTTGCCGTGCAGGTGCGGCAGCGGGCGGCCGAACACCGCAGTCAGTACGTAGCCCAGCAGCGAGGCCACGCCCGTGGCCAGCACCCAGCGCAGCGGCAGCGCCAGCGAGGAGACCGCGATCAGCAGCAGGAACATGGAACTGAACGGATTGCCGATGCCGCCGCTCCAGGCCACCAGCCACGACAGCACGGCCACGTCGACCAGCATGTGGGCGAAGGCTTCGGCGGGGGTCTCTTCACCGGGGTGGCGGCTGCGCCAGGAGGCGTAGACGTTGAACAGCGCCAGCGCTGCGATGCCGCCCCACAGCGGCCAGCGGGGCAGGGCGATCCCCAGCGGCCCCAGGGCGACCAGCACCGTCACCGCCTGGCCCACGATCGCCACCCAGCGCAGGTTGCACAGGGTACGCAGGAACGACGGCGTGGTGGTCAGCAGGGTATTCGGCATCGGTACATGCTAGAGCAAGCGCGCGCGACGGGCCTGCGGCATGACGTCGCAGGGCGGCGGGGCGCCCACGCTACAATGGCGCCATGCACGACGCCGTCACCCGCCCCACGCCCCCCACCGACGCCGCGCCCTGGCCGCGCCGCATCACCCAGGCCGTCCAGATCGGCAACGCCGTCGTCGGCGGCGGCCGCCCGGTGGTGGTGCAGTCGATGACCAACACCGACACCGCCGACATCGCCGGCAGCGTGAAGCAGGTCGCCGAACTCTGGCGCGCCGGCTCGGAAATGGTCCGGCTGACCGTCAACAACCCCGAATCCGCCGCCGCCATCCCGCGCATCCGCGAGAAGCTCGAGATGATGGGCATCTCGGTGCCGCTGATCGGCGACTTCCACTACAACGGCCACCAGCTGCTCGCCGGCGAGCCGGCCTGCGCCGAAGCGCTGGCCAAGTACCGCATCAACCCGGGCAATGTCGGCTTCGGCAAGAAGCGGGACACCCAGTTCGCCCAGCTCATCGAGTTCGCGATCCGCTACGGCAAGCCGGTACGCATCGGCGCCAACTGGGGTTCGCTGGACCAGTCGCTGGCCGCGCAGCTGATGGACGAGAACCACACGCGGGAGACGCCGTGGGACGCGGGCCGCGTACTGCGCGAGGCGCTGATCCGCTCGGCGGTGGATTCGGCCGAACGTGCCGTCGAGATCGGCCTGCCGCGCGACCGCATCGTGCTGTCGGCCAAGGTCAGCGGCGTGCAGGAATTGATCGCGGTCTACCGCGACATGGCCAGCCGCACCGACTTCGCCCTGCACCTGGGGTTGACCGAGGCCGGCATCGGCAGCAAGGGCATCGTCGCCTCGAGCGCCGCATTGTCGGTGCTGCTGCAGGAAGGCATCGGCGACACCATCCGCATTTCGCTGACGCCCGAGCCCGGCCAGTCGCGCACGCAGGAAGTCATCGTCGCGCAGGAACTGCTGCAGACCACCGGTCTGCGCGCGTTCACGCCGATGGTCACCGCGTGTCCCGGCTGCGGTCGCACCACCTCCGAGTTCTTCCAGGAACTGGCGAAAGTCGTGCAGGAACACGTGCGCGGCAAGATGCCAGAGTGGAAGGTCACCCATCCCGGTGCGGAGACCATGACGCTGGCCGTGATGGGCTGCGTGGTGAACGGGCCGGGCGAATCGCGCCACGCCAACATCGGCATTTCCCTGCCGGGGACCGGCGAGGCCCCAGCGGCGCCGGTGTTCGTCGATGGCGAGAAGAAGGTGACGCTGCGCGGCGAGAATATCGCCCACGAGTTCGTCGCCCTGATCGACGAATACGTCGAGGCCAAGTACGCGCGTGTCACCGGCTGACAGGCTGGTCCAGGGCGGTCGCTTCATCGCCAGCCTGCTGCGCGAGCATGGCGGCCGCCTGGTCCTGTTGTTCCTGTGCGTGCTGGCGCCGCTGTGGCTGTTCGTCGAACTCGCCGACGAAGTCCACGAACTGGAAGTCTTCTATTTCGACGATCCGCTGCTGTGGCGCGCCCATGCGCTGGCAGGCCCGGCGCTGGACCGCTTCTTCATCTTCGTCTCCGCGATCGGCTACCAGTGGGGCGTGGTGCCCGTCGATATCGCGCTGACGATCGGCCTGCTGGTCGCACGGCGCTGGCGCGAAGCCACGTTCGCAGGCGTCTCCCTCGGCGGTTCGGCGCTGCTCAACATGGCGACGAAGCAGTTCTTCCAGCGGAACCGGCCCACGCTGTGGGAATCCATCGCGCCCGAACACACCTTCAGCTTCCCGAGCGGGCACGCGATGGGCTCGGCCACGCTGGCGATGGTCGTGCTGCTGCTGTGCTGGCACACCCGCGCCCGTTGGCCGGTCGCCGCGCTCGCCGCGCTGTTCGCGCTGACGGTCGGTGCCTCGCGCATCTACCTGGGCGTGCATTACCCGTCCGACATCCTCGGCGGCTGGACGGCCGGTATCGCCTGGGTGTCCGGCGTCTATCTGGTGCTGTACCGCATCCGCGAGCGGCCCTGGCAGGTCAGAGGCTAGAAGGCTGTGGGAGCGACGTGAGTCGCGATGGACGACCTGTAAAGCCTCGTCGCGACTTACGTCGCTCCCACACCTGTTTCCACGTGCGCCAGTTCTTCAGGGCGCGTACGCCCGCTCGCGTTCTTCCTGCAGCCGCTGCCGCAGATACTGGTCGCGGGTCAGGCCGGCGGGCACCGATGTCATCGCCATCACTTCGGCCACCACCTGCGCCTCACGCGTCTTGTAGGCCTGGAAGCGGGGATCGTTGGCCTGCTGCGCGGCGAAGGCCGCCATGCGCCGGTCGGCATGGTTGCGGTAACGGTCGGCGATGGCGGCGACCTCTTCCACTTGCCGCGCGGGATCGTCCACCGTCGCCTTCACCAGGGCGGTGCGCAGCAACAGCGCTTCGCCGGCGGACAGGCCGCCGGCCGCTTCATATGCGTCGATCTGGCGAGTCAGCGCATCGGCGCGCTCGCTACGCTCCACGGCACCCAGGGAGGCGGCACGTGCGAAGAAGTCCTTCGCGTCGGCTTCGAAGTGTTGCCGATCACGGTGCGCCTGGGCCTGTGGCGTCGCCTGCAACGACGCCAACGTAGGCGAGGTCGTGTCGAGGGCTGCGGAGGATGGCCGTGTCGCGTCCGACGACGCGCCCGCATCCCCGCGCGTCCACCAGAGCACGGCGGCGGCGAAGACCAGGCAGGGCACCAGCAGCGTCAGCACCTTCTTCATACACGGTTTCCTGGACACCGGGACCGTCGCAGGACGGTCCCGGGCGTGGACATCAACCCATCAACTGGTCGACCAGCCAGTACAGCAGGTTGAACGGCTTGGCCTTGTCGGCCTTGTCGTCCTGTTCGCTGGCATCGATCACCTTGCCCTGTCCGTCGAGCACGCTGTCGATGAAGTGCTTCAGTTCCAGGTTCTGCGCCTGCACGTCGGCGTTCTTGAAGTCGACGATGGTGGTGCAGTGGCTCTCGTTGAGCGCGCGGTATTGCGGGAAGTAGCCGCCTACGTTGTTCAAGCCGTTCAGACGGTCGCGCAAGCGTGCCGTGTCGGTGTTCCAGCGCGCATGGATGCGGGCTTCCTTCGTGGCCTGGTCCGGCGCATTGGCGATGTCCGGATAGAAGCGCTCGTACGAGTACGAGGAGTAGTTCAGGTCCTTCCAGAAATGCGTATGGCCGAGGCGGTCGTTCGCATACTTGCTGGACAGCGCCGGGTACAGGCTGCCGAGTTCATTGAGGTCGAACTGCGGCAGTCCGCTGGCGAGGTAGGGCAGCGGGCCATTCGGCTGATCCAGGCCCCAGGCGCTGCGGATGAGCGCCATCAGCGGTTGCGAGGGATAGTCGACCGGGTTGCCGTTCTTCGGGGTGGGGAAGATCGGGCCGGAATCGTCGATCAGGAAGCTGCGCGTGGGCGCCAGGTCGCGGCGCAACGGGTGGTAGCTGGTCAGGCTGCCGGCGCCGCCGGCGCTGCAGCCGGTGGACAGCATCTGGGTGGGCCGCGGCAGGTTGTCCTTCAGCCAGCTCACGACCGCACGCGTGTTGCGTGCGCCGTTGTGGTGCCACACCAGCGGCGCGGCCTGTCCTGTCGGGTCGTTGTAGACCGCGACGCGGTCGCCGCTGTAGATGTCGCCGGTGCAATAGGGCACGTAGACCATGTTCCAGCCCTGCGTCTTCACCGCATCGAACGGCGAGACGCGGGTGACGAACGGGCTGACCAGGCTCGCGCCGGGATTCAGCAGGCTCATGTAGTCGTCGGGGATGCCATTCGGGTTGCGTGCGCCGCGGATACCGCTCTGGCCGCTGCAACTGGCGTAGTCCCAGCAGGCACCGCCGCCTTCCATGTAGATGATGGTGTTGCGGGTGTCGGCCACGCGATTGACGAAGAACTTGAACGGCGAGCCGTCGCCGCAGACCGCACCGGTGGACGGCGCCAGTTGGATGGTCTGCCACGCGTCGTAGCGGCCGGGCTGGAATCCGTCGTTGAAGCCGGCGGGATTTGCCAGCAACGGGTAGGTACCGGTGCGTTGCGCGGGGGTGACCTTGTTGTCGGCCTTGGGCGGCGACACCAGGTTCACCAGGGTTTGCCAGAAGCTGTAATCGCCTTCCTCGGCCTTCAGGGGCGCCGCCACCATCAGGGTGAGGCCGGCGGTGGCCAGGACGAGGGACAGGCGGGCGGGTCGTACGGGTGCAACCATGATCGGATCCTCCGGCGAGAAGTCTGTGGACGTTCAACGGGATGGACTGCCTTGGCGTGCGGCACGCGTGGGGGCGGCGACCGTACAGCGGCGCATGGTCGGCCCGTACCGCGGCGAAGGGATTAAGCCGGCGTGAGGGGCGCGGCTTTGGCTGCCGCTGCCCCCTCGATTGGCCGGAATGCCCCCCTTCCGAAGCGCTCCGCGACCCCTGGGGGCCGCCCCGGATCATGCAGCGCAGCAGAGGTGACGCGCGGGCGGGTGGTACAGGCGTGCGCGATGCGGCCGGGCAACGGATCGTTGCAGGCCCACCGCTTGCCGGCGCTGCGCGCGGGGTCGAACATGCCGACGCACGCCGCGGGACGCAGCGTGGACCTCACGGGGATCGCAATGCAGGAACTGGTCGACCGATACGGCGTGCTGCTGGTGTTCGTCAACGTGCTGGCGTTGTCGCTCGGCTTGCCCGTGCCCGCGTTGCCCACGCTGATCCTGGTCGGCGCCGGACTGGCGCTGCAGGCCGATCCGCTGTGGCTGCCGCTGGCCGGCGTGCTCGGCGTGTCGGTGCTGGCCAGCCTGATCGGCGACAGCGTCTGGTTCTACGCGGGCCGCCGCTACGGCAACCGCACGCTGCAGTCGCTCTGCCGGCTGTCGCTGTCGCGCGACACGTGCATGAAGCGCACCGAGCGCTTCTACGGGCGTTTCGGGATCCGCATCCTGTCGGTGGCGAAGTTCATCCCCGGCCTGTCGATGGTCTCCGTGCCGCTGGCCGGCGCGATGCAGGCGCGCCTGCCCGGCTTCCTGCGTTACGACGGGCTGGGTGCCGCGTTGTGGGCCGCGCTGGGGCTGGGCCTGGGCGTGGTGTTCGCCCACCAGGTGGAGTCGGTGATCGAGGCGCTGTCGCAACTCGGCACCGGCGCGGTCGTCGTGATCGTTGCGGCGCTGGTGGCCTATGTCGGGTGGCGCTGGTGGCGCCGTCGCACGTTGCTGAAGTCGCTGGAAGCCTCTCGCATCGATGTCGCGGGCCTGGACGCACTGGTGCGCGCGGGCCAGCCGCCGGTGGTGTTCGACATCCGCGCGCCCGGCTTCCGCGATGTGGACCCGTACGTGATTCCCGGTGCGATCTTCGCGGACGAACGCCGTCTCGACGGCATCCTGGCCGCATATTCACGCGAAGGGAAGATCGTCATCTACTGCGCATGCCCGGACGAAGTATCGGCGGCCTGGATGGCGGCGCGCCTGCGCGAGGCGGGGTTCCGCGACGTGCTGCCGCTGCGCGGGGGCATCGATGCGTGGCGTGCGGCGGGCTACGGCGTGGACAGGCTCGGCGGCTGAGTCGGCCCGCGGGTCAGGGCTCGATGCAGACCCGGTTGCGGCCTTCGCTCTTGGCGCGGTACAGCGCGGCATCGGCCCCGGCCATCATCCGGCTGCAGGTATCGCGCTCCGGCGTCAGCGAGGCGATGCCGATGCTCACGGTGATGCGTTGCGCTTCGCCACCGGGCCGGAACACCACGGCTTCTACCGCTTCGCGCAGGCGTTCGGCGAAGCCGTAGGCGGCATCGGCGTCGCATTCGGGCAGCAGCACGGCGAATTCCTCGCCGCCGATGCGCGCGGCGGCATCGTCGTTGCGCACGTGCCGGCGCACCAGGCCCGCGATCTGCTTCAGTACATGGTCGCCGGAAATATGGCCGTAGCGGTCGTTGATCGGCTTGAACAGGTCCACGTCGATGATGCACATCGTCAGCGCGCGGTGGTGGCGCATGGCGCGCGCGATCTCCTTGTCCACGGTTTCGATGAAGTGCCGCCGGTTGTACATCTCCGTCAGCGCGTCGTGGGTGGCCAGCTGGTAGATCTCTTCGTGGTAGTGCGCTTCCACGCTGCTGTGGCTGATGAACTTGAGGACGCTCTCGCCCAGCGTCAGGTGGTCGCCGTCCACAAGCGCCGCTTCCTGCACCGCCGCATCGTTCAGGCGCGTGGTGTTGGTCGCGCCCAGGTCGCGGACACGGTAGGTGTCGCCATCGCGCCAGATCTCGCAGTGCAGGCGCGACACGCTGTTGTGCGGGATATGGAGGTCGGCTTCCTGCGAACGGCCGACGACCACCCGCTGGTCGCCGATGTCCGCCCGCCGGCCCAGGCCTTCGCCCTGGATCACCACCACGCAGGCGGAGCGGGGCGACAGCGGGCGAGGGCCGTCGCTGAGGACGGTCCGTAGCGTGGTATGCGGGTCGTGGGGGTCCCGGGACATGCGAGCGCAGAGGGCGGATGCGTCCGGAAGTGTACCGGATCGGCCGGCGGCGGCAGGCTCCGGTACCATGGCGTCGCCCACCGGGGATAGTGGCATGACATCGCAACCGTACGACGACCTCGCGCCCACCGAGCAACTGGCCACGCGCCTGCAGGACGCGCCCACCGCGCCCGACGGTACGCTCGCGCCCGGCGCGCGGCTGGGCCACTACCGCATCGAAGGCCTGCTTGGCCGCGGTGGCATGGGCGAGGTCTATCGCGCCGCGCAGCTGGAGCCGGTCCGCCGCGAGGTGGCGCTGAAGCTGCTGCGCGCGCAGAAACTCCAGGCCCGCCATCTGGCCCATTTCGAAGTCGAGCGGCAGGTGCTGGCGCAGATGCGCCACCCCGCGATCGCGCAGATCTACGACGCCGGCGCCACCGAAGAAGGCTTCCCGTTCTTCGCGATGGAGCTGATCGAGGGCAGCCCCATCACGCGCTACTGCCGTGAGCAGCGGCTGTCGCTGGACGAACGCGTCGCGCTGTTCATCCGCGTCTGCGAAGGCGTGCAGCACGCGCACCACAAGGGTGTGGTGCATCGCGACCTGAAGCCGGGCAACCTGCTGGTCGACACGCTCGACGGCCGTCCCGTGCCGAAGATCATCGACTTCGGCATCGCGATGGCGGCCTCGCTGGCCGGCGAAGCGGCGCTCGAGCGCGCAGGCACGCCCGAATACATGAGCCCGGAGCAGGCGCATGGCGACGCGCACCAGGTCGATACGCGCAGCGACGTCTACTCGCTCGGCGTGGTGCTGTACGAACTGATCGCCGGCGTGCGTCCCGATGCGGTAGGGGAAACCTGGGCCGCGGACACGCCTACGGCCGTGGCGCCCTCGTCGCGGCTGGCGTCGCTGCCGGCCGAGCAGGCGCGGCAGGTCGCTGACGAGCGCCGGCTGTCGACGGCCGGCATGCGCGAGCGCCTGCGCGGGGATCTGGACTGGATCGTCCTGAAGGCGATGCAGCACGACCGCGACGCGCGCTACGGATCGGTCGCGGCGCTCGCGGACGACCTGCAGCGCTATCTCGACGGCCGCGTGGTCGGCGCCGTGCCGCCGAGCCGTGGCTACGCGGCCCGCAAGTTCCTTCGCCGTCATCGGACCGCGACGGCGGCTGCTGCGGTCGTGCTGCTGGCGCTGTTCGCCGGGCTGGGCCTGTCGCTCTACGGCCTGCAGCAGGCGCGCGCGCAGCGCGCCGTGGCGGAGTCGCGCAGCGCGGAACTGGAGAAGGTCGCCGCCTTCCAGCAATCGATGCTGGAAGGCATCGACATCGAGACGATGGGCGTGGGTCTGTCGGAGGGGCTGGTGCGGCAGGTGGCCAGCGTGGATCCGGGTGCGTCGGTCGCGTTCGGCGCGACGCTGGCGAAAGCCAGCACCGGCGACCTGGCCCGCGACCTGGTGGATCGCCAACTGCTGGCCAACGCCGAGAATGCCATCGCGCGCGACTTCGCCGACCAGCCGGACGTCGCCGCCAGCCTGCGCGAATCCGTGGCGCGGGTGTATGCCGCCATCGGCCGCTACGACAAGGCGGCGGAGCATTTCGGCCGGGTCGCCGAGCACCGCGCCGCCACCCTCGGCGACGGTGCGCCGGAGACGCTGCGCGCACGCAACGAGCAGGTGCAGGCGCTGCTGGAAGGCGCCCACATCGACCAGGCCGACGTCGTGCTGCAGAAGGCGCTGCCCCGGGCCTTCGCGTTGCCGGAGAACGATCGCGTGCGGGTCAAGCTGGAACTGGCGCAGGCGCAGGTCATTTCCGCGCGTGGCGACCGTCCGCGGGCCAAGGGCGTCGTGCAGGCGGTCCAGGAGCGTTTGCTCGCCAGTGCCGGTGAACGCGACCCCGCCGCGCTCGAAGCGACCAACAACCTCGCCGCCGTGCAGCGCAGCCTGGGCGAACTGCCCGAGGCGCGCGCCAACATGGAGAAGGTGGTCGCGCTGCGCACGGCCACGCTGGGACCGGACGACGAGGAAACCCTGTCCGCGATGGGCAACCTGGCCGTGCTGCGGATCATGAACCGCGAACGGGACGAGGCGATCGCGATGCAGCGCGACCTCACCCAGCGTTACACGCGCAAGTTCGGCAGCGAGCATCCCACCACGCTGCAGGCGCGCAGCACGCTGGCCACGATGATGATCGACGGCGGCGACCGGAAAGCGGTGAAGGCCGCGCTTCCGGCGTTGCAGGAAGTGCTCGCCGCGCGCGAACGCGTGCTGGGTCGCGACCATCCGCAGACGGTGCGCACCCGCCTGAACCTGGCGACGGCCTACGCCAAACTCGACGATTTCGCCGCCGCCCTGCCGCTGGAAGAGCAGGTGATCACGGCACGCAGCCGCGCGCTCGGCCCCGGGCATCCGGACACGCTGTCGATCCTCGTCAACCATGCGGGCACGTTGCTCAATGCCGGCCAGGCGGAAGCGGCGCTGCGCCTGTTGGGCGACGTGCAGCCGCTGGCGCTGAAGACGCTGGGCGAGAAGCACCCGCAGGCGCAGATCACCATGGTCATCCGTGCCGAAGCGCTGCGCGTGTTGGGTCGTACGGCGGAAGCCGTGCCGGAGTACCAGCGGCTGTTCGAACTTCGCCGGCGCGTGCTGGGCGAGACCGATCTGGAAACGCGCATTGCGGCCTGGAACCTGATCGACACGTACCACGAACTGGGACGCAAGGCGGACGCCGAGCCGCTGTATCGGCAGTATGTCGCGCCGCTGCTGGCAGCGGATCCGAAGACGCTGGACGATGACGACGCCCGTTTCGCCGAGCTCTATCGCGAAGGCAAGCGTCCCGGCAAGCAGCCCACCAAGCGGGGCTGAGCGGACCTGGCGTCATTCGCCGGGCTTGGCCGCCGCGCTGGGCGCTTCGGAGGCGGCGCGACGGGCCAGTACGGCCTCGCGATGCGCGATGTAGGCATTGGCGCCGAAGATGATGCCGGCACCGACCAGCGTCCAGGCGTCGAGCGATTCGTCGAACAGCAGCCAGCCGAACAGGGCGACCACCGGCAACTGCATGAAGCTGATCGGCGTCAGCGCCGAGACTTCACCCAGCTTGAGCGCGCGCGTCCACAGCATGTGGCCGCCGGTGCCGAGCACGCCGGCGGCGACCACCCAGACCCAGGTGATGCCTTGCGGCCATTCCCACACGGCCAGCGCGGGGAACAGCGACATCGGCACCCACAGCAGGGTGGTGTAGATGACGATGCGGTCGGCCGGTTCGGTGTTGGACAGTTGCTTGATCTGGATGGCGACCAGCGCGCTCATCACCGCGGCAAGCACCGCGATCAGCGCATCCACCGTGAATTCGGTGGTGCCCGGCCGCACGATCACCAGCACGCCGATGAAGCCGAGCCCCACTGCCGTCCAGCGGCGCGCACGCACCTGCTCGTTGAGCATCGCCGCGGCGGCGAGGGTGACGAACAGCGGTGTGGAGTACGACAGCGACACGGCCTGCGCCAGCGGCAGGTGGCCGATCGCCCAGAAGCCGGCCAGCATCGAGCAGATGCCGATCAGGCAGCGGAACAGGTAGCGCGGGAATTGGGTGGTCTTCAGGAATCCCGGGCCATGCCGCAGGATCAGCGGCGCGGCGGCGAGCAGGCCGAAGAAATTGCGGAAGAAGGCGATCTCGAACGTGTGCAGGGTCGCCGAGGCGAGTCGGATCGCCACCACCATCAGGGCGAACAGCACCGTGCTGCCCAGCATCAGCGAGGCGGCGCGGAAGTGGGCGGGAACGGTGGGCATAGGAGGTGCGGCGGCTACCAGCGCGCGCCGATGATCTTCGGTTCGGGCTCGATCGCGACGCCGAAGCGTGCGTGCACCGAGTCGGCGATGCGCCGCGCGATCGAGAGCAGCTGCGCGCCCGTGGCCAGTCCATGGTTCACCAGCACCAGCGCGTGCGCGGCGGACACGCCGGCATCGCCGTCGCGATGGCCCTTCCACCCGCAGGCCTCGATCATCCACGCGGCGGACAGCTTGCGGTTGTGCTCGGCATCGCCGCGGAACACGGGCAGGGTGGGGTAGTCGACCTGCAGCGCGTCGGCCTGCGCCTGCGAGAGGATGGGGTTCTTGAAGAAGCTGCCGGCATTGCCGACGACCGCCGGGTCCGGCAGCTTGCGCTGGCGGATGCGGACGACGGCGTCGCCCACGTCGCGTGCGGTCGGCGCGCCGACGCCCATCGCGACCAGTTCCTCACGGATGCCGGCGTAATCCAGGCGCAGTTGCGGCGTGCGCGGCAGCACGAACTCCACCGCCGTCACCAGGTAGCGGTCCGCTTCACGCTTGAAGACGCTGTCGCGATAGGCGAACGCGCAGGCCTCGCGGTCCAGCCGCACCATCGTGCCGCTGCGGCGGTCGAGCGCTTCGACCACGCTGATGAACTCGCCGACTTCGGTTCCGTACGCGCCGATGTTCTGGATCGGCGATGCGCCCGCGGTGCCGGGGATCAGCGCCAGGTTCTCGAGGCCGCACAGGCCCTGTTCCAGCGTCCACATCACCAGCGGATGCCACGCGACGCCGGCATCGGCGCGTACCCGCGCCTGCTGGCCATCGTCGGACAGCAGCTGCAGCCCACGCGTGGCCATCGTGATGACGGCGCCCGGCGCATCGCCGGCGAACAGCAGGTTGCTGCCACCGCCGATCACCAGACTGTCGCTGCCGACGACCTGCGGCAGCGCAAGGACGTCGGCCAGGGCCGAGGCGTCGTCCACTTCGATCAGCCACGGCGCCATCGCCGGCACGCCGAACGTGTTGCGGTCCCGCAGGGACGCATTGGCGGTGAGGCGGTACCCCTGGGTCATTCGGGTGCTACCGGCCCACGGCTCGGCGCTTCGCGGCGACGGCGGATCGCTTCCACGCATTCGCGGACCAGCTCCGGTCCGCGGTAGACCAGACCGGTGTAGCACTGCACGAGCGACGCGCCGGCGGACATCTTCGCCACCGCATCGGCCCCGGACAGGATGCCGCCCACGCCGATCAGCGGGATCGTGTCCGGCAGGCGCGTGCGCATGCGGCGCAGCACCAGGGTGGCCTGGCCCATCAGCGGCGCGCCGGACAGGCCGCCGGTCTCGCGTGCGTGCCGGTGCTCCTGCACGCTCAGGCGCGAGACCGTGGTGTTGGTGGCGATCACGCCGTCCACCTGCATGTCGCCCAGTACACGGGCGACCGCGTCGATGTCGCTGTCGGTCAGGTCGGGCGCGATCTTCACCAGCATCGGCACGCGCTTGCCGTGCTGGGCCGCCAGGTCTTCCTGAGCGTCGCGCAGCGTGCCGATCAGCTGGCGCAGCGCCTGTTCTTCCTGCAGTTCGCGCAGGCCGGCCGTGTTGGGCGACGATATGTTGATGGTGATGTAGTCGGCCAGCCGGTAGATGCGCTCGAGGCAGTACAGGTAGTCGGACGCAGCGCGCTCGTTGGAGGTGTCCTTGTTCTTGCCGATGTTGATGCCGAGCAGGCCGCGGTCGCGGCGCGCGGCTTCGACGTTGCGCACGAGCGCATCGACGCCTTCGTTGTTGAAGCCCAGCCGGTTGATGACGGCCTGGTGCTGCGGCAGGCGGAACATGCGCGGTTTCGGATTGCCCGCCTGCGGCTTGGGCGTGACCGTGCCGATTTCGACGAAGCCGAAGCCCAGGGCGAACAGCGCATCGATGTGCGCGCCGTTCTTGTCCATGCCGGCGGCCAGGCCCACCGGGTTCGGGAAGGTCAGCCCCATCACCTTGGTCGGCATCGGCGTGATCGGCCGGGCCACCAGCGGCGTGGTGCCGGTGCGGTAGGAGACGTCGAGGGCCTTCAGACCCAGGCCGTGGGCGGTTTCGGCATCCAGGCCGAACAGGAAAGGTCGGGCGAGGGGATACATGGACGCGGGCGGGCTCAGTTCAGCGTCGCCAGCCAGGCCAGCCCGCCCAGGAACATGAAGATCACCACCAGGCCCACGATCCACACCAGCGCCGACAGCCAGCCCAGGATCAGGCCGCCGATGGCCAGGCCGTCGCCATCCAAGGCGCCCGCGCTGCGGCGGATCTCGCCGCGCGCCATGTGGCCGGTGACGATGGCGACGAGCGTGCCGATGAAGGGCAGCAGCGTCCAACCGAGGATGCCGGAGACGAGGCTGGCGATGGCGAGGCTGCTGGTGGTGCGGGCTTGGTTCATCAGGAGCTCCGTGCAGGGGTCAGGGAGGCGCGATGGCGCTGGATCGGGCCGGCGCAAACACGCGCGCCACCCCGGAGGGTGGCGCGATTATCCCAGAACGCGAGGCCCCGCGGGGCCGCCGGCACGCATGCGCACCGGTCGCGACGACCTCAGAGGTCGAACTTGATGCCCTGCGCCAGCGGCAGCGAGTCGGAGTAGTTGATCGTGTTGGTCTGACGGCGCATGTAGACCTTCCACGCATCCGAACCGGACTCACGACCGCCACCGGTCTCCTTTTCGCCACCGAACGCACCGCCGATTTCCGCGCCGCTGGTGCCGATGTTGACGTTGGCGATGCCGCAATCGCTGCCGGCCGCCGACAGGAACTGCTCGGCCGCCTTGAGGTTCTGGGTGAAGATCGACGACGACAGGCCCTGCGGCACGGCGTTCTGCATGTCGATGGCTTCGTCGAGGGTCTTGTACTTCATCACGTACAGGATCGGCGCGAAGGTCTCGTGCTGCACGACTTCATCGGAATTCTTCAGGCCGGTGACGATCGCCGGCAGGACGAAGTTGCCCGGGCGGTCGATCGAAGTACCGCCGGTCTCGACGGTGCCGCCGCTGGCCTTGGCCTTGGCGATGGAGTCCAGGAACTGCTGCACGGCGCCCTGGCTGTTGAGCGGGCCCATCAGGTTGGCCGGGTCGGTCGGGTCGCCGATCTTGCCTTCCACCTGCTTGTACGCCTTCACCAGCGTGGCCAGCACGTTGTCGTAGATGGACTCGTGCACGATCAGGCGGCGCGTGGTCGTGCAGCGCTGGCCGGCGGTGCCGACGGCGCCGAACACGATGCCCGGCACGGCCAGCTTCAGGTCGGCGGTTTCGTCCAGGATGATGGCGTTGTTGCCGCCCAGCTCCAGCAGGCTGCGGCCCATGCGGCGGGCGACGCGCTCGCCGACGGTGCGGCCGACCTGGGTGGAACCGGTGAAGCTGATCAGCGGGATGCGCTTGTCGTCGACGAACTGCTGCGCCAGCTCGACGCCGGCGTCGTTGATCAGGAAGAAGATGTCCGGGAAGCCGCCGGCCTTCAGCGCGTCGTTGCAGATCTTCATGCTGGCGATCGCGGTCAGCGGCGTCTTGTTGGACGGCTTCCAGATGCAGATATCGCCGCAGATCGCGGCCAGGAACGAGTTCCACGCCCACACGGCGACCGGGAAATTGAACGCGCTGATGATGCCGACCAGGCCCAGCGGCTGGTACTGCTCGTACATGCGGTGGCCGGGGCGCTCGGAGTGCATGGTGTAGCCGTACAGCATGCGGCTCTGGCCCACGGCGAAGTCGGCGATGTCGATCATCTCCTGCACTTCGCCATCGCCCTCGGGCTTGCTCTTGCCCATTTCCAGCGCGACCAGCGAACCCAGCGCGTCCTTGTGCTTGCGGAGCGCTTCGCCGCACAGGCGCACGGCTTCGCCACGGCGCGGGGCCGGGGTGGTGCGCCAGATCTTGAACGCGGCCTGGGCACGGGCGACGACCTTCTCGTAATCGGCCTGGCTGCTGGCATGGACCTCGGCGATCACCTCGTTGGTGGTCGGGTTGATCGACTGCAGCAGGCCGGCGTCCGTGGTCGTGGACCACTCGCCGCTGCCGAGGTAGGTGCCGGAGTTGGTGCTGGCAAGGCCGAGGGCCTTGAGAAGGTCTGCGGGCATGAAGTGCTCCAGGGATCGAATGCAGGGGATGCGGCCGAAGGGGTGCATCGCGGGGGCATGATTCTACCAGAGCGGCCGCGGCCGACCTGCTGGAAACCCTGTGTATTTCAATCGGTTACGGCGCCGTTGATTCGCTGTCGGCGTCTGTTCGGATTGCCGAGCCGGAACTGGCGTTGTCGGCGATCTGCCGATGCGGCGCGGAGCCCGCAAGACGAGGGAGTGGTGGCCCCGACACGATTCGAACGTGCGACCTGTCCCTTAGGAGGGGACCGCTCTATCCAGCTGAGCTACGGGGCCAAGACGGCGGAAGGATAGCGCATGGCCGCGACGCCTCCCAGAAATCCAACGCCACTGCGATGCGGAGGGACGCGTTTTGCGTTACATCTTGTCCGACACCGGGGATGGGGGCGATGCATGCGGCGATGGGGGATGGTCCTGATGATGGTGCTGCTGGCCGGGTGTTCGGAGCGCCCTGACGGCATGCCGGGTCCCAATCCTGGTCTGTTCGCCGGTTTCAAGGAAGGCTGCCCGGACCTGCGGGGCACCTACACCTTCAACCACGCCGAGGGGCGTCGGCAGCGGTTCCTCGGCAAGGCGATGGAAGGCGCGCTGGACCGGGTGCCCGATCGCTATGGCGTCTGGAGCATCGACGCCATCGACGAGGAGCGGATCGTCCTCAGCAGCTGGAGCAGCACGGAAGACACGCACGAGGCGTTCGAGGAATGGCGTCGCGAAGAGCCGTACCAGTACGCCCTGTGGGCCGGATCGCTGGTGGCGCGCCAGGCCGTGGGTGGGCTGCGCCTGGAGCGTGATCCCCGCAAGGTGCGCGTGCCGCCGCCGATGCTGACGCAGCGACTCACCACCTCGATCAGCAACATGGCCTATGCCTGCGAGAAAGGATGGGTGGTCTTCAGCGGCGACGAGCTCCCGTCTTCCGATCATATGGACCTTGGCGAAGTCAGGATGACGCGGGCCCAGGACGGGGGCCTGGTGGCGGTCGTGCGCTACAAGGTCCAGCAGAGCTTATCTGTCTGGTGCGGCGACAGCTGCAAACCCGACATCGATCTGGGGGAAGGCGAGCGCGAGTACTGGTGGCACGCCGCACCCGCGCCGGCCGCCGAGATCGCGCCGATCGACTGGGCGAAGTGGGTGGCCAACGACGATCGGCCGCTGGCGGTGCGTGAGATGTACCAGGACGGCGTCTTCATGCCGTACCAGACCCAGGAGCAGCGGGACGCCCGCCTGCTGGCCAAGAAATACCTCAGCGGCGCCATGGACGAAGTACCGGCCCCCGCGCCCGACGCCAGCGTCGCGATGTGTGCCCCGCTGATCCGAAAACTGGGCGAGCACGTGGGCGGGCTGCTGGATATCACCCGCGTGCACTGCACCGCGCGGCGCTGCACGCTGGAAGGTCGCGCCGACACGCGATCCCTGGTGTCCGATGCCATGCGGGCGATGGACCATGGCGGCGTCAAGGGCGTGGACCTGGCGGTGCTCGAACAGGCGCGCGCGGGACAGCGCTTCGTCTTGAACCTGGACCACGACTGCGCCGAATGAGCCTGGACGCCATGGACCTCCGCCTCGACGACCTCCGCCATCCCGCCGTGATCGCGCTGCTGAAGGAACACCTGGACTGGATGCATCGCATCTCGCCGCCCGAAAGCGTGCATGCGCTCGATCTGGACGCGCTGCGACGCCCCGACATCACCTTCTGGACGCTCTGGGACGGCGAAGCGCTGGCGGGCTGCGGTGCGCTGCGCGAACTGGCGCAAGGGCAGGGCGAAGTGAAGTCGATGCGCACGGCGCAGACACACCTGCGGCGTGGGGTAGCGGCGCGGATGCTTGGGCACATCCTGGCCGAGGCGCGCCGACGCGGATACGCGCGCCTCAGTCTCGAGACCGGCTCGATGGACTACTTCGCGCCGGCGCGCGCGCTGTACGCACGTGCCGGCTTCCGTGTCTGCGGGCCGTTCGGCGATTACGTGGACGACCCGAACAGCGTCTTCATGACCCGCACGTTGTAAGCGCGACGGATTGGTTTCAGTTGCATCCAACTGAAATCATTGGCTTTGTTGCGTCGCAACGCTTGACAGCCCCCGGGGGTGCCGTGGTTTTCTTCACCCATGCGCTCCCTTGCCCACGCGTCTGCGAATTCGATCCCGGCCCCGATGCCGGTGTCGGCGCGCGCATCCGGTGGACGCACGGCCCTGATTACGACCATTACCACCCTGACTCGTCGGGTGCGGCTGGTCGTGTTCGCGTAACTCGCAAACCACGGCCCCGCACCCGGATCAGGATGCAGGGCGACCCCGATTCCTGATGCGTGCCGGGCCTCCTAACCGAGGTTCCTGACCCATGTCGTCCCGCAGCGCCGAAGTCGAACACGCCAAACCCCGCACCGTCGTCCACAAGTTTGGCGGCACGTCCGTCGCCGATGCCGAACGCTATCGGCATGTCGCCAAGCTGCTGCTGGCACGCGACGAGGAGGTGCAGGTCACGGTCGTGTCGGCCATGAAGGGCGTCACCGATGCGCTGATCGAATTGTGCGAACTGGCCGCCGCCAACCGCCCGGAGTGGCACGAAAGCTGGCATGCCCTGCGCGCGCGGCATCGCGGCGCGGCGGTGGCGTTGCTGGGCGAAGAGGCCGGGCCGGTGATCGAATGGGTCGACGAGCGCTTCCAGCGGCTGGAGGAGATCCTCAACGCGCTGATCGTCATCGGTGGTCTGCCGGAAGTGGTGCTGCAGCGCGTGCAGGGGCTGGGCGAAGTCTGTTCGGCGCGCCTGCTGGGTGAGTACCTGAAGCTGCAGGGCGAAGATTGCGCCGTGCTGGACGCCCGCGACGTGCTCCGCGTCGACCACGGTGAACTCGGCGTGGTGGTCGACTGGGAAGACAGCGCGCAGCGCCTCGCGACGTGGCGTGCCGCGCACCCAGAGCGCCGCGTGGTGGTCACCGGTTTCGTCGCGCGCGACCGCGAAGGCCGCTTCACGACACTGGGCCGCAACGGCAGCGACTACTCCGGCGCCATCTTCGCCGCCCTGTACGACGCAGCCGAACTGCATATCTGGACCGACGTGGATGGCGTGCTGTCGGCCGACCCGCGGGTGGTGCCGGAGGCCGTGCAACTCGGTGCCCTGAGCTACGACGAAGCCTGCGAACTTGCCTACTTCGGTGCCAAGGTCGTGCATCCGCAGACCATGTCGCCGGCGATGGAGCGGGGGTTGCCCATCATCATCCGCAACACCTTCCACCCGGAACACCCGGGCACGCGCATCACCGCCGAGCGCGACGCCGTCGGCCCGGTGAAGGGACTGACGCTGAGCGCCGACCTGGCCCTGCTGAACCTCGAAGGCACTGGCCTGATCGGGGTACCCGGTACGGCCGAGCGCGTGTTCGCCGCGTTGCGCAATGCGCACGTGTCGGTGGTGATGATTTCGCAAGGGTCGTCCGAGCATTCGATCTGCTGCGTGGTCAAGGCCAGCGAAGCGGCGAAGGGACAGGCTGCGCTGCTGGACGCGTTCGCCCACGAACTCGATACCCGCCAGATCCAGCGCGTCCAGCGCCGCGACGGCGTCAGCGTATTGGCCGCGGTCGGCGACGGCATGGCCGGCACGCCGGGCGTATCGGCGCGCCTGTTCGGCGCGCTGGGCCGTGCGCAGGTGAACATCCTGGCGATCGCCCAGGGCTCGTCGGAGCGGAACATCTCGGTGGCTATCAACAGTGGCGATGCGACCAAGGCCCTGCGTGCCGCGCACGCCGGGTTCTGGCTGTCGCCGCAGACGTTCGCGATCGGCGTGATCGGCCCGGGCAACGTGGGCGCGGCGCTGATCGAACAGCTGCGTGCGGCGCAACCGCAACTGCTGGCCAAGGCCAACCTCGACCTGCGCCTGCGCGCGGTCGCCTCGAGCCGCAGGATGCTGCTGGACGAGCGTTCGCTGGGTGACGACTGGCGCGCGCGCTTCGACGCCAGCGCGCAGGCCACCGATCTCGACCGCTTCACCCAGCACCTCTTGTCGGCGCACATGCCGCACGCAGTGATCGTGGACTGCAGCGCGAGCCCCGTCGTGGCGGACCGGTACGCCGAATGGCTCGCCGCCGGCATCCACGTGGTCACCCCGAACAAGCAGGCCGGTGCCGGCGCGCTCGAGCGCTACCACGCCATCCGCGAGGCCGCGTCGGCCAGCGGCGCGCGCTTCCGTTACGAGGCGACGGTCGGCGCTGGCTTGCCCGTCATTTCCACGCTGCGCGACCTGCTGGATACCGGCGATGTGGTGGTGTCGGTGGAAGGCATCTTCTCCGGCACGCTGGCCTGGCTGTTCAACAAATACGACGGCAGCGTGCCGTTCTCGCAACTGGTCACCGAGGCGCGCGGCCTGGGCTATACCGAGCCGGATCCCCGCGACGACCTGTCCGGCACGGACGTGGCCCGCAAGCTGGTGATCCTGGCCCGCGAAGCCGGCCGCGAACTCGCCCTGGACGATGTGCAGGTGGAAAGTCTGGTGCCGGAATCCTTGCGGCAGGCCAGCGTGGACGATTTCATGGCGCGCCTGGGCGAAGTGGACGCGGCCTTCGCTGAGCGTTTGGCGCATGCGCGCGCGGACGGCAACGTGCTGCGTTACGTGGCCCGATTGGATGCTGAAGGCCGGGCCCGCGTCGGCCTGGTGGAACTGCCCGCGGCGCACGCCTTCGCCAACCTGCGCCTGACCGACAACATCGTCCAGTTCACCACCCGGCGTTACTGCGACAATCCGCTGATCGTGCAGGGCCCGGGCGCCGGGCCGGAAGTGACCGCCGCCGGCGTGTTCGCCGACGTGCTGCGCGTGGCGGCCGGGCAGGGCGCGAAGCTGTGAGGCGGGATCTGGGCAGGCCATCGGGAGCGTCGTGGGCATGAGGCAGCAGGCAAGTGCGTTCTCACCGGCGTCGGTGGGCAACGTGGGCGTGGGGTTCGACATCCTGGGCCACGTGATCGAAGGAGCGGGCGATACGGTGACCGTGCGGCGCATCGACGCGCCGGAGGTGCGCATCGCGTCCATCAGCGGCGCCACCGTGGACCTGCCGCTGGATGCGCCGGGCAATACCGCGGGGGCGGCGCTGATCTCGCTGCGTGAAGCGCTCGGCCTGCCGTTCGGCTTCGAGGTGGAGATCGAGAAAGGCATTCCCCTGGGATCGGGCATGGGCGGCTCCGCCGCGTCCTGCGTAGCGGCGCTGGTCGCCGCGAATGCGCTGCTCGATGCGCCGCTGCCGCGCGAACAGTTGTATCCGCATGCGCTGGTGGGCGAGGCCGTCGCCAGCGGCGGCAAGCACGGCGACAACCTCGGCCCGATGCTGCTGGGCGGCCTGGTGCTCGCCACGGCCGAGCACCTGGTGCGCATTCCCGTGCCGGAGGCCTGGCACAGCGTGCTGGTGCATCCCGACGCGATTCTGGAAACGCGTCGCGCGCGCGCGGCGCTGCAGGGCGACTACGCGCTGAAGGATTTCGTCGCCCAGAGCGCGAACCTGGCCCTGGTGCTGGCCGGGTGCCATGCCGGCGATGCGTCGCTGGTCCGCGCGGGCTTGCAGGACATCCTGGTGGAGCCGCGCCGCGCGCCGTTGATCGTCGGCTTCGATGCCGCGAAACAGGCCGCGCTCGAGGCCGGCGCGATGGGCGCCAGCATTTCCGGCGCCGGCCCCAGCGTGTTCGCGTGGTTCGAATCGCGCGCCGAGGCCGAAGCGGCCGCGCCGGCCGTGCAGGCCGCGTTCGCCGCCGCCGGTTTCGACAGCCAGGCCTGGGTGTCGCCGATCAATGCCACGGGCGCGCAGCTCGTGTCCGCCTCCTGACTCTTACTGCTCATGAATTTCATCTCGACCCGCAACGCCGCGCCTGCCGCCACCCTCAGCCAGGCCATCGCCGCCGGATTGGCGCCCGACGGCGGCCTGTATGTGCCCGAAGCGTTGCCCGCGCCGCGCGAGCTCGCGCCGGGCCGCGACATCGCCGAGACCGCGGCGACGCTGTTGGCCCCGTTCTTCGTCGATGACGGGCTGGAAGGCGAACTGGCGGCGATCTGCCGCGAAGCCTTCGATTTCCCCGCACCGCTGCGTGCGCTCGGCACGCCGGGCGACCATGTGCTCGAGCTGTTCCATGGGCCGACCGCCGCCTTCAAGGATTTCGGCGCGCGCTTCCTGGCGGCCAGCATGGCGCGGCTGCGTCGCAGCGAAGCCAAGCCGCTGACGATCCTGGTGGCGACCTCGGGCGATACCGGAGCGGCGGTCGCAGCGGCATTCCACCGTCAGCCGGGTCTGCGCGTGATCGTGCTGTATCCCGATGGCCGCGTGTCGCCGCGACAGGCGCACCAGTTGGGATGCTTCGGCGACAACATCACCGCGCTGCGGGTAGCCGGGTCGTTCGACGACTGCCAGGCGCTCGTGAAGCGCGCGCTCAACCACGTCGACCTGCAGGCGCAGGCGCCGCTCAGTTCCGCCAACAGCATCAGCTTGGGTCGCCTGCTGCCGCAGATGAGCTACTACGCCCACGCGGCACTGACCCACCGCGCGGCCACCGGCCGGTCGTTGAACCTGGTCGTTCCGACCGGCAACCTCGGCAATGCGCTCGCCGCGATCCTGGCACGCGCGCTGGGCGTACCGCTGGGCCGCATCGCGCTGGCGACCAACGCCAACCCGGTGCTGCCGGACTTCTTCGCCGGCAACGACTACGCGCCCGCCGCCAGCGTGCCGACCCTGGCCAATGCGATGGACGTAGGGGCGCCGAGCAATTTCGAACGCCTGCGTTGGTTGTATGCCGGCGACGATGCGGCGCTGCGTGCGGGGTTCACCGCCACGCGCGTCGACGACGCCACCATCCGCGAGGCGATCGCGCGGCGCTACCGCGACCACGGCGAGATGCATTGCCCGCACACCGCCACCGCGATAAAGGTGCTGGAAGACCTGCGTGCAAAGGGCGAGGCCGGCGACTGGGCCGTGGCCGCCACCGCGCATCCGGCCAAGTTCGAGAGCGTCGTGGAGCCGCTGATCGGGCGCACGGTGGAGGTGCCGCCCGCGTTGGCCGACCTGCTGGCCCGGCCCGCCCACGCCGCGCCGGTGCCCAACGCGTACGCGGCGCTGCGCGATGCGGTGCTGGCCGGCGTGTAAGCTGGGCGCATGCCCCGACCCCTGACGCTGCTCGCCTTCGCCTGCTTGCTGGCCTTCGCCGTGCCCGCATGGGCGCAGACGAAGCCCGCCACGGCCACCGCCGTCTCCACGCCCGATGTCCGTGCACTGAAGCCGGGCGAGTTCCTCTGGTATCCGCAGATCGCCCCGGATGGTCCGGTGGTGCTGGTCGTCAGCCTCGACGAGCAGCGCGCCTACGTGTACCGCAACGGCATCGCCATCGGCGTGTCGACGATCAGTTCGGGCAAGGAAGGCAAGGAAACACCGACCGGTGTCTTCACCATTCTGCAGAAGAACAAGGACCACCGGTCCAACCTCTACAACAACGCGCCGATGCCCTTCATGCAGCGGCTCACCTGGGACGGCATCGCCCTGCATGGCGGCAGCCTGCCCGGATATCCCGCTTCGCATGGTTGCGTGCGCCTGCCGCAGGCGTTCGCGGAAAAACTGTTCGGCATCACCCGCTTCGGCGACTCGGTGGTGGTGGCCAACGCCAAGGCCTCGCCGGCGAGCATCGTGCATCCGGCGGTGCTGGCGCCGGTGACGTCCGGCGGACAGGCCGCGCATCCGTCGCTGTCGGCGTACGAGGTCTACTGGAACGAAGCCGCCTCGCCCGAGGGGCCGGTGAGCATCCTCGTCAGCCTGTACGACCAGCGCGTCTCGGTGCTGCGCAATGGCGTGCTGATCGGTTCGGCGCCGCTGCAGATGGTCCAGGACTTCGCGCTGAACGGCACGGTGTTGTTGGTCATGACCACGGAAACGGAGGACATTCCCAGTCTTCTGGATCCGCGGCAGAAGGAATACCGCTGGGTCGCCCACCGCGTGCTGGGCGCGGCGGATGCGCCGATGCCGCCGTTGCGCCGGCTGGGCGAATCGTTCTGGATCCCGCAGGATTTCGCCCGCCGGCTGTACGGCATCCTGACCCCGGGTACCACCGTGCTGTTGTCGGACCTGCCGGGCGTTCATGCAACGCCGGCCGAACAGGCGCCCGTCCCGGTCTTGGAATCGGACGAGGCGGCCCCCACAACGGCCGTACGCTGAGTCGCGGACGGAATCGGGAGATCGGCGTTGGTCCCCAAGGTCTGTGCGCCATGAATCTCCGCCCGATGTCGTCCCTGCGTCGCCTGTCCCTCGTCGCCCTGTGCCCGATGGTGTTCGCCGTGCCCGCGATGGCCGCCGCGCCGGGCGACACCACCGAACGCCTGGTCGATACGCTCCACCGTGCGGCCCCGGCACTGGACCGCAACGTGCTGTCGATGGCGGCACGCGCGATGGCCTGCTCGATCAAGCGCGGCGGGCCGGTGCCTTCGCAGCGGCTCAGCGTGATCGACTACTCGCGCCCGTCCACGCAGCCGCGGCTGTGGGTGTTCGACCTGGAGCGCCAGCGCCTGCTGTTCGAGGAGTGGGTGGCGCACGGCCGCAACACCGGCGAGAACCTCGCGCGGAAGTTCTCCAACGCCAATGGCAGCTACATGTCGAGCCTGGGCGCCTTCGTGACCCAGGAGTCGTACAGCGGGTCGAACGGCTATTCGCTGCGCCTGCAGGGCCTGGAACCGGGCTTCAACGACAATGCCCGCGAGCGCGCGATCGTCATCCACGGCGCGCCCTACGTGAGCGATGCGCTTATCCGCGCGCAGGGTCGCCTGGGCCGCAGCCTGGGCTGTCCTGCCGTGCGCACGGCGGTCGCGCGCCCGCTGATCGACACGATCCGCGGCGGCTCGTTCGTGTTCGCGTATTACCCGGACGCCGAATGGCTGAAGCGCTCGTCGTTGCTGAGCGTCGATTGCGGCGAGGGCGTGGCCGCGCACCCCGCGGCGGCGGGTGCAGGCGGCTGAGCGCCGCTCAGACCTTGAGCGGGATCTTCAGGTACCGGCGCCCATTGCCTTCCGGGTCCGGCAGGCGGCCGGCGCGGATATTCACCTGCAGCGCGGGCAGCAACAGCACCGGCGCCGACAGCGTGGCATCGCGCGCTTCGCGCATGGCGACGAAGCTGGCCTCGTCCACGCCGCCGCCGACGTGCACGTTGCGCGCCTTCTCGTCGGCCACCGTGGTTTCCCATGCGAAGTGGTCGCGTCCGGGCGCCTTGTAGTCGTGGCACAGGTAGAGCCGAGTCTCGCCCGGCAAGGCAAGCAGCTTCTGGATCGAGCGGTACAGGGTGCGTGCGTCGCCGCCGGGAAAGTCCGCGCGCGCCGTGCCGTAGTCCGGCATGAACAGGGTGTCGCCGACGAACACCGCATCGCCGATGCGGTAAGAGACGCAGGCTGGCGTATGGCCGGGCGTGTGGATCACCTCGACCCGCAGATCGCCTAGCGGAAACGCGTCGCCGTCGCGGAACAGACGGTCGAACTCGCGACCGTCGCCGCTGACGTCGTCCATGCCGAAGACCGGCGCGAAGGTGCGCTGCACGTCGGTGATGTGTTCGCCGATGCCGATGGGCGCGCCGGTTTTTTCCTTCAGGTAGGGCGCGGCGCTGAGGTGATCGGCATGCGCATGCGTTTCAAGGATCCAGGCGACGGACAGCCCCTGGTCCGCGACGAAGCCGAGCAAGGCGTCCGCCGATCGGTAAGCGGCGCGGCCGGCGCGATGGTCGTAGTCGAGCACCGGATCGATGATCGCGGCCTGGCGCGTGGCCGCATCCCAGACCACGTAGCTGACGGTGTTGGTCGCGTCGTCGAACTGGGCGTGCAGGGCGGGGATGGCCATACGGCCTCCGGCAACGGGAAGCGGCCATTCTAAGGCTTCGCGCCGTCACCGACGCCGCGGGCAGGCGCGTGGGATGATGGGCGCCGACGCCGACCGTTCCAGGACACCGCCATGAGCGACACCCAGCGCATCCGCCTGACCCTGGAGCAGGAGGACGACTACGCCTTCCGCATCCGGTTCGATGACACCACCATCGCCGATCTGATGACCGACGAATCACCGCCGCTGGGCCAGGGCGAAGGACCGAACCCGACGCGCCTGCTGCTGTCCGCCGTGGCCAATTGCCTGTCCGCCAGCCTGCTGTTCGCGTTGCGCAAGTTCAAGAACACGCCCGGCAAGCTGGTGACCCACGCCACCGCGGAACTGGTGCGCAACGAACAGGGCCGGCTGCGCGTGGGCCATATCCATGCCGACATCCGCCTGGCGGAGGCGGGCGCGGCGCACGCGTCGCTGGAGCGCATCCTGGCCCAGTTCGAGAACTTCTGCGTGGTGACGGAGAGCGTCCGCCACGGCATCGATGTCTCCGTGAGCATTACCGACCGTGACGGTGTGCAGCTGCACGGCACGGCGCGTACGCCCGATGCCTGAGCGCTGGGACCGCTTCCACCGGGCCGGGATGAAGCTCCGGCGGGGGCGTGTCATCATCGGGGCTCCTGCCGCCCGTTTCCGAACCTGTCCGTGATCGCGCCCATCAAGGGAAAGGCCACCTCGCTGGACATCGCCCATCTGGCGGGTGTGTCCCAGCCCACCGTGTCGCGCGCGCTGCGCGGCAGCCCGATGGTCAATGAGGAGACGCGCAAGCGCATCCTGGCGATCGCGGAGCAGCTGAACTACAAGGTCGACAAGAACGCCTCCAACCTGCGCCGGCAGCATTCGGGCACGCTGGCCCTGCTGTTCTTCGAGGACCCGACCCCGGACGAATCGGCGATCAATCCGTTCTTCCTGTCGATGCTGGGCAGCATCACCCGCGCGTGTGCGTTGCGCGGCTACGACCTGTTGATCTCGTTCCAGCAGCTGTCCAACGACTGGCAGGCGGATTACGAGGACAGCAAGAAGGCCGATGGCATCATCCTGCTCGGCTATGGCGACTACCTGGAATCGCGCAGCCGGCTGGAGCGCCTGGTGGAGCAGGGCACCCATTTCGTGCGCTGGGGCGCGGTGCAGCCGGATACGCCCGGCGTGTCGATCGGCTGCGACAACACCCAGGGCGGGCACGACATCACCGCGCACCTGATCGCGCAGGGCCGTCGCCGCATCGCGTTTCTCGGCCACGCGTCGAACCACTATCCGGAGTTCTTCGAGCGCTACCTCGGTCACCGCCAGGCACTGGAGGCCGCGGGCCTAACGGCCGATCCGTTGCTGCAGGTCGATGCGATCACCACCGAGCAATCCGGCCACGAAGCCGCCTGCGAACTGCTGGCCAGAGGCGAGGCCTTCGATGCGATCTTCGCCGCCAGCGACCTGATCGCCGCCGGCGCGATGAAGGCGCTGCTGGAGCGTGGCCTGCGCGTGCCGGAGGACGTCGCCGTCGCCGGCTTCGACGACATTCCGCTGGCCAGCTTCGTCAACCCTGGCCTGTCCACCGTGCAGCAGGACACCAAGCGCGCAGGCGCGCTGTTGGTGGAAACGCTGCTGGCGCTGATCAACGGCGAGCCTGCCGAGAGCCAGACGATCCCGGTCAGGTTGGCGCTGCGGGGATCCACCGCAGCGAAGTGATCCGCGCTCAGTCGGCTTTCGGCGCCTTACGGGCCATCAGTTCGGCCAGGCGTGCACGGGTATCGGCGCGGGTAATCGGCGCATCGAGCAGGAATACGCGCACGCCGTGCGCCGGCACCTCGGCCTGCAGGCGGTTGCGCACGCGCTGCTGCTTGCCGGTGAAGGCATCGCGCCATTGGCCCGCCTGCAGGTGGTCGGACACGGACACCTTCGCCGGCGCATCCGCCTTGTTCAGCAGCACCAGCGCGGTCTGGTTGACGCCCTCGTGCTGGAGTACGCGATAGAAGATGGCCTGGTCGCCTTTCATGCGGACATTGAGCTGCAGGCCGCGCTGAAGGGCGGGCGTGTCGCGGCGCAGGTGGGCGATCCGCTTCAGCGGGGCGAAGATGGGGCTCTTCGGCGCGGCGTCGACGCGTTCCTGGCCGAAGTAGTTGCGGTTCCCCGCGTGCTCGGCACGGCCGCGTTCGAACCCGATCTCCGAGCCGTAGTAGACCACCGGGATGCCGCGCGCGGTGAACAACCAGTTGTGCGCGTCGATGAAGCCCGCGTCGCTGGCGTTCATGCGCGCCATGTCGTGGTTGTCGTAGAACGTCATCAGCTCGTACGGATTGGCGTACGGACCATCCTCGAGGTACAGGGCCTTGCCGATCTCCTCGTAGCTGGTGCCGGGCTTCTCGAACACCTCGGTCAGTTTCCCCTTCAGCGGGAAGTCGAGCACGCTGTAGTTGCCGTTGCGGGACCAGGTGTGGCCGGCGATGCTGGCGGCGTCGTAGTTGAAGTTCTCGCCGAACATGAAGAAGCCGGGCTTCTTAACGCGGATGCGGTCGGCGAATTCCTTCCAGAACGCGTGCGGCATCCACGCGATGGTGTCCACGCGGAACGCCGCGGCGCCCTGGTCGATCCACTGCTCGTAGGCGCCGACCAGGTACTCCATCACCGCCGGGTTGTTCTCGTTGAAGTCCGACAGCTGGGCGAGTCCGCCGCCGGTGTTGTAGAACGCATGCAGCGGCTTGCCACGTGGGTCCAGCTTGTCCGGGTCGAGGTTCTGGTGGTCGGCGACCAGCGTCCCGTCCTTGTCCCAGACCTTGCCATACTGCGCCTGCTTCTTCGGCATGGAGTACGCCGGTGAGCCGTGGTTGCCGACGATATCCAGCACCACGTCGAGCTTCTGCTCTTTCATGGCGCGCGTGAAGCCGGCGAAGTCCAGCCCTTCGCTGGGCAGGTGTTCGTCGAGCTTGTAGAAGTTGATGCCCCAGTAGCCGTGGTAGCCGGTCTTGCCGCGGTCGGTGAACATGCCGGCCCACTTCACCTCTTCGCCACCGGTGAAGGCTTCATCCGGGTTGTCGATGATGGGCGTGATCCATACCGAGGTGAAACCGAGGTCGCGGATATAGCCCGCGTTCTCCAGCACGCCCTTGAAGTCGCCACCGAGGTAGCCGACGTTGTCGGTCTGGCCTGCGGGGGCTCCGGGCGTGGGGCGATCGAACGTACGGTTCGCGCCGCCCTGGTCGCGGTGGTCGTTGGACGGGTCGCCGTTGACGAAGCGGTCCGTCAGTACGAAGTAGACCGCTTCCTTCGCGAAGGGCTCGGTGGTGCCGTAGACATCATCCGCGGCCAGCGCAAGAGCGGGTGCGCCGAGCAGGGCGGCCAGGGCGTTGGTGAGGGCGTGGCGGGCGAGCTTCATCAATGAGCCTGCGAGGGAAGGGAGGCGGGAGCACCGGAGGGTTCGTGCACGCGAAACAGGGCCAGTGCAGCGAGCAGCAGGCTCGCACCGCTGATGACCAAGGCGAAGATGGCCTGGTTCGCGAAGAAAGCGCGCAGCGCCGGGCCCAGCAGCGTGGCAGCGACGATCTGCGGGACCACGATGAACATGTTGAAGATGCCCATGTAGATGCCCATTCTCTCGGCAGGCACATGGCTCGAAAGCAAGGCATAAGGCATCGACAGGATGCTGGCCCAGGCGACGCCGACCAGGGCGAAGGAACCGATCAGCCAGGCCGGATGCGGCACGAACACCATCGACAGGAAGCCGATGCCGCCCAAGACCAGCGAGCCGGCATGCACCGCCTTGCGGTTGAGCGGTAAACGCGCCGCATAGAAGCTCAACAGGAGCGCTACCAGCATCGACGACAGGCCGTAGTAGCCCATGTAGGAGCCGACCAGGTCGGCCGCATCCTGGAACGCGGCATTCGCCGACTGGAAGGCGGCGGCTTGTGCAGGCACGGCCATGTCGAACGCGGCAGGGTCTGGTGCGGGAGCCTTGAACACATGCTCGGTCAGGCCCGGCGTGGCCATGCTCCACATGGCGAAGAACGCCAGCCAGCTGAAGAACTGCACCAGCCCAAGGCGGCGCATCTGCGCCGGCATGTGGACTACATGGTGGACGATCTCGCCGGCGAAGTTGCCGCGGCGCTTCTGTTCGTCGCGGAAGCGCTGCAGGTCCTCCGGCGGATACTCGGGCGTGGTGAGGATGGTCACCAGGATGCTTGCCATGAAGACGAAGGCGCCGATAGCGAAGGCCACCTTCACCGAGGGCGGCACCACGCCCGGTCCGGCTTCGTTCGGCACGCCGAGCTGGGTGATGAACCAGGGCAGGTTGCTCGCCACCCACGTGCCCACACCGATGATCAGCGTCTGCAGCACGAAGCCGAAGGAGCGTTGCTCTTCGGGCAGCTTGTCGGCCACCAGCGCCCGGAACGGCTCCATGCTGATGTTGATGCTCGCATCCAGCACCCACAGCAGGCCCGCGGCGATCCAAAGCGTGGGCGAGTGGGGCATGAACACCAGCGCGATCGAACTGAGGATGGCGCCGATCAGGAAGAACGGCCGGCGACGGCCGAGGCGCGGATGCCAGGTGCGGTCGCTGAGGTAACCAATGATGGGTTGCACCAGCAGGCCGGTGAGCGGCGCGGCGATCCACAGCAGCGGCAGGGCATCCTTTTCCGCACCGAGCGTCTGGAAGATGCGGGACATGAAGCCGCCCTGCAGCGCGAAGCCGAACTGGATGCCGAGGAAACCGAACGACATGTTCCAGATCTGCCAGAAGGACAGGCGCGGCTTGGCGGTCATGCAGGGTTCCCGGTGGTGCGTGGACGGAAGGCGGCGCGCGGACGCCGCGGACGTGGCGGCATCTTGAAGGCAAGCGCGGGCGTTTCCATGCTGCACCGCAAACAATGCGGACGCGGAGGACCCCATCACTCATGGCCAGTCCTCGTCTTGATAGAAGCCCGAAAAGCCTTGTGCTGATTGGGTTTCGGCAGGCCATTTCGTCTGGTCCTGCTGTGATGGACGCATCGCTGGCGGGCGGGTACGCACGACGCATGCATACGTATTCATGCGTGTGCATGGCGCCTTGCGCCCACGCGCCCCGATGGCTCGTGGAATAGTGGCGCCCGCCGTGCGCACCGGAGGGGTGCGCCATGCATGCGAGCTGGTGTTGCAATGAAGAAGAACAATTGGTGGCGCGGCGCGGTGATCTACCAGATCTACCCCCGCAGCTTCCTGGATACCAACGGGGACGGCGTCGGCGACCTGCCGGGCATCGTCGAGAAGCTCGATTACATCGCGGGCCTGGGCGTGGACGCGATCTGGATATCGCCGTTCTTCAAGTCGCCGATGGCCGATTTCGGCTACGACATCGCCGACTACCGCGACGTGGATCCGCTGTTCGGCACGCTGTCCGACTTCGACCGCCTGCTGGCGAAGGCGCATGCGCTGGGCATCAAGGTCATGATCGACCAGGTGCTGAGCCATTGTTCGGTGGAGCACGCCTGGTTCAAGGAGAGCCGCGAGAGCCGCGACAACCCGAAGGCCGACTGGTACGTGTGGGCGGACCCGAAGGAGGACGGCACCCCGCCGAACAACTGGATGTCGCTGTTCGGTGGCGTGGCCTGGCGCTGGGAGCCGCGCCGCGAGCAGTACTACCTGCACAACTTCCTGGCCAGCCAGCCCGACCTGAACTTCCACAACCCTGCCGTGCAGGACGCGACGCTGGACAACGTGAAATTCTGGCTCGACAAGGGCGTCGACGGCCTGCGCCTGGATGCGATCAACTTCTGCTTCCACGATGCGCAATTGCGCGACAACCCGCCCAAGCCGAAGGAAAAGCGGGTGGGGCGCGGCTTCAGTCCGGACAACCCGTACGCGTACCAGTACCACTACCACAACAATACGCAGCCGGAGAACATCGGCTTCCTCGAGCGCCTGCGTGGCCTGCTGGACCAGTATCCCGACGCGGGGGCGCTGGGCGAGATCTCGTCGGAGGATTCGCTGGCGACCACCGCCGAGTACGTCACCGACGAGCGCCTGCACATGGGCTACAGCTTCGAGCTGTTGACCGATGACGGCACCGCCGCCTACATCCGCGACACCGTCGAACGCCTCGAGGCCGCCATGGTCGAAGGCTGGCCCTGCTGGGCGATCTCCAATCACGACGTGCAGCGTGCCGTGACACGCTGGGGGCGTGGCGATCATTCGCCGGCGCTGGCCGCCCAACTGGTCGCGCTGGTCTGCTCGCTGCGCGGCTCGGTCTGCCTGTACCAGGGCGAAGAGCTGGGGCTGCCCGAGGCCGACGTGCCTTACGAAGCCCTGCAGGATCCCTACGGCAAGACGTTCTGGCCCAACTTCAAGGGCCGCGACGGCTGCCGCACGCCGATGCCGTGGCAGGACGGCGAACAGGCGGGTTTCAGCAACGGCGTTCCATGGCTGCCGATCCCGGCCGAACACCGTGCGATCAACGTCGCTGTGCAGGACGCCGCCGCCGACTCGATCCTCAACCAGGTGCGGCGGTTCCTGGCGTGGCGGCGTACCCAGCCGGCCTTGCGGGTAGGCAGCATCCGCTTCCTCGACGCGCCCGAGCCGGTGCTCGCCTTCGTACGCGAGGTCGAAGGGGTCTCCTTGCTCGTCGTGTTCAACCTGTCGCCGCAGGACGCCCGCTGGACGCTGCCGGCCGGTATGTCGCCGCGTCCGTTGGACGGCCCCGGCCTGCCATCGGGCACGGTGCAGGAAGGCACGCTCGTGTTGCCGGCCCGTGGCGTGTACTACGCCCTCATCGACTGAGCGACGAGGCACGAAGATGGGCATCCGCATGGGCACCTTCTGCGTCGCGCTGCTGATGCTCGCCGCGGCATCCGCGCAAGCGCAGTCGAAGCCAGCGTCCGCGCACGTCGCCCAGGCAGTGACCGGCGACGGTGTGACCGGCACACTGCTGCGTCATGCGCAGTTCCCCTCGCGTCACGTGGCCGCGCGGAACGTGGACGTCTGGTTGCCGCCCGGCTACGCGGAGGCGGCGGGCACGCGTTACCCGGTGCTTTACATGCACGACGGACAGAACGTGTTCGATCCGTCGACGTCGTACACGAAGGTGGACTGGGGCGTGGACGAGGCGATGACCCGGCTGATCGCCAACGGGCACGCGCGCGCAGCCATCGTCGTTGCGGTGTGGAACACGCCCAAGCGCTTGCAGGAGTACATGCCGCGCAAGGCGATCACGGGCGAAACGTTCATCCCGACGCCGGGTGATCCGCCCTTCCCGACGGGCGAGATCGTCGCCGACGACTATCTCGCTTTCCTTGTTACCGAGCTGAAGCCGTTCATCGATGCGCACTACCGCACGTTGACCGGCCCGGAAGATACGTTCGTGATGGGCTCCAGCATGGGCGGACTGATCTCCGCCTACGCGGTGCTGGAGTACCCGCAGGTCTTCGGCGGGGCAGGGTGCGTGTCCACGCACTGGCCGATCGCCGGCGGCATCGTCGAGGGCTACCTCGCGGAGCATCTGCCCGCGCCCGGCATCAACCGCTTCTACTTCGACTACGGCACCGAAGCCATCGATGCCATGTACGAGCCCTATCAGCAGCGCATTGATGCGCTGATGCGCACGCGCGGTTATCGGCCGGGCGCCGATCTGTTGAGCCATCGCTACCTGGGCGCCACCCACAACGAGGCCGCGTGGCGCGACAGGATCGAAGTGCCCCTGATGTTCCTGCTGCGACCCTAGATCGGCCGCCGCGCGGGCCATCCCGAGCACGTAACTGAACCGCGTCGCGCATCGTTGCGGCGTGGATACGCACGCCTGCGCAGGCGTACGGAACGCGTGTTACGCCGCTGCGCGGAATATGCATGAATACGTATGCAGGCCCGTTTGTGCAACTGCACGCGCCACTACCATGGCCGCACGTTTCGGGGCCCCGTGCCCCAACGTGTAAGACCCGGGCGATCGCGCTGCGCGACGCACCCGGTTCGTCGCATACAACGTCCTTGGAGAGGGGAACATGCAACTCAAGCGCAACCTGCTGAGCGCGGCGTTGGCGTCTGCCATCGCGCTCACCGCGACCGGCGTGAACGCCCAGACGGCCCAGCCCGCCGAACAAACGAACGAACAGGCCGAAGCCACCGAGCTGGACACGGTGGTCGTCACCGGCATCCGCCGCGGCATCGAGAGCGCGATCTCGGTCAAGCGCGATTCCACCTCCATCGTCGAAGCGGTGTCCGCCGAAGACATCGGCAAGCTGCCGGATGTCAGCATCGGTGAATCGATCGGTCGCCTGCCCGGCCTGGCGGCGCAGCGCGTCGCGGGTCGTGCGCAGGTGATCAGCGTCCGCGGCCTGTCGCCCGACTTCTCCACCACGACGCTCAATGGCCGCGAGATGGTCAGCACCGGCGACAACCGCAGCGTCGAGTTCGACCAGTACCCGTCCGAGCTGGTCGCCGGCGTCACGGTGTACAAGACACCGGATGCCGGTCTCATCGGCCAGGGCCTGTCGGGCACGATCGACATGCAGACCGTGCGTCCGCTGAGTTTCGATGCCCCGGTGGGCACGGTAGGCGTGCGCGGCCAGCGCAATTCACTGGGCGCCGCGGCGGATGCGTCCGCCTACGGCGAACGCGTCAACGCCAGCTATATCACCCAGAACGAGGCGCGGACGTTCGGTTTCTCGATCGGTTACTCGCATACCACCACGCCGATCCAGGAAAACCAGGTCGGCCTGTACGAGCCGTGGCAGGCGATCGGCGACAACTGGCGCCCGGGCGTGCCTGCGGGCACGTTCTACTCCGACGGCATCAAGGCCCTGCGCCGTACCGGTGAAACCAAGCGCGACGGCGTGATGGCGACGCTGCAGTTTCGTCCGTCGAATGCCTGGACCAGCACGCTGGACCTGTTCCATTCCGAGGCCGAGCAGGTCGATACCGCCAATCAGCTCGAAGTGCACATCGGCGACTACAACGGCGGTTATGGTCGTCTGCAGGTCACCAATCCGTCCATCAACGGCAGCAACACGTTCACCGGCGGCACGGTCGGCAACGTGTACCCGCTGGTGCGCGGCATGTACAACAATCGCGAAGACGAGATCAACGCATTCGGTTGGAACAACGAGTTCACCGTCGGCCAGGCGCGCATCATCGCCGACATCGGCTGGTCGCGCGCCAAGCGCGACGAGCTCAACCTCGAGAACAACACGCAGATGCTGCCGGCGCCGCAGTTGGACACGCTGCAGTTGCAGATCCGCAACAACGGCTTCTCCCAGATCAATCCCGGTCGCGACTACTCGGATCCGAGTTCGTTGTATCTCACCGGCACGATCTACGGGTCGGGCTACGGCAAAGTGCCGAACGTCGTCGACGAGCTGCGCACGGGCAAGCTGGCAGCCTCGTTCCCGGCGCCAGGCTTTCTGTCCTGGATGTCGGATATCGATGTCGGTCTGAACTACGCCGATCGTGAAAAGAACAAGCGCCAACCCGAGGGCAACATCAACCTCGGCGCGCAGGGCATCACCACGATCGCGTCGGACCTGCAGTACCGGCCGGTGGACCTGAGCTTCGCGGGCGTCGGCTTCATCCCGTCCTGGAACGTGCCGGGTGCGGTGGCGCGCTACATGACGTTCGAACCGAGCGACAGCGCGTTCCCGTACCTCGTCGCCAAGGCGTGGGACGTGCGCGAGAAGACCACCACCGCCTATGTCCGCGGCAACGTCGACACCGAGTGGGGTAATGTCAGCGTGCGCGGTAACGCCGGTGTGCAGGTGCAGCGCGTCGATCAATCCTCCGATGCGATCCGGCTCAGCGGCGGCGCCGATCCGCAGCCCATCCACATGGGCAAGACCTTCACCGATGTGCTGCCGAGCATGAACCTGGCGTTCGGCTTCGAGAACGACCAGACCCTGCGCGTTGCGCTGGCCAAACAGGTGGCGCGTCCGCGCGTCGACCAGCTGCGTGCCTCGCTGGAAGTGACGGCGTCCGACGGTCCCGACCAGGACAACGGTCTGCGCAACAGTTTCGCCAGCGGTGGCAATCCGCTGCTGGACCCGTGGCGTGCCTACGCGTTCGACATCTCCTACGAGAAGTACTTCGGCACCAAGGCCTATGTGGCGGCGGCGTACTTCTACAAGGATCTGCAGACCTACATCTACACCCAGACCGATCCGTTCTACGACCTGTCCGACTACACGCCTGACATCCCGCCGAACGCTAACTATCCGGGCGTGGGCGTCGATCCGACCGGCAGCTATTCGCGTCCGGTGAACGGCGAGGGCGGTACGTTGCAGGGTCTGGAACTGACAGCGTCGCTGCCGTTCGAGATGTTCAGCGATGCGCTGCAGGGTTTCGGTGCGGTGGCCAGTGCCACCTTCAACGACAGCAACATCCAGATCCGCGATCCGGAAAGCGCATCCAGCGTCGGCGCCGGCGACATCGACCTGCCGGGCCTGTCCAAGCGGGTCTACAACCTGACGGTGTATTTCGAGAAGAACGGTTTCGAGGCGCGCGTCAACCAGCGTCGTCGTTCGGACTTCATCGGCGAGATCGGCAACTTCAACGGCAACCGCACGCTGCGCTACGTGGTCGGCGAGAACATCACCGACGCGCAGGTCAGCTATTCGTTCCCGGAAGGACATGCCCTCAGTGGCCTGAGCGTGCTGTTCCAGGCCAGCAACCTGACCGACGAGGCCTACCAGACCTACGCCGGCACCAAGGACCGTCCGCTGGAATACGTCGAATGGGGCCGCAGCTACCTGCTGGGCGTCAGCTACAAGTTCTGATCCACGCGTTACCTTGCTCTCCCAGCCCGTCGGCGTCCTGCCGACGGGCTTTTTCTTTGGGAGGCCGAGGATGGCGCAAAGAAAAAGGCCAGGCATTCGCCTGGCCTTTCGTGTTGATTGGTGGAGCCAGGGAGGATCGAACTCCCGACCTCGTCATTGCGAACGACGCGCTCTCCCAGCTGAGCTATGGCCCCACATGAGCGGCGCCATTCTAGCCCGCAGGGGCTGGCTGTGCCAAGCCTGCGCCGTCCAGCACGGGGGTCAGGACGGGCTCCAGTTCGCGCCGTCGCCAGCCGCCGAGGGCGGCGGGCCACTGCCCGGCGTCCAGCAGTCCTTCCAGGTAACGGCGCGAGGCGAGCACGCCGTCGGGCAGGCCGAGTTCGCTGCTGCGCTGGGCGACGGCATCCTGCAGGCGTTTGAGGCGCGCCTTGTCGCCGTCGGTCGCGTTGCGCGCCACCGGCATGTCGGCCTCGTCGTTCAGCGGGGTGTCCAGCGCCTGCCAGATCGCGTCCGCCAGCTTGCGCGGGGCCTTGGGCTGGGTGTCGAAGAAGCGCAACAGCGCGGCCTTGTCGATGGGCGGGGTACGCGCCAGCGCCACCGCCAGCTCGTTGTCGAGGATCCAGCTACGCGGTTTGTCGCTGGCGCGCGCCTGCACCTCCCGCCAGCGCAGCAGGCGCACGAGCCGATGCTGCGCGTCGATGTCGAGGAACTGCGCGCTGCGCATCGACAGGTGCGGCCAGCGCTCGCCTTCGTCCTGCGCGGCATTCTCGACGAAGCGCGCGCAGTCTTCCTCCAGCCAGCCCAGACGGTCGGCGGAGACCAGTTCGGTCCTCAGCGCGTCGTGCACGGCGAACAGGTAGCGCACATCGTCGGCGGCGTAGTGCAGCTGCGACTCGCTTAGCGGACGGCGCAGCCAGTCCGAACGCGTCTCGCCCTTCGGCAGCACCACGCCGGTGACGCGTTCGACCAGCTTCTGGTAACCGATACCGGCCGCCACGCCGGCCAGCGCGGCCGCGATCTGGGTGTCGAACAGCGGCGTCGGCAGCACGCCACAGGACACCTTGAACGCCACCAGGTCCTCGCTGGCGCTGTGCATCACCTTGGTGATCGACGGATCGGACAGCCAGGGACGCAGGGCATCGGTCATGCCCGGTGCCAGCGGGTCGACGAGCAGGACGTCCTCGTCGAGGGCGATCTGCACCAGCGCGAGCTGGGGCCAGAACGTGCGTTCGCGGACGAACTCGGTATCCAGGCCGATCCGCGTCGGGCGGCGCTGCAGGTGCGCGTCCAGCGCGGCGGGGGTGTCAATCCAGTGGGGCAACGTAATCTCCGCGTGATGCGTCGTTTGCTCAGTCGGGGGACAATAACCTAAGGTCCCGGCTCTGCCGGTATCGTCTGCCGGCATTCTCTCATGGGGGCCGGTCGCTCCCTTCACGGAGGATGTTTGCGCGCGCTCCTTGTCGCCTTGTTGATCTCGCTGTCCGGGTTGGCCGCATGCTCGCGCGACGACGGCGCGCCGCAGGACGGCCAGGCCGCCGGCGACAACGTGCGCATGCCGCGTGTCACCGTCAGCGGCGACGACAGCAGCATGGACGAACTGACCTGGCGGGCGCCCACGGTGACACTCGTTGGAGAAGATGTGGCCGACGCACGCCAGCGTGCCGCGCGCGCGCTGGCCGAGGACCGCCTGTTCGACGGGCCCGACGATGCCATCCCGTTGTACCTGGCGCTGCAGCGCCTGGATCCCGCCGATGCGCGCGCCAAGGCCGGCCTGGAACGCAGCCTGGATGCGCTGCTGGCGCAGGGCGCGCAAGCGCTCCGCCACGCCGAGGACCGTACCGAATCCCTGCGCCGCGCCCGCCAGATCGCCGCGGTGGCGCGCACGCTGGCGCCGGCCGATCCGGCCGTGACCGCGTATCTGGCGCGGGTCGACGATGCCGACCAGCTGACCCGCCTGAACGTCGCCGCCGAGCGTGCGCTGCGCGAGGACCGGCTGGGCGAGGATGGCGGTGGCGCGCTGGCGGGGTTCCGCGAGGTGCTGAAATGGAAGCCGGGCCAGCCCCGCGCGATGCAGGGCGTGGCGGCGGTGGAGAGCGCGCTCATCCGTCGTGCCGAAGACGCGGCGCACGCCAGCGATTTCGACACCGCCCGGCGCTGGCTGGAGGCGGCCGCGCAGGTGCGTGAAGACGCGCAGACCGTGGCGGATGCGCGCGTACGGGTGGAAGCGATCCGCATCGCGCGCATCGTCGACCTTCGCGACGCGGGCGTGCGCGACATCGCCACGCCGCAGGGCATCAAGGACGCCCGGGTGAAGCTGGCCGAGGTGCTCCGCATCGCCGAGCCCGGCAACCGGGTCGCGGCCGACCTTCGCCAGCGCATCGACCTGGCCACCTACTACGGCTTGTTCCGCCCGGGCCAAGCATTCACCGACGCGCTGCACCACGGGGGGCGGGGGCCGGAAATGGTGGTCGTGCCGCACGGTGGCTTCCTGATGGGGGCCACGGAGGACGAGGCCGACGCCGCCGATGCCGAGAAGCCCGCGCATTACGTGCGCTTCGACCGCGGGTTCGCCATGGCACGCCACGCGGTGACCGTGGGCGAGTTCCGCCGCTTCGTCCAGGCCACCCAGTACCGGCCGCGCGCCACCCGTCGCGGCCACTCCATCGTTTACGACGAACGCAGCGGCAATTTCGTCCGCCGCAGCGGGGTGGACTGGCAGTCCGATTACGCCGGCGATCCGGCCAGCGACGACATGCCGGTGCTGCATGTCAGCGTGTACGACGCCGAGGCCTACGCCGAGTGGCTGGCGGGACAGACCGGCCATGGTTACCGCCTGCCCAGCGAAGCCGAGTACGAATACGCGCAGCGCGGTGGCCAGCAGGGCCGCTATCCGTGGGGCAACGGCCAGCCCCCGCGCGGGGTGGCCAACCTGACCGGCGGCAACGACCGCTCCCCCAGCGGCCGCAACTGGAACAACGCCTTCATCGCCTACGGGGACGGTTACTGGGGTCCGGCGCCGGTGGGGCGCTTCCGCGCCAATGCCTTCGGCCTGAAGGACCTCGAGGGCAACACCAGCGAATGGGTCGGCGACTGCTGGCACGCCAGCTACCGGCGCGCGCCGGCGGACGGGGCGGCGTGGTTCAATCCCGGCTGCCGGTCGCGGGTGGTGCGTGGTGGCTCCTGGGCCAGTTCGCCGGCGCAGGCGCGCGCGGCGTGGCGTTCGTCATCGGATTCGGATATGACTAATGCGCGGGTGGGCTTCCGCGTCGTTCGCGGCATCTAGGCCGCCAGGGAGAGGGTAATGAGGCAAGATCCTTACGGGCGCTCGCAGTACGGGCAGGGCGGCGGACGGCGGGGCGGCGGACTGGGCAACCTGCGCTGGCTAATCCTGCTGGGCTTCCTGGTCTATGGCGGCTGCTACTACCTGAACAACCGCGTCGTCGATCCCTACACCGGCGAGAAGGTGCTGATCGACAACTCGATCGGCGTGGAAGAAGAGAAGGCCCTCGGCCTGCAGGCCTACGAGGAAATCCTGCAGCAGGAGCAGCCCGTCGATCCCAATTCGCAGATCGCCCAGCAGGTGCGCACCATCGCCCAGCGGCTGATCGCCAGGATTCCCGAAGTCGAGGCCGCCATCGCCGCCGAGAAGGGCACCCAGCCCAGCGGCAACTGGAAGTCCTTCGAGTGGGACGTGAACGTCATCCAGTCCGACCAGGCCAACGCTTTCTGCCTGCCGGGCGGCAAGATGGCCGTGTACACGGGCCTGATCCCGGTGGCGCAGAACGCCGACGCCGTTGCCGTGGTGATGGGCCACGAGATCGCCCACGCACTGTTGCGCCACGGCGCCCAGCGCATGTCGCAGCAGAAGCTCACCCAGATCGGCCAGATGGCCGGCGCGATGAGCGGCATGGACCCGCAGCAGCAGCAGATGGTGATGGCCGCGATGGGCTACGGCTATCTGCTGCCCTATGCGCGCGAGCACGAGACGCAGGCGGACGAAGTCGGCCTGATGCTCGCCGCGGCCGCCTGCTTCAACCCGGAAGAAGCCGTGCCGCTCTGGCAGCGCATGAGCGAAGCCAGTGGCGGGCAGGCGCCCCCCGAATTCTCGTCCACCCACCCGAATCCCGGCACGCGCATCCAGAACCTCACCGCGCTGATGCCCAAGGCGATGGCCTACCGCCAGAAGTTCTGCCCACAAGGCGCGGCGAAGTGAAGGCGCTGGCCGGCGTCGCGATCCTGATCGCCGGGGCGCTGGCGTTGCCGGCACAGGCGGCGGTCAAGGACGCGCAGCCGAACGGCTTCACCGTCGAGAATTCCGAGTGGGTGCTGGTTTCACCGCAGGTGGCGTACACCGCGCTGGTCCACGACGTAAGCCGCTGGTGGCCCGCCGATCACACCTGGTGGGGTGATGCCTCCAAGCTTTCCATCAGCGACAAGGCCGGCGGTTGCTTCTGCGAAATCAACGGCGCGCAACAGGCCTGGCACATGACGGTGACCTTCACCGATCCGGGCAAGCTCATGCGCATGACCGGCGGCCTCGGGCCGCTGCAGGGCATGGGCCTGCACGGCGCGCTGGAATGGCGCTTCGCCGAAGAGAAGGGCGGCACCCGCATCACCCTGTGGTACCGCGCCGGCGGCTACACGCCGGACGACATGAGCACGTTCGCGCCCGTCGTGGACAAGGTGCAGGGCCTTCAGCTGGCTGGCCTGGCCGCGTTCCTGCGCAAGGACGCCGACGGCGCACCGCGCTGACAATCACTCCAACGTTCGAGGAAAGGAAGACCGCATGAGCATTCGTTTGTCGGAAAAGGACAGTGGCCGCACGCTGGGCAGCATCTCGGAGGCGGACTTCCAGATGCTGGTGGATTACATGGAAGAGGAGTCCTCCAAGGATCAGGATTACTACGTCGAACACACCGCCATCGATGCGCTGGAGAGCCTCGGTGCCAGTGCCGATTTCGTCGCGCTGCTGCGCACGGCGGTCGGTGAGTCGGAAGGCGTGGATGTGGTGTGGGCGGCAGAGTAGGGCTGCGCCGGACCGAATCCTCATGTCCCACATCATCCCCATGCAGCCCGTCCGCCATCTGCCGCGGGCGATCACGTTCTACGAGCAGCTGGGCTTCGCGGTGGAGGATCGCCGCGACGACTGGGGCTGGGCGAAGCTGCGCTGGGGCGACTGCCGGGTGATGTTGGATCAGTCGATCAACGTGAACCCCGATGCGCCCCGTGGCGCCGTGCTGTATCTGTATCCCGACGACATCGAGGCCTTCCACGCCCAGGCGCGTGCGAAGGGCGTGGACGTCCCCGATCTGGACACGACGTTCTACGGCATGCGCGAGTTCCGGATCGACGATCCCGACGGCAACCGCCTGTGGATCGGACAGGCGATGGCGGGCTGACCTCTGCGCGCGTAGGACCGCGTTGGAAGAGAGTGTGCCCACGCACGGGCATGCCTCCCTTCCCACATGGAACCTGCCCATGCCCGTACAACGTGATCGCCCGTATGCCGGAATGAACTTCCACGTCGACCTCGGCCTCGGCGACGGACCCGATGCGGGCGTGGCCGAGGTGCTGTTCCCCGAAGCGCGCCTGCAGGTCAACGAGTACCGCAACGGCAACGACAAGGTGCCGGAGGCGACGAAGCTCTCCACGCTGACCCACTACGACAATCTGGTCCTGCGGCGGGGCGTGATCGGTTCGCTGGCCTGGTACCAGTGGTGGGACGAGGCGCGCAACGGGGGCGACGCACGACGCACCGTCGCCATTACGTTGCTGGACGAGCAGGGCAATCCGGTGATGCGCTGGCGTTTTCTGCGGGCGCGGCCCGCGGCGTACACGCCTTCGCCGATGGACGCGGCGGTGGGCGACACGCTGTTCGAAACGTTGGAGATCGCGTTCGAGCGTTTCGAGATGGAGTGAAGCTGACGCTAACGGGCGTGCGGTGTCCCACATGCCCGCTCCCGACGATCTACGTCGGGAGCATGGCGCGCGCCGTCAGAGCTTGCTGAAGACCGTCGCGGCGACCAGCAGGCCGAAGCCGCCGACCACCAGCCAGAACGCGTGCGGCGCCAGCACCGGCACGTAACCGAACTTGGCGGCGATGCCGCCGCCGCCGAGCAGCAGGGCGATCAGCCAGACGCCGAAGGTGGGAGGGGTGAGTTTCATCGGGGAGCCTCGTGAGGGTTCGTAAGGGTGTCGCGGCGCGACCGGGAATCCGGTCAGAAGCTCATGAACAGGCCGCCATTGACCGGCAGGTTGGCGCCGGTGATGTAGCCCGCGTCGTCGGCGGTGAGGAAGGCCACGGCGCGCGCGATGTCGTCGGGCTGGCCGATGCGGCCCACCGGCACGGCGGCCACGGTGCGGTCGCGGACGTCTTCGGGCATCGCCCGCGTCATCGGGGTTTCAACGTAACCCGGCGAAACGCTGTTGACGGTGACGCCCTTGCGCGCGACTTCGCGCGCCAGCGACATCGAGAAGCCGTGCAGACCCGCCTTCGCCGCGGCGTAGTTCACCTGGCCGAAGTTGCCGGTCTGGCCGCTCACCGAGCTGATGTTGACGATGCGGCCGAAACCGCGCGCCTGCATGCCGTCCACGGCGTGGCGGCAGAGGTTGAACACGCTGTCCAGGTTCACCCCGATGACGGCGTCCCACTGCGCCTTGTCCATCTTGCGCAGGGTGGCGTCGCGGGTGATGCCGGCGTTGTTCACCAGGATGTCCAGCGCGCCATGCTGGGCCTCAACGCCCTGCACGAACGCGGCGCAGGCCTCGAAGTCGGCGACGTCGACCACGGCGGTCTCGATGTCGAGCGTGGCCGTGTGCGCGCGGAAGTGCGCCAGCTGTTCGGGGGAGGGGGACAGGTCGGCGGCGATCACCTTGCGGCCGGCACGGGCCAGCGTCTGGCTGATGGCCAGACCCAGGCCGCCCAGGCCACCGGTCACCACGGCGATGCGTTGCGTCATGTGGAATTCCTGTGTTGCGGGCTAAAAAAAGGCCCGCGCAAGCTGCGCGGGCCGGGTTTCACTACGTGTGTTCTCAGCGTGCGCGCGTCTTGGGCGTCTCGCGCGGCGGTTCTTTCGGCTTGACCGTCGTCGGCCGGCCCAGGCCACCGCTGAGGTTGCGCTGGAATTCCTGCCACAGCTCGAGATTGCGCTCGGTCAGCTGGTTCATCATGGTCCAGGGGGTCTGGCCCAGCAGGTTGCCCATCTGGCTGCGGAACTGCTGCTGCTGTTCCATGAACAACTGCATGCTGCGCTCCAGGTAGTTGCCCATGAAGCCCTGCAGGGAATCGCCGTAGAAGCGGATGATCTGGCTCAGCAGCTGCGTGGACAGCACCGGCTCGCCGTCCTGTTCCTGCTCGCTGATGATCTGCAGCAGCACGGTGCGGGTCAGGTCGTTGCCGGTCTTGGCGTCGCGGACTTCGAAATCCTCGCCATCGACGATCAGCTGGCGCACGTCCTCGATGGTGATGTAGCTGGAGATCTCGGTGTCGTAGAGGCGACGGTTGGGGTACTTCTTGATGATGCGGATCGCAGCCATTGAGTCTTCGCTCTAAACGCGTATGACCGCAGCATGACGCAGCGCAACAGCCCTTGCAACAGGCCTCATGGCACGGAAGCCCTGTTCAGCCAAGGAAAAATGCTGCGCAGCATCCGAACGGACGACGCCCCTTGCGGGGCGTCGTGAGGTGCGTGAGTCGGCGCCGGTGGCGCCGCGCCGGCCCCATCACCAGCCCATGTGGTGGCCGCCGTTGATGTCCAGGTTGGAGCCGGTGATCCAGCTGGCCTGTTCGTCCACCAGGAATGCGACCGCATAGGCGATCTCTTCCGGCTTGCCGAGGCGGCCGGTCGGGATGTCGGCGGCGATCTTGGCGCGAACCTCTTCCGGCACCGCCATCACCATGTCGGTCGCCACGTAGCCGGGCGAGACGGTGTTGACGGTGATGCCGAGCTTGGCGTTCTCGCGCGCCAGCGAAATGGTGAAGCCGTGCATGCCGGCCTTCGCGGCGGCGTAGTTGGCCTGGCCGTACTGGCCCTTCAGGCCGTTGATCGAACTGATCTGGATGATGCGGCCCCACTTGCGGTCGCGCATGCCGTCGATCACCGGACGGGTGACGTTGAACACCGAGTTGAGGTTGGTGTTGATGACGTCGCCCCACTGGGTGGCCGACATCTTGTGGAAGGTGCCGTCCCGGGTGATGCCGGCGTTGTTGACCAGCACTTCGACCGGTCCCAGGTTTTGCTCGACTTCCTTCACCATCGCCTGCGCTTCGTCGGGCGAGGTCACGTCGCCCTTGACCAGCGCGATGTCGTAGCCGTCGGCCTTCATCTGCGCCTGCCACGCGCGCGCCTTCTCTTCGTTGCGGTAGTTGGTGGCGACCTTGTGGCCCATGTCGGCCAGCTTCTTGCAGATGGCGGTACCGATACCTCCGGTGCCGCCGGTGACCAGGGCGACGCGCGATGTCATGTGGGGAATCTCCTTGGACCGCCGCAAGCCGACGGCCCCTCGATTCTAGACAGCGCCTGCGACAGGTTTGTTGTGCGCTGCAGCGAATGTCGCGTGAGGCGCTTTCTGCAGCGATCCCGGCTGGAAATGCCGTCGTGCGGCCGCCAGGGCGAGGGGCACGGACGGCGCGTCGGCCAGCGCGCTGGCGGGCTGGCCCAGCGCGGCCCACGCGGCACGCAGTGCCGGCAGCGGGGCATCGCCGTCGATCGGCAGCGCGGCCATCGACTTGGACAGCTTCTGGCCTTCCGCATCGACGATCAGCGGCAGGTGCAGGTAGCGCGGCGTGGGCAGGCCGAGCGCGCGCTGGAGGAGGATCTGCCGCGGGGTGGAATCCAGCAGGTCCGCGCCGCGCACGACATCGGTGATGCCCTGCTCGGCGTCGTCGACCACGACCGCCAGTTGGTAGGCCCAGAAGCCGTCCGCGCGCCGCAGGACGACGTCGCCGACGTCGCGATCCACCGCCTGTTCCACCTTCCCCTGCAGGCCGTCTGCGAAGCCCACGCGGCTGCCGTCAGCCACGCGCAGGCGGAACGCCGGTGGGCGCGCGGGATCGCGGGCGATGCAGGCGCGGTGGATGCCGCCGGCGGCGGCCAGGTCGGTGCGGCTGCAGCGGCACTCGAAGGCGAGGCCGTCGGACAGCAGCTGATCCAGTGCCTGCGCGTACCGATCATGGCGCCGGCTTTGCCAGACGACGGGAAGATCGGATGTCATGCCGAACGCCGCCAGCGTCGCGAGCTGCGCGTCCGCGGCACCGGGCACCTCGCGCGGCGGGTCGAGATCTTCCACGCGGACCAGCCACTCACCGTCGTGATGGCGCGCCAGCAACCAGCTGCCCAGCGCCGCCACCAGCGAGCCGAAATGCAGGCGGCCGGTGGGCGAGGGCGCGAAGCGGCCGCGATAGCGAAGGTGGGGATCGGTCCCGGTCATTCGTCGGAAAGGTGAGGAAAGCTGAACCATGCAGTCAGGCAGTTGCTTGAATTCACGCGCGCGCAGCCGCAATTCTGCGTCCGTATACCTTCGCACATCCCCACTCCCGGAGCTTCTGTCGTGTTCACGCGTGTCGCGCTGTTCCTTGCCACCAACCTCGCCGTGCTGGTCCTGGCGGGCATCGTCATGTCCCTGCTGGGCGTCAATCCGAACCAGATGGGCGGCCTGCTGGTGATGGCCGCGGTGTTCGGTTTCGGTGGCTCGCTGATCTCCCTGCTGACCTCCAAGTGGATGGCCAAGCGCGCCACCGGCGCGCAAGTGATCGAGCAGCCGCGCAACGACGCAGAGCGCTGGCTGGTGACCACCGTGCAGCGCCAGGCGCAGGCGGCCGGCATCGGCATGCCCGAGGTCGCCATCTACGACGCACCGGAGATCAACGCCTTCGCCACCGGCGCCAACCGCAACAACGCGTTGGTGGCGGTGTCCACCGGCCTGTTGCGCTCGATGAGCCGCGACGAGGCTGAAGCCGTGCTCGGCCACGAAGTCAGCCACGTCGCCAATGGCGACATGGTCACCATGGCCTTGCTGCAGGGCGTGCTGAATACCTTCGTCATCGTGCTGGCCCGCGTGGTGGGCGGCATCGTCGACGGTTTCCTCTCCGGCAACCGCGAAGGCGGCGGCCGCGGCTTCGGCTACTACATCATCGTGATGGTGCTGGAAGTGGTGTTCGGCCTGTTCGCCACGATGATCGCGATGTGGTTCTCGCGTCGTCGCGAGTTCCGCGCCGACCACGGCGGCGCATCGCTGGCCGGCCGCCAGAAGATGATCTCCGCGCTGGAACGCCTGTCGCAGCAGCAGCGTCCCAGCACGCTGCCGGCCCAGGTCGAGGCGTTCGGCATCGCCGGCGGCATCGGCCAGGGCATGAAGAAGCTGTTCCTGAGCCACCCGCCGCTGGAAGAGCGCATCGCCGCGCTGCGTGCGCAGCAGGGTACCTTCGCCTGAGCCGCTTCATCGGCCTGATCAACGAGAAACCCGCCTTCCGGCGGGTTTCTTTTTTTCAGGCAGTGCGCCAGGCTCAGCCGAAGTCGTAGTTCATCGCCGGTCCCGGCGTGGCGAGGAAGTTGCCTTCCACGTAATCCACGCCCGTGGTGAACAGGAAGGCCATGGTGGCCGCGTCCTGGACGTGCTCGGCCACGGTGAGGATGCCCAGTGCCTGTGCGCGCTCGGCGATCTCGCGGATCTTCTGCTGGTGTTCCGCCGTCTTGCCCAGTTCTTCGCTGAAGACGCGGTCGATCTTGAGGAAGGTCGGCTGGAAGTGGGAAAGCAGCTGGAACGAATCCAGGCCCGCGCCGAAGTGCTCCAGGCCCACCTGGCACCCGAGCTTCGCCGCGGCGGCCTGGAAGGCCTGCGCATGCCGCAGGTGGGTGAACACCTTGGCTTCCGGCGTCTGCAGCCAGAGACGGTCGCCGGGCACGTCGAGCGCCGCCAGCTGGCGGGCGATCAGGTCGAGCAGCCGGTTGTCGGCGAACGATGCCGGGCTGACCTTCACCACCATGCGGGTGTCGTGGCCGGCGCGCTTGCGTTCGGCCAGCACTTCAATGGCACGGTTCACGACCCAGCGATCGATGTCGTCCAGCAGGCCGTTGTCCTCGGCGATGCCGATGAAGGACTGCGGCAGCACGACCTCGCCGTTGGACTCCAGCCGCAGCAGGGCCTCGTACACCTCGCCAGGCTCGCCCTGAAGGCTGACCACGGGCTGGAAGTAGAGGCGGAAGCTGCCGTCCTGCAGCGCTTCCTGGATCCGCTGGACCCAGTTCTGCACGCGCTCTTCCTCGGCGCGGTCCACGGCGCCGGGGTCGAAGATCTCGATGCGGTTGCCGCCCAGGTTGGTGGCGGCCTGCAGGCAGTCGGTCGCGCGCGTCAGCACCTGGCCGACGCTGGCGATCTTCTCGCCGATCTGCACGCCGCCGATGCTGGTGGTCACCGACGCCGAGCGTTCGCCCACGTTGAACACGTGCGAGGCATACGCCGCACGCAGCTTGTCGGCCAGCGCGGCGGTATGCGCATGGTTGCCGCGCAGGAGCACGGCGAAGGTGCGCTCGCCGAAGCGGGCGGCGGTGCAGGCGTCGTCGAGTTTTTCCGACAGGCGGGCCGCGAGCGCGGCCGCCAAGGCGTCGGCCGAGTCGATGCCGATGTCCTGCAGCAGGCGCTGGTAGTGGTCGGGTTCCAGCAGCAGCAGGGCGTACTGGTCCTCGCCGCGCGCGACTTGGGCCACGGCGGTCTCCAGCTCGCGCAGGAAGGTGGCGCGGTTCATCAGGCCGGTGACCATGTCGCGCTGGCGCAGGTCCTCGACCTCGCGCGCCAGCTCCGGATCGAACTCTTCGCGGCGGCGGAACACCACCTGCACGCAGGGCTCGCCCTCGTAGGTGGCGGTGGCGAACTCCAGCGTGGCCGGGAAACTGTCGCCGTCGATGCTGCGGGCCTCCAGCTCGAAGCGCGGCGGCGGCGGTTCGCCCTTGCTGAGCTTCTTCAGCAGGGCCTTGAAGTCGTTGACGTACTGCGGACCCACCAGGTCCAGCAGGGACAGGCCTTCGACGTCCTCGAAGGATTCGAAGCCGAACATTTCCAGGTAAGCGTCGTTCGCCCGGATGTGCATGCCTTCATGGATGTAGGCGATCGGGTCGCGCGAGGACGAGATCAGCGCATCGCAGCGGCGTTCGGTCTCGCGCAGTTGGCCTTCCAGGCGGCGCTGGGAGCGGCGCGCGTCCAGGTCGCCCCATTCGCGGCGCAGCACCGTCAGCACGTGGTCGAAGCGCCCGCGCAAGGCGCTGGCACGCGCGCCGGCGGCCTGGTCGGCGAGCAGGTCGGCCTCGGCCAGGCCGTCGGCCAGCACGATCACCGGGATGTCCTTGCCGCTGGCATCCACTTGCGAGAGCACGGTGGCCAGCGGAATGCCCTTGGCCGAGCGCGAGGCCAGCAGCAGGTCCATCGGCTGGGAGGCGACCATCTGCGCCAGTTCGGCCGGGTCCACCGGGCGGAGCGGGCGGACGGCGATGCCGCCGTTGCGCAGCGCGGAGACGATCGCCTCGGCGTCCTCGGCGCTGTCGTCCACGAGGGTCAATCGAAGGGTGGTGTCTTTGCCGATCTGCATGCAGCGGGTCCGCCAGGGGTGCGGGTTTAATACACGAAGGGGCGCGGAGCGTCCAATGCGGGCGTCGCAGATGCGGCGCGCCGTCGCAGGTTGCGCGGCCTAGAGCGGGCGCTTGCCGGTGTCGCCGGGGACTTCGCGCACCAGCCGGGGCACCAGGTAGCCGGACAGGCGTGAGGCGAGCGCGGCATGCAGGGCGCGCGCCTGCGCATCGTCGACTTCGAAGTGGGCCACGCCGGCGACGCGGTCGAGCTGGTGCAGGTAGTACGGCAGCACGCCGGCCGCGAACCCGCGTTCGCTCAATGCGGCCAGCGCGTCCACGCTGTCGTTCACGCCCCTGAGCAGGACGGCCTGGTTCAGCAGGTGCACGCCGGCTCCGCGCAGTCGGCCCAGCGCGGCGTCGACGGCCGTGTCGAATTCGTTCGCATGGTTGGCATGCACCACCAGGGCGACCGGCCAGGGCAGGGCGGCCAGCCAAGCCAATAGGCCATCGTCGATGCGTTCGGGCAGGACGATGGGCAGGCGGCTGTGGATGCGCAGGCGGCGCAGGTGCGGGATGGCGGCCAGGGCGTCGGTCAGTTCGGCCAGCTTGCCGTTGGACAGCGACAGCGGATCGCCCCCGGACAGCAGCACTTCCTCGATCGTCGGGTCGTGGCGGATCAGGTCCACGGCCTCGCGCCAGCCATCGCGGGCCGCCGTCTCGTCCGCGTACGGGAAATGGCGCCGGAAACAGTAGCGGCAGTTGATCGCGCAACTGCCGGTGGCGACCAGCAGGGCGCGCCCACGGTATTTCTGGATGACGCCGGTCCCGGTCCGGGCCGCGCCGTCGCCGACCGCGTCCAGGCCGTAGCCGGAGGCCGGTGTCATCTCGTCGTCCAGCGGCAGTACCTGCCGCAGCAGCGGATCGTGCGGATCGCCATGTCGCATGCGCGCCACGAAGCCTAGTGGCACGCGCAGGGGGAACTGCGCCGCGGCGGCGTCCGACAGGCGCGGCGCCAGGGACGCCAGTCCCAGCAGGCCCAGCAGCTCGCGCGGATCGCGCACGGCCTCCCTCAGGGCCTGCTGCCAGCGGGCGGGCTGCAGCGCGGCAGGCTGTCGGGGGTCGGGGGCTGCGGTTATCATGTCGGGTCTGGAAACAAGCACCCGCCGGGTCCGGCGGGCTCCCCATTCTATCCGGCCGGCCGTGTTCCGCGGCGGGTTTGTCTTACCCAAGGAGTTTACCCATGGCCAGTTACGGCATGAACGACGTCAAGAACGGGATGAAGATCCTGATCAACAACGACCCGGCGGTCATCAGCGACACCGAGTACGTCAAGCCGGGCAAGGGCCAGGCCTTCACCCGCGTGAAGTACCGCCTGATCAAGAGCGGTCGCGTGCAGGAAATCACCATGAAGAGCACCGACTCGGTCGAGGCGGCGGACGTGGTGGACACCGACATGCAGTACCTCTACTCCGATGGCGAGTACTGGCACTTCATGCAGCAGGAGACCTTCGAGCAGGTGCAGGCCGACAAGGCCGGCATGGGCGGCGCCGAGAAGTGGCTGAAGGGCGAAGAGGACTGCGTGGTCACGCTGTGGAACGGCAACCCGATCCAGGTGACCCCGCCGAACTTCGTCGAACTGAAGATCACCGAGACCGACCCGGGCGTGAAGGGCGACACCGCCGGCACCGGCGGCAAGCCGGCCACGCTGGAAACCGGCGCCGTCGTGCGCGTGCCGCTGTTCGTCGGCCAGGACGAGGTCATCAAGGTCGACACCCGCACCGGCGAATACGTCAGCCGCGTGAAGTGATGGAACAGCTCGCGCTCTATCTCGGCGTCTGGGCCATCGGCGTATTGATCGCCGGGCTGGGTGTGATGCTGTGCTGGAACGCGACCCTGCCGCGGCTGTTCCCCAGCGTGCCGCGGCTGGGCTATGGACGTGCCCTGGCCCTGATGCTGCTGTGCTGGCTGCTGTTCGGCGCCGGCGCCATCGGCCTGAGCTACACGCTGGGATTCTGAGCCGAGGCCCCATGAGCGACCGCACCCCCGAAGCCTGCGACCTGTTGATCGAAGCCGGCTTCGTGGTGCCGGTCGTCCCGCACGGGGTCGTGCTGGAAGACCATGCGGTCGCCGTCACCGGTGGCCGCATCGTGGCGATCCTGCCGCTGCAGGACGCGCGGCTTCGCTTCGCGCCTCGCGAGACGGTGTCGCGCCCGGATGCTGCACTGATTCCCGGACTGGTGAATGCGCACACGCACAATCCGATGACGCTGTTGCGCGGCGTCGCCGACGACCTGCCGTTGAAGGTGTGGCTGCAGCAGCACATCTGGCCGATCGAAGGCGCGGTGATCGGTCCCGATTTCGTGGCCGACGGCATCACCCTGGCGATCGCGGAAATGCTCCGCGGCGGCACCACCTGCGTCAACGAGAACTACTTCTTCCCGGATGTGCAGGCGGCCACGTACAAGCGCTACGGGTTCCGTGCGCGTGTCGGCCTGCCGGTGATCGACTTTCCCACCGCGTGGGCGACCTCGGACGACGAGTACTTCGAGAAGGCCGGCGAGGTGCACGACCAGTGGCGCGACGATGCCCTGATCGCCACCGCCTTCGCTCCGCATGCGCCGTACACCGTCAACGACGCCAACTTCGAACGCGTGCGGATGCTGGCCGACCAGTTGGACGTGCCGGTGCACCTGCACCTGCACGAGACGGCGCAGGAAGTCGAACAGTCCATCGAGCAGTACGGGCAGCGCCCGATCGCGCGCTTGGACCGGCTGGGCCTGTTCAACGACCGCCTGATCGCGATCCACATGACCCAGCTCACCGAAGCTGAAATCCACCTGTGCGCCGAGCGCGGCGTCAGCGTGGTGCATTGCCCCGAATCCAACCTCAAGCTCGCGTCCGGTTTCTGCCCGGCCTGCGCGCTGGAGCGCGCCGGCGTGAACCTGGCCGTCGGCACCGACGGCTGCGCCAGCAACAACGACCTGGACATGTTCAGCGAGACCCGCACGGCCGCGTTGCTGGCCAAGGCAGTGGCGCAGGATGCCGCCGCGCTGGATGCCTTTTCCGCGCTGCGTGCGGCCACGTTGGGTGGCGCGAAGGCGATCGGTTTCGACGACCAGGTGGGCTCCATCGAACCGGGCAAGCAGGCCGATCTGGTCTGCGTCGACCTGTCCGCACTGGAAACCCAGCCGCTCCATCACGTGGTGTCGCAGCTGATCTACGCGACCGGTCGCCAGCAGGTCAGCGACGTCTGGATCGCCGGCAGGGCCAAGTTGCTGCAGCGCACGCTGGTGGATATCGACATCGACGGCGTGATCGCCAACGCGCGCCAGTGGCGCGAGCGGATCGCCGGCATCCGCCTGTCCTGAGCCGTGCGTGACGGCGTCATGGCCGGGTCCGATCTACAATGACCCCATGACGACCACGACTGCGCCCCGCGACGACAATTTCAGCCAGGCCGAGCTCGACAAGTTCGGCGCGCTCGCCAACCGCTGGTGGGACCCCGATGGTCCCCAGAAGGCGCTGCATGCGCTCAACCCGGTCCGCGTGCAGTACGTGCGCGACCGCGCCCGTCTAGCCGGCGCCACCGCCCTCGACGTGGGCTGCGGCGGCGGGTTGCTGAGCGAAGCGCTGGCGCGGGAAGGCGCGCAGGTCACCGCGATCGACCTGGCGCCCGAACTGGTGAAGGTGGCGCGACTGCACCGCCTGGAATCCGGCGTGCAGGTCGATTACCAGTTGCGTTCGGTGGAATCGCTGGCCGAAGAGCGACCCGGCAGCTTCGACATCGTCACCTGCATGGAAATGCTGGAGCACGTGCCGGATCCGGCGTCGATCATCCGCGCCTGCCATGCGCTGCTGAAGCCCGGCGGCCGGCTGTTCCTCTCCACGCTCAACCGCACGCCTGCCGCGTTTGCGCTGGCGATCGTCGGTGCGGAGTACATCGCGCGCCTGCTGCCCAAGGGGACGCACCACTACCAGGAGTTCATCCGCCCCTCCGAACTCGCCGCCTGGCTGCGTGAAGCGGGGTTCCAGCTCGAGCATGTCACGGGACTGGCCTATGAGCCGTGGCGCCACCGCGCGCGGCTGTCGTCGCGCACCGATGTGAATTACCTCGCCAGCGCGGTGAAGGCGTGACCGCCGTGGGGTTCCCGCGCGCGGCGCTGTTCGACCTGGACGGCACGTTGCTGGACAGCGCGCCGGACATGCTGGCCACCGCCAACCGCATGCGTGCATCGCGCGCGGTCGGGCCGATGACGCTGGAGGTCCTGCGACCGCACGTATCCAAGGGCGCGCGGGCCATGCTCGCCGCCGCGTTTCCGGAGATGGAGCAGGGAGCCCGCGAGGCGATGGTTCCCGAGTTCCTGGCGATCTACCAGGAAGAGCTGGGTCGCCACAGCGTTTTGTTCGACGGCGTCGCCGAGATGCTGGCCGCGCTGGAGGGAGCGGGCAGCACTTGGGGCATCGTCACCAACAAGCCCGAGTACCTGGCGCGCGACATCCTGCCGCAGTTGGACTGGCAGACACGCTGCGCCGTGCTGATCGGCGGCGACACGCTCGCCGAGAAGAAGCCGCATCCGCTGCCGCTGCAGGTCGCGGCCGAGCGCATCGGCATCGCCATCGGCGACTGCGTGTACGTGGGCGACGACGAGCGCGACATCCAGTCCGCGCGTGCCGCCGGTATGCCGTCCATCGCGGCGTTGTGGGGGTATCGGCAGGCGCATGAGGAGCCTGCGCTCTGGTTGGCAGACGTGATGGTCGAGGTGCCTGGGGCCCTCATCGAGCCGTCGGCATGGCCTGCGCAAAGACGTGTTGTGGGAGCGACGTAAGTCGCGAACCCCGCAACCGCAGTCCTCCGTTGGCTGCGAGCACCCGTACACGGTCGCGACTGACGTCGCTCCCACAGAGCCCCACCGCATGTCCGATTCCGCCGCCCTCGACAGCTTCCTGGAAAAATGGCGCGTGCGCTGGCCGGAATGGACGGTGGCGGAGGTGTTCGTCGCGCCGTCGCGCCGGGACGTGGCCGTGGCCTGGTTCGCGCTGTTGCAGGAGTTCGACGATGTGCTGAACATCGCGGGCGATCCGCTGCCGGCGGATGCCAAGCTGGCATGGTGGGGCGAGGAACTGCGCGGTTGGGCCACGCAGCGCTCGCGCCATCCGCTGGGGCGTCGCCTCGAGCCCGTGCGTGCCGACTGGGCGCGGTTGGCCGACGCGCTGCCGACGCTGACCGATGCGCGCGCGCGCGCTGTGAGTGCGGATGCGGCCTTCGGTTCCCTTTCGCATTACGGGGAGGCGGTCGCGGCGGTGGAGGCTGGCGTACTCGGACGTGCGCCTGTATCACAGGCGATCGTGGCCCAGATGTTGGCTGCGCGACTCACCGAAGTGGGACCGGCCGCGGTTCCGACGGACGTCCAGCAGGGCAGGAGCGACGCCGACAGCCTGCGCGCATGGTCTGTGTCGCTCAGCGAAGGGTGGCCGCCTGGCCGGGGCGCCCGCGAGCGTCGCCTGTTGTCGGCCTACGCACAGGGGCGCTTGCATCGCTTCGCCCGCCGCGGCGAACCCGCGCCGCTGCCATCGCGGGCCGCCCTGCTGTTTACCGGCTGGCGTGCCGCACGCGGCGACTGAAAGCGCCGCCTATCGTCGCGATAGCCTGCGGAATGCATCGTAACGGACTGTTTCATCTGGCGATTCGGGGCAGGGGGTACAATGCGCGGCATCCACTCCCCCGTGCATGACGATGACTTCCTCGCTCCCCGTGGCGCCTCGCGCCGACCTGCCTGACGTCGCACACCAGCGCGTGCCGCTGGCGCGCCCGCTGGACTGGGTCGGCATGGAGAACATCGCGTTGCCGGTCCGCATGCCGGACGGGCAGGGTGGGCAGCTGCAGGTGGCGGCCAGCGTCGACCTGTCGGTGAACCTGGCCAACGCCGATGCGCGCGGTATCCACATGTCGCGGCTCTACCTGGAGCTGCAGGACGGCTTGGCGCGCGAAGCCATCACTCCCGCGGGCCTGCGCCACCTGCTGCAGACCAGCGTCGATTCCCAGGCAGGCTTGGCGACGCAGGCCCGCCTGCGCATCCGTTACGAGGCGCTGCTGCAACGCAAGGCCTTGGAGAGCGACTACGCCGGCTGGAAGCGGTACCCGGTCGAGATCGAGGCGACGTTGGCCGACGGCCATCTCGTGCTCGCGCTGTCGTTCGCGGTCGAATATTCCAGCACCTGCCCGGCGTCCGCCGCGCTGTCGCGCCAGGCCAATGCCGAGCGGTTCGCGGAGGACTTCGCGGCGGCGCATCCGCTGTCGGTCAACGTGGTGCACGATTGGCTCGCTTCCGAGCGCGGCCTGGCCGCCACGCCGCATGCGCAGCGCAGCCGGGCCAGCGTGCGCGTCGAGTTGCGACCGCAGTTCGACGAACTCCCGCTGGTGGCGCTGGTCGATGCCCTCGAGGCCGCACTGGCCACGCCGGTACAGACCGCGGTGAAGCGCGTGGACGAGCAGGCCTTCGCCCGGCTCAATGCCGAAAACCTGATGTTCTGCGAAGACGCTGCCCGGCGCGTGGCGTCGGTGCTCGCCGGCGATCCGCGCATCGCCCGTTACGACGCCACCGTGGCGCACTACGAGAGCCTCCACCCGCACGACGCGGTTGCCCGTGTGAGCGGTTGCAACGACTGAGGCCTCGGTTGCCGGATGTGGGAGCGACGTGAGTCGCGATCGCTCTCAAAGCCAAAGCTTCGCGACTCACGTCGCTCCCACGACAGCAGGGTGGGTCATCTCCCGCGTTCGAGCACAAGCAGCGGGTCGATGCGCACGTCGAACCGCGCCCACCAGCATCAGAAGCGTCATGGGCCATCAACGCGCCGCAGCGCGTCCGTGGGGCGAACAACGGGTTTCTACTTCCCGCGTTCGAGAACGAGCAGGGGGTCGATGCGGGTATCGAACCAGTTCATCCCCCAATGCAGATGCGGCCCCGTCGCGCGGCCCGTGGCGCCGACGGCGCCGATCACCTGTCCGGGTTCGATGCGGTCGCCCACCTTCACGTCGATGCGCGACAGGTGCAGGAAGTTCGAACTGATGCCATACCCGTGGTCGAGCAACACCGTGCCCCCCGTCAGGTAGAGGTCCGGCGCCGCGAACGTCACGACGCCACCGGCCGGCGCCTTCACCGGCGTGCCGGTCGGCGCGGCGATGTCCATCCCGGAGTGGCCGGCGCCGGGCTGCCCGTTGTAGACGCGCGCATTGCCGAACCGACCGCTGATGCGGCCTTCCACGGGCCATTGGAACGGCACCGCGAAGTCGGTGCGTTCGTCATCGCGCAGGCGCGCGGCGGTCACCAGCGCCTGTTCACGCTCGATCCGGGCGGCGATCTCGGGCGGTGGATTGACGGTCTTCGGCGGCACGCCATTGACGTGCTCGACGGGCCAATCACGCGGGGTGACGGTGATTTCGGCGACAAGCTCCGCGACATCGTGGCGGGGAGGGCCAGGGAGGATCACGCCGATCCGTATGGGTCCCTGTTCGTCGCGACCGACACCGAATACGACGGTGCCATAGCCGCTGACCCGCAGCGTCCGTGCTCCATAGTGCACGGAGCTGCCGGGCGGCACCTTGCCGAAGACCAACGCTCCTTGGGACACGCTAGTAGGGAAGATCACGCGTTGGTCGGTCGCCGGCGCGATCAAGGCGTCCTGCGCCGCCACGCGCGGCATGCCGCCCATGCAGATCGCGGCGAGCAGCGCCGCGACCGCCGCCTTCAACGTGCGAACTCCAGGCGCTGGCCGTTCGGCGTGCCGACCAGATGCTCGCCATTCCAGACCATGCGGCCGTTGACCCAGGTAGCGCCGATCCGCGAATGGAAGGTGCGGCCCTCGAACGGCGACCAGCCCACCTTGGACAGCACGTCTTCGCGCTTCACGGTGAACGGCTCGTCATCGATCAGGACCAGGTCAGCGAAATAGCCTTCGCGCAGGTAGCCGCGTTCCTTCACGTCGAACAGCTGCGCGGGCGCGTGGGCGAACTTCTGCACGACGCGGGTGACGTCCATGCGCTTCTCGTGCACCAGCTCCAGCGCGGCGACCAGCGCGTACTGCACCAGCGGCAGGCCGGACGGTGCCTGCACGTAGGGCTTTTCCTTCTCTTCCAGCGTATGCGGCGCATGGTCGGTGGCGAGCACGTCGATCACGTCGTCCACCAGCGCCTTAATCAGCGCCTCGCGGTCGCTGGCGTCCTTGATGGCGGGGTTGCACTTGATCAGGTTGCCCAGCGCCGCATAGTCCGCGCGGTCGAAGCGCAGGAAGTGGATGCAGGTTTCCGCGGTGATCCGCTTGCGCGCGCCATCCGCGTGCACCAGCGGGCCGGGCGTGAACAGCGCCAGCTCGTCGGCGGTGGAGATGTGCAGCACGTGCAGGCGGGTGCCGTGTTTGCGCGCCAGCGACATCGCCAGGCGGGTGGACTTGATGCACGCCTCGCGGCTGCGGATGTCCGGGTGGTGCTCGGCACTGAGCGCATCGCCGTACCTGGCCTGGAACGCCGCCAGGTTGGCGTCGATCATCGGCGTGTCTTCGCAGTGGGTGATGATTGGCGTCGGCGCCTCACGGAAGATCGCGTCCAGCGTGTCGGGGTTGTCGACCAGCATGTTGCCGGTGGAGGCGCCCATGAACACCTTGATGCCCGGCGCGGTCTTCGGGTCCAGCGTGCGGATCGCTTCCAGGTTGTCGTTGCTGGCGCCCATGTAGAAGCCGTAGTTGCCCCAGGCGCGGCCCTTGGCCCGCTGGTACTTGTCCTCCAGCGCCGCGGCGTCCAGCGTCGGCGGGCTGGTGTTGGGCATGTCCATGAACGTGGTCAGGCCGCCGGCCACGGCGGCGGCCGATTCGGTGGCCATATCGCCCTTGTGGGGCATGCCCGGTTCGCGGAAATGCACTTGGTCGTCGATCATCCCCGGCAGCAGCAGGCGTCCGGCCGCGTCGATCACGGTGTCCTCGCCCTGGGGCCGGATCTCGGCGGCGATGCGGGCGATGCGGCCGTTCTCGATCCGCAGGTCACCCTCGGTGACGCGGCCTTCGTTGACCAGGCGGGCGTTGACGATGACGGTGGCGGGCATCAGGGGTTCCTGGAAGGGCGGGGGGAGGGGGCGTGCGCGTGGCCGCACGACGACGGTACAGGATCGTGGCCGCCGGGGTGGAGCGGATGGCAGCGGCCGATCCGGCGGATCGCCAGCCAGCCGCCTTTCAGCGGACCGAACCGGCCGATCGCCTCCATGGCGTACTCCGAACAGGAGGGCACGAAGCGGCAGCGAGGGCCCAGCAGCGGGCTGATGAAGCGCTTGTATCCCTTCAGCAACAGGATGAGCAGGCGGGAGAGCATGTGCCCGATGATACCCCGTCGGGTTGCCGCTGCCTCCCGGGTAGGCTATAAAAGCGCGCTTTCCCGATGCTCGGGAAGAACAAGGAAGCGCTGTTCGTGGCTGCAAAGAAACCTGCGAAGAAGGCCGCCAAGGCCGCCAAGAAACCCGCTCAGACCGTCGCCAAGAAGCCTGTCGTGAAGAAGGCTGCTGCCAAGAAACCGGCCCCGAAGCCGGCGGCCAAGAAGGCGGCTCCCAAGCCTGTCGCCAAGAAGCCTGTCGCCAAGAAGGCGGCGGCACCGGTGAAGAAGCCGGCTGCCAAGCCGGTGGCGAAGAAGGCCGCACCGGTCAAGAAAGCGGCGGCCAAGCCCGCACCCGCCAAGAAGCCCGTACCGGCCGCCAAGGCGCCCGTCGCCAAGGCTGCGCCCGTGAAGGCGCCGGCGAAAGCCACGAAGCCCGCTCCTGCCAAGCCCGCACCGAAGCCTGCCGCCAAGCCGGCTCCGGCAAAGTCCGCCCCCACCGCGGCTGCGACCAAGTCCCCCGCTCCGGCGCCTGCCCCCAAGGCAGCTGCCGTGGCTCCGGTTCCCGCCGCCAAGGTTCCGTCCCCCCCGAAGCCTGTGCCAGTCCCGAAATCAACTAGCAAATCCGCCAAAGCGCCGACCCCCGCCGCAGCTCCCGTGAGCACCCGTCCCGCCGTCACTCCTCGCCCCGTGGGCAAGGTCGCGGTGGCCGTGGCCGCCAAGCCTGCCGCGCCGGTCGTGCGCGGCAAGGTGAAAGAAGTGCCCTACAAGACCGACGAAGCCACCGGTCGCCCGATCGTGCCGACCGGCTACAAGCCCTCGCCCGAAGAGGAGTACATGAGCGCGTTGCAGCTCGAGTACTTCCGCCAGCGCCTGCTCCAGTGGCGTGGCGACCTGGTCGAGGAATCCAAGCAGACCATCGAGAACCTCAAGGATGAAGTCCGCGACATCGGCGACGAAGCCGAGCGCGCGACCCGCGAGACCGAGAACTCGCTGGAACTGCGTACCCGCGACCGCTACCGCAAGCTGATCGGCAAGATCGACAGCACGCTGAAGCGCCTGGAAGGTGGCGACTACGGCTACTGCGTCGACACCGGTGAAGAAATCGGCCTGGATCGCCTCGAAGCGCGCCTGACCGCCGAGCGCACCATCGACGCCCAGGAGCGTTGGGAACACCTGCAGAAGCAGCAGGGCGACTGAGTTCCGCGTTCTCCTGATATGGAAAACCCCGCCTCGGCGGGGTTTTTCTTTTTCCGGATACGGCTTGCCGGCTACTGGAGCTCGCGCAGGTCGAGGCGTCGCAGGCGAGGCGCCTTCCATGCCGTGACGCCGGCAACGGACAGGATCGCAAAGCCCCCGATGATGACCGCGGGTACCAGGCCGAGCAGCTTGGCCATCGTGCCGGCGTAGAACGCGCCGAGTTCGTTCGACGAACTGACGAAGATGCCGTTGATCGACGACACGCGCCCCCGCATCTCGTCCGGCGTGGACAGCTGCAGGATGGTCGAGCGGACGACCACCGACACGCCATCGCACATGCCGTAGAACAACAGGATGCCCGCCGACAACCAGAAGCTGCGCGACAGGCCGAACGCGATCACGCTCAGGCCGAAACCCATCACCGCGAACAACAGGACGCGGCCGGCGTGTTTCTGCAGCGGGTGGCGCGCCAGCCACAGGCCCACGCAGACCGAGCCGGCTGCCGGCATCGCGCGGAGGATGCCCAGGCCTTCCGGGCCGTAGTGGAGGATGTCGTGGATGAAGGCGGGCAGCATGGCCACCACGCCGCCGAGCAGCACGGAAAACATGTCCAGCGCCATGGCGCCGAGCATGATCTGGTTGCTCAGCACGAAGCGCGCGCCCTGCGCGATGCTCGCGAACACCGGCAGGCTCACGGCGGGCGGCCCGGGCTCTTCCACCTTCAGCCGGGCCAGCACGGTGGCGGCCAGCAGGGCGAACACCACGGCGATGGCGTACGACAGCGTCTTGCCGCCGAACCCCACCAGCACGCCGCCCAGCGCCGGCCCGGTGACGAGTGCGGCCTGGAAGATCACGCTGCCCAGACCGGCTGCGCGCACGAAATCCTCGCGAGGCAGCACCTTGGCGAACAGCGCGTTGTAGACGGGACTGAGGAACGAGCGCGCCATGCCGGTCAGCGCGATCGCCGCATAGATCGGCCACGTCCCGTTGAAAGGCAGCCAGCCGGCGGACACGGCCACCAGGATCACGGCGGTGGTCGCCAGCGCGGCGCACGCCACCATGCCTACGCGCCGCCGCGGCAGATGGTCGACCAGATAGCCGGCAAACGGTGCGACGCAGAAGAACGGCAGGACTTCGGCCAGGCCCACCAGGCCGAGCGAGAAGGTGTCGCGGGTCAGTTCGTAGATATGCCAACCGACGGTGACGGCGACGATCTGGTACGACAGCAGCGCGCAGATGCGGTACGCCAGCACCGCCGCATAGCCGCGGTTACGCAGCAGCGAGAAGGCGGAAGGGGTCGGGCCGTCGTTCACTTTGCGTTGGCGGCCGTCTCGCGGATGAAGGCCAGCAGCGAGGCCAGGCCGTTGCTGCGGGTGGGCGAGAGGTGCTTGGCCAGGCCGATGTCGGCGATGTAGTCCGGCGTGGTCTCCAGGATCTCCGCGGCCGAGCGACCCGAATACACGCGCAGGGCGAGAAAGATCAGTCCGGAGACGATCGCCGAATCGCTGACGGCATGGAAATCCAGCTTTGCCGCATCGCCTTCGGGCACGATCCAGACCATCGACTGGCAGCCGAGCAGGCGGTGCTCCTCGCGTTTCCAGTCGTCCGGAAACGTCGGCAGCTTGCGACCCAGGTCGATCAGGTACTGATAGCGTTCGGACCAGTCGCCGAAGAAGGCGAATTCGTCCTTGATGGCCGCCTGCGCATCGGCGGCGGTCGGTTCGAGCGGGAAGATCGTGTCGGTCATGGGGGTTCCGGGAGCGCGGCGTCGCCGGCTCCCTGATGGGGATGGATCAGGCGCGCTTCCAGCGTACGCCCTGCGGCGTGTCTTCCAGCAGGATGCCTTCGGCCGCCAGCTGGTCGCGGATCGCGTCGGAACGGGCGAAGTCGCGCGACTGCTTCGCGGCGGCGCGCTCGTCGATCAGGCCCTGGATACGGGCATCGTCGTCGCTGGACGTGCCGCGGGCGAACCAGGCGGCGGGATCCTGCTCGAGCAGGCCCAGCACGCGCCCAGCACCGAGCAGTTCGCCCTTCAGGCGCTCACGGTCCTGCGCCGTCGTCGCCTTGCGGGCGTCGGCGGCGATGCGGGCGATCTCCGCCAACGCCAGCGGCGTGTTGAGGTCGTCGTCCAGCGCATCCTCGATGGCCTGCGGCGTCTGCGCCGGTGCGGCGACATCACCCAGATCGCGCAGGGTGCCGTACAACCGGTCCAGCGTGTTCTTCGACTGCTCCACCAGCGCCTCCGACCAGTCCAGCGGCTGCCGGTAGTGCGCGGAGAGCAGGGCGTAACGCAGCGCTTCGGGCGGATGTTGCTGAAGGAGATCGTGGACCTTCTCGATGTTGCCCAGCGACTTGCTCATCTTGGCGCCGCCGAAGTTCAGCATGCCGTTGTGCAGCCAGAAGCGGGCGAAGGTCTTGTGTGAGCCGTCGGCGTGCTTGTGCGCGCATTCGCTCTGCGCCACTTCGTTCTCGTGGTGCGGGAACTGCAGGTCCACGCCACCGGCGTGGATGTCGATGGTCTCGCCGAGGTGCGCGGCAGCCATCGCCGAGCACTCGATGTGCCAGCCCGGGCGGCCGAGGCCCCAGGGCGAGTCCCAGCCCGGCAGGTCGGGCGTGGAGGGCTTCCACAGCACGAAGTCGCCGGGATCGCGCTTGTAAGGCGCCACCTCGACGCGGGCACCGGCCAGCATTTCGTCCGGATCGCGGCGCGAGAGCTTGCCGTACTCGGCGAAGCTGCCCACCGCGAACAGCACGTGGCCTTCGGCGGCATAGGCGTGCCCGCCGGCGATCAGCTGCTCGATCATCGCGATGATGTGCGGAATGTGGGCGGTCGCGGCCGGTTCGATGTCCGGGGAGAATTCGTCCGTCACGCCCAGCCCGGCCATGTCTTCGCGGTACGCCGCCGCATAGCGGTCGGTGATGGCGGAGATCGCCACGCCCAGCTCCTTGGCCGCCGCGTTGATCTTGTCGTCCACGTCCGTGATGTTGCGCGCGTAGCGCAGCCGGCCGTAGCGCCGCCGCAGGAGGGCGGCCAGCACGCCGAACACCACGGGGCCGCGCGCGTTGCCGATGTGGACGTAGTTGTAGACGGTGGGCCCGCAGACGTACATCGTCGGGCAGGCAGGATCGAGCGGCGCGAACGGCTCGACCCGGCGCGTCAGGTTGTTGTGCAGGCGCAGGGTCATGGGCGTGGGGCAGGGGATACCCGGTCGATTCTACCGTCTGCGCTCCCTGCGGACACCGGGTCGGTCCGGCGCCCGATGTTCAGCCCCACTCAAGGCGCGATGCCTACACTGTGACACCGGGATACCACTTACAGGCCACATGCACCGCTTCCGCGCCGCCCTTTTCCTGTCCTGCCTGCTGGCCTGCGCCCCGTTGTTGGCGCAGGAGCGGGTGATCCCGACGGAGAACGTGCGGCTCGATTACGCCCAGGTGCTCAGCGTGGAGCCGGTGTACCAGACCCTCAGGGCCACCCGCACCGAGCAGCGCTGCGACGAGGTGCCCGCGGTCAAGCCCGAGCCGGCGACCCGCGAGGAAGAAAGCCGCTGGTCGAAGATGGTCAGTTCGGTGAAAGGCTGGTTCGGGAGTGATGAGGCCTCCGCCCCGCCAGTGGCGCCGCCGGCCAGCACGGTCCGGACCAATTGCAGGGCCGTGCCGGTGGAACGTGAGTTCCAGCGGCCCATCGCCTACGACGTGGACTACATCTACAAGGGCGTGAAGTACCGCTCCCGCCTGGCCGAGGATCCCGGCAACCGCCTGCGGATCCGTGTGTCGGTGGTGCCCTACGTCACCCCGATGCAGCCCGCCGCCAGCACGCCCTGAGTGCTGCCACCCTCCGAAGGTAGCCTTGCGCTGCGCCGCAGCACATGCGAGCATTCGCGGCCATGAAGATGAACGCACACGCCCATGCAGCCAGCGCGGCCTCCCAGGCCTCGAGCATGACGTCGCGTGCCCGTCGACCGGAATCCTGCATCTAGCTGGGTACCCCGGACGTCGTCGCTTGTTCACCGGAACCCAGCCAGAGGCTGGGTTTTTTCGTTTCTGACCTCCGCAATGCCACATTCCCGAAACCAGGATGCCGTAATGAAGCACTTCTTGAACACGCAGGACTGGAGCCGCAGCGAACTGGACGCCTTGCTCACGCAGGCGGCCCTCTACAAGCAGCACAAGCTGGGTGATGCGCTGAAAGGCAAGTCGATCGCGCTGGTGTTCTTCAATCCTTCGATGCGTACCCGTACCAGCTTCGAGCTGGGCGCGTTCCAACTGGGCGGCCACGCGGTCGTGCTGCAGCCGGGCAAGGACGCATGGCCCATCGAGTTCAACCTGGGCACGGTGATGGATGGCGACACCGAGGAGCACATCGCCGAGGTGGCCAAGGTGCTCGGCCGCTACGTGGACCTGATCGGCGTGCGCGCATTCCCGAAGTTCGTCGACTGGGCCTACGACCGCGAAGACATCGTCCTGAAGTCCTTCGCCAAGTACTCGCCGGTGCCGGTGATCAACATGGAGACGATCACCCATCCCTGCCAGGAGCTGGCGCATGCGCTGGCGCTGCAGGAGCACTTCGGCACGTCCGACCTGCGCGGCAAGAAGTACGTGCTCACCTGGACCTACCATCCCAAGCCGCTGAACACCGCGGTCGCCAATTCCGCGCTGACCATCGCCACCCGCCTGGGCATGGACGTGACCCTGCTGTGCCCGACCCCGGACTATGTGCTGGATGAGCGCTACATGGGCTGGGCCGAGCAGAACGTTGCCGAGAGCGGCGGCTCGCTGCGCGTCAGCCACGACATCGAGAGCGCCTACCGCGGTGCCGACGTCGTCTACGCCAAGAGCTGGGGCGCCTTGCCGTTCTTCGGCAACTGGGAGCCCGAGAAGCCGATCCGCGACCAGTACAAGCACTTCATCGTCGACGAAGCCAAGATGGCGCTCACCAACAACGGCGTCTTCAGCCACTGCCTGCCATTGCGCCGCAACGTGAAGGCCACCGACGGCGTGATGGACTCGCCGCAGTGCATCGCCATCGACGAAGCCGAGAACCGCCTGCACGTGCAGAAGGCCATCATGGCCGCACTGATGCAGCAGTAATCCCACCGAACCCGAACAGAACGCACCCCCATGAACCAGTCCAAAGACATCGTCCTCGCCTTCTCCGGCGGCCTCGACACCAGCTTCTGCGTACCTTATCTGAAGGAGCGCGGCTGGAACGTGCACACCGTGTTCGCCGACACCGGCGGCGTGGATGCCGAAGAACGCGCCTACATCGAACAGCGCGCCGCCGACCTGGGCGTGGCCAGCCACGTCACCGTCGATGGCGGTCCCGCGATCTGGGACGGCTTCGTCAAGCCGTTCGTGTGGGCGGGCGAGGGCTACCAGGGCCAGTACCCGCTGCTGGTGTCCGACCGCTACCTGATCGTCGACGCCGCGCTGAAGCGTGCGGCCGAGCTGGGCACGAACGCGATCGCGCACGGTTGCACCGGCATGGGCAACGACCAGGTGCGCTTCGACCTCGCCGTGAAGGCCAGTGGCGATTACCGCATCGTGGCGCCGATCCGCGAGATCCAGAAGGAACACACGCAGACCCGTGCCTACGAACAGGCCTACCTGGAAGAGCGCGGCTTCGGCGTTCGCGCCAAGCAGAAGAGCTACACCATCAACGAGAACCTGCTGGGCCTGACCATGTCCGGCGGCGAGATCGACAAATGGGAAGCGCCGGGCGAGGGTGCCCGCGGCTGGTGCGCGCCGCGCGCCGAATGGCCGGTGGAGCCGCTGCGCGTCAAGGTCGGCTTCAAGAACGGCGAAGCTGTCAGCCTGGACGGGCAGGCCATCGGCGGCGCCGCGCTGCTGGCGAAGTTGAATGCGCTGTTCGCGCCGTACGGCGTGGGCCGCGGCGTATACACGGGCGACACCGTGATCGGCCTGAAGGGCCGCATCGTGTTCGAGGCGCCCGGCCTGGTGTCGTTGCTGGCCGCGCACCGCGCGCTGGAAGAGACCGTGCTGACCAAGCAGCAGAACCGCTTCAAGCCCGAGATCGCGCGCAAGTGGGTCGAGCTGGTGTACGAAGGCTTCTACCACGATCCGCTGAAGGCCGACCTGGAGGCGTTCCTGCAGTCCTCGCAGGCCACCGTCAACGGCGAGGTGGTACTGGAGACCCGCGGTGGCCGCGTCGATGCCGTGGCCGTGACCTCGCCGCACATCCTCAATGCCAAGGGCGCGACGTATGCACAGTCCGCCGACTGGGGCGTGGAGGAAGCGGAAGGCTTCATCAAGCTGTTCGGCATGAGCTCGACCCTGTGGGCCGAGATCAACCGCTGACCGGAACGCCACGATGAGCGCCCTGCGCATCAGCACGGACAAGGCGGAGCTGGATCTGCCGCTGATCCATCGTTTCCTCTCGACCCAGGCCTACTGGAGCCAGGGCATCCCCGAGGAGACGGTGGCGCGCGCGGTCGCGGGCTCGCTGTGCTTCGGCGGTTATGTCGAAGGCGTGGGACAGGTGGCGTTCGCGCGGGTCGTCTCCGACTTCGCGACGTTCGCCTATCTGGCCGACGTGTTCGTGCTGCCGGAGCATCGCGGTCGCGGCTACAGCAAGGCCCTGGTGGCCGAGGTCATGGCGCACCCGCAGTTGCAGGGGCTGCGCCGTTTCATGCTGGCCACGTCCGATGCGCACGGGTTGTACACGCAGTACGGCTTCGCCACGCCGGCCAAGCCGCAGACGCTGATGGAAGTGTCCAAGCCGGACATCTACACCGAGGCCAACACCGCATGACCTTGCTCGCGACCACGCTCAAGCACCTCGAAGCGCTGGTGTCGTTCGACACCCGCAACCCGCCGCGCGACATCGGCACCGGCGGCATCTTCGACTATCTGCGCGCCCAATTGCCGGACTTCCAGGTCGAGGTCATCGACCATGGCGCCGGCGCGGTGACCCTGTTCGCCGTGCGCGGTCAGCCCCGGCGCGTGTTCAACGTGCATCTGGATACGGTGCCATCTTCGCCCGCGTGGAGCGCCGATCCGCACACCCTGCGCATCGAGGGCGACCGCGCCATCGGCCTGGGTGCCTGCGACATCAAGGGTGCGGCGGCGGCGCTGGTGGCCGCGGCGCAGGTGACCCAGGGCGATGCGGCGTTCCTGTTCACGACCGACGAGGAGGCGAACGACGCGCGCTGCATTGCCGCCTTCCTCGCCCGCGACCATGGCTTCAGCGAAGCGATCATCGCCGAGCCGACCCAGTGCCAGGCGGTGCTCGCGCATCGTGGCATCAGCGCCGTCCGCATGGCGTTCAAGGGCCAGGCCGGGCACGCGTCCGCCGAGAACGCCCTCACGCTCAGCGCGCTGCACAACGCGATGCGCTGGGGCACGTCAGCGCTGGATTTCGTCCAGGCCCAGCACCACCTGCGTTTCGGCGGACTGACCGGCCTGCGCTTCAACATCGGCCGGGTGGAAGGCGGCATCAAGGCGAACATGATCGCGCCCAGCGCGGAAGTCCGCTTCGGTTTCCGTCCGCTGCCCTCGCAGGATCCCGCCGAACTGCACGCCACGTTCCACGGCTTCGCCAACACCGATGCGCTGGCCGAGTACGAAGAGACCTTCCGCGGCCCTTCGTTGCCGTCCGGTGACGTCGCCCGCGCCGAAGAGCGTCGGCTGGCTGCGCGCGACCTGGCCGACGAACTCGGCCTGCCGATCGGCAATGCCGTCGACTTCTGGACCGAGGCGTCGCTGTTCTCCGCCGCCGGGCTGACCGCCTTCGTCTACGGCCCCGGCGACATCGCCCAGGCGCACACCGCCGATGAGTGGGTCGCCCTGGACCAACTTAAGCGGTACGCCGAGAGCGTCGCCCGCATCCTCGCCTGATCCACGTACCCCGAACACGCATCGAAACGACACGATGGAATCCAACAAGCAAACCCGTCAGACCATCATCCGTCTGCTGTCCAGCATGGCCAGCGCGAAGGAGATATCGCAGTACGTCAAGCGTTTCTCCCAGCTGGACGCCAAGCGCTTCGCCGTGGTCAAGGTCGGCGGTGCGGTGCTGCGCGACGATCTCGATGCGCTGACGTCCTCGCTGACGTTCCTGCAGGAAGTCGGCCTGACACCGATCGTCGTGCACGGTGCAGGACCGCAGCTGGACGAAGAGATGACCGCCGCGGGCATCACCAAGCAGACCGTCAACGGCCTGCGCGTGACGACGCCCGAAGTGCTGGCCATCGTGCGCAAGGTGTTCCTGCAACAGAACCTCGCCTTGGTCGAGGCATTGCAGCAGGTGGGTGCGCGCGCGACCTCGATCGTGTCCGGCGTGTTCGAGGCCGAGTTCAAGGACCAGGCCACCTACGGACTGGTAGGCGACGTCACCCGGATCAACCAGGCGCCGATCGAGGCCAGCCTGAAGGCGGGTTCCATTCCGGTGATCGCCAGCATGGGCGAAACCGTGGGCGGGCAGATCCTCAACATCAACGCCGACTTCGCCGCCAACGAGCTGGTGCAGGTCCTGCAGCCGTACAAGATCATCTTCCTCACCGGTACCGGCGGCCTGCTGGACGCGGAAGGACGCGTGCTCGATTCGATCAACCTGTCGACCGAGTACGACGAGCTGATGGCGCAGCCGTGGATCAATGGCGGCATGCGGGTGAAGATCGAGCAGATCAAGGATCTGCTGGACCGGCTGCCGCTGACCTCCTCGGTGTCCATCACCAAGCCGGCGGAACTGGCCAAGGAGCTGTTCACGCACCGCGGTTCCGGCACGCTCGTGCGCAAGGGTGAACGCGTACTGCGCTTCGAAGGTGGTTGGGAAGGCGTGGACCTGCCGCGACTGAAGACGCTGATCGAATCCAGCTTCGGCCGCACGCTGTTGCCGGACTATTTCGAGCGCACCACGCCATACCGCGTCTACATCAGCGAGAACTACCGCACCGCCCTGATCCTCACGCAGGAGGAAGGGTTCGCCTATCTGGACAAGTTTGCCGTACTCGACGACGCGCAGGGCGAGGGCCTCGGCCGCGCCGTGTGGCATGTGATGCGCGAAGAGAATCCGCAGCTGTTCTGGCGTTCGCGCCACAACAACCAGGTCAACATCTTCTACTACGCCGAGTCCGACGGCTGCTACAAGCAGGAGAAGTGGAAGGTGTTCTGGTACGGCATCGAGGATTTCGCCGACATCGAACGCTGCGTCGCGCACTGCCGCACGCGCCTGCCCACGTTGAAGGACTGACATGGCCGCCGCACTCCCCACTGCCTGGCAGCAGGTACCGGTCCTGACGGGGCGTCATGCGCGCCTCGAACCGATGTCGTCCGACCATGTCGAGGGCCTGCGCGCCGCCTTGGCGGGCGATGAACTGGCTGCGCTGTGGTTCACGCAGGTGCCGAAGGCCGCCGATGCGGCGGACTACGTGGACGCGGTGCTGGCGGCGCAGGCCGACGGCCGCGTGCTGCCGTTCGTGGTGCGGGATGCCGCTGGCCGTGTCGTCGGCAGTACCCGGTTCTACGGGCTGGAAGCGGACGTGCCCAAGCTCAGCATCGGTTACACCTGGTACGCGCCCAACGTGCAGCGCACCGGCATCAATACCGAGACCAAGCTGTTGTTGCTTACGCATGCGTTCGAGACGCTGGGCTGCATCAGCGTGGTGTTCGAGACCAGCTGGTTCAACTACCGCTCGCGCGCGGCGATCGCCCGGCTCGGGGCGAAGCAGGACGGTGTGCTGCGCAACCACAAACGCCATACCGACGGCTCGCCGCGCGACACCGTCGTCTTCTCTATCATCGACGGCGAGTGGCCGGCGGTGAAACGCAACCTGCTGGCGAAGCTCGCCCGGCACGATCAGGACGTCCCATGAGTACCCCGAAGACCGTCGGCATCGTCGGCGCCCGCGGCCATACCGGCGCGGAGCTTATCCGCCTGATCGCCCGCCATCCGCAGCTCGAACTGGCGTTCGTGTCCTCGCGCGAGCTCGACGGGCAGAAAGTCAGCGACCATATCGAAGGGTTCACGGGCGAGCTGCGCTACGAGAACCTGAGCCACGAGCAGGTCGGCGCGAAGGGTGCCGACGCCGTGATCCTGGCGCTGCCCAACGGCAAGGCCGGCGACCTGGTCGCGGCGCTCGATGCGCAAGCCCCCGACACGATCATCGTCGACCTGTCGGCGGACTACCGTTTCGATCCGCACTGGTACTACGGTCTGCCGGAATTGACCCGACAGGACTATGCCGGCCAGACGCGGATCAGCAATCCGGGCTGCTACGCCACGGCGATGCAGCTCGCGATCGCACCGCTCCTTGGTCGCTTGGCGGGCCCGCCGCAGTGCTTCGGCGTCTCTGGTTACTCTGGCGCAGGGACCACGCCGTCGGACAAGAACAACACCGAGCTGCTGCGCGACAATCTGATGCCGTATGCGCTTACCGACCACATGCATGAGCGCGAGGTCAGCCGCCACCTGGGTGTGCCGGTCGAGTTCATGCCGCATGTGGCCCCGCACTTCCGCGGCATCACGATGACGGTCAACCTCTGGCTGCAGCAGGCGGCCAAGGTCGAGGACATCCGCGCGCGCTATCGCGAACGCTATGCGGGCGAGCCGCTGGTCCGCGTGCTGGACGAAGCCCCGTGGGTCAGTCGGATCGCCGGCCGGCACGGCGTCGAGATCGGTGGCTTCACCCTGGCGCCCGGCGGCAAGCGCCTGGTCGTGGTCGCGACCCTCGACAACCTGCTCAAGGGCGCGGCGACGCAGGCGATGCAGAACCTCAACCGGGCCTTCGGGTTCGACGAACTGGACAGCATTCCGCAGGAGACGACGGTATGAGCGACCTGTTGTGGCAGAAGCCGGGCGTAGCAGTGGACGCGGAGATCCAGCGTTTCCTGGCCGGCGACGACGTGGTGCTGGACCGCGAGTTCTTCCTGCACGACATCCAGGCCAGCACCGCGCACGCGGAAGGCCTGCAGCGCATCGGCATCCTCTCGGGCGACGAGCTGGCCGGCCTGAAGCGCGAACTGGCGGTGCTGGCGGACGACTTCCGTCGCGGCGATTTCGTCCTGGACGAGCGCTTCGAAGACGGGCACTCGGCCATCGAGGCGCGCCTGACCGAGCGCCTGGGCGATGCCGGGCGCAAGATCCACACCGGGCGCAGCCGGAACGACCAGATCCTCGTCGCCACCCGGTTGTGGCTGAAGGAGAAGCTCGCGCGCGTGGCCGTGCTGTCGCGCGAAGTGGCCAAGGTCGCGCTGGACCGTGCGCTCGCCGAACGCGATCTGCCGATTCCCGGCTACACGCACATCCAGCGCGCCGTGGTGTCGTCCGCCGGCATGTGGTGGGCGGGCTGGGCGGAAGCCTTCATCGACAACACGGTGCGCGCCCGCGATACGCTGAAACTGGTGGACGCCAATCCATTGGGCACGGCCGCCGGCTACGGCGTCAACCTCAAGCTGGACCGCGAACACACGACCGCGGCACTCGGTTTCTCGCGCATGCAGGTCAGCCCGATCTATGCGCAGCTCTCGCGGGGCAAGTTCGAACTGGCTGCACTCGAAGCGCTCGGTGGCGCGACCCTGGACCTGCGCCGCATCGCCTGGGACCTGTCGCTGTTCACCAGCGCGGAATTCGGTTTCGTCGCGTTGCCCGCTCAGTACACCACGGGCAGTTCCATCATGCCGAACAAGCGCAATCCCGACGTCATCGAGCTGATGCGCGCCACCCACGCCAGCGTCGCGGCTGCGCGGATGGAGATCGAACAGCTGCTGTCGCTGCCGTCCGGCTACCACCGCGACCTGCAGGCCAGCAAGGGCGCGATCTTTCATGGTTTCGGCCGCGGCTTGCCGGCGCTCGAACTGCTGCCCGCGCTGCTGGCGAACCTGGAGTGGCGCGAAGACCGCCTGCGTGCGGCGATCGATTCGGGCATGTACGCCACCGACGTGGCCGTGGAAGCGGCCGTGGCCGGCGTGCCGTTCCGCGAGGCCTACAAGGCCGCGGCGGCATCCGCGGACAGCGCGGGGCAGGGCCGCACGCCCGAGGGCAGCCTGGCGGCGCGGGTGTCGCCGGGTGCCGGTGCCGACCTCCGCCTGGATGCACTGGCGGCGCGCTGGAATGCGCTATGAGGCGCTACCTCGTCATGGCGATGCGTCGACCCACGTTCGACGAGGGCGTGGTCGCCCCGCACCTGGCGTTCCTCGACGAACTGCGTGCCAGCGGACACCTGGAGATGACCGGGGGTTTCAGCGACAAGACCGGCGGCGCCTACGTGCTCGTCAACGTCGACTCGCTGGAGCAGGCCCGTGCGATCGCGGCACGCGATCCCCTCGCGACCCAGGGCACGTCCGACCTCACCGTCTACGAATGGAACACACGCTGAGCTGATCCCATGACCCACGCCGCGCCGCTCCCGTTCGAAGAACAACCGCTGCCGGCGTGGCGCCGCGCCGTGCTGAAGGTCGGCAGCAGCCTGCTGGCGGGCGGCGATGAGGGACTGACGCCGCGCCACGCACTGAGCCTGGCGCAGTTCGTCTCTTCCAGCATTGCGGCAGGCAAGGAAGTGGTGATCGTCTCGTCCGGCGCAGTCGCGGCCGGACGTGGCCTGCTGCACCGTAAGCCGCAGGCAGGCGCGGCCATGGCCGAACGCCAGGCGCTGGCGGCGCTGGGCCAGGCCCAATTGATCGCGCTGTGGCAGCGTTTCTTCGATCGACCGGTCGCGCAGGTGCTGTTGACCCATGACGACCTGCGCAACCGCCGGCGCTACCTCAATGCGCGCGCGACCCTGCAGGAACTGCTGTCGCTCGGCGCGCTGCCGGTGGTGAACGAGAACGACACGGTCTCGGTCGACGAACTCAAGCTCGGCGACAACGACAACCTCGCGGCCGTCGTCGCCGCGCTGATCGACGCCGATGCGTTGTTCATCGCTACCGACATCGATGGCTTCTACACCGCCAACCCGCGCACGCATGCCGATGCGCAGCCGATCCTGGACGTCGAAGCGCTGACGCCCGCGTTTTACGCGATGGCCGGCGGCGCGGGCAGCGGCGTCGGCACCGGTGGCATGCATACCAAGCTGGAGGCCGCGGCCAAGGCGGCCGCGGCGGGCATCGAGACCTTCCTGTTCAACGGTACCCGCGCAGGCACGGTGTCGGCGCTCGCCCACGGGGGCCTCGTTGGCACGCGATTCCGGCCGGCGCAGAACCGCCTCGCCGCACGCAAGTACTGGTTGCGCAACGTGCCGGTAGAGGCGGGCGCGATCATCGTCGACACCGGCGCCGCTGGCGCGATGGCGGGGAAGGGCGCGTCCTTGCTGCCGGGTGGCGTGACCACCGCCGAAGGCGATTTCCGCCGCGGCGACATGGTCGAGGTGGTGCTGCGCGATGGCGAGGGTGATCGCACGGTGGCGCGCGGCGTGAGCCAGTACTCGGCAGTGGACATCCGCCGCATCGCGCGCCGCCACTCGCGCGACATCGAAGGCATCCTCGGTTATACCTACGGCGAGAACGTCGTGCATCGCGACGATCTGGTCCTTCTCTGACGCCTCCCCCGGAGTCCGCATGACTGGCGCGATCACCCAGCAAGCCCTGCAGTGCCGTGACGCTGCGCACGCCATCGCCGCGTTGCCCACCGACGCGAAGAACGCGTTGCTCCGTGCCATGGCGGATGCGCTGCTCGCGGACGAGACGGGCATCCTGGCGGCCAATGCGCGCGACATCGCGACGGCGGAGGAAAAGGGCATCGGCAGCGCGATGCTCGATCGCCTGCGCCTGGATACCAAGCGACTGCAGGGCATCGCGGCGGCCGTACGCGAGGTCGCCGACCTTCCGGATCCGGTGGGGCAGGTCACCCGCGCCTACGACCGGCCGAACGGCATCCACGTTGAGCGCGTGCGCGTGCCGCTGGGCGTGATCGCGATGATTTACGAAGCGCGGCCCAACGTGACCGCGGACGCCGCTGCGCTGTGCCTGAAGGCGGGCAACGCGGTGATCCTGCGCGGGGGATCCGAGGCCATCCACTCCAATACCGCCATCGCGGGTGCATTGCGTCGCGCCCTGCGCGAGGCCGGACTACCCGAGGCCGTGCTGACCCTGGTGGAAGACCTGCGCCGCGAGACCATCCTCGAACTGATCCAGCTTAGCGAGATCATCGACTTGGTGATCCCGCGCGGTGGCGAGGGCCTGATCCGCTTCGTGGCCGAGCACGCGCGCGTGCCGGTCATCAAGCACTACAAGGGCGTGTGTCACCAGTACGTCGATGCCGATGCGGACGAGGACGTCGCGTTGGGACTGCTATTGGACGGCAAGGTCTCGCGGCCATCCGCCTGCAATGCGCTGGAGACGCTGCTGGTTCATCGCGACATCGCGCCGACTTTCCTGCCGCGCGCCGTGGAGGCTTTGCGTGCCCGGGGCGTGGAAGTGCGTGTGGACGACGCGGGCCGGGCTTGGGTGCCCGATGCAGCGGAGGCGACGGAAGACGATTTCGCAGCCGAGTTCCTGGACCTGGTGCTCGCCATCGGCGTCGTCAATGACCTGGACGCCGCCATCGCCCACGTGCGCCGGCACACCTCCGACCACACCGAGGTGATCGTCACCCGCACGCCGGCGCATGCGGAGGCCTTCATCCAGGCCTTGCGATCCGCCGTGGTCATGGTGAACGCGTCTTCGCGCTTTTCGGACGGGGGCGAGCTGGGCCTGGGTGCCGAGATCGGCGTTTCCACGACCCGCCTGCATTCCTACGGCCCGATGGGGCTGGAGGCGCTCACGGTGGAGCGCTTCGTCGTTCGCGGCGAGGGCCAGATGAGGCACCCGGACCTGCGCTGACCGCTGGCCTCAGGCGGACTCGGTCAGCGCGGTGAAGTCCTGTGGGCGGGCGTCCTCGCCCATATGCAGGACGGTCACCTTCCCCAGCACCAGGGCGCGCGCGACGGCCGGCGGCGCGCCCAGGGAATCGGCCACTTCCGTCAACGTTGCGCTGCGCGGCTGGCTGCGCCTGTCCACGCGACTGAACCGGAACCGGTTGTACTCGGCCCACGCGATCAGCAGCAATGCGCACGCGACGGCCAGCACCGGGAGCGTGAACAGCAGGAACGGCTCGATGGTGTGCTCGCGCACGTAGAGTTCGAAGAACGCCGTGCGGATGCCGAGCAGCCACAGGATCAGGGTGACCAGCGGCGTCCACAGGTAGACGTACACCATCCAGAAGCCCAGGGTGACGAAGCCCCATGCTGCGCGTTGCAGGCGCGGCTGCTTCATGGGCTTGCGGATCAAGCGCGAATCGAATTTCATCGTATCCCCCGGTCAGGGCTGACCCATGTGGCGCGTCCGCGCCGGCGACGCATCAGCGTCTTCGGCACCGCCACGACGGTGGTGAACAGGCTCAGCATCCAGTACGCCATCGGGTACCAGATCATCCAGAAATAGTTGCGGCCCACCGCGGTCTCGTAACGGCGGTCGATGACGATGCTGCTGGCGAACTGCAGCATGCAGATCAGGGCCAGGATCACGCCGTGCCAGGACGGCAGCAGGGTGTGCACGTACAGCCCGGGCGGCATCTGCACGAACTTGCCCAGCAGCCAGAGCACCATGATGAGCAGCATGGTGTACGCCCAGACCACGCTGAGCAGGTATTCGACCAGCACCGCCCACATCCGGCGCTTGCGCCAGGTGAACATGTCCACGCTGTGGCGGATCAGGACTTCGACGCCGCCCTGCGCCCAGCGCAGGCGCTGGCGCCACAGGCCCTTGAGGGTTTCCGGCATCAGGATGAAGCACAGCGCGTTGGGCTCGTAGCGGATATCCCAATGGTCGAGCTGCAGGCGCCAGCTGATGTCGATGTCCTCGGTCACCATGTCGTCGGCCCAGTAGCCGATGCGGTGCAGGGCGGTGCGGCGGAAGCCGCTGATCACGCCCGACACGGTGAAGATCCGGCCGTAGACGCGTTGTGCGCGCTTGATCATGCCAATGATCGACGAGAACTCGCCCACCTGCAGACGGCCGAGCAGCGTGGAGCGGTTGCGGATGCGCGGATTGCCGGTCACCGCGCCCACGCGGGGGCCGGACGTCAGGTGCCAGATCATCCAGTGGGTGGCGTATTCGTCGAGCAGCGCATCGCCGTCGATGCAGACGAGGTATTCGCTGCGTGCGGCCAGGGCGCCCATGCGCAGCGCGTTCGCCTTGCCCAGGTTGCGGTCCAGGTGGATCACGCGCAGGCGCGGGTGCTTCGCCGCCAAGGCGTTCAGTCGGTCGCCGGTGTCGTCGCGGCTGCCGTCGTTGATGGCGATCACCTCGAAGTCCGGATACTGCTGGGCGAGCGCGCCGCCGATCGTGTCCTCGACGTTGTCGCCCTCGTTGTGGCACGGGATCAGCAGCGTGGCGAACGGCATCACCGCCATCGGCGGCGGCTCGTTGCGCGGGCGCGCGTGCCGTTCGCGGCGGAAGTAGTAATAGAGCCCACCGGACATCCAGAAGAAGGACATCACGATCGGATACAGGAACGCGAACTGGAACAGCGTCTCGAGGTACGTGCCCATCATCGTTCCTCGTACGGGAAGCTGCGCGCCGACAGGCTGCCGCGCACGTCGGGCAGGCGCGGCTGGTCGCCGATGAAGTCGTCCGGGTACCAGCCGAGGTGGCGCACGCCATCCGCCTGCAACTGGCGGACCAGGGCCTGCAGGGTCTCGCCCGGGATCGGCGTGTTGGTCCGCCAATCGCGCGTCTGCAGTTCGAACAGGGTCTTGTTGAACGACGGATCGTGGGCGCGCACCGCATCGGCCAGTTCGCGCATCCAGGCGGCGGGACGGCGATGCTCGCCTTCCATCCACGGCATCGCCATCAGAGCGGTGTAGTCGTAGGCGGTGAGGAACGTGTCCAGGCGCTGGCCGAACCATTGCTGGCTCTCCGGTTCCAGCACCGTGCGTGCGTACAGGTTGCGGACGGTGAGCAGCTTGGGGCGCCAGCGCTCGGCGGAGCGCTTCAGCTCGAGGGTGAAGTCCACCAGCAGCTGCGCGCGCGCATCGGCATCGCCGACGGCAGGCACTTCGTCGTCGCGCAGGTAGGCGTCATCGTGGAACAGCAGGCCTTCGAAGTAACTGGCGATCGCGAGGTCTTCGTAGATGTCGCTCACCATCGCGCGGACGCGGGGATTGCTCGGATCCAGGCGGAAGATGTCGCCCTTGCGCTCCGGCAGGGCGAGAGCCCGTCGCTGCGCCGGATCGGCAGGTTCGAAGCCCAGGACCGGCAGCCAGGCGAGCACCTTGACGCCCGCGCGCGTGCGCAGCTGCCACGCCACGCGGTTGAAGAGGTCGGCGCGCACCGGCAGGTGCCGGTTCGGGAAATACAGCGCATCCGCGGAGCCATTGCCATCGGGATCGGCGAAGGCCTGCAGGAACACGTGGGTGGGGCCGATCCGCTTGACCCGCTCCAGCAGCACGTCGAGATTGCGGTTCAGCTGTGCAGGATCCGCATCGTAGACATAGTCCAGGTCGACCTGCATGGCGCGCACGCCGGTCACGTTCTCGTCGCGTCGCAGCTCGTAGGCCAGGTCGTTGACGCTCGGGTTGTCGCTGAGCAGCAGGCGCGCCAGACCGTGCAGATCGTTGCCCAGCGGCTGCTCACGGCCTTCCAGATCGAACGACACCGTCATGCCGAGGGTTTCGGCAATGCCGTTGCTGATGCTGTTGTACGCGGCATACGGCCAGACGATCGCGCGCGGCCGCACGCCAAGCTCGCGCTGGAGCAGGTCGGCACTGGTCTTCAGGTCGGCCTGGATGCGGGCGCGGTAGTCGGCTTCGGTCTCGTAGTGGTGCGCGCCGGCATCGTAGCGGCGGGTGATGGCCGCCGGCGTCATGTTGCCCTGCGGGTTCGACTGCACGCCGTGGTGCAGGTCGTGGCTGTGCGACGCGATTTCGACCAGGCCGGTGGCCTGCATTTCGCGAAGTTGCGCCCAGGTCAGGAAATCGTCGCGCGTGAACATGCGCGGGCCGTAATCGACCTGGCGATCCTTGGGCAGCTCCACCCAATCGGTCACCACCGCCACCAGCGCGGGGTAGCCATACGCGCGCAGCAGCGGAAACGCATGCGTGTACACGCTGCGGAGGCCGTCATCGAAGGTGAGCAGTACGGCTTTCTCCGGCAGCGCACGTTCGCCGCGGGAGGCGGCCATCACGTCGCCCAGGCTGACCGGGTGATAGCCATGGCCCGACAGCCAGTCGAGGTGGGCCGCGAAGTTCTGTGCGCTGACCGCGTAACCGTCCGGATCGCCCTTGCGGGCGACGTCGTCGCGGATGTCGTGGTAGCTCAGGACCAGCAGGCGGTTGCCGCCCACTTGGAGCGTACTGGCGCCCACGCCGGCACCGGCCGCGAAGGCCACGAAGGGCGATGCGGCGACCAGGGCGAGACAGGCGCGCAGCACGAGTGCGAACAGGATGCGCGTCATGGTCATTCTCCCCACCGATATTCGATATCCAGCGCGACGCGCTGTTCCCGCTGTCCGTCGTACACGGGACGCGACCAGGACACGCCGTAGTCCAGCAGATGACCCATGCCCAGCTTCCACTCGTGCCGGTAGCTCGCCCGCGGTACCCAGGCGGTGCCATACCCTTCCTGCCAGTACGTGCCGGCCGTGATCTCCAGGCGCTGCCGCAGGTGGCGTTCGTAGCGGCGCCACGCGATATGGTCGAGGCGCACGCCGCCATTGAAAGCGTGGTCGCTGGAAGGATTGAAGTACGGCGCATCGTCCCGGCTGCCGCGGGACGCATACGCGTCGCCGATCACGTCGACCAGCAGGTGCGGCCGGGTGATCCATCGGCGCTGGCCGACGAGACCCAATTCCTGGCGCCGGTTGCCGTCGTCGTAGTCCCAATGCTTGTAGCGAAGACCCAGCTGACCCTGCTCGGAAGGCGTCCACGTCACCGCCGCCTGCCACGCGTCTGCGCCGATCCCGCTGCGTCGCGCCTGCAACGAGGCCTCCGGGTCCGCGTGGAATGCCGCGGCGCTGGCAGACCAGGTGTCGCTGAAACGCCAGCCCGCCTGCAGACCGAACGCCGTGTCGTCGAGATAGCGATCGTCCGGCCGCAGGGCCTGCGCCTCCAGCGAGAGGCGATCGTGCACGTAGCGCAGGCCCATGCCGGCGTAACGACCATGGACGCGCTCGCCTTGGAAGTCCGCCCACGCGTCGCTGGCCTGTGCCGTGATGCGCCAGCGATCGCCCAGCAGCGGGCTCTCCACGGAGAGGCCGTATTCGCCATCGCGATTGCCGAGCGGCGACGCGGTGTTGCCGTTGCCTGTGGCATCGCTGCGGCCGGTGGCCGCCCACGCGCGTCCGTGCCAGCCCTGGCGCGCATCCCAGTAGCGCTCGAGCCGGCGGACATGGGTATTGCCGGGGTATTGCTGGATCAGTCCGTCACGGAGCATCCGCGCCTCTTCGACACGGTCGAGCGACAACAGCGACTCGGTCGCTCCGATGCGGGCTTCGGTGCTGCGCGGATCCAGGGTCATCGCCATGCGCTGCCGTTCGAGCGCGCGCTCGGTCCAGCCGCGCATGCTGAAGACCGAGCCGAGGCGCGACTGGAGACCGGCATTGTTGGGCGCCAGCGCGACGAGCGCCTGCAGCGCCGTTTCCGCTTCGCGAAGTCGGTTGCCGTACGCGGTCACCATCGCGTGGTTCGTGTCGGCTTCGAATCGTTGCCAGTTCTGGTGGCCACGACGCGCGCCCGCGGCACGGGGCCAGGGTTCGTTCGCCTTGGCCAGCGCTTCGAGCAGCGTCAGGGCGCGGTCATGCTGCTCCGACTCGAGGTAGGCGTAGGCGAGCAGTAATTGGATGTCGAACTCGCCCGGCATCTCCTTCAGGGAGGCTTCAAGCGCCGCGGCCGCTTCTTCGGGGTGACGGGTCGCTAGCAGCGAATCGCCGACCTTCGCCAGGGCATAGGGCGGCACGCGCACGCCGTCGGCCTGCAGGGCACGGTAGGCGGCGACCACCTCCTCGTGCTTCTCGAGCGTGTTGAGGATGATCAGCGTGTCCAGCCGCGCGCGCGTCGCGTCGACGCGTTCGGCCGGCGTCAGGCGTGCGAGATGCTCGGCCATCGCGCGCTCGGCGAGCCGCATCTCGTCGAGCCGCGACGAGGTCTCCTGTGCATACAGGCCGCCCCACACGATCAGGCGCGCCAGGCGATCGCTCTCCAGGCGATTCGCCTGCGCTTCGGTGAATGCCTGGGGCCGCTCGCTGTAGAGCTGCCAGGCGCGCTGGGCGTTGCCCAGGTCGGCCAGCGTCAGTGCGCGCAGCCGGTAAGCCTCGTCATCGCTGGACCTGGCCGACAGCAAGCGCTCGTAGATCGCCAAGGCCGCGAGCCACTGGCGTTGATCGCGCAGATGCGCGGCCTCGTCCAACTGGGCATCACGCGACGCGGGCAGCGCGTCGACGGGAGCCGCCAGGGCGGACGGGAGTTGCAGGGAAAAGCCCGAAGCGCATGCGAGGGCGAGGGGCAGCAAACGGAGTTTCAAGAGCGGGCCTGACGTACGGGCGCGGGGGACGCGATCCTTCAGGGACTGTCTTAAGCAAAAACTCTGCCAATTCTCTAAACGGGTGTCGGGAAGGTCAGGTTTTGGTCGCGCGTGTTCATTTTTCGTAAAGATAGGTGAACCCTGACGGGCGCGAATCTCCCCAACCGCTCATCCGGCCAGCGGCAGCGAGGGGATATGTCGCTCGGCAGGACAAACGACACGTTCCGCTGGGGGCCGGCGGCGGGCAAAGAGTGACGCTCCGCGGCATATTTCTGTGACGGACAGCAAGTTTTCGGGCTTCCCCGAGTTGAGGGCAACCCGGGGGGATGACGGGAGCGGGAGGCCGTGGCGCGTGCCGCAACGCCCGAGCCGGGCTTGGGTCTGTTGCCGGAAACCGGGCAACAAAAAACCCGGGAAACTTTCGTTTCCCGGGTTTCATGTGTTGGTCGGGGAGACAGGATTCGAACCTGCGACCTCTACGTCCCGAACGTAGCGCTCTACCAGACTGAGCTACACCCCGTGAGCCGCGCATTGTATGCAGTCGTCGCGCGTGCGGCAATAGGGCGAGTCCTTTTCCTGTCGGTCCGGGGCCTTCCCATCTAGAATGCGCTGTTGCCTTCTGCCGGAGTTTTTCGCTTGATCAAGCCCCGTACGCCGCCTGGAGTGATGGAACTGCTTCCGCGCGAGCAGATCGCCTTCCAGCGCATGCTGGACACCATCCGCCGCAACTACGAGCGCTTCGGCTTCCTGCCGGTGGAAACGCCGGTATTCGAGCTGTCCGAGACGCTGCTGACCAAGTCGGGCGGCGAAACCGAGCGGCAGGTGTACTTCGTCCAGTCCACCGGTGCGCTGGCGAAGGAGGGCGACGGCCTGCCCGAACTGGCGCTGCGTTTCGACCTGACCGTGCCGCTGGCGCGCTACGTGGCCGAACACGAGCACGAACTGACGTTCCCGTTCCGCCGCTACCAGATCCAGCGCGTCTATCGCGGCGAGCGCCAGCAACGCGGCCGCTTCCGCGAGTTCTACCAGTGCGACATCGACGTGATCGGCAAGGACGCGCTCAGCGTGCGCTTCGATGCCGAGATCCTGGCGGTGATCCACGCCGTGTTCAGCGACCTGGGCATCGGCGACTTCACCATCCAGTTGAACAACCGCAAGCTGATGCGCGGCTTCTTCGAGGCGCAGGGCGTCACCGACGGCGAGCAGCAGGCGCTGGTGCTGCGCGAGGTCGACAAGCTGGACAAGCGCGGCGCCGACTACGTGCGCGAGACGCTGACCGGCGAAGGCTTCGGGATGTCGGCCGAGGGCGTGGACCGCATCCTGGACTTCGTCGCCATGCGCAGCAGCAGCCACGCCGACGCGCTGGCCAAGCTCGACGCGCTGGGGCAGGGCAGCGAGATCTTCAACCAGGGCCTCGCTGAACTGCGCGAGGTGCTGGAGCTGGTGAAGGCGCTGGGCGTGCCGGAAGCGGCGTACTGCCTGAACTTCTCCATCGCCCGCGGCCTGGACTACTACACCGGCACGGTCTACGAGACCCAGCTGGACGGCTATCCGCAGATCGGTTCGATCTGCTCCGGCGGCCGCTACGAGGACCTGGCCAGCCACTACACCAAGTCGAAGCTGCCCGGCGTGGGCATCTCGATCGGGCTGACGCGCCTGTTCTGGCAGCTGCGCGAAGCCGGCCTGATTGCAGGCAGCGACGAGAGCAGCGTGCAGGCGATGGTCGCCCTGATGGACGAGGGCCAGTTGGCCGAATCGCTGGACATCGCCCGTCGCCTGCGCGCGGCCGGCATCAACACCGAAGTGCAGATGGAAGGCCGCAAACTGGCCAAGCAGTTCCAGTACGCCTCGCGTGCGAGCATCCGCTTCGTGGTATTGGCGGGTGATGACGAGCGCGCGCGCGGTGCGGTGACCGTCAAGGACCTGTTGCGCGAGCAGCAGTTCGAAGTGAAGCGCGAAGACTTGGCCAGCAGCCTGAAGGTTGAGCTGGAACAGGCGCGCGCACTGGCGGGGCGCTGACATGAAACCGATCCTGCTGGATGGTGCGTCGCTGACGCGCGACAGGTTGGTGGAGATCGCGTTCGGTGCCAGCGTCGAACTGGACAAGGGCGCACTGAAGGCCGTGGCGCGCGCGGCGGATTTCCTGGCCGAACAGGTCCGCCGTGAGGAGCCGATCTACGGCGTCTCCACCGGCTTCGGCAGCAACGCCGACAAGCTGCTGGGCGCGCACCCGGTGCGCGACGAACTGCCGGGCGCGGCGAAGTCCGGGCGCTCGCTGCACGAAGAGCTGCAGTACAACCTGATCGTCACCCATGCCGTCTGCGTGGGCGAACCGATGGCGCCGGAGATCGTCCGCGCCATGCTGGGCATCCGCATCAACACGTTGTTGAAGGGACACTCCGGCATCCGCGTGGAAACGCTGCAGGCCCTTGCGGCGATGCTCAACGCCGGCATCGTGCCGGTGGTGCCGTCGCTGGGCTCTGTCGGCGCGTCGGGTGACCTGGCGCCGTTGTCGCACCTGGCCATCGTGCTGCTGGGCGGTGGCGAAGCGTTCTACCAGGGCGAGCGCATGCCGGGTGCCGACGCGCTCGAGCGCGCGGGCTTGACGCCGGTGTCGCTGTCCTACAAGGAGGGCCTGGCGCTGAACAACGGCACCGCGCAGATGCTCGCCATGGGCGTGCTGGCCACCTATCGGTTGGATCATTTGCTGGATACGGCGGACCTTGCGGCGGCGATGACCATCGATGCCTTCGCCGGTCGCCTGGGTGCGTTCGCCGAAGAGGTGCATGCACTGCGCCCGCACCCCGGTCAGGTGCATGTCGCCGCGCGCCTGCGCGACTTGCTGGCGGGTTCGACGCTGGCCGACATTCCCTATCACCTGGTGCCTCGGTTTCGCACCTGGCTACCGGGCAGCTGGGACACGCCGGCATCGCAGGCCCTGCGCTTCGACATTGGCTGGGACTGGGTGCCCACGGGGCAGCGCCACGGGCGCGAGAAGTTCTACCGGCGCTTCATGCCCTTCCGCGGCGGCAAGAAGCACCAGCCGCAGGACAGCTATTCGCTGCGCTGCATCCCGCAGGTGCACGGCGCCGTGCGCGACGCGGTGGAACAGGCCAAGCGCGTGCTGGAGATCGAGCTCAACGCGGTCACCGACAATCCGCTGGTGTTCCCGGATCGCGAAGCCACGCACGTCGAGGAGCAGGTCATCTCGGCCGGCCATTTCCACGGCATGCCGCTGGCGCTGGTGATGAGCTACGTGAAGGCCGCCATTCCCACGCTGGCGTCGATCTCGGAGCGCCGCCTCAACAAGCTGGTCGATCCGGCGACCAACGACGGCCTGCCAGCGTTCCTGATCGGCAACGAGGACGGTACCGAGTCCGGCCACATGATCGTGCAGTACAGCGCGGCCGCCATCGTCAACGACCTGGCGAGCCGCGCGCATCCGGCCAGCGTGTTCTCGGTGCCGACCAGCGCGAACGCCGAAGATCATGTCTCGATGGGCGCCAACGAGGCGCGCCATGTGCTGGCGATGACACAGGACCTCGGCAAGGTGCTGGCACTGGAGCTCTACACCGCCGCGCAGGCGCTGGACCTGCGTCGCGACATGATCAACGCCGCGCGTTCGCTCGCAGATCGGACCGATGCCGAAGGACTGGCCGCCAAGGTGTCCGGTGGCCCGTCGCCCGGCACGGAAGGTCGGGATGCCTTCCTGGCAGAAGTCGATGCATTGCGTGCCGCGCTCGCCGACAGCGAAGCCTTCCATCCGGGGCATGCCGTCGCCGCGGCGCACGCGGCGATCCGCGCCCGGATTCCCTTCCTCGACCGCGATCGCGCACTCGATGGCGAAGTCGCCACCGCCGTGCGTCTGGTGGAGTCTGGCGAGATCCTTGCCGCGGTCCGCAACCGCTGAGTTCCAGGGAGGGTAGGTGTGGGAGCGATGTAAGTCGCGAGCTTCAACGCCATCGCGACTTACGTCGCTCCCACGCCTGGAATCCCGAACCCTACAGCGTCCGCACGCAGTCCCGCCCCTCGGCCTTGGCGGTGTAGAGCGCCTGGTCGGCGACCTGCAGCGCCGATTCCAGGCTGTCGCGGGCTTCCAGGTCGACGCAATGCACACCGATGCTGGCGGAGATCGCGATCTCCAGCTCACCGCTCCGGCACGGCTGCGCTCGCAACGCCTGGCGCAATTCCTCGGCCACCACGCTGGCTTCGCCCAGGCCCATGCCGGGCAGGGCGGCGATGAACTCCTCGCCCCCGAAACGGGCCAGCAATGCGCCATGCGGGCGCAGCGCCTCGGCCAGCGTGTTGGACGTGCAGCGCAGGCAATCGTCGCCGACCAGGTGGCCGTAGGTGTCGTTGATGCGCTTGAAGTGGTCCAGGTCGATCATCAGCAGCGAGATCGGTCGTTGCGAGTTCCGCGACTGCGACAGCAGGTGCTCGAAGGCTTCGCGGAAGTGGGTCCGGTTGTACAGGTCGGTCAGACCATCGAGGCGGCTGGATTCACGCAGCCGGTGATGGGCGCTCTCCAGTTCCGACATCGCCTGGCGTAGCTCGGCGGTGCGGGTGATGACCTGTTCCTCCAGCTGGTTCTTAGCATCGCGCACGATGCGTTCGTTCTCGTTACGCAGCGCGGCGTAGCGGTAGCCCAAGGCGACCGACAGCAACAGCATCTCCAGTGCGGAGCCGATCTGCACGCCGTACTCGGTCATGAAGGTCTTGGGCAGCAGGCCGAACGCCAGCGCCACGAAGATGCCCGTACCCAGCAGGAACATCGTCCACGCGAGCAGGAAGACCTTCGCCGGGCGGTAGCCGCTGCGCACCACCACCAGCGCGATCACCGCAATCCACGCGATGCTCGGGAACACCGCGGCCGACGCGATCGGCGTGGCCACGTGGTACGGCAGCTGGGTGGCTGCGATGCCCAACAGCACAAAGAAGGCGATGATCGCCTTGCTGATGCGGTCGCCCCATCGCCAGCGCGTGTTCAATCCCAGGAACGTGCGCGAGAACTGCTGCATGCCGATCTGAGCCAGGCAGACCGACAACGGGACCGACTTATCGGCCAGCCAGGTGGAATGCGGCCAGAAGTATTCGAAGCCCAGCCCGTTGAGGGTGAACAGCACCAGCCCGAAGGCGGTGATGTGGAACAGGTACCAGAAGTAGCTGCCGTCGCGCAGCACCAGCCAAAGCACCAGGTTGTAGAAGAACAGCGCGACCAGGATGCCGTAATAGATGCCGATGCCGAGCTGGCCGTCGCGCGAGAGTTCGGCGAAGGCGGCGGGCGTGTAGAGGAACAGCGGCACCTGCATCGAGCTCTGGCTCTGCACGCGGACCAGCAGGTCGACCGGCTGATCGGTGGGAAGCTCCAGCCAGAAGTTCGGATGCCGGTAGCGGATGCTGCGGTGCTCGAACGGGAAGGTGTCGCCGCCCGTGTGGTGGACCGTGCGGCCATCCGGGTAGCGCGCGTAGATGTCGATCCGGTCGCTCAGCGCGTACTGCTGGACCAGCAGCCAGCGTTGTTCGCGGGCGTTGGTATTGGTGACCGCGACGTGGAACCAGAAGGCGCCGGTCTGGAAGCCAAAGGACGCATCGCCGTTCGGCAGCGGCGCGAAGCGTCCGGTATCCAGCAGTCGCTGCGCCTCATCGAGGGTCGCCGCGCCGCCCGCGTCGTGCAGGTAGGTGGTGTGTGGGGCCAGCGCCGCATAGCTCGCGTCAGGTCCGATGCGGGCCGGCGTGGAGGCCGCGGCGGCCATGGGCCACAGCAACAGGGCGAACAGCCATACCCACCAGCGCGGGTGGCTTGTCGTGTCTGTGCGTCGTCCCTGCATGCCCATCCCCCCCGGGTGGCCTGTCCGCATGCCGGCGGTCTCGCCGGGCCGGCCGTGCGGCGTCCTTGGCAGTGTACTCATCGTCCTTGCCCACTCCAGCCCATCGTCGGTCCCCTGGTATGGCTATGCCGGAAGTAACGGGAAAAGCCCGTCATTCCAGACATGCTCCGGGTTGACGAGCGGCCAAGGCATCAATTAATGTATTAGCACGTTAATACATTAGTGCATGATCCCGCCCATGAAGCGCCGCTCGCCCCAGGACGAAGTCGCCGACAACGGCCCCCTGCAGGCCCTCTCCGAGGCGCTGGCGGCGTTGTCGGACCCGGGTGAGGTGCGCGCCTTCCTGGAAGACCTGTGCACGCCAGCCGAGCTGGAGGCCATGGCCGACCGTTGGCGGGTGGTGCCCCTGCTGCTGAAGGGCGTGCCGTACCGGGAAATCCACGATCTCACCCAGGTCAGCGTGACCACCATCGGCCGTGTCGCCCGCACCCTCGAGCGGGGCGCGGGCGGTTACGCCGCCGCCGTGCACCGCCAGCAGGCGGCGACGGCTACCGCCTCCCACTGAGCGTTCTCCATGAGTCCCACCCTGACCCCCGCGACGCGCGAGCGTCTGCGTATCGCCATCCAGAAGAGCGGCCGGCTCGCGGAGCCGGCGCGCACGCTGCTGGCCGCCTGCGGCCTGAGCTGGCGCGAAAGCCGCGACAAGCTGTTCTGCTACGGCGAATCGCTGCCGGTGGACCTGCTGCTGGTGCGCGACGACGACATCCCGGGCCTGATCGCCGATGGCGTCTGCGACTTCGGCATCGTGGGCCGCAACGAACTCGACGAACAGGCGGGCGAACGCGCCCTGATCGGCTTGCCAGAGGCGTACCGCGAACTTCGCCCGCTGGGGTTCGGCAGCTGCCGGCTGATGCTGGCCGTTCCGGAAAGCTGGGACTGGACCGGGCCGGAACAACTGCAGGGCCTGCGCATCGCCACCAGCTATCCCTCCGTCCTGCGCCAATGGCTGCAGGCGCGCGGCATCGACGCGGCCGTGGTGGAGCTGTCAGGTTCGGTGGAAATCGCGCCGAAACTGGGTACCGCCGACCTCATCTGCGACCTGGTTTCCAGCGGCGCCACACTGGCCGCCAACCAGCTCAAGCCGGTAGAGACGCTGCTCGACAGCGAGGCCGTGCTCGCGGGCCCGGCACGCGCCTTCGACGATGCACGTGCCGGCCTGGCCGACATGCTGCTGCGCCGCCTGGACGGCGTGCTGAAGTTGAAGGACAGCAAGCTGCTGATGTTCCGCGCCGAGCGCGAGACCGTACCGGCGCTGGCACGGCTGCTGACGGACAGCGATGGCGTGGTGACGCTGCCGGGCAACGGCGAAGGTCCCCTTTCGCTGCAGGCGATGTGCCACGGCACCGTTACCTGGCAGCGGTTGGAGGAACTGCAGCGTGCGGGTGCGCAAGGCCTGATGGTGCTGTCCGTCGAGAGGTCGCTGGCATGAGCGCTTCCGTCGCACCGCGTTACGACTGGGCCACGCTCGACGAGGCCGCGCGCACCGTGCTGCTCGCGCGGCCGGTGCAGACCGTCGCGCAGCGCACGCGCGATGCCGTCGCCGACTTGCTGGCCGATGTGCGCGTGCGTGGCGACGCGGCGTTGCGCGAGATCACCGCGCGGCTCGATGGCGTCGCACTGTCCGGCTTCGCCGTCAGCGATGAGGAATTCGCTGCCGCGCACGCGGCCGTGTCTGCGGAACTGAGGCAGGCGATGCTGGAGGCGGCCGGGCGGATCGAGGCCTTCCACCGCGCCGGCATGGCGCAACCGTATGCGGTGGAAACCGCCCCCGGCGTGGTGTGCGAGCGGGTCATCCGGCCGATCCCACGCGTGGGCCTGTATGTTCCCGCGGGCACGGCACCTCTGCCGTCCACGGCATTGATGCTGGGTGTACCCGCGCGGCTGGCCGGCTGTCGGGAAGTGGTGCTGTGCACGCCGCCGCGCAAGGACGGCACCGCCGACCCCGCGGTGCTGGTCGCCGCGCAGCTGACCGGCATCCGCCGCGTGTACAAACTGGGCGGCGCGCAGGCCATCGCCGCGATGGCGTTCGGCACCGACAGCGTTCCCAAGTGCGACAAGCTGTTCGGGCCCGGCAACAGCTACGTCACCGAGGCCAAGCAGCAGGTCGCGCAAGGCGGTGCCGCCGCTATCGACATGCCGGCGGGTCCGTCGGAAGTGCTGGTCATCGCCGACGCCGGTGCCGATGCGGCGTTCGTCGCGGCCGACCTGCTGTCGCAGGCCGAGCACGGTCCCGATTCGCAGGTGCTGTTGGTGTCCGACGACGCGGGCCTGATCGCGCGCGTGCAGGATGAACTTGCCACGCAGCTCGCAGCCCTGGACCGCGCCGACATCGCGCGGCAGGCTCTGTCGGCATCGCGGCTGGTGCAGGTCGCCGCGCTGGAGGAAGCGTTCGCCATCAGCAACCGGTATGCGCCCGAACACCTGATCCTCGCACTGCGCGAGCCCCGTGCGTGGCTGGAGCGGGTGGAAGCGGCGGGCTCCGTATTCCTTGGCGACTACACGCCGGAAGCGCTGGGCGATTACTGCAGCGGCACCAACCACGTGCTGCCCACGGCGGGCGCGGCCCGCGCCTACAGCGGCGTGAGCGTGGCCAGTTTCCAGAACTTCGTCAGCGTGCAGTCCGCCAGCCGCGCCGGCATTGGCGCCATCGGCGGCTGCGCGGTGACGCTCGCGCAGGCCGAAGGCCTCGATGCGCATGCCAATGCCGTCACGCTGCGCCTGCGCAAGGCGGCTGCGTGAGCGCCATCCTGCCGCTGGTGCGTCCGGACCTGCGCGACTTCGCCGGCTACAAGTCCGCGCGCAGCGAGTCGTTGCGCGGCGACGTATGGCTCAACGCGAACGAGTCGGCCTGGTCCAATCCCGCGGATGGGGAAGGGCGCAGCCGTCGCTATCCGGATCCGCAACCGCCGGCCCTGCGCGCACGACTCGCGGAACTGTACGGCGTCGCACCCGCCGCGCTACTGGTCGGCCGTGGCAGCGACGAGGCCATCGACTTGCTCGTGCGTGCCTTGTGCGTGGCAGGCCAGGACGCCATCGTCGTCACCCCGCCGGTCTTCGGCATGTATGCGGTCTGCGCACGCCTGCAGGGCGCGCCGCTGGTCGAGGTGCCGTTGGTGGACGGCGTTGATGGTTTCTCCGCCGACCTGGAGGCGATCCGCGAGGCTGCGCTGTCGCAGCGCGCCAAGCTGGTTTTCCTGTGTTCGCCCTCCAATCCCGCGGGCAGCGCCATTCCGCTCGCCGGGATCGCTGCGCTCGCCGGCGCACTGGAGGGCAAGGCCGTGGTCGTAGTGGACGAAGCCTACGGCGAATTCGCCGACGGCCCATCCGCGACAACGCTGCTTGCGGCGCATCCGAACATCGCCGTCCTGCGCACGCTGTCCAAGGCGCACGCGCTGGCGGCCGCGCGGATCGGCGTCGTGATCGGCAACGAGGACCTGATCACCATCCTGCAGCGCTGCCAGGCGCCGTATCCGGTGCCCACGCCGTGCGCCGACCTGGCGCTGGCGGGGCTGTCCGATGCGGGGCTGGCGCAGACACGCGAGCGGATCGCCCTCGTGCGCCGTGAGCGTGACCGGCTGCTTGATGCGCTGGCGCAGTCGCCTGGCGTGTTGCGCGTGTATCCATCGCAGGGCAACTACCTGCTGGTGCGCTTCGACGATGCCGAAGGCGCGTTCCGCGCGCTGCTCGCCGCCGGGGTCGTGGTGCGCGACCAGCGCGCCGCCCCGCAACTGGGCGACGCATTGCGCATCACCGTCGGCTCGCCCCACCAGAACGACCGCGTCATCGCGGCCCTCAACGCCCGGGAGCAGGCGGCATGACGCCCATCCTCTTCATCGACCGCGACGGCACCCTGATCGAGGAGCCCGAAGATTTCCAGATCGATGCCTACGAGAAGCTGCGCTTCGTCGCCGGGGTCATCCCGGCGCTGCTGAAGCTGCGCGACGCGGGCTACCAGTTCGTGATGGTCAGCAACCAGGACGGCCTGGGTTCGGAGCAGTATCCGCGCGCGTCGTTCGAGGGTCCGCACGCGCTGATGATGCAGGTCTTCGAAAGCCAGGGCATCCGTTTCCGCGACGTGCTGATCGATGAGAGCTGGCCGCACGAGAACAAGGCCACGCGCAAGCCAGGCATCGGCCTGGTGATCCCGTACCTGCAGGACCGCAGCATCGACTGGGCGCGCTCGGCAATGGTCGGGGACCGGCCCACGGACAACCAGTTCGCCGACAACCTGAAGATCCGGGCGTTCCAGCTCAAGACCACGCAGTTCGGTGGTGACTGGGATTGGGCCGGCATCGCGCATGCGTTGGCCGACGCGCCGCGGCGCGCGGTCGTCCAGCGCAACACGAAGGAAACCAAGATCCGCGTCGAAGTTGACCTGGACCGCGTCGCCGAGCCGGTGGCGAAGACAGGTCTTCCGTTCTTCGACCACATGCTGGAGCAGATCGGCAAGCATGGCGGCTTCGCTCTCGACGTGCGCGCCGACGGCGACCTGCACATCGACGAGCACCACACGGTCGAGGACACTGGTCTGGCGCTGGGTCAGGCGCTGAAGGAAGCGCTGGGCGACAAGCGCGGGATCGGCCGGTACGGCTTCACGCTGCCGATGGACGAAACCTTGGCCAGCGCCGCGCTGGATTTCAGCGGGCGCCCGTATTTCATCTTCGAGGGCGAGTTTCGCCGTGAGCGCGTCGGCGACTTGCCGACCGAACTCGTGCCGCACTTCTTCCGTTCGCTGTGCGATGCGTCCGGGCTGAACCTCAACCTGAAGGTGCAGGGCGAGAACGACCACCACAAGGTCGAAGCGAGCTTCAAGGCGCTGGCGCGCGCGTTGCGCCAGGCCATCCGGCGCGAAGGCGCAGAGTTGCCCTCGACCAAGGGCGCACTCTGATGCGGGTGGTACTGGTCGATGCCGGGGGCTCCAACATCGGGTCGGTGCGCTACGCCCTGCAGCGGCTCGGTGTCGAAGCGGAACTGACGGGCGACGCCGCGACGATCCGCGCGGCGGACCGGGTGATCCTCCCGGGCGTCGGCGCGGCAGCGGTTTGCATGGCGCGCTTGCGTGAACTGGACTTGGTCGAGACGCTGCGCGCGCTGGAGCGGCCGTTGCTCGGCGTCTGCGTCGGCGCGCAGCTGTTGTTCGCCCACTCCGAAGAGGACGATACGCCGTGTCTTGGCCTGCTGCCGGGCCGCGTCCGCAAGCTGCCGGTCTCGCCCGGTATCCGTGTGCCGCACATGGGCTGGAACACCTTGCAGCGCCGGCGCGACAGCTCGCTGGTGGACGGCATCGCCGAGGGCGACCACGCCTACTTCGTCCACAGCTATTCCGCGCCGGTCGACGACGATTGCCTGTGTAGCAGCGAACACGGGGCGCGCTTCGCGGCCGTGGTGCAGCGTGGACGCGTGGCCGGGGCGCAGTTCCATCCGGAACGGTCGGCAGGGGTGGGCGCACGCCTGCTGAAGAATTTCATCGAGTACGGACTGCAATGACCGGTTTCACCCTCTATCCCGCGATCGACGTCCGCGACGGTCGCGTCGTCCGCCTGGCACAGGGCGACTATGCGCGTGAGACGCGCTACGACGGCGCGCCGCTTGAGGTGGCGGTCCGCTATGCCGGTCAGGGCGCCGCGTGGCTGCACCTGGTCGACCTGGACGCGGCCCGCGCAGGCGGTTACACGCTGCTGCCGCTGCTGCAGGCGCTCGCCCGCGACACATCGCTGAAGGTGCAGACCGGTGGCGGCGTACGCGAGCGCGATGACGTGGCGCGCCTGCTCGATGCCGGCGCGCAGCGTGTCGTGATCGGTTCGCTGGCGGTGCGCGCCCCCGATACCGTGCTGGCCTGGCTGTCTGAGTTCGGCAGCGAGCGCATCACCGTGGCGCTGGACACGCGCCGCGATGGGGACGGCGTGTGGCGGCTGCCCGTGCATGGCTGGACTGAGACCGCGTCGGAGACGCTGGAAGTGCTGGCGACCCGTTATGCTGAAGCGGGGCTGCGTCACTTGCTATGCACCGACATCGCCCGCGACGGCATGCTGAGCGGACCCAATCTCGACCTGTACGCATACCTGCGGGCCACCGTGCCGACCTTGGCCGTGCAGGCCTCGGGTGGCGTGAGTGCGGTGGCCGATGTCAGCGGCGCGCGTGATGCCGGATGCGCCGGTATCGTACTGGGTCGCGCGCTGCTCGAAGGCCGGTTCACCCTGCCGGACGCCCTGGCATGTTGAGCCGGCGCCTCATTCCCTGCCTCGACGTGCGCGAAGGCCGTGTCGTCAAGGGCGTCAAGTTCCGCGACCACGTCGACATGGGCGACATCGCCGAACTGGCACTGCGCTACCGCGACGAAGGTGCGGACGAACTGGTGTTCTACGACATCAGCGCCAGTCCGGAAGGGCGTTCCGTCGACTACGCCTGGATCGAACGCGTCTCGCGCCTGCTGGACATCCCCTTCTGCGTGGCCGGTGGCATCCGCGATGTCGAGACCGCGCGCCGCGTGCTGTACAGCGGGGCCGACAAGGTGTCGGTCAATACGCCGGCGCTGGAGCGTCCCGACCTGATCAGCGAGCTGGCGCAGGCATTCGGCGTGCAGTGCGTGGTGGTGGGCGTGGATTCGATCCTCGAAGCCGACGGCGAATGGCGCGTGCGCCGCTACACCGGCGATCCCACGAAGATGCAGGGCGCCGGCCTGCGCACGCTGGATTGGGTGGTTCAGGCACAACGGCTCGGTGCCGGCGAGATCGTGCTGAACTGCATGGATCAGGACGGCGTCCGCCGCGGATACGATCTGGCCCAGTTGCAGGCCGTGCGCGCCCTCTGCGAGGTGCCGCTGGTCGCGTCGGGTGGCGCGGGCGAGGTGGAGCACTTCGTCGATGTCTTCCAGCAGGCGGACGTCGACGGTGCACTGGCGGCAAGTGTCTTCCACAGCGGGCATATCCGGATTCCGGCATTGAAGCAGGCACTGGCAGAACAGGGCATCGAGGTGCGACGTGGCGAGTGAATCTGCGGGTCGCGGGCTGGATCCCGCGCGGCTGGATTGGGCCAAGGGCGATGGGCTGCTACCGGCCATCGTGCAGGATGCCGCGACGCTGCGCGTGCTGATGCTCGGCTACATGAGCCGCGAGGCGCTGGAAGCCACGCTGGCGAGTCGCAAGGTGACGTTCTTCAGCCGTAGCAAGCAGCGCCTGTGGACCAAAGGCGAGAGCTCGGGCCATGTGCTGGAGCTGGTTTCGGTGGACGTGGACTGCGACGACGACAGCCTGCTGGTGCTGGCGCATCCGCGCGGACCGACCTGCCACCTGCAGCGCGCCAGCTGCTTCCCTGACGCGCCCGGTGCCTTCCTCGCCGAGCTCGACGCGCTCATCGCGCGGCGCGAGCGCGAGCGGCCGGCCGACAGCTATACGACGCGATTGTTCGAGGCGGGCGTGCGCCGCATCGCACAGAAAGTGGGTGAGGAAGGGGTGGAGACCGCATTGGCGGCCGTCGCCCAGGACGAGCCGGCTTTGCTCGGCGAGAGCGCCGACCTGCTGTACCACCTGATCGTGCTGCTCCGTGCGCGCGGGCTGTCGCTGGACGATGCGATCACCGTCCTGGCCCAGCGGCACGCCCGCTGACCGCATCGGCTGCCGCGGGTCATAATCGGCCCGTCGTCCCTGCCGGAGTCGCCATGCGCGCCTCGCTGATCGCTGTCGTCCTGGCGCTGTTCGCCGTTTCCGCCCATGCGTTTCCGCCGCCTTGCAGTTGGGGGCAGGTGTTCGAGGACCGGAACGGCAACGGCGTCCGCGATACCGGAGAGCCCGGGCTGCCGGGTATCAAGGTCTCCAACGGCATCGATATCGCGATCACGGATGCGCGGGGCGAATACAACCTCGAGTACATCGACGGCCGCACGATCTTCATCATCAAGCCGGCAGGCTACGACCTGGCCGTACGGCGCGATGGCCTGCCTGCGCGCTGGCGCAACCTGCAGTACCACGCCGGGCCTGCACTGAAGTACGGCGGCATCCCGCAGCGCCAACCGGACTGCACCCACTTCGCGCTGAGGCCGAAGCCGGCAGGGCAAGCCGAACTCGATGTACTGCTGTTCGCCGACAGCCAGACCTCGTCCGTGGAGGACGTGGACTACTACTGGCGCGATATCGTGCAACCGCTGGTGGGGAAGCACGGCGCGGCCCTGGGCCTGACGCTCGGCGATGTGACCAACGACGACCTGTCGCTGTACCCCGAGATCCTGCGCACGACGATGAGCCTGCAGGTGCCGTGGCTGTTCATTCCCGGCAACCACGACCTCGATTTCGACGCGGCCAGCGATGAGGAATCGTTGCGTACGTTCCGTCATCACCTGGGGCCGGACACGTTCGCCTGGGAAGAAGAGGCGGCGACCTTCATCGGCCTGGACGACGTGATCTACCAGCCCGGCAAGTCGCCGGCGTACTTCGGGGGTTTGCGTGAGGACCAGTTCGCCTTCCTGAAGGCCTACCTGCCCACGGTGCGCAAGGATCGGCTGCTGGTGATCGGCGTGCATATCCCGTTCTACGAGCCCGGTGCGCGCGGCTTCCGTCCGCAGGACCGCGAGCGCCTGTTTGCGCTGCTGAAGGACTTTCCGCATGTCCTCCTGCTCAGCGGACATACGCACACACAGCGCCACTGGTACCACGATGCCTCGACGGGCTGGCAGGGCCTGGCGCCGCTGCATGAGTACAACGTCGGTGCCGCCTGCGGCGCCTACTGGTCGGGCGTGAAAGATGCCGAAGGCATTCCCGACACGACGATGGCCGACGGCACACCCAATGGCTATGCACGGCTGCGCGTGCGCGCGGGTGGCGAGTACGCCTTGTCCTGGCATCCGGCGCGCGTGACGGACGACAGTGGCATTGGCTTGCACGCACCGCGCGTGCTGCGCAAGGGCGCGTACCCGGCGTGGGGCGTGTTCGCCAATGTGTACATGGGCGATGCCGATACACGGGTGGAGTACCGCGTCGATGGCGGTGCGTGGAAACCGATGAAGCGCGTCGAACAGCCCGATCCGCGCCTGCTGGTGGAGAACATGCGCGACGACGTCGCCGACGCGCTGCGCGGCTACGACCGTTCGCCGGAGGCCGAGGCGTCGCAGCACCTGTGGCGGGGCGCATTGCCCACCGACCTGGCCGAAGGCGAGCATGCGGTCGAGGTGCGCGC